>NZ_NVXQ01000018.1 GCF_002733955.1 Hoeflea sp. | reverse complement strand
CATTGATCGCACCTACGGTCTTTCCAATGGCACTGCCCGCAACACCATGCGCGAGCCCAATGCCAAGGGTGAGCATGCGATCGCCGCTGCTCTCGGAACAAGGCCACATCTTCTGTGGCGCAGCCGTTACAGGCCATCCGGTCAGCGACGATCGCCCCAGAATTGGACACGGGTTCCCACGCTTGTGCAACGCCGAAACGAACGGGCGGCTTAGACATGGACCGAAACCCATTTCTTTCGCCCCCCGACGCCAATCGCCCGGTTCCCGTGCCCGTTGTTCTGATCCTCGGATCACTTGTCACCGGGCTGGCCCTTGCGGGCTTCGCCCTTTTGTTTCTGTAGGAGCGACATCATGAACCCATTCAGCGAAGACGAGCTGCACGATCTCACCTACCGGGTTTGCCTGGCTTCGGTCAAAGAGGCCTTCCCGCATATCCCGCTCGCCAACATCATCGATCCGCCTCATCGCGAGCCTGACGCCGTTCTGGCCCGCCAGATCGCAATGCACCTGATGATTGCCCGGTTTGGTCTAGCCTAGAAGCGCGTCGGCAAAATGGTCAGTCGAGACAGCGGGGCGATCAGCCGTGCTGTCGAGACCGTCGATCGACGGCTGGAGGAGCCTGAGTTTGAAGCCCAGTACTGGATCATGTCCGACCGGGCCAGTTCCATGTTCGACGACAAATTGCGGGAGGCCGCGTGATGGCGATCTCCAAGCCCATTCCCCTCGCTGACATCCTCGTGCCGGACCGGCTTCGCAGTGTCGATGAAGATCATGCGCTCGCCATCCAGGCATCGATCGTCGAGCACGGTTTGCTGAACCCGGTCACGGTGCGCCAGACGCCAAATGGCGAGCAAGGCTATTGCCTGGTGGCAGGCGCTCACCGGTTCCGCGCGATCGAGCTTCTGGACGAAGAAGAGATCGATGCAATCGTGGTCAAGGCCAGCGCCGACGAGGCCGTGCTGATCGAGATCGAGGAGAACCTCTTCCGCAACGATCTTTCTGTCATGGATCGTGCCGTCTTCGTGCAGACCTATCGTGACGTCTGGGAGAAAACGCGGGGAGACATCAACCCGAATGGCGGGCGTCCGAAAAACAGTGCCAAGTTGGCACAGTTTTCAAACTCACCTGTCGATCTGATCGCGCAAGAAGCCGAGAACGGCTTCTCCGAAGCTTGTGCCAACCGGCTTGGCGTATCCCGTCGCGCCATCTATCGGCTCAACAAGATCGCCCAGAACCTGCCCCGCGAGCTGCGCCAGCAGATCAGCGGTACACCGCTGGCTGACAACCAGAGCCAGCTTCTCAAATTGGCCAAGCTTGAGCCCTCCAAACGGGCCAGGGCGCATATCGCGATTCGCGAGAGCAATGGCAATTTCAAGGCAGCGATCGACCTGCTGGAGCCACCTGCCAAAAAGCCCGATCCCGAGATGCAGATCCTCTCGCGGCTGATCGACAGCTGGGAGCGCGCCAAGCCCGCAACCCGCAAGAAATTCATGGTTCACGCGCGGCTGATGGCAGAACCCAAAGGCGGTGCGTCATGAGCAAGTCGCACCCTGATCAGCTGGGCCTGTTCGAGGCCCGTGTCTATCCCGAACGGATCGAGGTCGGATCGGTCGATCTCGAACGGTTCCGCTCCGAGATCAAGCGGGCCATGTCCAGGGCCATTCGCGAGAGTGGCTATGACCGCCAGACAATCGCACTTCGGATGGCCCATTATCTCGGGCTGCCGAACCTGTCGAAGACAACGCTCGACGCCTACACGGCCGAAAGCAAGGACAGCCACGACATCAGCCTCTTGAGGTTCTCGGCCTTCGTCCATGCAACCGGGGCCAAATGGCTGTTCGACCTCGTCGTCTCGAAGGCGGGCATGACAGTGCTTGAAGGCTCGGAAGCCAAGCTCGCCGAGATCGCGCTCCTGCATCAGGAAAAGCGCCAGATCGACGCGAAGCTAAGGAAGCTGCGGGCGCGGCCTGTCGAGCCCAAGGGCTGGAGGCAGCAATCATGAAGGTATCGTTGATCGGACAGATTGCCGAGATCGACCGCGAGGTCGCGCTGAGACAGCGGGTTTACCCGGAGCAGATCCGCAAGGGAAAGATGCGGCAGGCCGAAGCCGGATTGCTGATGCAACGCATCCAGGCGGTTCGCGCCAGCCTGATGTTTCTCAAGGAACACGAAAGCGACATCCGCCGGATGATCGCAGACCGGCGGGCAACGGCATCATGAGGCAGTTCTTCACAGTTTCGGAAATCGCCAGCGCCATGGGCGTCAGCAACCAGGCCGCAAGCAAGGTTGCGACATCAGCAGGGTGGCGACACCAGGACGGCAAGGCCCGCAAGCGCGATGGTCGCGGCGGCGGCTGGGAATACCATCTGTCGCTGTTGCCGAAAGCCGCACAGGCGAATCTGATGATGGTGCATGGTGCGCCTGCCAACTCAAATACGGATACAGCGCAAGAGGCCCGGTCCAAGCTTTGGGCTGACTATGAGAGGCTTTCAAAGGGCCGCAAAGCCGCCTGCGAAAACCGATTGAATGTGGTGGCGCAGGTTGCTTCGCTGATCGGCGGCGGGCTGAGCGAAACCGCAGCAATCACAATGGCTGCGGAGATGCATGATGTGAGCCCCAGAGCGATCCGCGACTGGCGTGGCCGCATCGCCGGTCACGAGCGGCAGGATTGGCTTGCGGCTCTCGCCGATCAGTATCAGTCCGCCTCGTCCTTTTCCGAATGTGATCCAAGAGCCTGGGCAGCGCTCAAGAGCGACTTTCTGCGACCGGAGCGGCCTGCCTTTTCCGCCTGCTACCGCCGTATGAAGGATGCGGCACCTGAACAAGGTTGGTCACCTATCCCGGCGGAGCGTGCGCTTCGGCGTCGGCTCAAGGCCGAGGTTCCGAAGGCCGTGCAAATTGCCGCCCGGGAAAAGCGCGATCAGGTGAAGAACCTCTACCCGGCCCAGCGCCGCGACCGCTCCATGCTTCACGCCATGGAAGCGGTCAACATGGACGGCCACAAGTTCGATGTGTTCGTGATGCTGCCCGGTCAGGACAAGCCGACCCGAGTGATCCTGCTTGCTCTGCAGGATCTCTACTCCGGCAAGATGGTCGCCTGGCGTCTGTCGCCATCAGAGAACAAGGATACTGTCCGCCTTGTCATTGGCGACATGGTCAGCCGCTATGGCATCCCGGACAAGTTCCTGCTCGACAATGGACGGGCGTTCGCTTCGAAATGGATTACCGGCGGGGCACCCAACCGCTATCGCTTCAAGATCCGGGATGAAGATCCTCGCGGCCTGCTCACTACGCTTGGCACCGAGATCATCTGGGCAACACCGTATTCCGGACAGTCCAAGCCAATCGAACGGGCCTTCCGGGATCTGGCCGAGAACATCGCCAAGCATCCATTTTGCGCAGGCGCATACACCGGCAACACACCGGACGCGAAGCCCGAGAACTATGCCTCGCGCGGCATCCCCTTTGCTGCGTTCTCCGCCCATGTCGACAGGATGATTGCCGAGCACAATGCACGGCCGGGTCGCAATGGCGGGAACGCCAACGGCCGATCGTTTGACGACACCTTCTCAGCTTCGATGCAGGATCCGGCCACGCTTGTCCGGTGGCCGACAGAAAACCAACGCGCTCTCTGGCTGCTTGCCGCCGAACGCGTTCGGACTGCCAAGGGCTCCGGCCATATCGAGATCTTCGGCAACCGCTACTGGAGCCGGGAACTCAATGCTGTTTCAGGTGATCGGGTTACGGTCCGGTTCGATCCTGACAATCTGCACCTGCCGATCCGGGTCTATGACGCCAGCGACAATCTGATCTGCGAAGCGGATTGCATATCCGACACCGGCTTCTTCGACACCGCAGCGGCCCGGGATCATGCGTCCAAGCGCAATCAGCTCACAAAGGCGGTTCGCGAAAGCGCCCGGCTGCATGCCGAACTGTCGCCGGATGCGCTGGCCGAAATCTACGGCTCGGAGAAGTCCGCGCCGGAACCCAAGCCGGAGCCACCAAAATTCAAGCGCATCGCCAATGGCGGCATCCGGGCCGAGCCGGAAGCCAAGGCCAATTGGGATGAACAGTCAGAGGAAGCGTTCTCTCGCGCCATGCGGATGCTTGAGAAGAACGTCATCGAATTCCCCAGCAATGGGGAGAAACCGGGCCGATGAGTGTCGTGTGCGGCTCAAAAAAATAGGCGGGGAAAACCCCGCCCAAAGTTCAATGCGAGGACTCAATTAGATGAATGACACGACAAGCACAAGCCCCACCCAATCAGGATGGTCGTTGCCGGCGGGGCAACCCGACATCTCGGGCAACCGGCCGGGTCGGTCGGAGGCCGATCTCAAACTCTGGACCATTCTTGTTCCCCAGGTGGCACGTATCGGCGAATTGAACGGTTGGAACAAATCTGACGTGGCAAGCCGCATCGGGATGGCCGAAGGCACGTTCCACGGTTGGTTTTCCGGCAAGTATGACGGACGGCTCGACAACCAGAACGAAAAAGTCGAACGCTGGCTTGCCTCGGTCGAGGAAATGGCCGGATTGGCGGCAACGGTCCCGGTCAGCCCCGGCTTCATCCACACCCGGACAGCTCACGAGATCACTCAAACCCTTGTGTTTGCCCAGATGATGCCGGATCTGGTGACCATTACGGCAGCGGCGGGAACTGGCAAGACATGCGCTTGCAGGCAGTTTGCAGTCAGCCGGCCGAACGTGTTCATGGTCACCATGAGCCCGCACACCAAAACGGTGCACGGGATGCTGGTTGAGCTGGCGACCGCGCTCAGCATTACCCAGCACAATCCCGCCAAGCTGGTCCGCGCCGTTGGAAAGCGGCTCCTCAACAATGGTGGCGGATCCTTGCTGATTGTTGACGAGGCACAGAACCTGGTCGACAGCGCGGTCGATCAGCTTCGGCACTTTGTCGACATCTATTCCTGCGGCGTTGCCCTGGTCGGCAATGAAGAAATCTACTCGCGCTTCGCCCGCACCACGGACGGCCCATCCTACGCCCAGATCCGGCGACGGATCGGCAAGCGGGTCCGTTTGGCCAAGCCACGCGCCGAGGACATCAATGCGCTTCTCGACGCATGGGCGGTCACCGATCCCGAGACTCGGAAAGTGCTGACCGGCATCGGGATGAAGGATGGAGCGCTCGGCCAGATCGACAAGACCCTCAAACTCGCCACAATGACGGCCAAGGGCGCAGGCAAGCAATTGAACGCGGCGATGATCCGCGCCGCATGGTCGAACCGCGACGTGGAGGGCATGTGAGATGGGTGCTGCTCTTTCCCGAACATCGCCGATCAGCAGCGAGTTCGAGTTGATGACCGAGTTGGTCATCGCCAACACGAACGAGGAAGGCCTGACCCTCGATCCGGACAAGGCGCGAACGCTCATCAAGCGGCTCAACCTGATCAGGGACAAGATTGCCCTCATCGAAACCGAGCTAGGCGTCTATCGCGCCAGCGAACAGGACCAGGCCATTGGCGGCGTTCTCGGCGATTTTTGCCTGGAGGTCATGCAGGACGGTGTTCTTGATGCCGCCAAGGATGGCCCGGTTGTCTACGCTGATTTCAAGAAGGGGAAACGCTCATGACCGAGTTCCTTTCCGATCATCTGAAGGCCACGCGCAATGCGCTCAAGCCTCATGTCCACGGCGGCAAGATGTTCTCATCCGAAGAGATCACCGGTCTCATCGGTCGGTTTGACGAGCTCGTCGCAATGGCGCTGTCGCAGGAGACCGCCTTGTCGCGCCACGAGTGGAACGAAGCCGCGTGCCGGGAAGCTATGATTGCTGAGGCCGGGAACGTTGTTGCGTTCCCCGCTGGCAGGTTGCCGTTCTCCCGGTGGCCCTCAGATGGAGGCACCGCCGCATGAGTGCCGTCCGCAAGCCAGCAGCGAGCGCACCCGCCCCGATCAACGTGGTCGAGTTCGCGCAGCTGCTGGTTAACACCAGGCGGGCAGCGATCGATCTGCCCGTCAACCAGATCCGCGAACTCGCGGCGGCGGTGCTGATCATCGACCAGCAGCTTGATGACGCCAACCGGCGCATTGCCACGATGATGCTTTCGGAACCCATCGAACAACCGGAGCGAGCTCGCAAGAAAGAGATGGTCCGCGTGGCGGAGACCGTTCTCGTCGGCGAGGACATGGCTCTCAATGAGGCACTCGAACTGCTGCTCAAGGCCCGGTGGCAGCTCGAACAGGAACGACACAGCGCCGGCGAAAACCTAGCCCGGCAGAAATTCGAACGGACGGCGATAGCCGTCTGCGCTCACCTCTCCCCGAAACAAAGGACATGACCATGAACACCGCAGTTATTCTCGAAGAACGCCCCGGCGAGGGCATCACCAACGTCAACGGCAAACCCTACATGGCAGATGCCAAGGGCGCGCTGGTTCCGCTGGAAATGGTCAAACCCGCCGACAAGCTCGAAGACGAGACGGTGCGTAAGATCATGGAATATGCGCGCAACCTCTCGGCCCAGATCGCGCGGTTTCGTGGTCACACCATGACGGACCTCGGCGAGTTCGACGCGCTGCTCGACCAGGAGTACGGCAGCAAGAAGGGCGGCAAGAAGGGCAACCGCACCTACCAGACCTTCGATGGGTTGATGAAGGTCTCGGTCTCTGTCGCGGACTTCGTCGATTTCGGGCCGCAGCTGCAGGTCGCGAAGACGCTGATCGACGAGTGCCTCAATGAGTGGTCGGCCGACAGCCGGCCGGAGATCCGCGCGGTCGTCACCCGCGCTTTCAACACTGACAAGGAAGGGCAGATTAACCGCTCCGAGATTTTCATGCTGCTCAGGCTGCAGATCGAAGATGAGCGCTGGCTTCGCGCCATGGAGGCGATCCGGGATGCAATGCGGGTTACCGGCTCCAAGGAATACGTTCGATTCTACGAGCGTCGGCGGATCACCGATCCATGGCAGGCTGTAACCATCGATCTGGCAAAGGTCTGAACCGAATGCAGAGACAGGAGGCAAGGTCGTGACAGCACTAGCGACCATCCATGTCGGCTTGAAACAGTTGGGCATATCGGGAGACGATGCACGCGACCTGTATGAGCGCATGGCGGGCGAGCGAAGCCTTCGCGCCATGACGCCAGCGCAGCACCAGTCCGTAATCGGCGAGTTGCGCCGCCTGGGCTTTAGAGCGACATCCCAAGGTTCCCGAAAACGTCTTGAAGGCAAGTATGTGCCAAAGCTGCAAGCACTTTGGATCGCAGGCTACAATCTCGGTCTCATTCGCAACAAGGATGATGCGGCGCTGCTTGCCTTCGTCAAGCGCCAAACCGGGTTAGATCATACCCGGTTTCTTCGTTACGGCGACGACGCCACCCGCGCGATCGAGGCGCTGAAGAAATGGATCGCACGCGACGGCGGTGTCGATTGGTCCACAAGCCGACATCTTCCCGCGTGGTCTCAAGCCAATGGATACCGGATTGCCGGTGCACAGCACAGACGACTGATCGCTTTTGGGCAGTTGTCCCCTTCGCAAAGCCTAGATGAGTGGCTGGGAAACCTAGGCTACAAGAAGGCTCGAGAGATGAGCCATTCCGGCTGGATCCCGGTGATGAACCAAATGGGGGCGATGATCCGGAGGGCACAGGTTGTGGGCCCAGACAGACCTGAGGTGCGGTCCGCGAAATGACCCGTTCTTCGCTGCCAAGTTTGCTTGGTCAAATTGCGGACATTGCCGGACCAACGGCGGCTCTGCAGATTGCCCAGGCACGCGGAGGAACGCGGATCGCCATCCCGCCACAGGCAGAGGCGGATCACTGGCTCACCGAATGCGTCGGCTTCGAAATCGCAGACAAAATCTGCAAGGGGCTTGCGATTGTTGACGCCGATGATCGCAAGAAAGGCGTCTCTGGTGAGGTTCTTCCCCTGGGAGAAGCGTCTGTGCTTAAGACAGCCAGGAGACGCCTTCGAAAGGCTCTTGAAGACGGACACAGCGTCCGCGAGGCAGCGCGGATATCTGGACTTCACGAGCGCACAGTGTGGCGCGAGAAGGCGCGGCTGACAGGTTTGGATGATGAAGGTCAGAATAGCCTTTTTTGAATGCCGGCAGCTTCTAGGCCCGCTCCCTCAACACGGATGTTTTGTTGAGCTCCAGCTTGAAGGCGAAAGCTGCAAGTTAACCATCAGTTAACCCACACCCTTGATCGGCGTCACATGCCTGACCTAAAGAAGCGGCATGCTCTTTTTGCGCGAATGGGCATTTCAATAGATTGGACGACGTAACCAATCACTCCGACATGATTGTTCATGGCAAGAATTTTCTAGAAGGCAAAGTTATGGCTCCTACAGGTACATTTCAGATTGACGGCACGCTCACCGGCGATATGGGACACACCATGGTCGTTCCTTTGACAGGAGGCGGGTTTGTCATCGCTTGGGACGAGAGGCCTTTAGGGATCCTTTCAACGTATTACCGAGCATATGACGCTTCAGGGAATGCTGTCTCGAGTGTCTTGTCGCCATCAGAATCATCTGACGATCATCAGCACTTGTTGAATGACCTAATCGCATTGCCAAGCGGCGGGTTCGCACTGAGTTGGACCAGCCGCGACACGTCCTTCAGATCGACCCAAACAGGCTACTTCCTGCAAGAGTTTGACGAAAATGGCCTTGCCACGAGTGAAACCTACCGAGTTGCGGAACAATATATTCTATCTAGCACGGATCAAACAGGATTGGTGACAGCCTTAGGGTCACTCAAATCAACCGACGGCCTCGAGCTTGCCGTCAATGACGAGGGAGATCTCGTGGGTTTCGTTTCAGAGGCCAGTATGTACCAATCCGCTGACGGATTTGCTTCATACACAGAAGGCGTTTTTTCAATTGATCTGTCCGGTGGTGGCAAAGGCGAAGCATACCTGTTGAGTCCAGCAATCCAAGGATCCGCGACATCTTCAGATGCCTATGCCAGGAACGGTGACATCACCTTCCTAGACGACGGCACCGCATTAGCTGCGTACATCGTAATTCCAAACCCGTATGTTCAAGATGGCGTGTATGCACGTTTGCTTGATGATGACGGCAAACCGACTTCAGACCCCTTTTTGGTTGCGGAGAACTTCAGAACTCTGGACAGTCTCAAGATTACTACTCTGTCCAACGGCAACGCCCTTCTTACTTGGGCAGGAAGCGTGCTCGGTGGCCTTGCGAATTCCTGGTACAGAATAATCGACAAGTCGGGGAATTTTCTGACGGATGTCGTCGATCTTGGAGACATTGGCATTGGATCACCGGATGCCGGATTTAAGAGTAGTTGGCATCTAACCGTATCTGCAACACAAGATGGTGGCTTCATCATCTCCAATGGTGACAACACCGTCAGGTTCTCGTCAACCGGATCGATCGTTCGCGAGGACTACGCGATTTTTGATGGAAGCAATGTTGTCGATCAAATTGCCGCAAGCGCGGTCTTGAAAGATGGCTCAATTGTTGTGGTCTCAACAGCTCAATATGACGGTCAAACGCGAGATCATGATGTCTTTGCTAAGATTCTCGCACCTGACACAATTGTCAGTATGAAGGACCTGTTCTCCACCCAGTCGGAAACGGTCCAGGCTCTTTCTGCAGCTTATGCATTCCTGCTTGGCGGCGTGCCAAATGAGGCAGGGTATACGTTTCTGATCAACGGGGCGGTCTCGACGAACTTCGGTGCGGGCGCTGGTGTGACCTTCAACCAGGAAAACAAGTTCATCAACCTGGTCAACAATCTGGTGCAGGACAATGTGAATGCCAAAGCGCAGTTCAACAGCATAGCGTCCGGAACAACCTTGCAGGAGAAGATCACCGCAATCTACAAAGCGGTGGTACCTCTTTCCAAACAATCGGATGAGGGACTGGCATTCATCACAAGGGCAGACGGCCTCAAGTTCTACCAGGATGTAGCTGCGGAGCGAGGCGTCGCCGGAACGGATGGAGCGGCCATTGTCGCCCTGGCATCCTTGTTGAAGATTGCTGTGACGGGCGATTATGGGATCGGGAACTCCGTCAATGACCTTCTCAAGGCCGTGGCAGCAGGTTCTTCAGCAATCCCCATCTCCGGCTCAACCCTGACGCCCATTGAGACGGCGGACGGCAACGCCTTTGATGCGGACGACGCTTCGCTTTCCCGCCTGGCAACAGCTTCGCGAAACGAGAGCTACATCCAACCGGATGAGACGCCGCCGGCAGAGGAAACCTCACTGGTCGGGTTGCTTGAAGCCGACCACTCAACTGACGGCTTTTCATTGTAACAGGTAGTGCAGCCGCGAATTATTCAGTATTGGGAGTATCAGATGCGCTTCGTTCTTATTCTTTGTGCGCTTGCATTCTCGACCAGCGCAAATTCCGATGGATATGGCTTCATGACCCCATCAGGCAATATCTATTGCAACGGTTCCATTGAAGGCGGCATCAGCTGTACCATTGTTTCAAAAAACGGAACTCCTCCTGCGCCTAGACCTCAATCCTGCGGAGCGTATTGGGGACACACTTTTGCACTGGATAACCGTGGCCCAGCGAGAATGTTGTGCGACAGCTCCCCTGAGCAGGTCGACTACAGTGATATCGCCAGCTACGGCCTTACGGGTGAGTTTGGCGCTATCACATGCAAGTCTGAACGCACGGGTTTGACCTGCCGTAACAAGAGCGGACATGGTTTCTTTCTGTCCCGGCGGAAGCAGAGTTTGTTTTAGAGTATCTTTCGGACAGCAGCGCCTGATCCTGCGGCAAGTCGTGCGATCTGTGGATATTGCCTAATGCCGCGTTCCTGTACTCTTCTGGACACCGGCTGGCATTGCAATTTGACAATCCGGGAACTCTTGCATTTTTTGTAAATACTTGATCTCAATTGGGTGATCGGGCCTCGCTGACTGACGCCTGTCAGCCTTGACATGATCGGTTTCTGCCGCTTGGCCTAGCCTTCTTCAGAAATTCATTGAACTGCAAATTTTGCTCATCGGGTCATCAATTTTATGTGCAACTCCAAGAATATGTTAAAATATTTAACAGCGATATTTTTTTCGATATCGATTACGGGCTTGTCTGAGAAGGATGTGCTTAACGGCCCAACATTTTCAAAAGCCGAAGCGTTTGGTGTTTGCAAAGGAATGAGAGCAAATCCTGAAAGGGCAAGAAAAGAATACGGTATTGTCTACTCTGGAAGGGCCGCCAACTTCACCGGAGTTTATTGCAGGTGGACCGGAACCAAGGACACTTCGATTGAAGCTCAACGAAAAGCAAAGCGACTCTGTGACAGTTATCAGTTCATCACAGAGCCCTGTACGAAATTAAATTAGGATCGAATTACTATTAACGTCCATTTCCCGCCCAAAGTGACAATAACCATAAAAGAATACTGGGCAGTCCAATAAGAAGCCTTGGAACCGTTAAAGTCTCAATCCGAGCATGAGTTTGCCCTCTTGCCCTTTTTGTGAAAACTTGGTCTCAATTAGTTGATCAGTCCACGCCGACTGACGCCTGTCAGCCCCGACATCATCAAGTTCTGCCGCACGTTCGCGAACACGTTATTCGCGAACTCGCCCGAAGGCAGATCCAATGTCAAACACTTCCTATGACCCGCGCCTCATTCCGTTCACCGGCCAGCATGAGGGCAAGGTGCTGCGCGCCTATCGCTGCCCGGCAGGTGCCATCACCATCGGGTTCGGCTTCACCTGGGGATCGAAGATCTTCCGGGACTGGTGGCTTGCCAACAAGGGAGCCAAGCTCAAGCTCGGCGACACCATAGCCGAGGCCGATGCGTTCTATCTGCTCAAGGCGCTGATCGACGCCGAGTATTATGGCCCGGTACGCAAACACGCCGGCCACGCAACGCCGCATGCCCAGGCGGCGGCCACCGACATGTTGTTCAATTGCGGCCTTGGGGCTGCAAAATGGACTTGGTTCAAGGCGCTGGTCCGCAATGACATCAAGGATGCGGCTCGACGGCTGAAGGTCACGGCGACCAAGGCCAAGGGACGCCGTCTGCCTGGCCTGATCCGCCGCCGGGCAGAAGCCGCCACCATTATGGAATTCAACAAGTGGCCGGCCTGGGTAAAGGAACCACGGACTTCCGCACCAAAGGAGATCAAGGCCGTGATGCCGTCCTGGCACCTTGGTGCCGATGATTTCAAGCAGGGTGTCGAATGGCTGATCAAGCTTGGATACCTGGCAGCAGGCAACGCAAACGACAGAGCGCTGATCACTGCTGCGACGCGGCGCTTCCAGGAGGCGCATCCGCAGCTCGACAATGACGGCGTGCTCGGCCGCGCAACGCTCGAGCAGCTGCAGCGCGTGATCGACCTCAAGGCCAAATCGGCTAAGGGAGCCGCCGGCGCAGGTGCGGGTGCCGCTACCGGCGCAACTGACCAGGCAACGGCTGCCACCGGATATGGCGATCTCATCCTCTATGGCAGCCTCGCGGTGCTGGTCATCGGCGGTGCCTGGCTTGCCTGGCGGTACCGCGACGAGCTGGCAATCGCTTTCGTAAACGGGCGCAAGAAGCTGAGGGGCGCATGATGGTCGAGGCTCTCAGCGCCGCATTCGTCATCGCCTTCCTGGTGCTGCTGGTCGCGGTTTCCGGTTGCGCGACATTCGTTTGCCTGCTTGCGGGCAAGAGCCGACCAGCGGTCCTCTGGTTTGTGGCTTGCCTCGTCTCGACGGGCTTTCTCATCGCAATCGCAGGAGGGTTCTGACATGAGCGCGATTGCAAGCATTCTCGTTGGTGTCGCCGCAGAAGTCGGAGCACCACTGATCAAGCGGGTTCTGGAAAACAGGTTCGGCAAAGCGTCGGGCGAACTGGCGGAAACCGTGATCAAGACCGTCGCGGAAAAGGCCGGTGCCGAACCGATCGATCTGGAAGCGCTCAAGCCCGCAGATCTCAAGGAAGCGGTGCTCGCCACCGAAGCCGAGATGCCCGAGCTGATCGCACTCTACACCGCCGGGCTCGAAGGTCAGTTCGCGCTTCTGCAGGCTGAGACCAGGGAAGGCTTCTGGCAAAGCTTCTGGCGCTATGGCTGGATGTATCTGCTCGCCATCTTCTGGATCTGGCGGATCATCGTGGCTCCGATCGTCAATCAGCGGCTTGGCTCTGCTGGCGGCTTGATGATCGAGATGATCGATGTCGCCACGCTTATGACGCTCACCTCCTGGTTCATGGCGCTCTACATGGGCGGCCACACCATCAAGGACTTCGGCAAGAACGTGATCGAGGCGGTTCTAAGGGGCCGCAAGCCGTGAAAGCCAGCGACTTCATGATCGAACAGGCCGAGGCCCGCGTCCTCGCCGAGACAAGCCATAAGCTCGCAGCCGTCTCGGGCCGATTGAACCGACCCGGCAGCAAGACCTGCCGGGATTGCGGCGATCCTATCAGCGAGGAACGCCATCGCGCAGCCCCGTTCGCGGTCCGCTGCTTCGAGTGCCAACAGAGATCTGAACGGAAGCGGTGAATGGACGAGTTGGGAAACAAACTGATCGAGCAGGCCGGTCCGGTCGGCGCGGCGCTCGGCGTGGTGATCCTCGCCGCAGGCGCGGTTATCGCCCGCGCCAAGGGCTGGCTCGGGCTCGGCAGCCCGGCGAAGCCTGATGGGCCGAAATCTGAGGCGAGTGGTGACGTGATGACGGAACTTCGCTCGATCAATACGCGTCTCGGGAAGTTCGACGAGCGGATCAATGAGCTAGAGCATGATCTCGCCTCACGCCCGACCCGGCAGGACATGCATCGGCTGGAGATGTCGCTGGCGCGCATGGACGAACGCATGAGCGCTCTGACCAGCAATGTGAAAGCCACCGGTGAAGGTGTGCTGCGCATCGAGAACTACCTGCTGGATTTGTCGAGAAAGGCAAAGTGATGTTTGAGGGATTTGCAGAGCACTACGATGCCGAGGCGCGGCTGGTTATTCTCAAGGCGCTGGCTGGCGAGACTGACTATCGGATGTCCGACAGCATGCTGACCATCATGC
This sequence comes from Hoeflea sp., assembly GCF_002733955.1. Taxonomy (GTDB): domain Bacteria; phylum Pseudomonadota; class Alphaproteobacteria; order Rhizobiales; family Rhizobiaceae; genus Hoeflea. The sequence goes on along the minus strand of NZ_NVXQ01000018.1, from coordinate 14,778 downwards.
TTGAAGCCTTCGCCATCAAGCGCGGCCGGGACTATGTGCGCAATCAGCTGCGCTGGCTTGAGGCCAGTGTTGGCGCGGTCAAGCTGACAGAGGCCGGCACCGCCCTGATCGCCGAACTGATCGAGCCCGGTCTCGACCATGTCGAGCGCCGCAGGGTGCTGGAAGGCGTCAAGCGGCCGAGCCCTTCAAGGAGCGCCTGAGGATGGCGACCGATAAGGACAAAGGCCGTGGCCGGCTATCATCCATCGAACTGCTCCCCGACGAGGCGCAACCCGATATCGTTTGGGCCGGTGAGGAGCTTCGCAAGCGCGACCGGCTTCAGAAAGACATTCTGGCTGAATTCAATGCACGGCTTGCCGATCGCGGCATAGGGCCGGTTTCTGTTGGAGCGTTCAGTCGGTACTCAACGCAGCTGGCGATCACAACCCGGCGCATTGAAGAAACTCACCGCATTGTCAAAGCCCTTGGTTCAAGGCTCGATGCGGCTTCTTCTGATGATCTGACGATGATGGTCGCCGAGCTTGGCAAGACCCTGGTGTTCGAACTTCTCCAGGGGGCTGGCGAAAGCGGCTTCTCTCCCAAGGATGCCAAGGAACTGGCCATGGCTGCACGTTCATTCGCCCAGGCGCAAAGGGCCTCGACAGACCGCATTGCCGCGCTTGAGAAGGAAATGGAAGGCAAGGTCGAAGCTGTCACCACGGCAATGGCCAAACAAACCGGCCTCTCCGCCGACTAGGTGGCGCAGATCCGCCGCGATGTTCTGGGTGTCAGGGAATGACCGGGAAACCCACTCTGTTCGCATCGTCGCCGGTGATCTCGCGAACGCCAGATGAATTGCCGGAAGAGTTCACACAGGGGTCAGAGATCCCCGAAACTCTTGATCCGTTGGCCGATGGCATTCTGATGAAGCATCAGGCCGACTGGCTGGCCGACAAGAGCGATCTCAAGCTTGGCGAGAAAGGGCGGCGCACAGGGATCACATTCGCCGAGGCGCTCGACGACACGCTGATCGCGGCATCGGCGCGCGAGGCTGGTGGCGACAACGTCTTTTACATCGGCGACACCAAGGACAAGGGCCGCGAATTCATCGGCTATGTGGCGCACTTTGCCAGGATCGTCGCCAAGGAGCTGCTCGCGGTCGAGGAGTTCATGTTCGAGGACGTCAGGGAAGACGGCACCTCGCAGATGATCTCAGCCTTCCGGATCCGGTTTGGCTCAGGCTTCCGGGTCGAGGCGCTGTCATCGCGGCCCGAGAACATCCGCGGCCTGCAGGGCATCGTGGTGATCGACGAGGCGGCGTTCCACAAGGACGTGCGCGGCGTGCTGGATGCGGTCAATGCGCTTCTAATCTGGGGCGGCAAGATCCGGGTGATCTCCACCCACAATGGCGTGCTCTCACCCTTCAACGAGCTGATCCGGGAAGCGCGCGCTGGCAAAAACCCGTTTTCGGTTCACTTCATTCCGTTTGGAGATGCGGTCAAGAACGGGCTCTACAAGCGGGTCTGCCTGATCAAGGGCAAGGAATGGTCACCCGAGGCAGAAGCCGAATGGGAAGGCAACATCCGCAAGTCCTACGGGCCGCGAACGGCCCAGATGGAGCAGGAGCTGGACGCGATCCCGGCCGAGGCCGAGGGTGCGGCCCTGACCCGAATGCAGATCGAGAGCTGCATGGTTCCGAACATCCCGGTCATTCGCTGGTCCTGCACCGACGAATTCAAGGACTACCCGGACCATATCCGCAAGTTGGAAGCCAAGGCGTTTTGCGAACGCGAGCTCAAACCGCTAACTGACAAGCTCAACACGCGCCTGGCGCATGTGTTCGGCGAGGACTTTGCCCGCTCGGGCGATGTCACGGACATCATTCCGTTGGAGATCGGCACCGACCTGGTCCGCCGCTGCCCGTTCATCGTCGAACTTCGCAACGTGCCTTTCGATCAGCAGCGCGACATTCTCTACTACCTGGTCGACCGGCTTCCGCGCATGTCCGGCGGCGCACTAGATGCCACCGGCAACGGAGCTTATCTGGCCGAGAAGGCGGCGCAGCGCTATGGCGCGACCATCGTCGAAGTGAAGCTCTCGCAGTCCTGGTACCAGACCGAAATGCCTGCCTATATCGAGGCGTTCTCGGACAAAACCATTGTGCTGCCACGCCACGACGACATCCTGCAGGATCATCAGGCGCTGGCCTTCGTCAATGGGATCATCAAGGTGCCGGACGATCATCGCTTCAAGGGCTCGGACGGATTTGACCGCCATGGCGACAGCGCCATCGCGGGTGCGCTCGCCTACTTCGCGAGCCGCCAGAACCTGCCGGAGTATGGCTACATTCCCGCCGATGAGCTCAACAATTCAACCGGCGCATTCGACACCGCCCATGATTTTGAAGAAAGCGGCAGAGCCCTATGGTAGCGCGCAAGAGCACAATCCTCGGACCGGACGGCCGGTCGATCGAGATCTCCGGCCTCAGTGAAGAGATCGCCCAGCCCTCCTTGACCGGCAGCCGCCAGACCCATTCCGACCGTGAAGCCACCGGGCTGACGCCGGAGAAGCTTGCTTCGATCCTGCAGCGGGCCGCCACCGGCGACATCCGCTCCTACCTGACGCTCGCCGAGGAAATGGAGGAGCGGTATCTGCATTATGCGAGCCAGCTGCAGACCAGGCGGCTGGCAATCGAGAGCATTGGCGTTTCGGTCGAAGCCGACAAATCGGTTCCGACCAAGATCGTCGACGCGGTCAAGACACTCATCGAGAATGACGGCTTTGATGATGCACTCGGCTCGCTCACTGACGGGATCGCCAAAGGCTTCGCCACCGTCGAGATGTGCTGGGAGTACGAGCAGAAGCTCCTGCAGCCGGTCAAATACATCTCGCGCGATCAGCGCTTCTTCCAGTTCGAACGCATCGGTCTGTCCGAGCTGCGCCTGGTGATTGATGGCAACGCGGATGGCGAGATCCTGCCCGAGGCCAAATTCCTGCGCCACATGCCGCGCTCGAAAATGGGCATTCCGATTAGGCGTGGCGTGGCGCGGCCCGCCGCCTGGGCCTATCTGATCCAGTCCTTCGGATTGCAGGACTGGTCGGCCTTCGCGGAAATCTACGGCATCCCGTTCCGCGTCGGCCGGTATCACTCGGCGGCATCGGAGAAAGACAAGCGCACGCTCTTGCGTGCTGTCACGATGATCGCAAATGACGGGGCTGCGATCATTCCCCAGGGAATGGATTTTGAGTTCCATGAAGTCAGCGGCACGCGCGGCGAAGCTGTCTTCGGTGGACTGCTCGACTATGTCGACAAGCAGATCTCAAAGCTTGTAGTCGGCCAGACCATGACATCGGATGATGGCTCGTCGCTCGGCCAGGCCAAGATCCACAACGAGGTCCGGCTCGACATCCTGCGCGCCGATGGCAAGCAGCTCGCATCGACCATCAACCGCGATCTGATACGGCCCTTCGTTGATCTGAACTTCGGGCCGCAGAACGAGTATCCCCGCGTCGAACTGCCAGTCCCGGATCCTGAAGATGTCGAGGCGTTGTCATCGAGCCTGGCGCAGCTCGTGCCGTTAGGCTTGCGGGTAGGTCAACGCGAGATCCGCGACAAGCTGGGCTTGTCCGATCCCGGCGAGGATGAGGATGTGCTCACCGCACCGTCTGCGCCACCTGATGCCAAGGCTCCCGATGCACGTGAGATCGCCAAACAGGTTGGCAAGCAGAAGCTTGGCAAGTTCTCGGCAAGCGCCACCACCAACGGTCATGGCGAGGGCTGCATGTGTTCGGGCTGTTCCAGTTTCGCTGCGGCCGGCGAGCGCGATGATGCGGTCGGTGAACTCGAAGAGCTGTTCGAGCAGATCTCGGGCTTCGAGCAGATGGCCGCGCCGCTGTTCAAGCCGTTCCTCGACATCCTGGCCGAGGCCACGAGCTATGACGAAGCTATCGCGATGCTGAATGCGGCTCGTCCGGACGCGGGACCATTTGTCGAGAAACTCGCCGAGCTGACCGCGATCGCGCGCGGCATCGGCGACGTGAGGGATTAGGCCGGGACAATGGCCGAGATCAAGAAGCCGTTCCCGGTACCGGAAGCCGTCACCGGCTATTTCGACCGCAAGGTGCTCAAGCCGTCGTTCTCCTGGCTCGACATCTATGGCGAGGAGCATGCCAACGCCATGACGGTCGCAGGTGCTGTCGAGCTCGAAGTGCTGGAAGCCTTTCGCTCGACGATGTCGGAGAGCCTCGGCAAGGGCGAAGGCTTCGAGACCTGGAAGGAGAAGATCGCCACCAGGTTGACCGGGCTCGGCTGGTTCGGTCCGAGCCTGGTCAAGGACCCGCGTGGCATCGATCCGGACAAGCTGGTCAACTATGCCTCCGACCGGCGGCTCAAGCTGATCTTCTGGTCGAACATGAACTCCGCGCGCGCAGCCGGCCAATGGGAGCGCGCCCAGAAATCCAAGCGGTTCCTGCCGTATCTTCTATATGTGCGCACCACTTCTATCGAGCCCAGGCCCGAGCACCTTGTCTTCGCCGGCACCATCCTGCCGGTCGATGATCCATACTGGAACACGCACTTCCCACCCAATGGCTGGCTTTGCAAATGCACCGTGCGGCAGATCACCAGGCGCGAGGCCGATCGGCTGAAGACCTCGACCGCCTATTCCGGCACGCGGCCGGAGACCGGTCCCGACCGGCCGCATGTCAACCGCCGCACCGGTCAGGTGGAGATGATCCCCGAAGGCATTGATGCGGGCTGGCACACCAATCCCGGCCGGACGCGGACACAGACTTTGATCCGGTCCGTCTCCGATCGGCTGGAGGCGGCGACGAACCAGGACGCCATCCGCGTGCTGGAAGATCTCTGGTCCGATCCGTTCTTGCGGATTGCCCCGAAGCTTCCCGATCAAGTGTTGCTTCCAGCCGGCCGGTCCGCTCCCCTGGCTACGGAGCTGGGTGACGCGATCAAGCGCACCGACATCTCGCCGGTCATTACCATCGGCAGCCGCGACATCGTTGACCGGGCGAGCAAGCATGGGCCGACAATTGAAGATTTTGCGCTGCTACCGACAATCATCGGCCGCGGAACTATTCTGCCGGACCCGAAAGGCGACAAGCAGACCCGATCGCTGATTGCGCGAATTGGCAAGACCTGGTGGCAAGTGTTCGTGACGATCTCACAATCCGGCGTGCTCCGGATTGGTTCATTTCACCGGTCAAGCAGTAAGGCGATCAAGGAACAACTCTCTGCCGCCGGGCTTTCCGGTGGCGAAATTCAGGAGGAGCAATGAAGCCGTCAGCGCTTCGGTTCCCAGTCATAGCACTGTGCGGGACGCCACTGATTGGAGCCTTCTTGCTCATCAGGCCGGCTAAACCGGACATTGAAAATGAACGTTGCAACGAGGCTCACAATGAACATGGCACCCCAGGAAAGCAGCATTGTGAGAATCGTCATGATTCCTCCGACAGAGTTTGCCTTGTCGGCGTATTAGCCAGGTCTTGCGCGAAGCTGATTGCAAGAGGATTGTTTTCATGAATCTCGATCGGGCTGCTGTTATCGAAGCAGGCTTGATGCAGGTCGCCATATCTGGCCGCTGACGCGCATGACGGCTCGAGCTGCGTCATCGGACGGACTTTCCACCAAAGCGCGCCCACACGCCTCAAAACCGGCTCAAAAATCGATCTGAATATGGGGAGGGGGGTGGCTTTGCCGTTTCGGGGTGTTTGGCCCCGCTGATCCCGATCTAGCCTGATCGAAAGATGTTTCCGACCCTGACTGCTGTCAGCCCGTGGGCGGTGTTCATCTGGTGCAATCTTGCCGCCATGAACACGCGATTGCAAACCTTTTCTGTGAGCGAGCAGCTCGACGCCGTCAGCGCCACCGGCGTCATCCTGTTCGACGTCTATGCCGCCGGCAAGCCCGACGACGTCTCGCGTGGCCCGGAGTGGGTCAAGCTCGCGCCGCGCGGCCGCTTTACGGCCCGTGACGGCCGCCAGCTCGAAGTCGATCCGGAACTTCTCGTCCGCCGCTTCGATGCCGATGGCGTCGATCTGCCGATCGATCTCGATCACGCGACCGCCAAGGGCGGCCTGTTCGGCGAGACGGCTCCCGCGATTGGTTGGATCAACAAGCTCGAAGCCCGACCCGATGGTCTCTATGGCCGGACCGAGTGGCTTGACGAAGGCATGAAGATCCTCACCGCCCGGTCGCACCGCTACATCTCGCCATCTCTCAAGCCCGATCAGTTCGGCAAGGCGCTCTGGCTGCATTCTGCGGGCCTGGTCGCAGCCCCCGGCATCTCCATGCCCGCGCTCGCCGGGGCGGAATTTTCATCACAAACCAAGGAACCTCAAATGTCCAAGGCAATTGCCCTTGCGCTCGGTCTGACCGAAGACGCAAGCGAGACCTCATGCCTGAGCGCCATCCAGTCGCTTAGTGCCAACCTGGTCGACAAGGCCATCCATGAAGAGGCGCTCCAGTCGCTTCAGGCCGCCAACACCGAGCTCGAAACGCTCAAGGCCGAGACCCGCAAGGGCAAGGTCGACGAGTTGATCGAGGGGGCGCTCAAGGCCAAGAAGATCACGCCGGCCCAGCGCCAGCACTACGAGACACTGTGCGCCACCGACGAAGGCCTGACCTCGGTCACGGCGCTGTTTGAGGCGATGACGCCGAAGCTCGGCGGCACGGGCCTCGACGGCCAGCCGACGCCCGGACAGGCCACCACCGAAAACCTTGATGCCGGCGACGTCGACATCATGGCCCTTTCCGCCAACATTCGAACACGGGTCGCAGAGGCCGCCGCGCGTGGCGTGGTCCTCAACTACGACGCCGAGTTCGATCTCGCTCTCTCGGAGATCACCAAGTCATGAGCAATCCAACCCTCATCAAGTCGTTCCCGATTGTCGGCGCTGTTGCCGGCAACCTGATCGTCGCGCTCTCGGGCACCGACAACATCGCCGAGGCCGCGACAGCCGACACGGACGCCATCCTGGGCGTCTCCGAGCGCATGGGCGCGGAAGCAGGTGGTCAGCTCGATGTGGTTCTTTCCGGCACCTATGACGTGATTGCCGGCGGCAATGTCACGGCCGGCGACTTCATCACCGCTGACGCCAACTCCAAGGGCATTGCGGCAGCGCCCTCTGCCGGTGACGTGGTTCGCTATGTCGGCATTGCGCTGCTCGATGCTGTCGACGGTGATCTGTTCCCGATCCTGATAGCGCCTGGAGCCATCAACACGCCGGCGGCCTGATCGCCCGCGTTTCCACCCTTGATTTGAAGCGGCCCGAAGGGGCTTGAAAAGGAAGATCACCATGGCGACGAACCGCCCCTTTGTAACCCACGCCATCCTGACGGCCTATGCGATCGGCTATCAGAACCCGGATGCCGTCTACGTCGCCGACCAGGTCCTGCCGCGTGTGCCGGTCGGTGGCGAAAAATTCTCCTGGACCGAGTATTCGCTCGAAGAAGGCTTCGCCGTTCCCGACAACGCGGTCGGGCGCACCGGCCGGGTCAACCGGATCGAGCTGAGCGGCACCGAGAAGGAAAGCGCCGTCAAGGACTACGGCCTGGAAATCCCGATCCCGAACTCGGACATCGAGGCTGCCCGGAACGCGCGGGAGAAGAAGCTCTCGACGATCGATCCCGAACGCCAGGCGGCGCGCCGGATCAAGAGCTACAACATGAACAACCGCGAAATCCGCGTGGCGTCCCTGATCCAGGATCCAAACACCTATGCAGCCAGTCGCAGGTTGGCTCTGACCGGGACGGACAAATGGTCGGACTATGACAATTCCTCGCCGATCGCAGACATCAAGGACGCCATGCGTTCGACGCTGGTCCACCGACCCAACACCGCCGTCATGGGCGAGCTTGTCTGGCACTACCTGTCCTCGCATCCCGAAATCGTCAACGCCATTCGTGGTAACCTGACCAACAAGGGCATTGTGACCAAGGAAGAGTTCGCTCGTCTGTTCGGCCTGCGCCGGGTTCTGGTTGGCGAAAGCCAGATCAATGCGGCCCGTCCTGGCCAGGTTGCGAACCTGCAGATGGTCTGGGGCACGTCGCTGCAGCTTCTCTACATCAACTCGGACGCGGGTCCCGATGGCGATGTCACCTTCGGCTTCACCGCGGAATACGGCTCGCTTGTGGTCATGCGCCGTGAGGACGGCGATGTCGGCCTGCAGGGCGGCGTCATCATCCGCGAGGGTGAACGGGTCAAGGAGCTCGTTGTCGCCAAGGACACCGGCTTCCAGATCTCCGGCGCGGTCGCCGCCTAAGCAATACCCCCGAGCGAAGACCGCCGTGAAGGGGAGAGCCACCGGGCTCTCCCCCCCGTGAGTTGAGCAAGAGTTGAAACCCGATGGAGGCGAGCATGGCCCGCAAAACACAGCAGACCCAAACCCCGAAAGCATCGACTGCGCCTGCCGCAAGCAAGCCGGCCAGCGAGGAGACCCTGATCGGCTCCAACACGCTTCCGGCCGACATCGAAATCGCTGAAGGTCAGACAGTGCAGCTCGGAGCGATCGTTATGAAGGCGCACGCCCGGTCTGGACTATCGGTCGAGGCCTGGAACGCGCTGCCGGAAGACGAGCGTGAAGCGCTTCTCGCCAAAGAAGTCGAGCACGCCAAATCCGCACCGCCTGTTGCAACAGCCGCATCGCAAACCACCAATGAACCCGCTTCAAAGGGCGCTAAAGATCCGCTCGATCCGGCTTCGAAACAGGCTGCCAAAGCCGAGAACGCGGAGCGCGTCTTCAATGTTCTCTCCCGCGTCAAGCGCAATGGCAGCCGGCACGATGCAGGCGACAGCATCACACTCGATCGCGCCGGCTTTGAAGAGCTGAAGCGCTTTCGCGCGGTCGAAGGCGAGTTCGAAGACGGCAAGCCGGCAACAGCCTGAATTCGCCCCAACCCCGAAAGGATAAATTGCCATCATGGTCGCGCCGTTTGCAGCCCTTACAGATCTGGAAGCCCGGTACCCGTCCGAGCTGACGCTGCTCGCAGCCGACGAGAACACCGGTCTGCGCGATGATGGCCGGATCGATCTTGCGCTCGATGATGCGACCACCGAGATCATCGCCATCCTGCAGGCGCGCTATTCGACCGCTGATCTCGCCAATCTCGACGAGACCTCGCTGACGATCGTCAAGGTCTATTGCATGGACATCGCGCTCTACCGGATCGCGCTCGCCTTCTCCCGTTCCTCGGACACCATCAAGGAACGCTATGAGGCAACGATCAAACGGCTTGAAGCCATCGCGTCGGGCAAGGGCGCATTGAGCCTGGTTGGCAGCGGGTCCTCGGACAGCTCCGATCCGGCAGGCTCGATCGACCAGAACGAAGTGGTGATCACCGCGCCCGAGCGCATGTTCACGCGCAATCGGCTGGGGCAGATCTGATGGGCGGGATCTCGATCATCATCGAGAGCGATGATTTCGACAAGGTGTTCAAGCGCCTCAAGCCGATCTTCGACTTCGAACCATCGGAACTGATGACCGGCATTGCGAGCCTTGGCGAAAGCCAGACGCGGCGCAGGATCTCGGAAGAAAAGACTGCGCCCGATGGCTCAGCCTGGAAGCCCAACAACGAGGGCACGTCGATCCTGTTGCAGACCGGCCAGCATCTGTTGCAGTCGATCGCGTCTGAAGCCTCATCCGACATGGCGGAATGGGGAGCCACCTGGGAACACGCCCATGTTCACCAGGACGGCATGACGATCGTGCCGAAGAACGCCAAGAAGCTCATCTTCAAAATCGGTGGCAAGACCGTGGGCGCGTCGAAAGTCACCATCCCGGCGCGGCCCTTCGTCGGCTTGTCTTCTGACAACGAGGCCGAGATCGAGGAGCTGATCATCGATGTTCTGGGAGGGTCGCTGCAATGATCGAGCCAACCACGCTCAATGCGCTGCTCGCCGCCAACCGCGTTGATGAGGTCAAGGCGGCAATCGTGGCCCGCCTTCGGGCGCTGCTGCCCGATGTTGCCGTCCGCTCGCATCCCGGCAAGCTCGATATCTCCGATGTGGTCACTGAGGACATCGTCAAGACGCCGGGCATCGCCATTGGCTGGAGCCGCATTCGCACAGTCGAGGACATCGCCTCGGGCTTTGGGCTTCTGATCGACTGGACGGCCTATGTGGTGGTCGAGGACCGGGCTGACAATGTGGCGAAGCGGCGGTTCGAGCGCGAGAGCGTCGGCCATGCGATTGGCGGGTTTTTGATCCAGGTGCTGGGCGACGAAGACGAGGCCGCCTGGGGGCTGATGAACATCGGCCTGCCCAGCGCGCCCGAGTTCAAGCCCCTGTTCACCTCCAGATCCTTCGCCAAGGGCATCGCCTATTATGCGGTGACCTGGAGCCAGGAGCTGATCGAAACCGGCGAGCCGCCGTTCCCTGGCTTGGCACCGACCGTGAGCGAAACCGACGACGAGCAGATCCTGTTCGAGGACGGCGACATCCCGGCCGAGATCCGCGCCATGGTTGAGGATATGGAGCCATGAGCAAGCTCGTCTCTTCGGAACTTCGCACGTTGCACCGCAAGGTCCACAAGCTCGACCGGCGGCTTGCGACCACGCTGCTGCCGGGCAAGGTCAAGCCGGGCAGCCAGGATCTGGAAAAGCGCACCGTGCGCCTGATCCTTGGCACCGATGCGCAGGGCAAGGAAGTGCTCTCGCCTCCGGTCCGCTGGCAGCAGCAGGGTGCCGGAACGCTCAAGATCCACGCCGTGCCGGCCGACAACGAGCAGATGCTGCTCACCTCGCAGTCGGGCACCATCGGCGCGGGCTCCTCGGCGCAATGGGCGACCTATGACCAGGATCACGCCCCGCCATCCGACAAGGACACCGAGGCTGTCATCGAATTCGACAGCGGCGCGCGCTGGATTATCCAGAAGAACGGCCATCGGCTGGCCGCCGACAATGTCCATGTCGATGCCAACAATGTGACACTTGGCGGTGAAGGCGGCGAGAAGGTCGCGCGCGTCGGCGACATGGTTGAGGTCGGAGCAGGATCAAGCGCCGGGCTTTGGCCGATCGTCACCGGCTCCGACATCGTTTCAGCAACCTGAGGAAAACAGCATGGCTCGCAAGGCAAAACCATCTGACACCGAAAACAACACGCCGATCGAGGATCCGGCCGCAACTGCTGGCGAGCCAGAAGTGGGCAACGCTGCCACGGCTGAAAAGGCAGACCCGGTTAAAGACGAAGCGCCAGCCGCAGCCGTTGAAGAACCACCTGCCGACATTTCTGAGCAGGATGCCGCAGCGCCCGAAGCTCCCTGGCCACGCGACTTCGTGGTGACCAAGAAAGCCGGCCCGAAGGTCAACGGAAAGCGCGCCAAGGCTGGTGACATCGTCACGCTCGGCGAGCTGGAGGCGGACCACGAGCTCCGCATCGGCGCTATCGAACCCGCCAAGCCAACCACGGCACCTGAAGCACCGGAAACCGAGTAAAGGATCGTCTCACGCATGCGCGCCGTCCGCTACAGAACCGGGATCAACCGCCACACCGGCCAGGTGCTGCGCGGGATCGCGCATGTGCATCAGTCGCTCGGCGTCATCTGGACAACGCGGCTTGGTGAACTCGTGATGGATCTCGGTTTCGGGTCCGACCCGCGAGGCCATCTCTCCGAGGACATGACGCCCGGCCTGGCGCTGCAGATCTACGCCACGCTGGTGGTCGCTGCCCATGCATTCGAACCCGAATATCGCATCTCCAGCCTGCGCCTGGTCCGCGTCACCCGTGACGGAACGCTCGGGCTCAAATATGCCGGCACCTATTATCCCGAGGGTCGGTTCGGCAATTATGACATCGCCATTCCCGACACGGCCGCAGAAGCGGTGAGCTTCAACAGACTGACCGGGGTGGCGGCATGACCCGGTTCTTCGACATCGATCTCACGCTTCTCCCCAAACCTGATGCGGTGGAAGCTGCCGACCATGCGACGATCCTTAACGCTCGCCTGCAGGAGCTGAAGGCGCGCTTGTTCGAGGGCGGGATCTCGTTTGACGTGGAGATGATCAAACCTGATCCGTTCGTGTTGAACGAGCGCCACGCTGCTTTCCAGGACATGCTGCTGCGCAAACGCATCAATGACGCGGCTCTTGCAACCACGCTTGCCTATGCGACAGGCGCGGACCTTGACCACAAGGCAGCCGAACTTGGCGTCGTGCGGAAGGTTGTCGAGGCAGATCCGGATGCGATACCGCCGGTCGCTGGTTCTATTGAAAGCGACACCGACCTTCGCCGGCGCAGGCAACTGGCGATCGAGGCTTTGTCAACTGCAGGGCCGGTTGGTGCCTATGAGTTTTTTACACTTGCTGCGCACCCGCATGTTTCCGACGTCGCGGTCTATGATCCGCATTCGGAACTCTGCGGCGAAGGTGAGGTCTTGTGCGTGATTGCATCGAGCCAGGGTGACGGGGTGCCGACAGATCTGGTTCTCGACAGCGTGGCGGATTTCCTTGATGCCCGTGAGATCAATTACGCCGTCTCGGATCAACGCATCCGCGACCTGGACCGCAGGCAGAAGCTCCGGCCGTTGAACGACCGCGTCATTGTCGAGGCGTGTTCCGGACTGGATTATTCGATCACGGCATTGCTCAAGATCCCCTTCGGACCAGATCCGGAACTGGTTCGGACCGAAGCGGAAAAGCGGTTGCTGGCCTATCTTTGCTCTCGGCGGCAGATAGCCCGGATCATTTCCGACAGCGCGATCGCCGCTGCGGTCCACGTCGCAGATGAGAATGGCGTTGCCATGGTCGACGACGCAGACATCACCATCACGGTTGGCGAGGCGACGGTCACTGATGTCATCCCGACCGCCAAGCAGCTGGCGCGGCCGACATCGGTTGTCGTTACTTACGAGGTGATCTCGTGAGCTATTCTGTCACCGTCAATTCCGTGACCTATAACGTGCCGCTGCCGGGCAACGCCTCCGTGCTTGAGCTTGCCCTTGCCTCGATCGACGCATGGCGCATCGGCTCCCTCGATGTTGACGTGATCCGACGCATTCATCGGCCTGACGATTGCCCTCCGGCATTTCTGCCGCTGCTCGCCTGGGAATATTCGGTCGATGAGTGGGATCCGGCATGGACAGTTGCGGTCAAGCGCAACGCGATCAAACAGTCCCTGGCAGTCCATCGGCACAAGGGAACGGCTTATGCGGTGGAGACAGCTATCCAGGCGTTGGATCTCGGTGCTGTCGTTGAGGAATGGTTCGAGTATGGCGGCACGGCCTATCGCTTCCGGCTGACCATCGATCTCGGCCAGACTGAAGAGTGGACTGGCAAGCGCGCCAACAGCCTGGCCCGCGTCGGGTTGCGCACGAAGAACGTCCGCTCCCGCCTTGAGACTATCCGCGTGCGCCGCCTCACCAAAAATCAAGGCCCCTTTATCGGTGGGTTCATGCGGTCCAGCACGGCGGTTCGTATTGCGCCCATTGTGCCGCGAGAGATGCGGGCGCGGCCTTATGTCTACGTCGCAGCATTTGTCCACAGCAAGCAGGCAATCCGCCTGCAGCCATCGGAGTGATGAAATGGGAATGATTGTAACTCTGGCAGGACAGGCGCTGTTCGCAGCCGCTGCCGCAGACGGCGGTGATCCTGTCGTCATGGCCGAAATGGCCTTCGGTGATGGCAATGGTGGCGCGATCACGCCGCTCGAAACAGCGACCGCGCTCACCAACGAGGTTTATCGGGACGGCTTGCAGTCGGCGACGATCGATCCGGACAATGCCAATTGGCTGGTTTGCAAGGCGGTCATCCCGAACGAGGAAGGCCCGTTCACCATCCGGGAGGTTGGGCTTTACGATGCTGACGGCGTTCTTGTTGCGATCGGCGACTATCCGGCGACGGTAAAGAATGTCACGGCTATGGGCGTCCAGACCTCGATCGAGGTGGACATCGTCCTTGTCGTTTCCGACACGGCGAACGTCACTCTCGCTCTTTCCGACGACACTTTTGCCACCCAGGCATGGGTGGATGCCAACTTCGCGCGGAAAGAAGTCCCCCTGTTTTTCTACGGCCTGATGTGAGGACACAATGGCAGACCTATCCCATAAATTCGCGGCGGTCCTGGTCGTCGATACACAGACCGATATCACCGGCGGCGGTTGCCCGGTCGGCGCGGCCGGCGCTTACACGCTCAACATTGTCAATGACACCGATGGCGAGGCCAGCCTGACAGCGGTCTATCTGACCACAGGCGGCGCTGCCGCTGCGGCCGACAAGATCCATCCGGCATTCACGATCGAGGCGCGCGGCTGGGCCGTCATACAGCCAATCAAGATCGGTGAAGGCTGGAAGCTCTTCGTCGAGAGCGACACCGCCGTCTCCGTCAATCTCATTGGCCGCAAGGAGGGCTGATCATGCATAGAGAAAGCAGCAAGCCCCTGATCCCGGCGACCCCGTCCGATCGCTACGTTTATGCCTGGGATGACAGCGGTGATTTCTGGGTACGGTACGACACGACGACCGGCCTCACCCAGGCACTGAACTCCGGAGGGAATTGGGCGGGAACGCCAAAACCGGCAGACGCATCCACAAAGAGCATTAACAGGTGTGTTGCCGGAGACTGGAGCGTCGGTCCGACAGGATCAGTCAATTCCAGTCAGATCGTGAACCTGAGACAGGTCAACGGTCAGATTGTTGCTTTGTCCAACAATAGCTATCGACCGATTATCTCGCCAGATGGCGTTTCCTTCGGTGAGCCCAACCCGACATTTCAAGGTGTTGCCAATACTCAGACCGCCATTCTCGACGTATGTTGGACAGGCACCAAATACGTTGCGGTCGTCGCTGACGCT
>NZ_NVXQ01000017.1 GCF_002733955.1 Hoeflea sp. | reverse complement strand
CTCGATCAATTCGTCCTTGCTCAGCTGCTGCAAATCAGTCCGATCCATACCATCATGGATTCAGACATTGTGGCGCATGGCAAGGGGGTGAGTAATTACGATAAAAGCGACAAACTCACCGAGCGCTGACGATCAATTAAAGAACGTTACAGTGCCTGGCAGAGCTATTGCATTCTGGCGTCGAGCCCGACGTGGATAAAACTTAGATAAATCTCAATGATTTCGTCAGGAATTTCGCCGTTTTCATCACATAAGTGTAAGAAATACTGGCCGTAATAATGCCGAGCAGCCATTAACATCAGTGCCACGCCGTCAATCTCCAGTCCGTTGATCCTCCGGATTTCACCGGCATCTGAGGCCTGCTGTAAAACACGGCGGTATCCATCAAGAATGTTTACTGAAAGATGCCGGTAAGCCTCAGGCAAGAAAATCTCGGCCTCGTTCAAGAGCTTTATGTAATAGGGATTTTTCCTGAGAAACCGAAAATACTGCTGAAACGATACTTTTTCACGCAGGAAAAATCCCGCACCGTTTGGCACAACTACAGAGATCGACTGACGTAGCTCTTGCCCCAGCTTGAGCACCACTTCTGTCAACAGTGCTTCTCGTGTGGCATAATAGTTATAAAATGTTCCGATCGCAATCTTCGCGCGCCCCGCAATTCGCGCGACCGAAGCCTTTTCAAATCCGTAGCGCCCGGTCACGTATATGGCGGAACGATAAAGACGTTCCTTGGTGATTTCAGACTTTTCTTTTCGACTTAATTTCATGTACATCAACATGTTTTTTCGTCATCTATGTCCCGACGGTTCCACGTTCATAATGATTGTCTGTGGGCTTGTATCTCGTAGTCAGGTTCGTTGCTCTGCGCAAGCGCTTTGTCCAATAATTAAGTCACAGTGACAGAAAGCAACCGGATGGCGTATCGCGCTGACCAGTGGGCTTACACGTAAGCAGATCGCTGATGATCTGGTTGTTGGCATGTCGACGCTGAACAAATGGATCACCGCGCATTGAGATACTGATGCGGTGTCGAAAGAGGATCTGAGCCTCGCCCAGGAGAATGACCGGCTTCGGCGCGAGGTCCGCATCCTCAAGGAGGAGCGGGACATCATAGAAAACCGTCCCGGGTTGGAGCCCGCCTGTGCGCGATAGAAACTGCCTGTGCTATCGTCGCAGACGGAGGGCAGCGGCCGTTCGTTTATTGGAGGTCTCGGTATCGTCGGGAACCCCATTAAAAAACGTGGCCCATGGGTTGGTGCGAACTTGAGATTGAGAGCGGTGTCACCAGCATCGCGATGGAATCCACCGGTGTTTATTGGGTCCCGGCTTATGAGGTCCTCGAGCAGCATGGGTTTGGAGTGATCCTTGTGAACGCCCGTTATGCCAAGAACGTGCCCGACCGGAAGAACGATGTTGCGATGCAAGCTGGCTGCGTCAACTCCACTCATACGGGTTGCTACGCGGCAGCTTCAGGCCGTCCGCAGAGATCGCAACACAGCGGGCTATCTGCACCAGCGGGAACGATTGTTGGAATATGCTGTAGCTCATATCCAGCACATGCAGAAGGCCCTGATGGAGATGAATCTTCAGTTGGGGGCCTCGAAATACCTCCCCGTTTTACGCCGTTTGTGAGGCCATGCGTCGAAGTGTGCCTGAAACCGCGCTCGGTAAGCAGCCTATGAAGCTCTATGAGACCAGCCACCGAAACCTGCGGTTCGCCCATCTCCATGCCGGCGCAAAACACGCGGTCCAGCTTCAACCTCGACCTTCTTGACCCAATCATTCAGCGTTTGCGGCGCACAGCCGATCTTCGATGAAATAGACAGGATCGCCTGCCAACGCGATTCATGCTGGTCCTGATTGTCCAAAACCAAACGCGCCGCGCGTTCACGCACTTCGGGGTAAATTTGTTCGTTGTCTTGCTCATAATGCTCCATCCTACTCAGGAGTTGATGGAGTGGATGCCCCTCCCGCCTTTGCTGCGGTGTGGCACAATGGCAGCAGCAGGATCAGCTGCAGCGGAGAGGAGGAAAGAAATGAACAACGTCACCATCATCGGCATCGATTTAGCAAAGCGCGTCTTCCACGCTCACGGAGCATACATCGATGGTAGCGTCGCATTCCGGAAGCGACTGTCCCGCGCTCAAGTGCTCCCGTTTCTGGCTACGCAGGCGAGTTGCGTGGTCGCCATGGAGGCGTGCGCCAGCACCCATGAATGGGGCCGCGCAATCCAACAGCTTGGCCACGACGTGCGGCTCATACCGCCCAGTTATGTCAAGCCATATGTGAAGCGGCAGAAGAACGATACAGCGGACGCAGAGGCTATTGCCGAAGCTGGGTCTCGACCGACGATGCGTTTCGTCGCTGTGAAAACCGAAGAACAGCAGGCGCGGTCAATGGTCTTCCGGACGCGCGACCTACTTGTGCGCCAGAGGACGCAACTGATCAATGCCTTGCGTGGCCACCTCGCAGAACACGGTGTCGTTGCGCCACAAGGGCCGGCTCAGTTGAAGACGTTGTCCAGCGTACTAGAAAATGCCGACGTCGCCGTGCCGCAACTTGTTCGTGACATCGGTCGTGTTTACCTGGAGCAGATCGAACAGCTAAGCGCCCGGGTCGCCTCCCTGGAAAAGACACTTCGCCACGAAGCCCAATGCGGCGAAGAAACGCGCCGCTTGCAGATGATGCCTGGAATCGGTCCGATCACGACCATGGCTGTGGAGGCGTTCGCGCCGCCGATGAAAACCTTCAAGCGCGGCCGCGACTTTGCAGCTTGGCTTGGACTTGTGCCGGCTCAACACTCGACCGGCGGCAAACAGCGGCTCGGTCGAACCTCGAAGATGGGTCAACGCGACATCCGACGGCTCCTCATCATCGAAGCCATGGCGGTGATACGGTGGGTATTCCGCCGTGGCGCACGGCCAGGCTCGTGGCTCAGCCACATAATGGACCGTAAGCCGCTGATGTCGGTCGCCGTGGCATTGGCCAACAAGATGGCGCGCTCTATCTGGGCGATGCTGACAAAAAAGGAAGACTATCAAGATCCCGATCTCGCAGCGGCCTAAACAAGCGCTCGGATGCTGTGAGATTTGGAGGGGTGGGCATGTGAGGAAGGAGGTCGTGAACGTCAAGGGCAAAGGATCGGTCTGATCAGGATCAGGAAAAGCACCGAGGCTCCAAGAGCGAAAAGCTCGTCGAGTTGATCTGCGCCTGCTCCGCGTATCTCCATGACGGCCGGCGGCAACCATAGAGCCGCATAAACAGGCCTGACATATGACCGCACCCGATCACATGCACCATGGCGGAAAAAGACACTTGCATAAACCGGGGCATCCACACATGGAGCCTCCGGCAAACCCGGCGCGGTTCAAAATGCTGAAAAACTCTTTAGCATAAGGGTCTGACTGACGTGCCTCCATAAATTGGCCCACTCTTCGGGGTGCAGGTTACAACAGACCGCTGCCTGGCCACTACGGCAAGTGGAAGACTGTCCACAAGCGCTTCACGCGGTGGGCCAAGGCCGGCGTAGGGGATCTGTTTCCACACACATCATCGGCGATCCCGACAACGATGATGCCGATGGTTGATGGACGCAGCGCAAAATAGCTCTGATTTTTGCGCCGTGACCCAAAACATCCCCTTCGCCTCAGGTCGCGCCGCCCAATCTGAAGAAGTCCGCAGAAGTGCGGCTCAGATGAAGCCGAGGCGGGCGACGTCCTGCCTCAGCGTTGCGAGCATGGTCTTGACGGGGGCGAGCGAACGCATGGAACTGCGATAGGTCACGCCGCTTCTGATCGTCCACTCATATCCGCTGACGTCAAGCGGGCACAGTTCCGGGTTGATATTCGGATGCACGAGGGGGCGCGGAAGGCTGGTGATAAATCCGTCCTGACGAACAAGTTCCAGCGCCAGACTCAATGATTCCGTGGATATGGTCGTCTTTGGCGGAGCCATTCCATCTGACCGAAAAAGGCCGACGATCTTCTCCATGGCGATGCTGTCATAGCTCAGCATCACCCAGGGATGACGTGCCAGCTCAGCGACTGTCACCTTGCCCTGCCTGGCAAGAACACTGTTCTTCGACACCACGATGCAGTTCGACTGGTCGTAGAGAAACTGCTCTTCCAGATCTTGGCCGGGTTTTTCTTCAAACGTTCCCAAGCCGCCGGCATAGAGGCTGATCTCACCCGCCTGCAGCGCCGGGATGAGCAAGGCGCCGACACCGGTTCGAACCGAGACGCGCAGATTGGGGTACTCGCGCGCGAGCTGCGCCAGCACCTGCCGCATGAACACGACCGCATAGGTCGGCCCCACTCCGATGCGAAGTTCGCCCTGTGCGCCGTCCCGGGCGGCGCTGATCTCGATCACCGAGCTGTCCCACTCGGACTGTATTTCCCGAGCATGCCGGTAGAACATCTGGCCCATCTGCGTCAGGACCACGCCTCTGGCCGACCGGTCGAAGAGGGCCGCCTGAAGATGCTCCTCGAGCTGCCGGAGTGATTTCGAGAGGGCCGGTTGACTGATGTTGAGACTGCGGGCGGCACCCTGAACGCTGCCGGCCTCGGCAACAGCGAGAAAATGTTTGAGGCGCCAGATCTGATCCATACCTGAAAGTTATATCCACTATTCCCGGAAATATTACCAGCAGCCCTCAAGCTTGTCTAGGATTGCCTTACAGGAGGATCTCATGCGCGCAGTTTTCATGCTTTTCGATTCACTAAACCGCACCGCTCTGGGCTGCTATGGCGGCGAGCAGATTGCCACACCGAATTTCGATCGCTTCGCGGCGCGCGCGGTCACATTCGACAAGCACTATGTCGGATCGCTTCCCTGCATGCCGGCACGGCGAGACATCCATACCGGCCGCCTCAACTTCATGCACCGGTCGTGGGGTCCGCTGGAGCCGTTCGACAATTCCATGCCGGAAATCCTGAAGGGGGCTGGCGTTTACACGCATCTGATATCTGACCATTTCCATTATTTCGAGGACGGCGGAGCGACCTATCACAGCCGCTACCGGACCTGGGAGTTTGTCCGCGGACAGGAATATGATCCCTGGATTGCAATGGTCGAACCGCCGATCGAGCGTTTCAAGGAGATGTATTCGGACCGTCATTACAACGTGCCGACGGAGCCAAAGCGCCGGCAACACCAGGTCAACAAAGAGAAGATCAGGATGGAGGAGGAGTATCCCGGTCCGCAATGCTTCGATCGAGCTTTCAAGTTCCTCGACGACAACCGCGACGCCGACAACTGGATGCTGCATCTGGAGTGCTTTGACCCCCACGAGCCGTTCCATGCGCCCGACAAATACAAGGAGGCGTACAAGACATCGTATGCCGGACCGATCCTCGACTGGCCAAAATATGCCCCGGTGCGGGAAAGCGAGGAAGAAATCGCCGAAATCCGGGCCAACTATGCCGCCTTGGTGGCGATGTGCGATTCTTATTTCGGCAAGCTGCTTGACTACTTCGACGAACATGGCTTGTGGGAAGATACCTGTCTGATCCTTACCACCGACCATGGGTTCCTTCTGAGCGAACACGACTGGTGGGGCAAAAACCTGACGCCCTATTACGAGGAGATCTCGCACATTCCGCTGATCGTTCATCACCCGCATTTCGCCGAGAAGGCAGGCACCCGCGTCGACGCGTTGACGCAAACGACAGACTTGATGCCGACCTTGCTCGACATCTTCAATAAACAATCTCCGACGGAGATAACCGGACGCTCACTATTGCCCCTGATCGGCGGCGAAAAAGGTCCCGATGCGATCATTTTCGGCATGTTCGGCGGGCCGGTCGGGGTGACTGATGGCGAATACAGCTACTTCCGCTATCCGGCGAACCTGCTCGACGAACAGCTCGGCGAATACACGCTGATGCCGACGCATATGACCGGGTTCTTCAGTCAAAATGAACTGATGACCGCCTCGCTGGCGGAGCCGTTCGATTTCACCAAGGGGCAAAAACTGCTCCGCTACGACGCGCTCAACGAGGCGCGTCGTCCGCCAGGACTGGACGGTACGAAGTTCGGCAGCTTCGAATCCGCGATCTATCACAATGCCAGCGATCCCAACCAGCTGAAGCCCATCCATGATCAGGCGGTAGAGGCTCGGCTTAGCGAAGCGATAATCCGTATCCTTCGCGAGCATGATGCTCCGCCAGAATATTTCACCTGGATGTCGCTCGACCAAGCCACTGCAAAATAGTCACTACAAGGGAGGAAATGAACATGCATGAAGTATTCAAGCGAAAGGCTCAAAGAGGTGCAGTGCGCGCACTGGCAGTTGCCTTGCTAATGTCGGCGGGTGCGGGTGCCGCATCGGCCCAGGACAAACCAACCGTCTCCATGGCGATCAACCAGTCCCCCTGGCTCAACTCGTTCGTCGCGATGGTCGATCAGTACGAGAAGGAAACGGGCAACGTTGTGGAACTGGATGTCTCGCCGTTTGGCGGGTTGCTCGAGAAGATCCGCAATTCGGTGCGGGCTTCGGAAGGCAGCTATGACATCGTCAACGTAAACTCGCTATGGCTTTCCGAGATATATTCCGGAGGTTTCCTGGCACCGCTGGCGGACATCAAGGCAGACTACAAATTGGCCGAAGGCGTCCTTTCGTACGGCAATACCACGAACTGGGACTCCTCGGCCCTAACCTTTTCGGCGGATGGCGCTCTGCTGGGTGTGCCGGTCAACGGCAACGTCCAGGTTCTCTACTACAACACCGAAATCTATGACCGGCTGGGACTGCAGCCGCCGAAGACCTGGGAGGAGCTGGCCGCCAATGCGAAGAAAATCCAGGAAGGAGGCGAGAACTACGGCTTTGTGCCACGGTCCGCGCGTGATTCCATCGTCTATAATTTCACACCCTATGTGTTCAGCCATGACGCGGCTTTCTTCCGCATCAGCGGCCCCAATGAAGCAGAGGTCGTGATCAACAGTCCCGAAGGGCTCAAGGCCCTCGAAACCTATGTCGGTATCGCCACCGAGGCCGGCCCTCCAGGACCGGGAAATATCGCACAGGGCGAGCTGATCCAGCTGATTGCAACAGGCAAGGGCGGGCAGGCTATTGCGGTTATCGCTGCCTGGGGTCAGCTTCAGGATCCCAACTCCTCGCGCGTCGTCGGCAAGATCAACGCCGCCTTGCTGCCAGCGGGGCCGGGCGGTACGGTCGCCTCCAGCGCTGGTCATTGGGTCGCCGGTATCCCCAAGAATGTCGCACCGGAAAAGCAGGAGGCAGCTCTCGCCTTCCTCGACTGGTTTGCCCAGAAGCAGCAGCAGGTGGAGTATGTGCGCGCCGGCGGGGTGCCCGTTCGCGGTGACATTACCAGCGCCGACCTTGGCGATGATGCCGCATTCGGCTTCATTGAGGCATACTCGGAGAACGCGCAGCATGCAGTGATGGGTCTGCCCTTCGCGAATGCGGCCGAAGCCTCCGACGCCATGGCGTTGAGCTTCAATCGTGCTGTGATCGGGGAATTGACCCCGACGCAGGCATTGAACCAGGCAGCAGCCGATCTGGCCGGCGTTCTGGAACGGGCCGGCTTCAAGGTCTCAAGGTTGCCCGATCTTTGATCGATTTGCAGCGCCGGCTTCGCGCCGGCGCCGCTCTCGATGCGCGTAGGACAAATGTTATGGCCGCTCACCACACCGAAATCAAGGCAAGGCGCAACCGGCGGTGGATCATCTTCTCCCTGCTGCCTGCAGCGACGCTTTTCATCGTACTGACAGCCTTTCCGGTCATCAATCTGCTCGGCTTGAGCTTCTTTCATGTCGAATGGCGCGAGGGCGCTGCGCAATTCAGCCTCGTGGGCCTGGACAATTTCACAAGGCTGTTCACCCAGGAGGATATTTTCTGGGCAGGCGTGCGCAACAATATCATCTTCGCGGTGGTCGCCGTCAGTTGTCAGATGGTCCTCGGCTTTTCGATGGCTCTGGCGGTCAAGACGGCAGGCTCTCGCGGGCGCGCCGCGCTGACCGGGATTTTTCTCCTGCCGATCATTGTCCCGCCGATCGTGATCGGAACCATGTGGCGCCTGATCATGGGGCGGGAGTTCGGCCTTGCCAACACCGTGCTTGGGCTTGTCGGCCTCGGCCCGGTAGACTGGCTGGGAAATCCGGACCTTGCGCTTGCATCGGTCATTTTCGTCGATGTGTGGCACTGGACCCCATTCGTCTTTCTCCTGATGCTGGCGGGGCTCGAATCCCTCGACGGAGAGGTGCTGGAGGCGGCGCGCATCGACACCTCGGGACGCTGGCAACAGATCCGCCATGTCGTCCTGCCGATGATGATGCCCACAATTGTCATCACGCTGCTGTTTCGCGTCATTCTTTCCTTCAAGGTTTTCGATGAAGTCTACCTGCTCACATCGGGTGGCCCGGGAACGGCCACCGAGGTTGTGAACTTCTCGATCTACAGAACCTTCTTCCGGCAGGATCAGGTTGGATACGGAGCTGCCATGTCGGTCGTAACCCTGTTCTCCATCACTCTCGTCATTATTCTTGCGCGCGCTTTTGTTCAGCGCCGCGCCGCACGAAGGCAGGCTGCAGCATGACCCGGAGAAGTCTCGGCGCGGTCGTCGCCAATTCGATTGTATGGGGATACGCATTTCTCATTCTGGGGCCGACGCTCTGGGTGCTTTCCAATGCGTTCAAATACAAGATCGACATCATCACTGGCGCGACGTTTTCGCCTTTTACCTGGATAAATTTTCAGGAACTGCTGTTTTCGCGCCAGTCCGATTTTCTGATGAACCTGTTCAATAGCGCGGTGATCGGCGTCGCCTCGACGGCAATTGTCATTGTTATCGCGACGATGGCCGCCTTTACCCTCGTCTATCTGGAGGTAAAGCCATGGGTCCGGTGGGCGTTGCTCGGCTGGGCGCTGCTGTTTCACATGCTGCCGAACCTGACCTTCGTCGGGTCCTGGTATCTCATGTATTCGTCGGTTGGCCTGCACGGCACATATTTCGCCGTGATCATGACCCATGCGGTGCAAAACCTGCCGATGGCGCTTTTCCTCATGATCAGTTTTGTCGGTGCACTTCCGCGTGAACTCATCCAGGCAGCGCGGATGGACGGGTGCACCTACGCGCAGGTGTTCTGGCGTATCGTCTTTCCACTGGTGCGTGGCGGCATGATCGCCGCCACGGCGCTCACATTCATCTTTTCGTGGAGCGACTTCGCCATTGCGCTCACGCTCACCTCGCGTGACACCATGACGGTGCCGGTTGCTATCGCGACCTTCGCGCAGGAATACGATATTCGCTACGGCGAAATGGCGGCCGGCACATTGTTGTCGATCATGCCGGCCCTTGTCCTCATTCTGATCGGGCAAAACTTCATCGTTCGGGGCCTTCTTGCCGGAGCAGTCAAATGAGAAACTCGAAAAATACGCTGTCAATCAGCGGTGGAGATGTTGATGTCTAACGTATCGCTGAAGGGGCTGAAAAAGTCGTATGGCAGCGTGGAAGTGATCCCGTCGCTCGACTTGGATATTCGTTCGGGAGAGTTCGTCGTACTGGTCGGTCCTTCGGGAAGCGGCAAGTCGACCCTGCTCAGGATGATTGCCGGACTGGAAGCGGTCAATGACGGCACCGTCAGTGTTGATGGCGAGGATGTTACCGAGCGTGATCCGGGTGACCGGGACATGGCCATGGTTTTTCAATCCTATGCGCTCTATCCGCACATGACGGTCGCGGAGAACATGACCTTTGCCCTGCGCATGCGCGGTACCGGCGAAGCGACGATCAGCAAACGTCTGGCGGATGCGCTGCGCATGCTGTCACTTGAAGGTCTCGATCAACGCAAGCCCGGCCAATTGTCGGGTGGCCAGCGGCAACGGGTGGCCATGGGCCGCGCGATAGTGCGCCAGCCGCGGGTATTTCTCTTCGACGAGCCGCTGTCCAACCTGGACGCCAAGCTGCGCGCGCGAACGCGCATCGAGTTGCGCGGTCTCCACGACAAACTGGGCGCGACATCGATTTTTGTAACGCATGATCAGATTGAGGCGATGACGATGGCCGACCGCATCGTGTTGCTCGACAAGGGACACATCCAGCAGGTCGGCTCGCCACGTGAAATTTACGAGAAGCCCCGTAACCGGTTCGTCGCCAGCTTTATCGGCTCGCCGGAGATCAACTTGCTGGAGGGAGACATCCGGGACGAAGGCGGCACGATCTTCTTTGAGCAATTCGCGCTGCGTGGTGCCTGGCCGGACATTCAACCCGGCCCCTATACGCTTGGCGTCAGGCCTGAAAATTTCGATATCTCGAGGGCCCCGCTTGAGGGAGGCGTATCCCTGGAGGTGGGCGCGATCGAGTATACCGGATCCGATACCTTCGTTTTCGGAAGCTCCCCGCTGGGAGAATTGACCGTCAAGATCGACGCCGACGGCCAGGATATGGCAGATGGCCTTCGTGCGGGAGAGACGCTTCATGTCAGGCCCGCTGCCGGCGCATGGCATCTCTTCGATGCTTCGGGCAGCCGCGTTCCGGA
This sequence comes from Hoeflea sp., assembly GCF_002733955.1. Taxonomy (GTDB): domain Bacteria; phylum Pseudomonadota; class Alphaproteobacteria; order Rhizobiales; family Rhizobiaceae; genus Hoeflea. The sequence goes on along the minus strand of NZ_NVXQ01000017.1, from coordinate 20,060 downwards.
AAACTGACATGTCCCGCGGCAAGCACTGCTGGCTCAGCACGCAGGATGACACGTGAGCACGCTTCCGGCGCGATCGAAACTGCGCGACCTGGTCGGCGACCTCAGGCAGATCGCAAGCGTCCGCCACGTCAGCCTTGCTGCCGGACCCGAGACAGGCGCCGAGGCTCTCGTCTTTTCAACCGGAGGAGGGCTCGATTTTTGGGTGACACCCGGTCGTATGCTCGACATCTCCGTGCTTTCCTGGCGTGGGGTCCAGATCGCCTGGCAGAGCCCGGCGGGCATGCAGCCGGTCAATGCGCCTGCGGGTGAATTGCGTGCTTTCGAGAGGGGGTTCGGCGGATTTCTCAACACGTGCGGCTTCGATCACATCCGGCAGCCGGCGAACGGCCTGCCGCTGCATGGGTCGGCACCATTCACGCCGGTCCGGTTGATCGCCTGCGGGGAAGATTGGGATGTCGCGGAGCCGGTTCTCTATTGCGAGGGTGAGGCGGTGTGCCGGGGGCATGGCGGCACCGGGTACCGCATGCGCCGACGCATCGAAACGCCGGTCGGAGGAGCGACCATCCGAATTCGCGATTCAGTCGAAGTCATCGGCTCCGATCCTGCTCCGTTGTTGGCGCTTTACCATTTCAATCTGGGATATCCTGCTGTCGGCGCGGGCACCGAGGTGCTTCTCGCCGGAGAGCGCGTCGCGGGGCCGCTGTCGTCACCGGAGACCACGGCGCAGGCCTCCGCCTTGCACGAGGCAGCCGGCGAGTGGGCTGACTGCCACATCACGACACCTGGCCACTGCATCGCAATCGGCTTTCGCTGGCGCACGGACACGCTTCCGTGGCTACAGCTGTGGCGGGATCTGCGCCCCGGTTCAGGCGTGTTGTCGATCGAACCGTGTAGCATCGGCCGGCTTCCCGACGGCACCAACGAACCGTCGCCAGCCCTGGCCGCTGGTGAAGGCCGATCCTTCGCCATTGATATCGTTCTCGAAGACGCGTGAATTCGTAAACAGTACCATGCTCAGACGGCCTGTCACAGCGCGGGCGAAACCAAGGTTCAAGAGGCTCCCATGTTTGATTTTCCGTCCCCTCTCGCCACCAACCGCTTCGAAGACGATGTGACAGGCATTCTGGCGCGCCTTCAGCGCGGTCTACGTTCTCGTTCCGATCATCTGGTCGCGCACCCCGGTGAAGAGCTTGTAGGTCTGCTTGCTCTTCACTTTTGATTGCAGCGAACCGCATTGTCGGTCGTGTCGCTGCCTCAGCGATAGCCTCCGCGTCGATGATGTCGCTCTTGTTCGATTTGACGTAGGGCTTCACAAATTGCGCAGGGATCAAACGCACCTTATGTCCCAGCGCCTGTAGCTTCCTGGCGATCCACTGGGAGCCGGCGCACGACTCCATCCCTACGATCGCCGGCGCTGCTCGCTCGAAGAATTGCAGCAGCGTGTCGCGTCGGAAACGGACCTTCTGGACTGGCACACCGTCGCTTCCGAGACCGACGACGTGGAATATGTTCTTGCCGATATCAATTCCGTAAACAGCCGCTGGGCGCGGTACATTGCGTTTTGGCATTGCAACCTCCTTCTGTTTGACAGCCTCATGATGGGGCAGGAGAACGAGGCGGACCATCCCATTAATGGTGACGCCCGATGTGAAGCGGGATGCGGTGGCTCATGTCTGTGCGCAGTACGGGGTGAGCCAGCGTCGGGCGTGCGAGGTTCTGTCGGTGGATCGGTCGAGCATGCGTTATCGCAGCGTGCGGCCTGATGATGCGTCCATTCAAGAGGCGATGAAGAAGCTGGCGTCCGAGCGCCGCCGCTTCGGCTATCGGCGCATCCACGTGATGCTCGATCGTCAGGGGAGCGTCATGAACCTGAAGAAGCTCCGACGTCTCTATCGGGAGGAGAAGCTGACCGTTCGCAAGCGCGGCGGCCGCAAGCGGGCCTTGGGAACGAGATGCCCCCAGGGTCTGCCCTCGCGTGCCAATTAGCACTTCGTGCCTGTGTTTTGAAATGTCGATGGCGACCAGCACGGTCGAAGCAGTAGAATGGGTGGCGGTCATAGACTGTCTCCTCAGCAGTGTGGTTGTGCAAAACCACTGTTGAGACAAGACCCGGTTATGGCCACCCGCTACGCAATTTGAGGGCTGCGCAGGTGACCATAACCTCTCAGCAACCCTTATTCCCGACGTGCTATGGCACAGAGATGACCAGTATGGCGGTGCTCAAATGGTGCCAGATGACGGGTATCGAATGGCATTACATCGCACCCGGCAAGCCTATGCAGACGGCTTCGTGGAAAGCTTCAACGGCAGTTTCCGCGACGAATGCCACAACGAAACCCTGTTCGCTGCAACAAAGCCCATCTTTCTCACCAACCCTGCCTCCATCGGCCGGCTTGGCAGCCCGTTACCCCGCCTTGGTGCCAGATGAGGGCGCACGCCACATGAACCAAGTCGGGATCAGCGCGAGCAGGAATATACCGCATACGATAAGGAAGCCGTCCTGGAAGGCCGCGTTCGAGGACTGGATTATCACGGTCTGGCCCAAAAACGATGCTGCAGCGGGCATGAGCTGAGAGTCTGGCAGTCCCGAGATGTGCAGGAGGCTGGCGACCTCGCGCAAGAGTTCCATCGTTGTGGTGTTGTCGCTGGTCTGGGTCGCGGCAAAGGCATCTGCGTGCATGATCGTGCGCCGTTCAATGAACACGGCCAGAAGGTTCACCCCGAAGGCACCGCCAAGTTGCCGGACGAAGTTCGAAGCGCCCGAACCCTGGCCGAGAAGGTGCGGCGGCAAAACTTTGAGCGCGCCCGATGAGATGGCGGGAAACACGAGACCCAGCCCAACGCGTGAGAGGATTGTCCACCAGGCGAGCGTCCAGAAGGCCGTATGGACATTTACAGCTGTCATCAACCACGAGGACCCGGCAAAGACCGCCATGCCGAGGCCGATCAAGATAGGTGCAGGCACTTTGTCGGATAATCGCCCAGCAATGGGAAAGACCAGTAGCATCGCAAAGCCCGAAGGCATCAGAAGAAGGCCCGCCTGCGTGGGAGTCATACCCTGGATCTGCTGCACGAAGACCGGAAGCAGATAGGTAGATCCGAACAGCCCCGCCCCCATTATGAAAGCAATGACCGAGGCCGAGGAGAAGGCGAAATTCGCGAAGAGCCGCATGTCGAGCATGGGCTTGGTGGTGTGCATTTCCCAGATGACAAACGCGATGGCCGAAGCGGCGGAAATCGTGAAACCCGTCAGGGTCATATTGGAATCCCATCCAAGCCGCTGCGCGTTCGACAGTGTGCTGAGCAGCACGGCAAGAAAGATCGACAGGATCGTCATCCCGACAAAGTCAAAGGCCGGAATCGGGCCGCTTTCTTCGCGACTGGGTAGAAACAGGTTCGACAGCAGAATGGCGAGACCGGCGAAGGGCAGGCTCAGGTAGAAGACGGATCGCCAATCGAAGGCATCCATAAGCACGCCGCCGATCCAGGGGCCCAGAGCCGGAGCCAGCACGACGCCGACGCCATAGATGCCCATTGCCGCGCCGCGTTTGTCGGGCGGAAAGACCTTGAACAGCATGATCATGGCCAGTGGCTGCACGATGCCCGCTGCCGCACCCTGCACCACGCGGGCCAGCGTCAGCACGGTTTCGTTCGGCGCGATACCCCCAAGGACCGAACCGGCAAGAAACACGCCCATCGCGGCGTTCATCGTCAGCCGCATCCCGAAGGCGCGGTTGGCCCAGTCGGCCAGCAGCATCGTGGCGGTCATGGCCGCCAGAAAGCCGGTCGAGATCCATTGTGCCTGCACCGCGCTGATGCCGAAAGCACCCATGACGGCCGGGATGGCGACGTTCACAATTGTCGTGGACAACACGACCGAGATGGTCGCGACCATGATCGTGCCGGTCGCGAACCACTTGTAGGCGGGACCGTAACGCTCGAAATATCGGTCAATCTGTGACATCGACGGAAACCTCGACCATCATGCCGGGCCTGAGGTCCGTCCCGGCGGCGTTGATCGACACCCGGATCGGCAGGCGCTGGGTCACTTTCGTGAAATTGCCCGAGGGGTTGGGGCTGGGCAGAAGCGCAAGCTGGCTGGTCGCGGCCCCGCCCATGCCGATCACCTCGCCCTCGAAGGTCCGGCCCGGAAAGGCATCGACGGTGATGCTTGCCCGCGATCCGACGTGGATCCTGTCATAATCGGTCTCCTTGACATTTGCGTCGATCCAGACGTCATCCGGCGCGTGATACATCGCAATGCGCGTGCCCGGTGTCACATATTCGCCGACATCGACGAAGGTGCCGTCGACGATGCCGTCGAACTGGGCCATGATCGTGCGGTGCGCGAGGTCGATTTCCTTCAGGCTGCGGTCGGCCTCGGTGCCCGCACGTCCGGCAAGAGCGGACGCGGTCTGGGACTCCAGCACCTTCATCTGCTCACCGTCGGCCTCGACGATGGCCAGACTGGCGCGCGCGTTTTCGATCGCCGCGAACGCGGCACGCTCCTGCTGGGTGGCGGTGTCCAGTGCCGCCTTGGACGCGTCGAGGGTTTGCTGCGACGTGATGTTCTGCTCGGCAAGCCTGATCGCCCTCTCATGACCGGTCCGGGCGTTCGTCAAAACGGCGAGCGATGCCTCATGGTTCGCCTCTGCGGCGGCTATCCCGGCCAGGGCCGCGTCCCGCCGCGCGGAGAGCTGCTTTTCGAGCAACACCTTGCGCGCCCGAAGCTCTGCCAGTTGCGCGTCGATCGCGGCAAGTCTCGACAGGACGGCATCGAGCTGCGGCTGCGCATATGCGCGGTCGATTGCGGCGACAAGATCGCCTTTTGCGACAGCGTCCCCCACCAGCACCGGCATCGCCGTGACCCGTCCGGCGACCTCGCTGGATACGGTGACGACATTGGCCGTGATCCGCGCATCGTTGATATGCACATGGGTGAACCGCGCGGCTAGCCACGGGGCAGCCTGCCAAACGGAAACGGCGACCAGCGCACCGATCACGATCAGTCTGGTCCACCTTGTGCGGCGGCGCCCGGGCGGCGGCGGTGCCGGTTTGTCCGCGTCGGCCTCCTCCGTAATGGCGGCCTCCTCCTTTATATCATCAATTTTGACCACTGTTCAAAATCTCCAATCTGGCCGCGATGCGGCTCAGAACTTTTGTTGCAATGCGCAGATCCTGCCGGGAAATGCCTTCAAGAATTTCTGCTCGGCTCGCTGCCGAAATCTCCTCCATCCTGCCGATGAGAGGGCACGCAGCCTCTGTCAGGTGGAGTGTCTTGGCCCGCCTGTCCTTGGCGGAAGGCTGGCGTTCTATCAGACCCGCGCCTTCAAGCCCGTCCAGCAAACGAACCAGCGTTGCCGCCTCGATCCCCAGGCTGTGCGCTAGCTCGATCTGCGTCACCTGTTCATTCCGCGAAAGTTCGAACAGCACATTCCACCTTGCCTGAGACAAGTCGAGATCTCGAAACCGGAGGTCAAGATGCCGTCTCCACATGCGCGACGCCGCCGCCAGGGAACGTGCGAAAGCCTCCAGAGGCACGGTCTTGTCGGGGTTGGTCTGCATCGTTTTCGCTTTTCATCAGCTTGCAAATAATTGTAAGCCTAATTAGTATAGCGTCACTTATCTTGCAAGTACCATTCCTGCCCCGGAGACCCGCCGATGTATGCCAAGATCCTGTTGTGTTTCGATGGCTCGCGCGAGGGGCGGCTGGCGCTGCGCGAAGGGGCGCGGCTGGCGCAAATCACAGGTGCCGGGGTGATCCTGCTGGCGGTCGTCGAGACGCGCGCGGGCAATGCGCTGGCGCAGGGTGCGGACGCTGGCGCACTTGCCCACCAGCAAGCCGACTTTCAGAATATCCTCGATGAAGGCCATCAAAGACTTTCCGCCATGGGGCTGGAACCCGAGGCTCGCCTGGAATTCGGCGATCCCGTCGCGAAAATCACAAGTGTCGCGACCGAAACCGGGGCCGATCTGGTCGTCGTCGGGCATCATCAGCAAGGCATCTGGACCCGCTGGATTAGCCGGTCGGTCGCTGCCGGGTTGGGCGACGCGCTGGGCTGCAGTCTTCTTCTGGCACAGAAGGTCGTCGAGGATTCAGAGCTTTTTCACAACGGTTGAAGAGGTATAGCCGGGAGCCAAAGACGCCGCGTTACCGCAGGAAGTTGCGGAACCGTCGTAGGGCGAAGGCGAACATCGCCGACCCGATAACCACCAGCGCCAGCAGTTGCGGCCAGACCACCGCAAGCCCCGCGCCACGAAACAACACCGACTGTGCAAGCGCGATGAAATGGGTGTTGGGGGCCGCCAGCATGACGTATTGCACCACCTCGGGCATTGATTCCCGCGGGGTCATCCCACCCGACAGGATTTCCAGCGGCAGCAGCACCAGAAGCAGCAGCATGGCGAATTGCGGCATCGAGCCCGAGATCGTCGCCAAGAGGATTCCCAGCGACGTGGTGGCGAACAAGTGCAGCGCCACGCCCACCAGGAACAGCGTCACCGATCCCGCCACCGGCACTCCCAGAAGCCCCTGCACTATGAAGGTCAGCGACAGCCCCGCCGCCGCCAGCACCACACCGCCCATGCTGAGCACCTTGCTGGTCATGATCTCGGCCGCGCTGACCGGCATGACCAGCAGATGCTCGACCGTGCCATGCTCACGCTCCCGGATCAACGCGGCCCCCGACAGGATGATCGACAACATGGTCACTGCGCTGATCACCGCCGTCAGCGCGCCAAACCAGCCAGGGTCCAGTGACGGATTGAAACGGGTGCGCAGCGCAAGATCAACCGGCGCCACGGCCTCCTGCCCGGTCCAGCCGGTGATTTCCTGATCGACAATCGCCTGGACATAGCCCGCGCCGGTGAAGGCCTGGCTGACCCGTGTCGCATCGATGTTGAGCTGCAACTCGGGGCGTGCTCCCGCGAGCAGGTCGCCCTGAAAATCAGGCGGGATGACCAGCGAGAACGTATCTATGCCCGCATCCATGCGCGCGTCCATCTCGGCCATGTCGATCTGGTCGGGCGTCACGAAATAAGGCGGCAGGAACGCATCCGCAACGCGCCGGGACAAGGGCGAGGCATCCTCATCCACGATGCCGATCGTCGCGCGGTTCAGCGTCTCGGGCATGGCGGTGGCGTGGGTATAGATGTCCAGCGTGAAGGCATAGAACACCAGCGCCAGGAGGAGCGGATCGCGCAACAAACCGCGAAGCTCCTTGACCGCAAGGTACAGCACATGCTTGGTACGCATCTCTCAGGCCTCCTGCTTGCGCACGAAGAACGCTCCGAGCACCACAAGCACCGGCACCAGCAGAAGCATCGGCAGGAAGGATCCGGCCAGATCGCCAAAGTCCAGCGCCTTGGCAAAGACCCCGCGCGAGATGGTGACGAAATGGCTGGTCGGAAAAACCTCGCCGATCACGCGCCCCATGCCCTCCAGCGACGAGACCGGGTCGATGATGCCGCCATACTGCGCCGCCGGGATCAGGGTGGCCAGCGCGGTAAAGAACAGCGCCGTGACCTGGCTGCGGGTGAAGGCCGAGATCAGCAGGCCCAGCCCCGTGGCCAGGATGACATAGACCAGCGCGCCCGCCGAAAGCGCCAGAAGGCTGCCCTTGACCGGCACCCCGAAGACGAACACCGCCAGCGCCAGCAGCAGCAGGAAGTTGAGAAAGCCCAGCACGACGTAGGGCACCTGCTTGCCCAGCAGGAATTCCAGCCGCAGGGCCGGCGTGACATAGAGGTTCACGATGGATCCGGTCTCTTTCTCGCGCGCGACGGACAGGACGGCAAGCATCGCAGGGATCAGCATCAGCAATAGCGGGATCACCGCAGGCACCATGGCCGCCAGACTTTCGACATCGGGGTTATAGCGATAGCGCATTTCCAGGCTGTAGCTGCCGGCGACGGCGTCTTCGCCATAGACCAGGCGCAGCTGGTCGCTCAGCCAGTGAAAATGCACCCCCTGGATATAGCCGCGAACCGTATTCGCTCGCATCGGCATGGCGCCATCGAACCAGGCACCGATCTCCACAGGGCGGCCGCGTTCGACATCTGCCGCAAAACCCGGCGGGATTTCCAGCGCCAGGCTGATTTTGCCCGCGCGCATCCGCCGGTCGATGTCGGCATGGTCGACAAGCGGTGGCTGTTCGTCGAAGTAACGCGACCCGGCCAGGTCGTTGACATAGGACTGGCTGGTGATGGTCTGGTCAAAGTCGAGCACCGCGAACTTGAGATCCTTGACATCCATCGAAATACCGTATCCGAGCACGATCATCAGGATCACGCTGCCGACGCTTGCCAGCGTCAGGCGGATCGGGTCGCGGCGCAGCTCCAGCGACTCGCGCCAGGAAAAACTCATGAGCCGGGCAAGGCTGAACCGTCCGCGCCGCCGCCGCTGTGGCGCGGATGACACCTCGGCGCCAAGATTCACCTGATTGGTGGCCTCAGGCTTGCCACTCTCGCCTTGCGCGCGTTCCAGGTGATGGATGAAGGCATCGTTCAGCGTCGCCGCCCCGGCGCCTTCGCGGATGGCTTCGGGCGTGTCGCTGACAAGCACGCGGCCTTCGTGCATCAGCGAAATCCTGTCGCAGCGCGCGGCCTCGGACATGTAGTGGGTGGAGATGAAGATCGTTACACCGTCCTTTCGGGACAGGTCCACCAGCGCCTGCCAGAAGATGTCGCGCGCCACCGGATCGACGCCCGAGGTCGGCTCGTCCAGGATCAGAACCTCCGGGCGGTGGATCAGCGCCACGGCCAGCGACAGCCTCTGACGGATTCCAAGCGGCAGTCGCAGCGGCAAGCTGTCGAGAACCGCCTCAAGATCGAACCGGTCCGCAAGCTCGGCGATCCGCGGCGCGATCTCGGTGGGGGCCATGTCGAATAGCCGCGCGTGCAGATCGAGATTCTGATGAACCGTTAGCTCGGAATAGAGCGAGAAGGACTGTGTCATGTAGCCGATGCGCTTGCGCGTGGCCATGTGGCGTGCATCAACCGTTCGGCCGTCGATCCGCGTGGTTCCCTCGGCAGGTTCCACAAGCCCGGTCAGCGCCTTCATCGTCGTCGTCTTGCCGCATCCGTTTGACCCGAGAAAGCCGAATATCTCACCTTTCCTGATGCGAAAGCTCACGTTCTTGACCGCGGCGAAGTCTCCGAACCGGACCGTCAGGTTTTCGGCCTCGACGACGTAGCCGTCGCGACCTGCGGGGTCACGCGGCGGGACGGTCAGATCGTGGTGCCGGGCGCGGATTTCAGCAGGAAGAAGCGCTATGAAGGCCTCGTCAAGGTTGGCGGCCCCGGTGCGGTTCAGTATCTCGTCAGGACTGCCGGTGGCAAGCACCCTGCCGTCGTCCATCGCGACCAGATGATCGAACTCGGCAGCCTCCTCTAGATAGGCACTGGCGACGATCAGGCTCATACCCGGTCGCGTTGCGCGGATACGCGCGATCAGGGCCCAGAACTCGCGCCGCGATAGCGGATCGACGCCCGTTGTCGGTTCGTCCAGGATCAGCAGATCGGGGTCGTGGATCAGCGCGCAGCACAGGCCCAGCTTCTGTTTCATGCCGCCCGAGAGCTTGGCCGTCGGGCGGTCGGCAAAGGGCGCGAGACCGGTCGCCTCCAACAGCTCGGCAATCCGCCTGTCGCGCTCGCCCCGGCTCTCGCCGAACAGCCGCCCGAAGAAGTCCACATTCTCGCGCACTGACAGCGTGGGATAAAGATTGCGCCCCAGCCCCTGCGGCATATAGGCTATCTGCGGGCAGATCCGGGCACGGTGGCCCGCGCGACGCATGTCGCCCTCCAGAACATCGAGTTGGCCTTCCTGCATCTTCCTCGCTCCGGCGATCAGTGCCAGAAGGCTGGATTTACCCACCCCGTCGGGTCCGATCAGGCCGACGATGCAGCCCGCCGGCAGATCGACCGAAATCGCGTCAAGCGCCCGGACCTTGCCGTAGAGAAGCGAGAGCCCTTCTGCCCGCACCACCGACCGGGAAGGCGTCATTCCAACACCCTGCCGTCAGCAACCTCCGGCCAGGGTAGCGCGGGATCGAGCCGAACCCAGGCAACGCCGGGCAGACCGGTCTTGATGTAATCAAGGTACCTCTCCAGCAGCTCCGGCGCGATCCGAGCGCGGACCCGGAACATCAGCTTCTCGCGTTCGATCTCGGTCTCGACCGTTTTCGGGGTGAATTGTGCAACGTCCGACACGAAGGAGACCTCGGCGGGGATGACGATGCCCGGTGCCGCGTCGAGGATAAGGCGGGCGTCGGTCCCCAGTCCGGCCCGTCCCGCCGCAGCGGTCTGCAGGAAGAACGTCATGTACACGTCGTTGAGATCGATCATGTTGATCACGCGCCCGCCTGCACCCAACACCTCGCCCGCCTGTGCAACGATGTACTGCACCCGTCCTGGCCGGGGCGCTTTCAGCGTGCTGTCCTCGATCTGCACGTCGATCGCTTCGATCGTCGCCGTTGCCGCCGCCACCGCCGCTTCGGCCCCGACCACTGCCGCTTCGGCTGCGGACACTCCGATCCCCGCCGCCGCAAGCCGCGCCTCGGCCGAGGCGACCGCGGCCTCGGCACCAAGCGCGTTCGACCGGTCGATATCGAGTTGCCGCTCGGACGCGACACTGCTTTCCGCCAGCGCCTCCGAGCGGCCGAACTGGCGCTGCGCGGCATCGAGGCCCGATTTCTGTTGCGCCAGAACCGCCTCGGCCGCGCGCATTTCGGCCTGACGCTGCTGGATCATCAGTCGGGCGTTCTCGACCGCGATCTCGGCACGGCGCAGTTCCGCCTCTGCCTGATGGCGGTTGGCTTTCAACTGACGCGTGTCAAGCGCGGCCAGCGGTTGCCCCGCCTCGACTAGCTCGCCCTCCCGCACCAGGATAGTTTCAATCCGTCCGGGAAGCTTCGAGGCCACATCGATCTCGACCGCTTCGACGCGCCCGTTGCCACGCGCGAAACCCTCGGGAACAACGCCGTTGCGGTTGCCCTGCCAGACCAGGAACCCCAATACCGCCGCGGCAACAGCACTCGCTGTGAAGAGAACGTATCTGGTGTTTTTCATGTTGTACTCGATTGCTGTTATGGGCCGGATTTCGTGACATCTTCGACCGATGCCTTCACCAAAAGTCTTTCTGCACAAGATCTTGTAACCGCGTCAATCGGCTCTTCTTGAGTGGTCGGACTCGCCTTGCCCCTCGGTTTCGTCATTTTAGCTGCTCCTGCGCGCATCTTGGGCGTCGCCTGTTGCATTAACGAACGATCGGGTGCCATCTGAGCAATCTGGACGGTTCATTCCAAGCTTTGATTGTGCTGCGTTTTTTATCAGGCTCCTGAAAAGTTGGCAATGTAGGACGGTTTCCCATCGCCGCTATCTCCGAGGTTTCGTGTCCAGGCGTACGGTATGTACGCAAGACACGGCTTGTCATCGTCGCGCAGCCAACTGCCGGGGAAACTGGAACGGGTTGTTGACGGCTATCGTCGGAAGCAAGGCCGAACTCGTTCAACGCCGCGATAGGCTGTCTGGGTCATGCCACGGACCGGCTCGTTCGGCTGAAGGGTTCCAAGATCCGCTCCATATGCTTCTGGGGCGGCGCGTGGCTCTCTCGTGCCAGATGGTGCGGTCGTGTTTGCAATCGTCATCTTGCGCGACATCCCGCTAGAGAACGGTGTCGATTTCCGCATTGCCCTTGGCGCGTAGACCATGACCACGGTTGAAGGAATTATGCCCGCTGCGCCATCGGGTGTGGCTCTGCCCAGCCCAGTTCGACGATCCGCGGCACCGTATCCTCCGGCAACAGCAATCGCATTCTTCAGCTTGGCGACATCGATTCCGACAAAAGCTTCTCTATAATCTGCCACGGCTCGTCCTCCTGTGATGAGGATCGGCTCGGCCTATCCGAGCAACCCACGGAAGACCAGTTTAGGGCGAGCCATCTCAGGCGCGAAGACGGACATACGGTCTTACCGATGGAGCTCGGGGTCGGGATTTTGACTGACCTGCGTATGCGGGACGCAGGGCGTGGTGACGGGCGCTAGCCCAATGCGTGGCGGTATTTTCAGCAGACAGTGTCTGCGCAAATCTTGTTATCCCTGGCCGGTCACAGCGGCTTTGTTGGCCAGCAGAAGGTCGCGGACCGATTGCGAGTCTTACCCCATCAGCTCCTCAACGTCGCTGGTGGTCTCGTCCAGACACCCTTCGGCAATGGCCACGTCGAAAGGCGAAAACACATCCCCCATGAATTCCTGCGGGCCGTTCCCGACCATTGCGGACACCGGGGCGTCACGGGTGATCGGGACATAAGGGGTTTCCTTGCAGGTAATCTCGGACAGGATCGCGGCGATGTCGGATCGACCGACGGTTTCGGGCCCAGAGGTGGAATCATTTCACCTCGGTGCTGGAACCTGTCTGACCATCTTATGAAGCGGAAGTTGGTAAGCAGAAGTCAACTGCCTGGCAAACCATCCGGCAATTCGCCGTTTTCAGCTACGTGATTTGCGGATCCTCTTTCTCGTTTTCACCTGCGCCTTTTCTTGACGATCTCACGGTCGAGTAGATGATCGAAAGAAGCAGGAATAGATCGATCGCGAGAATCGTGGCGCAGATAGGCCTCTCGAAGAAGATCCCCAGACCGTCGCGCGAAATCAGCAACGACCGCCGGAGGTTAGCTTCCATGATGCCGCCGAGGATCATGCCAATGATCAGCGGAGCCAGCGGGTAGCCGGCGCGACGCAAGACGTAACCGACCACGCCGAAGGTCAGCATCACCCACAGGTCGAAGATCGAATTCTGCAGCGAATAGGTGCCGAGCGTCGATAGCAGCAGCACGGCGGGCAGCAGCCAGGCTTTGCGCAGCTTCAGCACCGAGCCGAAGATCGGTGCGAGGATGATGCCGAGCACCAGAAGCATGATGTTCGCCATGATGTAGGCGATAAAAATGCCACCTGCCACATCGGGGCTGTCGCGGAAAAGGTCGGGCCCTGGGAAGAAGCCGAACAGGATCAGCGCTCCCATCAGCACGGCGGTCGAGGCGTCGCCGGGAATTCCCAAGGACAATGTCGGAATGAGCGCGCCACCGCAACAACCGTTGTTAGCCGCCTCGGTCGCGACCACACCGCCCTCCGCGCCTTCACCGTATTTCTCGTCAGCGCGCGCAAACCGCTTGGCAGCCGCGTAGGAGATAAAAGCGCTGACATCGCCGCCCGCGCCCGGGACAGCGCCGAAGAAGGTTCCGATCATCGAGGACCGCAGGAGGTTGAACTTGTGCGTCATGACGAGGCGGAGGGCACGGAACGATATCCGAAGGCGCTGGACGGTCGGTTTGGCGAGATAGTTGCCCGCTTCAAGCTGGGAGAAGATCTCAGACAACGCGAACAGCCCGACGACCACGGCGACGAGATGCGGTCCGCTGGAGAGCCTGAAGTCGCCGAAGGTAAAGCGGTAGGCGTTGGTGAACTCGTCGGTCCCAATCATCGAAAGGAAGAGGCCGAGCCCACCTGCGAGCAGGCCCTTGAGCGCCGACCCTTCCGAAACCAGCGCGATCGTCAAAACGCCCAGTACGGCCATCGCGAAATACTCCGGCGGCGCGAACCGCAGGGCGAACTGCGCGAGCAGCGGCGAGAAGAAGACGAGCATCAGGCCGGCGATCAGGCCGCCGAGCGCCGACGACGTCAAGGCTAACCCGACAGCGTCCTGCGCTCGGCCTTGTTGCGCCATCGGATATCCGTCGAAGAGCGTGGCCGCCGCCAGCGGCGTGCCTGGGATCCTCAACAGGATTGAGGAAACGGAGCCGCCTGCAGAACCGCCGACATAGATCGCGATCAGCATGCCCATGGCAGCGATCGGCGGCAGGTGAAACGCCAGCGGCAGAAGCAGCACGATGCCCATCAGTGGGCCAAGGCCCGGCAGAACGCCGATGACGAGCCCTCCGACGATGCCAAGGGCTGTCAGCAGCAGCGCCTGAAAATTGAAGAAAAGAGGCAACCCTTCGCGGAGCAAATCGAACATGCGGAGCCCGTCAGCTGAAGATGGTGATGTTGAACATGCCGACCGGCAGCACGACGTTGAGCAGGCCTTCGAAGACGAATGAAGTCCCGAGCCACATGACGACGCTGCCGGCAAGGGCGCTCAGGAGGCCGAGACCCAGCGCGCGCGTCATCATGATCAGCAGGATCGGCGTCGCGATGTGGAAGCCCGCATAGGGCAGCACCAGCAGATAGACGAGAAACAGGATGGTGAGGAAGACGCCGAGCCGGGTGCCAGTTTCGGCTTTGAACGTCGATTGATCCTGCACGCGGCCGAACAGCAGGCGTATGCCGTGTATGGTGACGGCTACGCTTATCAGGGCCGCGATTAGCCGCGGGTAGAAAGCCGCGTTGTCGAGTGGCCCGCCGGAGGCCGCATCCTGCTCGGCAAGCGACGTGGCGGTTTGCCAGAAGATGACGACGGGAATTGAGGCAAAAAATAAACACGCGATCCAGTCGAATGCATGCGCACGGAACCTCGACATTATGTTCTCCGGCGACAGCGACGGTGGCTTGCGCGCCACCGTCGCTGCCCTTGATTACTTCGTTCCCTGGAGTTTTTCCTTCTCCCAGGCAATCGCATCGATACCCGACTTGAGATCGGACGCCACCGGCGCGATGATCTCCTTGTATTGGTCGGGGCTATATCCCAGCGGAACGTAGCCCATGTCGAGCAGTTTCTGATGAATGTCATCGCGTGCGAGGGCCTTGCCCATGGCGTCTTGCAGCGTGGCGACGACATCGTCCGGGGTTTCCTTGCGGACCAGCCACCAGTTCCAGCCCATCGGGGCGAGGCCCTTCATGCCGAGCTCGATGCCGAAATCCTGAACCCGCGGCGCGCCGCCATAGGTGCCGGACGCACCTTCGAATTCCGACAGCACGGCCAGCACCCGGACATCGTCCTTGTTGGATGCGTAGACGCCGGGATTGATGACCATGAAGTCGAGTACGCTGCCACGCAAATCCTTGATCGCATTGTCAATCTCCGGATACGGCACGACCTGGGCGACGACATCGGATGTCTGCATCACCTTGGCTGCCACCATGTGAGGCAAGGCGTCGGTCACACCGGGGGAGTAGCGCAGATCGCCGGGATTTTCCGTCATGTATTTCACCAGTGCCGGAAAATCCGGGAAGCGGTCATCATCCTTGCGCACGACGATGGCGAAGCTGTTCGAGGTGGCCGACCAGAGCGGCTTGAAATCCTCATATGTCCAGTCGGCGTTACCGAACATTGGCTGCAGGACCAGCGGCGCGACATAGCCGTCAAAAATCGTGTAGCCGTCGGCGGGCTTTTCCAGGGCGGTCTGGAAGGCCTTCGTGCCTGCCGCGCCCGGTGTCGAGACGACAGAGATGTTCACGCCGAGTTCCTGGCCCATGGCGTCGGCGATGACCTGGCTTGCTGCCATCGTCGCGCCCGGTCCCCACGGATAGATGTTTTCGATGTTGCGCTCGGGAAATTCAGCCTGCGCGTTGCTTGCGAGCAGCACCATAGCTGTCGCCATTCCCAGAAATCTTCTCATCAGTTACTCCCTGTGATATCTGCGAATTGAGGTCGTACCAGCGGTAGATTTCCGCCGGAGTGTCGTGGAGGCGGAGTTCCCGCTCCAGATGGTCGTAGAGAACGGCAGACACGTCCGAATTCTCGATCGGCGACTGTTGGCGCGGGTCTTCTTCCAGATCGAAGAGCCGTGTTCCCAGATCGCCGAAGCCGAGCCCGTCATTATTCGGCACGCGCTTGGCCTCACGCGTCGCGTCGATGCCGAGCACCGGCACGCCCTTGGTGAAATCGAACGGCGGCACCAGACGGGCGGTCCGTAACTCCTCAATGGTGAATGGCGCAGTCATATGGGCCGGTGCCAGCGTATATTCCACCAGGCCGTCGCGGGTTATGTCGGGCGGGTAGTGGTAGAGCACGTGACGACCGTCTGTGATGCCGATCGGCCCGGAGAAGACCCCGAACACCGCAGCCTCCCGGACCGACTTGTCTTCGGCAAGGGCGGGCATGATGCTGCGGCCCGTGACTTCCGCGGGCACCGGGATGCCATACACTTCTAAAAAGGTCGGCATCAGGTCCATCGTCTGGGTCAGGCTACCGCAACGGCTGCCGGCACGTCCGGCATGGTCCGGGTGATGGAAAATCAGCGGAATATGCGAGACTTCGTCGTAGTAGGGCATGCGGCACTTGCCCCACCAGCCGTGCTCAGAGAGCAGAAAGCCGTGATCGGTTGACAGGACGATGCATGTGTCTTTCCACATGTCGTGTTCGTCAAGATAGTCGATGAGCCGGCCGAAATACTCGTCGCACATCGCCACGAGCGCCGCGTAATTGGCGCGGATTTCTGCGATCTCCTCCTCGCTCTCGACAACACGCTCGTAGTGTGGCCAGTCGAGAATGCGTCCTGAATACCCGGAATCGTAGGCGGCCTTGAAGCGATCAGGCGCGTGAAAGGGTTCGTGCGGATCAAAGCACTCCAGCATCAGAAACCAGTTATCGGCCTGCCGGTTCCTATCGAGAAAGTCGAAGGCTGAGGCGAAGCAGCGTGGGCCGGGAAAGTCACCCTCCGCTGTCATGGCCTCGCGGTTGATGGCGTGCTGCATGCGCTTGTTGCGGCCGCTCACGTCGTAGTGACGCTCGTCATACTTCGCGTGAATGCGCTCGACCGGCGGCTCCACCATCGCGACCCAAGGATCGTATTCCTGCCCCCTGATGAAGTCGTAGCTCGAAAATCGGGTATGAAACCCGTGACCGCCGTCCTCGAAGTAATGCAGATGGTCGGACACGAGATGCGTGTAGACCCCGTTGTCCTTCAGCAGTTGGGCGAATGAATTGTCGAACGGCTCCAGCGGCCCCCAGGAGCGATGGGTGAAGTTGAGCCGGCCAGCATGCATATCGCGCCGTGCCGGCATGCAGGGCAGAGACCCGACATAATGGTGGTCGAAGGTGACGGAGCGCGCTGCGAACCGGTCGAAATTCGGCGTCCGCACTGCCTGGCCACCGTAGGCCCCCATCGCGCTGCGATTGAGTGAATCCAACAGGACATATATCGTACGCATTGTTCCTCCCGACATAATACTGGCCTATCTATTCGATAAGCGATAATGAGAAAATATCGTCACCTGATATCTGAAAGTTATCAAGATGCGCCTCCTGGTTTCCCGCCACCTCGAGAACTTCCTGGCCTTATACGAGGCGCGAAACATGCATACGGCTGCTGACAAGAAGGGTATCAGCCAGCCCGCGCTCACAAAGAGCCTCAAGGTTCTGGAAGACGATCTCGGAACGGAACTCTTCATCAGGACCCACAGCGGTCTGGAGCCAACCAATGCCGGCACGGCGCTCTTCAGGCATGCGAGGGTAATTGACCAGGAGGCGCGCTTCGCGGAACTGGATGTTCGCGATATTCATGAATCAATGGGGGGCCGCATTCGGATCGGAGTGGGCCCGGTCCTTGCCGTCAGTTCTTTCCCCCCGATTCTCGCCGAATTCCATCAACAATTTCCAAAGGTGGAAATTTCGGTCGAAACCGGAATCTCCAATCATCTCGTTGACGGGCTGATGCGCGAGAGTTTCGACGTCGTCGTCACGGCTCTCCCGGAAGTGCCGCTTCCGGATCGTTTCGCCGCTTATCCGCTCTTCACGACCGGCATGGCTGTCATCTGCCGCCGCGGGCATCCGCTGGAGCGGCAACAAACGATCATGCGCGACGAACTCGGCGACTACGGCCGGGTCGGGTTCGTCGAGGACCGGGAATTCGAGAAGAAGTCGCGGCATGTTTTCGGAGGCCGCGCCGGCCATCTCAGGCCGATCGTGCAGACGACCTCGTTGACAGTCATGTTCGGCATTCTCGCTGCGACGAACCACTACGCGATAGTCAGCTCCATGATCGTACCGAGGGCGGAACGCGAGGGGCTTGTCTCGTTTTGTCCGGAGGAAGGGCTCTGGTCTCTCGACATCGAACTCATGTGCAAGGCTTCGCTCGCCGATACGAAGCCTATCCGCATGTTGCGGGAAGCGCTTCTCGGTAAGCCGACATCCTCCGGAACCGTCCACAAATGGCAATAACCCGGAAGCGCCTTCATCGCCGGCGGCAGGCTATCGTCCGACGGGCGTTCTACATGCCCGCCGTTGTCGCCACACGATTCAACCCGGACCTGAAGGCCAAATACGATCAGCTGATCAAGGCCGGAAAGCCGCCAAAGGTCGCGATCACAGCCATCATGCGAAAGCTTCTCGTGCTCGCAAACACACTCCTGCGTCAAAACCCGCTTGATCAAAACAGACACTTTAGGTGCGGCGGATTGCAAACAAGACACGGCGGCGCGAGTGTTCAATCCATTTTGTTCCGGTCCGTTCGGATGCCTTGCCGCGAAACCGATCCGAAATCAGACCAGTAGAAAGTGGAATAGGCCCTTTGCGACAGGCTTTGCCTCATCTTCAAGCCAGGCGACGGTTTCGACGCTGGACATGCGCCGTCCCTTTCGCGTGACCATGGCGCGGGTGTTCAACGTGCCTGGCAGCCCGGGCCGAAGATAGTCAACGGTCAGGTTGATCGGTTTTGGGGGGAGTGAAGCCAAATCGCCCAACACGGTCAGCGAGGCAATTGCTTCCATAAAACTGGCGATTATTCCGCCATGATAAGTATCTAGCACGGGATTGCCTATGTGACGCTGTTCGAATGGCATTCTTGCCACAAAATGGGTGTCATTGGCTTCGGTCACTGAAAAACCGAGATGACGAAAGAACGGCACACGATCGCACCGCGCCTGTATGTCGCTAAGCTTCATCCGCCGGGACCTCCTATGTTCATTTTGTCCAACAAGCCGCCTTTGCCGCGTGTCAGGGCAAAGGTCGCCGATCCTCGGGCGACCTCTTCGCAATCTCCGGTGTCAAACCAGATCTTTCCGCTTCCGAACGCGATGTGGCGGGTCTGCCGATAGCATTCGGCAAACACAATGACGTCAGCACGCGAACTTGCCGGGCGCAGATAATCGACACGCAGATCCAGAGTTGCCATTGTCTGGACGTCTTCGATCGCCAGAAAGTTGGCTAGCCCAAAGGCGCTGTCCAGCAGAGCCGTCAGTACACCGCCGTGCAACATTGTGCCTTCTTCATCCAAACAGAAATCTGGGTTGAATGGCATCCGTATTTCAACGCCTTGCCGGTTGGCACGTTCGATCTTTAAGTTCATCTCGGCGATCAGGCCCTTGGCCCTCGAATTCCAGACGCTTGCGATCATCGCAAACCGTTCCGCATCTTTGGTATCACTCATTGCAGCACGCTCTATTTCCCCAAATATGTTGGCTGGCGCCTTTCTAAGAAAGCTGACAGCGCTTTGTGATGATCACCCTGAACGGCCCTGGTCAGGATCTGGTTGAAGCCGTCCTAAAAATTGTTTGGGCTGGCCCTTTTTCACAACCGGACTGATGCGGGGTTTGGAGTTTTCCAAGCGCGAATTCATACGAGGTGGCAAGGATTTTCAATGCTGTTTCGATCTCGGGCTCATCACGCGGTGCAAATACCATAACGGCGGTCGCCGGGATCATGCCAGTTGCCGCCATCGGGTGCGGCTCGCCCCAGCCTTTGGCGAGCAGTTCTCGTGTACATTCGATTGGTAACATCAGGTGCATCGATCCGTCATAAGCTGGATGAACATGGGCGAACTCATTTCCCTCCATAAAGGATTCCTGACACCCATGGGCATAGTCGTGTGCCAGCCAGAGAGCCTCCGCACCGGGAACAGAGATGATACTGCGGCGGCGCTCGACGAACGGAAAGTCAAAGGCCCGTTCCTTTAGAGTCCCCGTTAGGGGATCTGTAAACCCCTCGCCTTTAGGCGACGGGATGCTGTAGCATCCAAATATGCAATTCAACAAACGCGGTAGCCATACCGTTTGGGACTGCAAGTACCATTTGGTTTGGACGACAAAATAGTAATTACTCACCCCCTTGCCATGCGCCACAATGTCTGAATCCATGATGGTATGGATCGGACTGATTTGCAGCAGCTGAGCAAGGACGAATTGATCGAG
>NZ_NVXQ01000016.1 GCF_002733955.1 Hoeflea sp. | reverse complement strand
GAAACCAGTTCGCTATTATGTTCGAGGAGCGCTTCAACGCGTGACCGTAGCTGAAACCCGCATGGGCCGGGCCAGATACACAGAGTTCATGACACTCCCGGGCCATCCCATAATCAACAATAAGCCGATACAACGCGGTCAACGGGTATCACCCGCACGGGCATACGCGGCCATCGCCATTGACCGCTTTGCTTCAGTCGGAAAACACTCGCGTGCCACTCTTGCCGACAGTCGATTGAGCTCGACCGACATCCTTAAGCAGAAACTGGGGGAGCAGCAACGCGCTCTACCCAGACCATACGACTATTCGGCGAGTTGACGCATGACCTTGATGAGGTCGGACTTGCCTTCAAATCCGATGCCCGGCAGTTCCGGCATCGTGATGTGGCCATCGATGACGTTCACGCCATCCGGGAAGCCGCCATACGGGAGACCGGTAATTTCACTGGGGTTAAGCTGCACGCAGGAGGGGCGGTTTTGGTTTGAATAGCGGCGGCATGTTCGCTTCAGGCTGTCGAAGAGGTGCCCGCAATCGATCACGAAGTTCGCCATTTGCTTCCGCAGTTCGAACCTGCATGAGCATATTCGCGCCGTGGAGCGACCACCGCATTTGCTGCTTCTTCGCCATCCGCTTGCCGACGAGGGAATTCACTGCAGACTCGGCGAGGGTCGTGGCAACGCGGAGCCCGGCTCGGTAACGCTTTCCATAGTCGACAATCGCACCACGGTTCGAGCGCATATAGGTCAGGAGCTGCCCGCCGAGGCTGTGCAACCGCACGGTCGAGAACCCGTTGTCCTGCTGTGTCTCCTTCAACCTCGCCAGGAGCCGCTCCAGGTCCCGGATCGCGCGATCCACGCGGCCGTGCCACAAACGCCATTTCACGGCTCTGATATCTCTATCGATGGTTGGAAGCGCTTCAATGGGGCTGGGCTGCGATCGCGCGATGCGATCGGCAATCTGCTGCATGGGCTGGATCTTCATGGCAATGTGGAACCAGTCGATGATGTGAGTCGTCGGTTTCGGCATGGCGCGGGGCAGCCGCTTTAGAATTTCAGCACCGTCCGAGATCACCGTCACATCGCCGAAGCCGCGATATCCGACTTCCCCAAGAGCGTGAAGAGCACGATCTCGGATCGCATGCTGCTCGGTGCTACCGGAAACGAAGTAGCGGCCACCTGGTTCGCTCCCGTCCCCCGCGGCCGCATCGGGCCACGACAAGCTCGAAGTTTCGCGCTGAATTGGGTTCGGCACCGCGAACATGAGCGGTGTCGATGCTGATAACGAACTCTTTGCGCCGATCGCCGGGAAGCTGCATCTCAAGCTGGCGACGGTCATCGGCTTGAGCTCTCGCCGTCCATGTTTCCCGTACAATCTGGTCATCGAGCCGTTCGCCGATCCTGATAGTCCGTTTGCGTACGGTCGCGTACGTCTCCGTGGGTTCAATCGGCAGGAACTTGGCCAGCACCTTGGCTGCTTGCCGGTAGGGCATCATGCTTCCCAAACGGGCAGTCAGCTCCATCAGCTCAGGCGTCGCTCGATCCGGACAGATTTCCTTCAGCGGCGCGAAGGCGCCGACCATGCCCGAATGGCAATCCTGGCACAGCATCCAGCGAGGATTACGGACCTCCACCGTGCCGAAGACGGTTCGGATCCGCCGTGATGTTTAGTCCTTAACAGGCCGGAACATGTGGCAGTCCGGGCAGACCCGACGGAAGAGGGAGTAGGTCTCCGCCTCATGGGCTACGACTGCGCTTTGCAGCGCCGTCATAATTGTCTTGCCGTCCTCAATCGACAGGCCAATGTCGCCGTCAAACAGACGTTCCCAACTCTTGTCGATACGAACCGCCTTCCGGCAAACGACGCCGAACTCGTTCTTTCCCTCGATCGTGATCGTCCATTCCACCGCCATCGCTGCCTCTCCTAACAAAGCGATGCTGATGGACTGCACTGACCCAACAAACGGTGTCCGACCCCAGAGAAATTATCGGTCTCGCACAAAGGTGCCGTCAAGGAACAACAACGCCACTTGCTCCGCGACATCGTCCGGCGTCATTCGGCCCGGCTTGTACCATTCGATCGACCAGTTCATCATGCCGAATAGTAACAGTCGAGCGACGCTTATATCGATCTCGGGCCGCAGCAATCCGTTCTGTTGCGCTTCAAAAAGCAGTGCGCGCCAAAGCTCTGCATTCTCGTCCAATATGCGTAAGAAGTGTTCCCTCATTTTGGGTGGGATCTGGTCGAAAATGCGCATATGCGCAGCAGTGTAAGGATCGCCTGAAAGAACGCTGTCCACCTGCCCGTGAATGGCCGCGGTGATGCGCGCTCGAAGGTCGGCGGTCTTGTGCAGTGCTTCGATGGCGCGCCGCACCGATCTGTCGGTGCGGTTATTGGCAATGCTCAGAACCTCTTCGACGACCGCCTCGCGGGAATCGAAGTAGTAGTAGATGCTGCTCGGCTGCGTGCCCGCCTTCTTCGCGATGTCGCCGATGCGCGCCAGGGCATAACCCTTCTCCATGAAGACTTCGGCCGCGGCGTCGAGAATCCTCGCGCGCGTGATCTCGGATTTCCGCGCGCCCTGATTGCGCGCCCGGGTGCCGTTCAGCTTGTCCTTGGCGCGTCGCGACAACTGTACGGAATCTGAGCGGTTCGGGACGCCGTCATCTTGGTTGTCCATCATCGATCGTATGTCCTTCGGTTCAGCGCGGTTTCAGCGGCATCGCGAGAAGCCGATCCGCTTCCGGCGGTAGTGGGTAGCCGGCATGCGCAGCCTGCACCCTCCTCAATCGCGCTGCCAGCGGGTCAGGCATGTTTACTGCCCGTGGCGGCGGTCCCAGGTCAACGTGGATTACCAGATATTGGACCAATGCTGCCAGATAGTCTTGATCGGCATTGTATATCTCGAACAGTAATCTGATTCGTTTCCCGTCGGTCTCCTTCAGGAGCGTCGTCACGGCAAGCCGGTCTCCGAGCAGAAGTTCGCGCAGATATACGACTTGCGCGTTATAGACGAAGTTTGATTGGTTGCTGCGCCGGCGGAAGTCCCGGCCATAGTCCCAACTGTCGTGGGCCAGCAACGCCGGGTCCTTTACGGCAACGGTATAATACGCCGCATTCATGTGGCGGTTGTCGTCGATCCAGTCTTCGGAAACGATCAACTCGGACCTCGGCAAGGTCAGAAGGCTTAGATCGTCTTGCATCAGGTGCCGACCAGGCACGGGATATGGAAATGCGGAATCATGACATACTGGCTAGCGGTTACCGGACCGTTTTGTCAACAATTATTGAATATGAATTCTGTTTTTATCGTTCGGTAGGATTTCAATAATCCGATGGCTTATAATGCAACTTTGGTGGCGCACAATTTTTTCGAAATCATATTCGAAATTGTTTGACGGTCCTCAATCGCTGTGACACGTTATGTGCAGCGGGTCCGGAAAGGGCCGCGATGGGAGGATGCTACATGACCTTCAACGGGTTGGCCGGCAAGTCGGCAATTGTCACGGGCGCTGGTGGCGCTATCGGAACGGCAATCGTGACTCGTCTCGTGGATGAAGGCGCGCGGGTTCTGGCCGCCGACGTGAATGCCGCGCAGATGAAGGCACTCGCGGATCGTTTCGAGGGTCTGGAAACTGTCGTGGCGGATCTGTCCCGGGAGGAAGATGCGGCCCGTATGATCGAGCATGCGGTCTCCGCGTTCGGACGCCTCGACCTGCTGGTGAACGCGCATGGTATCCTCGGAGAATCGGGTCCGATTGCCGAGGTTTCTGCGGAGGCTTTCGATGCGGTCTGGCAGGTCAATGTCCGGGGCGTGTTTCTTTCCATGCAGGCCGCCTTGCGCAAGATGATTGCCCAGGGCGAGGGCGGTTCCATCGTCAATATTTCATCCGTCGCGGCGCTGAGGGCGCGGCCGGACCGTGCGCTTTACGGTGCGACCAAGCGGGCGGTGATTGCGCTGTCGCGATCCGCCGCCGCCGAAAACGGAAAACACGGAATTCGCGTCAATTCGGTCGCGCCCGGGGCGATCGAGAGCCCGATGCTGAGTTCGCTGGCCCAAGCGGCCGGCCTCGGCCGTTGGGGTGGGGACAGTCGACCCATTGCCCGTAACGGCGAACCCGAGGAGGTGGCGTCGCTCATCTGCTACCTTTTAAGCGATGAAGCCTCCTATGTGACCGGCGGCGTATTTTCGGTTGATGGCGGTCTTGCGATCTGAGGAGTGGGAGTATGGTTGCGGAAGCGGCAACGACAATGGATTTGGGCGGCGGGCTAGCCGTCGTTACGGGTGGCGCCAACGGAATCGGCCAGGCATGCGCGGTACAATTCGCGCGTTCGGGTGCCGAGGTCGTGGTGATAGACCGTGACGAGGCGGGCCTGAGCGTAACCGGAGACCGGATCCGGGAATTGGGCGGAAAGGCGCATGCTATCGTTGGCGATTGCACCAGCCGCGAATTTCTGCGCGAGAGCTTCGCGCGGATCGAAAGCGATTTGCGCCCGGTGGAAATTCTTCTCAACAATGTCGGTCAGAGCGCGCGCGAGCGGGCCTCCGAATTCTGGTGCTCGGAGCCCGAGGTCTGGGACG
The DNA here is from genome assembly GCF_002733955.1 of Hoeflea sp. Lineage (GTDB taxonomy): Bacteria > Pseudomonadota > Alphaproteobacteria > Rhizobiales > Rhizobiaceae > Hoeflea. The sequence goes on along the minus strand of NZ_NVXQ01000016.1, from coordinate 26,380 downwards.
ACATGATCGACCTGAACCTCAAGTCCATGATGATGTGCACGCGACTCGTCGTTCCGGGAATGCGCGAACGCCAGCGCGGCAAGATCATTTCGATCGCGTCCGAGGCCGCCTATATGGGGTCCGAAGGGGTGGCCGAATATGCCGCCGCCAAGGCAGGTGTGATCGGCCTGACCCGGTCCGTTGCGCGTGAACTCGCACCCTTCCATGTCAATGTGAATGCGGTTTGCCCCGGTCCCATCCGCACCGCGGCTGCGGACAGGCTGCCGATCTGGCAGAAATATCTGGATGAAACGCCGATGGGGTTCGCGGGCCTGCCGCAGGACATCGCGAATGCCGTTACCTTCTTTGCCAGCGACATGTCCCGCTATGTGACCGGGCAGGCGCTGATCGTGAATGGCGGACGTTGGTGGGTGTGACAATGGCGGTCAGCATGAAACGGGATGTGAGCGGCTGGATGGTCCGGTGGGATGAGGCGCGGGCAGCCAGGCTCAAGGGCGAAGGCGCATGGGCGGACAAGACCATCGCGGACTATCTGGCCGATATCGTGCGCGATACGCCGGACAAGGTGCTGGTCACCGACCGGGATCGCGACTTCACCGCGCGGCGGCTTTGGGACCGAGGGGAGAAACTCGCGCGCGCCCTCGTCCAGCGGGGCTACAAGCCCGGGGACACCCTGTCTTTCCAGCTGCCAAACTGGGTCGAAGCCGTCGAGATCAATCTTGCCGCGGCGATGGCGGGGCTGGTGCTCAATCCCATCGTGCCGATCTATCGCGGCAGCGAGGTCGGCTTCATGCTGAAGGACAGCCGGTCGCGCCTGATTTTCATTCCGGGTTCCTACCGCAAATACGACTACCGCGAGATGATTGCCGGGATCGCGCCCGAACTGCGTGCCGATTTCGACGTCATTGTCGTCCGCGACGATCCGGGCGGCTTTGCCGGCTACGAGGCTCTGATCGCCGAAGCGCGCGATGACACCGACTTGCCCGGAGCGGATCCGGACGCGATCAAAATGATCATGTACACCTCGGGGACGACCGGTCGTGCCAAGGGGGTCCTGCACAGCCACAACAGTCTGCAGGCCGAAAATAGGTGTCGACTCACGCATCTAGCGCTGACACCCGACGACATCATGCTCAATCCCTCGCCGGTGACGCATGTGACCGGAACGCTCTATTCGCTTTGCATTCCTTTCACCTGCGGCGTTCGAACCGTGATGCTCGACACCTGGGATGCGCAGGTGGCCTTCGACATGATGCGGGATGAGCGGGTGACCGGCATCGTCGCCGCGACCATATTCCTTCGAGGTTTCGTCGATGTTGCCAAGGAGCGGGGCGAGACGCCGCCCGATTTGCGATTCTTCCTGTGCGGCGGAGCGCAGGTTCCACCCGAATTGATCCGCGAGGCGGCACGGATTTTCCCCAACTGTGTGCCCTCGCGGATTTACGGATCGACCGAAGTGCCCTGCATTACCGCCGGCGTGAACACGCGCGACAACATCGACATGGGGGCGAATACCGACGGTCAAATCTGGCTGGCCGAGGCGCGGTTGGTGGATCCGGTCACCGGTGCGCCCGTGGCCGCTGGCGAAGAGGGCGAAATCGTCGCCAACGCACCGCAGATGCTGCTGGGATATGCCCGTGTCGAAGACAACGACGATGCCTTCGACGAAGAGGGCTACTTTCACATGGGCGACCTCGGCAAGCTTGTCGGCGAGGACTACATCACCGTCACGGGTCGCAAGAAGGACCTGATCATCCGGGCAGGGGAAAACCTCAGCCCGAAAGAGGTCGAGGACATTCTTTATAACCACCCCAACATAGCCGATATCTCGATCGTCGCGATGCCCGATAAGCGCACCGGCGAAAAGGCCGCCGCCTTCGTTGTCCCTGCCGAGGGGAAGACCGTGACCCTGGAAAGCATCGCCGCTTATCTGATCGACTACGGAACGGCAAAACAGAAGATCCCGGAATGGCTTGAGATCGTGGACGACTTTCCGCGGACCAGCGTCGGCAAGGTTCGCAAGGATCTGCTTCGAAAGCGAGCCCGGGACATTTACGAGGCTCAATCGGAGCAAAAGCCATGAGCGGCCGGCTGGCAGGTCGCCGGATTGCGATCACCGGCGCGGCGGCCGGTATCGGCAAGGCCACGGCGAAAGCTTTCCTGGCGGCGGGCGCCACGCTGGCGCTACTAGACCGGAATGTCGCCGGGTTGTCGGATCTCGAAGGCTGCGCCATCGGCTTTGATGCCGGGAACCCCGATAGTGTCAGAGCGGCTGTCGAAACGGCTGCGACGGAGTTGGGCGGTCTCGATGGGTTGGTCAACGCCGCCGGCGTCTTCGAGGTTGCACCGATTGGCGAGACGACGCTCGACATGTGGACGCGCATGATCTCGGTGAACCTCACCGGTCCCTTCTTGCTGTGTCAGGCGGCGATCCCGTACCTGAAGGCGGCACGAAACGCCACGATCGTGAACCTGGGATCGGCCTCCGCCCTATCCCCCTTTCCGGGCTTGGCCGCTTACGGGGCCAGCAAGGGCGGGGTCGCGACCTTCACCAAGGTGCTGGCCGCGGAACTGGCGCCGGATATCCGTGTGAACCTCGTCTGTCCGGGCATGACCCGTACGCGAATGGTCTCGGACTGGCATCCAGACGAGGATGAACTCGCGAAGACCGCAAAGCGGACTTATCCGTTGCAGCGCATAGCAGAGCCCGAAGAGATCGCGGCGGCGGTGCTATTTCTCAGCTCTGCAGAATCAAGCTTCATAACCGGCACCACACTCGTCGCTGACGGGGGTCGGACCTTTCATTAGATTTCTCTATTTTCGAAAAAGAATTCAAAGTAGAAAATAGATTGAGTTAAAGGAACACGCACGATGGCCGTCACGGGAACCGACATTGAAGCCTTTAGGAAAGAAGTCCGCGATTTCCTGTCAGGAAACCTGCCCGAGGATGTGGCGCGGCGGACACGGCAGAGGGTCCATCCGGCGAAAGACGATCTGAAGGAATGGAACCGCATTCTCGACGACAAGGGTTGGGCCGCGCCGCATTGGCCGATCGAATGGGGCGGCACGGGCTGGAGCCCGCTGGAGCAGTTCGTTTTTGAAGAAGAATGCGCCAGGGCCGATGCTCCGTTTCTAAGCTATTTCGGCCTCCGGCTGGTGGGGCCGTTGGTGTACAATTTCGGAACCCAGGCGCAGAAAGACCGCTATCTTGCCGACATGCGGCGGGGAAGCGTTCTTTGGTGTCAGGGCTTTTCCGAGCCGACCGCGGGGTCAGACCTGGCCTCGGTCCGCACCACGGCGGTCAAGGACGGCGATCATTGGGTCATCAATGGCCAGAAGACCTGGACGACCGAGGCGCACTTCGCGGACAAGATGTTCTGCCTGGCCCGGACCAATCCTGACCTTCGCCCGCAGAAGGGCGGACTTTCGATATTCCTTTTCGATATGGACCAGCCCGGCGTGACCGTGCGTCCGATCATTACGATCGACGGCGGTCACACGGTCAATGAAGTCTTCATCGACAATGTTCGCTGCTCCGACGAAGACATACTGGGCCAGCTTGGGCAGGGCTGGGACCAGGCCAAGTTCCTCCTCAACAATGAACGCGTCGCCAATGCGCATGTGCCGCAATCCAAGCGCGCGCTGGAGCTGATCCGGGAGATGGCCGAGGACGAAACTTTCGGCGCTCCGGCCCTCCACAGGAGCGACATTCAGGACAAGCTGATCGATCTCGAAATCGATCTGATGGGACTGGAATGGCAGGTCTTGCGTGACCTCTCCGGCGCCGAAATGGACAACCGCGCGGCGGCTGCTTCGGGTATGAAGAAGATCGGAAGCGCCATCCAACAGCGCCTCTCGGATCTCGCGGTCGAAATCGCCGGGCCTCGAGCAATGATCGCATTTCCTTCCGATCTCGATCGCGAAAACGAGGTGCCCGGCGAGAGCCCGGCCATTTTGGAAGGCGTGGGCGCGCGCCAGCTCTTTCGCCGTGCGGCGACCATCTACGCCGGAACGACCGAGATTCAGAACGAAATCATCGCCAAGCAGGTGTTTGGCCTATGAACGCCCCCAGAGCCGACGAGGACGATCAAGTGGAATTCAACCTTAGTGACGAACAGAGGATGCTGCGCGACAGCGCACTTCGGATGTTGCAGGCCAAGCCGGTCGGCCTACCGAACTGGGCGGCAGCACCGGCCGGGTTCGATCCCGCTAGATGGGCAGAGGTGGCCGAGCTTGGCTGGCTGGCGCTGATGGTTCCGGCGGACGATGATGGCCTCGGCGGTTCGTTGGCGGATGCCGCCATACTGGCGGAGGAATTCGGGCGTGGACTGCTGCCCGCTCCCTTCATTTCCTCGGCCGTTCTGGCGACCGGAATTGTGGCCGCTGCTCCGGCCGGTGACGTTCGGTCAGGTCTCCTGGGAGAATTGGCAGCCGGCACGAAGCGGTTGGCGCTAGCCACCGACGAACCGTCCGGGGCATCTGGCGCCGAGAGCGTCGAGACGATCGCCGTCCAGGACGATGGTTGGCGGTTGACTGGCCGGAAAATCCTGGTGATCGACGGGGTGGGCGCGGACGGATTTCTGGTGACCGCCGTGCCGACCGGAGCCGACGGGCCAGCCGTTTTCTATCTGCCTGCGACAGCCGAGGGACTGCGGATCAGATCCTACCGTTTCTTGGATGGGCGAACCGTCGCCGATCTGATTATGGAGGGAGCCGTTTGCGAAGGTGGCCCCTTGATCGACCCGAACGCCGCAACAGACGATGTCGAAGCCGCTCTCGACGCGGCGCGAGTGGCAATGGCCGCCGAAGCGCAGGGGCTGATGGAGCGCGCTATAGCCGATACGCGGGAATATGTCGGCCAGCGTAAACAGTTCGGTCGGACGCTGGCCGAATTCCAGAGCATACGTCACCGCTTGGCTGACATGTTCGTCGAAAGCCAGAACTCCCGCGCGATGCTTTTCCGGGCACTGCATCACGCCGATGCCGCCCCGGCCGTGCGGGCCGCCGCTGTCAGTGCGACGATGCTGGCCGTTGCGCGCGCCGGGGAGATGATCGGCGGGCAGGCGATCCAGCTCCATGGCGGCATTGGCATGACCGAGGAATATGCTGTTGGGCATTGCTACAAGCGCCTTCGGGTGATCGCGATGATCTGGGGCGATCGGCATTTTCACATGCAACGCTATCGGCGGCTTTCTCCCCTGACACGGGAAGGAGCGGGGCAATGAGCTACGGCACCCTTACTGTCGAAACCGCCGACCGCATCACGCGGATAACGCTGAACATGCCGGATCGGCTGAACGCCGCCAATGGTGAGATGCACCGGGAACTGTCGGAGGCGTTCGCGGAAGTCGGACGCAGTCCGGATTCGGACGTGGTCGTCCTGACCGGAGCGGGCAAGGCATTCTGCGCCGGTGGCGATCTGGAATGGATCGAAAGCATGATCGCCCAACCGGGCAAGTTCGAAACGATACTGGAAGAGGCAAAAGCCATCGTCATCGGCGCGCTGGGCATGCCCAAGCCGATGATCGGGCGCCTGAACGGCGATGCCATCGGGCTTGGAGCGACGCTGGCGCTGTGCTGCGACATGCTGGTCGCCACCGATTCCGCCCGTTTCGGCGATCCGCATGTCCGGGTCGGGCTCGTCGCGGGCGATGGCGCCTCGGTCATGCTGCCGCAAATGATCGGTTACATGAAAGCCCGCGAATTGCTGCTTCTGGGCGGCGTGATCGATGCGGCCGAAGCCTATCGGATCGGGCTTTATAACCACGTCGTTGCCGCCGACGAACTGGATCCCAAGGTCGACGACATGGCCGACAAGCTGGCGCGCGGTGCGACGCGCGCGATCCGCTACACCAAGCTGGCTGTCAACAAGGAGCTCGTGAAGCTCGCTACCGAGAAAATGGACATGCTGATGGCTTACGAGGCGCTGTCGGCCAATCATCCGCATCACGCTGAGGCAATCCGCGCCATGCGCGAGAAACGCCGTCCGGACTTCGGAGGTGCGGCATGAACGAAGCGATCCGCCTGCGGCAGATTTGCCTTGTAACCGACCGGATGGAGGAGGTGCTAGACGTGCTCATCGCCACCTTCGGCTGGCAGGTCTGCTACGGCAAGGGCGATCTGACACGCTATGGCGTGCCGCAGCGCGACCCGCCCGACTTCCAGAAGAAGTTCTTCGAGGGACTAGGGTTGAAAAGCGCGATTTTGCCGGTGGGGGACACGTTCCTCGAGCTGGTCGCACCGGTCACCAAAAACAATGCCGCCCGCCGCTTTCTGGATCGTCGTGGACCTGGCGGATACATGGTCATAACCGAGGTCGGCGATACCGAGCCATTCGATGCGCGTCGCACGCAGAAAGGCTGGCGCTTGGCGGGCGAAGTGGATTACCCGACCTATCACGAGCTGCAGAACGATCCGCGCGACATCGGCGGAGCGATCCTGTCCTTCTCGCAACAGCGTGAGGGAAAGCCTTTCGACGGGGGCTGGTTTCCGGCAGGTCCAGACAAACTCGAAAAGACCGTTCCGGGGTATGGCGGCATTATCGAGGCAACGGTTTCCGCTCCCGATCCGGCAGAAATAGCAGGGCGCTGGTCCCGCCTGATCGGACGAGCGGTCGCAATCGAGGGCGAAAGCCATGCAATTGCGCTGGATCGCGGTCGCATCCGTTTCGCGCCCGGCGAGGGCAAGCCGCGCTTGTCGGCCATCCGTATCCTGGCCGAGGACATCTCCGGAGCACTTGCCCGGGCGCAGGCTGCCGGACTGGAGGTCGCCTCCCACAACGGGATCCGTGTTGAAAACGTCACCATCATGTTGGACGCTGCATGACCAGGGACATGGGCGAATATGACTATGTCGTGGTCGGTGCCGGTTCGTCCGGCTGCGTCATGGCAAACCGCCTGTCCGCGGGTGGACGCAATCGCGTGCTGGTCGTCGAGGCCGGCGGGCTCGACAACTGGATCTGGTTCCACATTCCCGTCGGCTATCTCTTCGCGATCGGCAATCCGCGCGCCGACTGGATGTTCGAGACAGCCACCGAAGCCGCGTTGAACGGTCGCTCCATATCCTATCCGCGCGGCAAGGTGATTGGCGGTTCCTCGGCGATCAATGCGATGATCTACATGCGAGGGCAAGCGCGTGACTACGACCTGTGGCGCCAGAAGGGATTGCCTGGATGGGGCTGGGAAGACGTGCTGCCCCATTTCCTGGCGTCGGAGGATCACGAGGCACCGCCGAATGAAGCGCACCGCTCTGGCGGCGATTGGCGGGTGGAGCGTCCCCGAATTCGATGGGACGTGCTGGATGCCGTGCGCCGCGCCGCAACAGAAATGGGCGTGCCCGCGATCGACGATTTCAACTCCGGCGACAATGAGGGCACGGCCTATTTCGATGTCAACCAGAAGTCCGGGCTGCGGTTTTCGGCGGCGCGCGCTTTCTTGAAGCCGGCGCTCAAGCGAGAAAACCTACGGCTCTTAACCAAGGCGCTGGCGCGCCATGTGACCTTTGACGAGGGACGCGCGACGGGCCTCGTCTTCGAATACGAAGGCAAGACTTGCAAAGCCGCAGCCCGGGCCGAGGTCGTGCTGTGCTCGGGTGCGGTGGCGACGCCCTGCCTGCTGGAACGCAGCGGTATCGGCGACGCGTCGCGACTGTGGGGCATGGGCATCACGCCCACGGTCGATCTGCCCGGGGTGGGCGAAAATCTGCAGGACCATCTGCAGATCCGCCCGGTCTATCGGGTCAGCAATGTGCGCACGCTCAACACTGACTACCACAACCTCTTTCGTCGGGGGATGATGGGGTTGGACTTCGCGCTGCGCCGTCGCGGTCCGCTGACGATGGCGCCATCTCAGCTCGGAATTTTTACACGCTCGGGTCCGGACATGGATCGGGCCGACCTGGAATTTCACATCCAGCCCCTGTCATTGGACAGTTGGGGCAGCGGCCTGCACAAGTTCGGCGCCATCACCGCCAGCGTGTGCAACCTGCGCCCCGACAGCCGGGGTAGTATCCATATTTCCGCGAACGACGCGATGCGGCCCGATATCCGACCGAATTATCTGTCGGCGGAGCGTGATCGAGAGGTGGCGGTGGCCAGCCTGGGCGTGGCGCGCAAGCTCATGCGGCAGCCGGCGTTGGCGCGGTTCAATCCCGTCGAGGAAAAGCCCGGCCCGTCTGTCGATGATGAGGCCTCGATCCTGAAATCGGTGGGCGATCTCGCAACGACGATCTTTCACCCGGTGGGCACTGCCCGGATGGGGCCGGACGGCGACAGGGGCGCGGTCCTCGATGCCCGGTTGCGGGTTCGGGGAGTCGGGGGACTGCGCGTGGCGGATGCATCCGTCATGCCGTCCATCACCAGTGGAAACACCAATGCGCCCAGCGTTATGATCGGCGAAAAAGGCGCTGCGATGATCCTAGAGGATGTCGGTTAGGCATTGGTGTACCAAACTCCATTTTCGATATTGAATTAAATTTCGAAAATGGTTGACGTCCGGGCTAATATCCGGGCAGTGTCGGAGGGCGCAGACCGTTGTGCTCAGGGAGAAAACGCGGCGTAGGCGCCGTAGGAGAAAGTGGAGGAAACCATGAAAAGAATTATGGCAGCCATTGTGGGCGCGGTGCTGGTGGCCGGGGCCGCCCAGGCCGAGACGCTGAATTTCTCGGTGGGGATGGGTCCGAACTCGTCCATTACCAAGGCGGTTAATGCATATGCCGAACGTGTCGAGGCCGCAACCGACGGCGAGGTGAAGATCAAGGTCTTTCCTCTGGAACTGGTTGGCCTCCCGGAAATGGCCCCGGGCATCCGCGACGGCCTGACCGATATCGGTTACATGGCAACCCCGTACTTCCCCTCGGAGTTCGCGCATTCGAACTTCCTGGCAGAACTGAGCATGGCGCTGAACCTGTTCGAAGGCGTGAGCGGGATCGCGGGTAACGCCTATGCCGGCGCGATGACGGAATTCATCACCACCAAGTGCCCGGAATGTCTCGCTGAATTCAAGGCGCAGAACCATGTCTACATGGGCCACATGTCGACCTCGCCTTACTCGCTGCTGTGCAATGGCGACGTCAAGACCATCGACGATCTGAAGGGCAAGCGCCTGCGCGCCGGCGGTGCGGTGTTCAAGCGGTTCTCGGAGCATTTCGGTGCGGTCGGCGTCCAGCTGCCGGCCAACGAAGCCTATGAGGCCCTCAGCCAGGGCGTTCTGGACTGCGCTATCCTTAGCGTACCGGAACTCACCAACTATCGTCTGCAGGACGTCGTGACCTCGGTCACCCTCGGTGTGCCAGGCAACGTGTTCGGCGGCACGGTTTCGGGTAACTTCAACCGCGACGTCTGGGCCGGCCTTACTCCGGAACAGCGGGAGGACATCTTTAAGGAACAGGCTCGCTTGGCTTCCGACATGACCTTCACCTATGCCTCGGAGCAGGAGCGGAACCTGAAGGAAACCAAGGATCTCGGTAAGTCGGTCTACACGCCCGACGCCGAAATGCAGGCGGCCCTGAAGGACTTCGCGATGGCCGACCAGGATGTGGTGGCGAAACTGTTCGCCGAAAACTACGGCGTCGACGATGCGGCCGAGATGCAGGCTGAATTCCTGACCGTTCTTGAACGCTGGCTCGACCTGGTGAAGGATGTCAAAAACGCCGAGGAACTGGCCAAGATCTACTGGACTAAAAATTACTCCAAGCTTGACCCCAACGGCTACGGCCTCGATTAATTGCAGCGCGGCCGGGCCCTTGGCTCGGCCGCCCTTCCCAGGGTGGGACTGTTCATGAGACGTCTGGACAAATGGATCAGCAGGATCGCCGAAAGCGTGTCCGCTCTATCGATGCTTGCTGTCGCAATGCTGATCATTCACATCGCCATCGATGTGATCATGAGAGCAGTGCTCAATATTCCACTTGGCGGCACGATCATGGTGGTGTCGTTGTATTACATGCCGCTGGTCGTGTTCCTGCCGCTGGCTTTCACCGAAACCCGATCTGCACACATCAGTGTCGAGCTTTTGTACGACATTATGCCGAACTGGTTGAAGCAGGCCTCCGACGTACTGGCGCACCTGTTGTCGGTAACCGTCTTCATACTGCTCGCCGTCCGGTGCTGGGGCGAAGCAATGGCGAAATACGGCATCAATTCCGCGGAGATGGAGGGCAGCCTGCGCCTCGCGACCTGGCCGAGCTATTTCATCTTGCCGGTTGGCTATGCCCTGATAGTGGCGGTCGTCGTCTATCGCATCGCGTGCCTGCTGCGCCGACACGAGCCCGACTTCGATGGAACCAGCGGTCACGACGTCGTTGAGGAGGCACACGGTGTCTGATCTGCAGTTCAGCATGACCCTGATCGGGCTGCTCGTCGTTCTCATCCTGATCCGCGTGCCGATCGGCGTGGCGTTGATCGGGGTCAGTTTCGTGGGGATCGGCGAGGCGCTGAACTGGCGCGTGGCCTGGGGCACGCTCGGAATCATTCCCTATCAGTTCTCGGCAAGCTGGGTGCTCAGTTCGGTGCCCACTTTCCTGTTCATGGGTTTCATTTGCTACCACACCCGGCTGACGCAAGGACTGTTCAATGCCGCCCGTGTCTGGCTATCGGCGCTTCCCGGCGGAATGGCGGTAGCCTCGGTTTTCGGCTGCGCCGGCTTTGCCGCCGTGACCGGATCTTCGGTGGCCTGTTCGGCTGCGATGGGGCGGGTGGCGGTCCCCGAAATGGTGCGCCATAACTACAGTCCGCTTCTCGCGACCGGCACTGTCGCGGCAGCCGGCACGATCGGGGCGCTGATCCCGCCGTCGATCCTGATGATCATGTACGGCATCATCGCGCAGGTGCCGATCAGCAAGCTGTTTCTGGGCGGCATCAGCATCGGCATCCTAACGATGGCATCCTACGTCATCCTCATAATAGTGCGGGTCAAGCTGAATCCGGAACTCGCCCCCAAGTCGCACAATCCGATCCAGAAGGGCGAGCGTTTGGCCGCGCTGGCGGAAACCTGGCCGGTGCTGCTCATCGTGCTCGGCGTTTTCGGCGGGCTCTTTTCGGGGGTATTCACGCCCACCGAGGCCGGCGCGGTCGGTGCCTCCTTGTCCTGTCTGGTCAGCCTGATCAAGCGAACGCTGAATTGGCATGCGATCCGGCAATCGCTGATCGAGACGCTGACCACGACCAGCGCGCTTCTGGTGATCGCCGTGGGGGCCAGCATGCTGACGCGGTTCCTCGCACTCTCGGGCGTCGGCGATGCGATCAACGATGTCGTGCTCGGTATCGGGCTGTCGCCGACGATGATCATCTTTGCGATCATCGTCATCTATCTGCTGCTCGGCATGATGCTGGAGCCGATCGGCGCGATGCTGCTGACGCTTCCAATCGTGCTGCCCATCGTCGACGAGGCCGGTTTCAGCCTGCTGTGGTTCGGCGTGCTGGTAACCAAGGTGCTCGAGGTCGGCATGATCACGCCCCCCGTCGGAATGAACGTCTATGTGATCAAGAGCGTCGTCGGGGATCTCACCACGACGACACGCATCTTTCAGGGTGTGGCGCCCTTCGTGCTGGCAGACCTGGTGGTCCTCGCCGTCATGGTGGCGGCGCCCGCACTCGTTCTCTACCTGCCCACGATGATCGGCTGACCTGAATGAATCTGGACGCTCAAGGAAAATCCGCGCTGGTCACCGGGGCATCGTCCGGTCTCGGCCGGCATTTCGCCAAAGTTCTCGCCGCGGCGGGGGCGCAAGTCACGATTGCCGCGCGCCGGGTCGCTTCGTTGGAGAAGTTGTCCGCCGAGATCCGCGAAAGTGGCGGTATCGCGGAGGTAGCCGAGCTGGACGTGATGGTGCCGGAGTCTGTTGATGCCCTGTTCTCGCAAGCGAACAGCCCCTTCGACATCGTTGTCAACAACGCCGGCGTCACACATCAGGGCGCGGCGCTCCAGACCGGAATTGAGGACTGGCACCGCGTCATCAACACCGATCTGACGGGTGTCTTCCTCGTCGCCCAGGCCGCCGCGCGCCGGATGGTCGAGGCTGGCACCGGGGGGAGTATCGTCAATGTGGGATCGATCCTCGGTCTGCGCGTGGCCGGCCAGGTCGCGGCCTATACGACGGCCAAAGCCGGGGTGCTCCAACTGACCAAGGCGCTCGCGCTCGAATGGGCCCGCTACGGGATAAGGGTCAACGCCCTATGTCCCGGCTATATCGAGACCGAGTTGAACAGCGATTTCTTCGCCTCCGATGCCGGGCAATCATTGCTCAGGCGGGTTCCCCAGAGACGGCTCGGACAGGTCGAGGATTTGGATGGCCCGCTTCTGCTCCTGTGTTCCGACGCGAGCCGCTTCATGGCTGGAGCCGAGATCGTCGTCGATGGCGGCCACCTGGTTTCCACATTGTAGGGATTGTCCAATGGATTTCGAAATTTCACCGCGGATCGAGGATTTTCGGGTCCGTATCGCGCAGTTCGTCGACGACCACATCCTTCCGGTCGAGGCAGACCGCAAGAACTACGACGAACACGAGAACATCCTGGCCGGGCCTCTCGAAAGGCTCCGAGAGAAGGCGAAGAGCGAAGGGCTGTGGTGCCTGCAGCTCAAGAAGGAGAACGGAGGGCAGGAACTCGGCCGGGTCGGCATGGCCGTGTGTTACGAGGAAATGCAGCGATCGATCTTCGGTCCGCTGGTGTTCAATTCCGCCGCGCCCGACGACGGCAACATGATGGTGCTGGAACTCGCTGGCACGCCCGAACAAAGGGGGCGCTGGCTCAGGCCCGTCGCCGAGGGAAGAGTTCGCTCCGCCTTTGCGATGACCGAACCCCATCCCGGCGGGGGCTCCGACCCGTCCATGATTAAGACCACCGCCATCCGGCAGGGAGAGCGATACGTCATCAACGGCAAGAAGTGGTTCATCACGGGAGCGGACGACGCGCAGCATTTCATCTTGGTGGCCAAGACCTCGGAGGATACGCGCAAGGGCCTGACGGCTTTCCTGTTCGACCGCGACCAGCCGGGTTGGAAGATCGACCGCCGTATCCCGATCATGGGACCGGAAGAACATGGCGGGCATTGCGAAATCAGCTTCGACGGGCTCGAAGTGAGCGCGGACAATCTGCTCCTGAATGAAGGCGACGGGCTGAAAATCACGCAGATGCGGCTTGGCGTTGCACGGTTGACCCACTGCATGCGGTGGCTCGGACTATCCAGGAAATGCGTTGAAATCGCCACCGAATATGCCCAACGACGCGAAGGCTTCGGTCAGAAACTGATCGACCGCGAAAGCATCAAGTTGATGTTCGGCGATCTGGCAATGCAGATCGAGGTCGGCCGCCTGTTGGTGATGAAGGCCGCGTGGGCGCTCGACCAGGGATCCTTTGCGCGCAAGGAGGTTTCTATGGCCAAGATCCATGTCGCCAACTTGCTCCACAAGGCCGCCGATACGGCCATTCAGATCAACGGCGCGCGAGGCTATTCCAAGGACACGCTCTTGGAGTGGATTTACCGCTACGCGCGCCAAGCGCGGCTGGTCGATGGTGCCGACGAAGTTCACAAGATGGTTCTCGAGCGGACCCTCGCCAGCGAAGGCCGGTCCTTCTGGTCCTGGAACGTGGCCGAAAGCTAGACGGGGAGCCGGCCGCCATGTACGAAGCAAAAAACTCTCGAGGGAACTCGTATCCGATCGATTTCGATCCGGAGGCGATGCACGCATTTCTCGACGGGCAATTCGGAAAGAGCCGCGATCTGGAGATCGAGAGGATTTCGGGCGGACAGTCGAATCCCACCTATTTTATCGCCCATGGCGGCCAACGCATGGTGCTGCGCAAGAAGCCCTTCGGGCCGATCCTGCCTGGTGCCCATGCCATCGAACGGGAATACCGCGTATTGGCCGCGCTCCATCCGGCCGGCGTCCCGGTGGCCCGGCCGATCCTTCTGCATGAAGACGGCGAACTGCTCGGAACGCCGTTCTATTTGATGGAGCGTGTCGAAGGCCGCGTATTCTCCGATTGCTCGCTGCCCGACCTCGAATCCGGCGAACGCCGCGAAATATGGATGGGGCTGGCCGATGCGCTCGCGAGAATGCACTCGATCGAGCCGGCGTCGGTCGGCCTGGGCGACTACGGAAAGCCGGGAAACTACTTCGAGCGCCAACTTGGACGCTGGACGAAGCAATGGCGACAATCGTCGAGCGAGCCGATCCCCGCTATCGATCGGCTGGCCGAGTGGCTGGCGGAGAACATGCCCTCAGACGACGGCATGGTGCGATTGGCGCATGGCGATTTCCGCATGGGAAACTTGCTCTTCCACCCCACCGAGCCGCGCGTCGTGGCAATCCTCGACTGGGAGCTTTCCACGCTCGGTCATCCGCTCGCCGATCTCGGTTTCTGTGTCATGCCATGGCATACATCACCCGATGAATATGGCGGCACCTTGGGGCTGGATCGGGCAGAGTTCGGTATCCCCGAAGAAGCCGAATTCGTTGCACGTTACATGGCGGGAGCGCCAAGCGTTGCGTCGCTTGAACCGTTTCACAAGGTATTCGCGCTGTTCCGTTTCGCTGTCATCTTCGTCGGCATCGCTGACCGGGCGATGGCAGGTAGTGCGGCTGCGGCGGATGCGGCAGAAGTTGGTCCGCTCGCAAAACGGTTTGCGGAGCGGGCGATCGAGATTGTTGAGGGGGGTAAGCATCGTGTCTGATGTGGACCTGAAGCCGCTTCAGTTTCCTTTGCCGCGATGAACTGATCAACAACCAGATCTGCTGCATGTGGGAGCGAAAATCTTCGTGTGAATTCATCCCCAAGCGCGACTTGCGGGCAGGGCGAAGCTAACCGGCATGCCTCATCTGTGCGAGCAGTTTCTTTCGGAAGACTTCTGCCGGTGTTCGGTAGCCCAGGCATTTGCGCGGCGTCGCATTGAGCTGATTGCAGATCTCGATGAGGTCGGCGTCGGTCACGGACAAGGGATCGACTTCTCTCGAAAGCCATTTCCGCGCTCGCCTGTTGGTGTTCTCGACCGTACCTTTCTGCCAAGGCGATTGGGGATCACAGAACCAAGTTTGGGCGCCGATGCTGGCTTGCAGCTAAGGCCAGTCGGTGAACTCCGTACCCCGGTCGAAAGTTATGGAGCGGCGGGCGAGGTGGGGCAGAGCCTGTAGCGCTTGAACAAGTCCGTTCATAACCGGCCGGGACTGGCGATCATTGTTGCGCAGGAAGATCGCAAAGCGGCTGACTCGCTCAACAAGCGACGTCACATTGGCCTTGCCAAACTTCTTGCGAAACTGGATCAGATCGCATTCCCAATGCCCGAACTGCTTGCGATCGGCAACGATATTCGGGCGGCGCAGAATGTTGAGTTCCGGGCTAAACCTCTGGCCATGCTTGCGTCTTGCATGTCGCGGTCGCCGTCGAGACCGATGCTCCGGCAGGTGGTGCCACAGCTTCATTGCATGACCGTCGGCTGAGTATACGAACTTGTAGATCGTTTCATGACTGACCGAGATCGGATGCCGTTCCAGGCGCATCCGGCCGGCGATCTGCTGCGGCGACCAACCATGTATTATCCGGTCGATAACGGACTGCCTCACATTCGTAAAGCGCATCAGCTTCCGGAGCTTGGCCCGCCGTTCGCAAGCCATGTCATGTGCGGTCACGCAGTAGTAGCCACTGAGATCCGGGACGACCTTACCGACGAACGTGTTGCGATTGATCTCACGAAAGATCGTCGAACGATGTCGACCGAGCTTCTCGGCGATAACCTCGAGATTCAGCCCAGCCATTCGCCAGCGGGCAATCTTACGACGCTTATCGAGGTCAATATGGGAGTAGGTACGTTCCATTGCATTTTCCTTGCGAGTGACAATCCATTGGTATCATTCGCAAGTCGCACTTCATCCTTGAACCCACCGGCTACAAGTGTGTGACCGCATAAGTTTTATTATGGAACGGGACGGTCATTTCTGACCCTGTTTCGTAAACTTCACAGCTCCAGAGTAAGGGGGAACGATAGGTCAGAACCCTACCAGCACCATGTCAAGTGCGGCCATAATCTCATTGCCCTGCCCCATCAGACTGGTGACCGGGCTGCGCAACAGTGCACGGGGAACTGCCGCCATGAACTGGGTGACCATGACATGCTGCTCGTCCCCGATGTTGAACACCGGGTTGAGCCGGTCGGCTGGAACCGGAGCTTGCGTCACGGGCAGAAGCGGCGCCACAATCCGCGTGTTCAGCCCGCTCAGAACATCTGCCTGAACATCGAGCACATAGCCGGCGCCACCGGGGTTCGCGTAAACCTCGAAACGCGCCATCAGAACTACCTGTATTTCTCCAAAGGCAAGCCGTGCGTCTCTGCCCACGCGTTTGTGCTGGCGAGAGCGGCGGCATTCTCGCGCTGCCAGGCTTGCGCCTTCGCCTCGGCTACGGCACGCCGCAAACCTGCCTCTGCGGCTTGTGACAGATTTACACCGAACGATCTGGCCTCTGTCAGCAGGCACGGGTCCAGTGTCAGGTTTGTGGGTTTTCTGGAAGCACTCTGGCTTTGCATAATCGCACCTCATTTTACGCGCATCATATATGCACATACCCCGCGTAACAAGTTGCCACTTGAGAGACTTGTGAAAGAGGCGGCTAGATAAATGAAAAATTCAGTTTGGCTGATTTGCCGGTGGCAATTCAGTTCGGTGTACTGCCGAATTTCTTCCTTAACGAGGAAAATGGTCGCGAGATCGACCCTGCCAGCGGTAGCAAGACAGCCTGAAGCGAATGATAGACATCAGGTTTGCCGTGGAACTGGCGCTCAACTGGACCGCCGCCCTCATCAAGCTCGGGATACCACCCGCCATTATCGTGGTCGATGAAATGCCCTTCGGCAAATCGCCAGAGCTTGCGGTACCAGGTTTCGTCACTGTCGCGCGGGTCGATGAGCTGCAGCGTGGAGATCGCCCCGATCGCTTCGGCGACAGGCCACCAGTAGCGATCTCGGATCGCGATCTCTCCGGAATAATCCAGCGTGTAGCACAACCCGCCTTCGGCCAGCCAGGCATCGTCAAGCGCCCGCTCGATCAGCTTGCGCGCCCGCTCGGGCACCTGATCCTCCGGCCGTCCCGCAAGATCCCAATGCTGCATCAGCAGACGGCCAAACTCCAACGAATGGCCTGGCGTGGTGCCTGCCGGCCGGAACATCGGGTTGCCGGCATAGGCGCGGTCGAGCTGCCAGTCTTCGCTGTAGTGTTCCGGAATCCGCCAGTGATGCTCGGGGGCGATCCGGTTCACGAAAAAATCGAGGATCCGGCCGGCCCGATCAAGATAGATCTCGCGTCCCGTTGCCTCGAAGGCCGCTAACAGCGCTTCGACGCCGTGCATATTGGCATTCATGCCGCGATAGGACGATAACGGGCTCCAGTCAGCGTTGAACTCCTCACGAAGCAGCCCATGGTCATCATCCCAGAAGTGCCGGTCGATCACCGCGGTGACATCATCGATCAGCCGGTCCGCATCGGGATGACCTGCCTGCCTGGCACTGGCACCCGCCAGGAGCACGAAGACATGGCCGTAAGCCAGTTTGCTGGCATCTGCCGCTATGTCGCTGTCAATGGACCAGACATACCCGCCATGGGTGGTGTCGCGATGGCCGTTCCACAGGCAGTCCATGCCGGCATCGATGATCGCTTCCGCGCCGCAGTCGCCAAGAGTTGACGCCAATGCATAGGAGTGGATCAGCCTGGTGGTGAAATGCAGTTCCTGGGGCATGCAGGCACGCGGTGTGCCATCCCATTCAAGCACGTCAAACCCTTGATCCGGGCGCAGGCTTCGCCGGAAGAAATCCAGTTGTCGCACCGCATCGCGGAGGAGCCAGGCTTGATGCACCGCATCGTCGCGCCAGTTTCCTTCACAGGTTGCGCTGGCCAAAGGCTGCTTGTGGGACAAGTCGGTCTCTCCTAATGGGCGGGATCGTCACCAATCTCGGCCATTTTCCTATCAAGTTCACGCTGCAAGGTAACCCGGATCTCGACATAGTCAGGGTCATCAATGACATTGAACAGTTCGAGTGGATCCTTCTGGCAATCAAACAGCTCCCACTCCCGGTCCTCGCCGCCATGGTTGGTTCCCGGCAGATCGTAGCCCTCGTTGTACCAGTAGATCAATTTGTAGCGCTGATTGCGCACACCGTAATGCGAATAGGCGTTGTGATCGGGGTCCCGGTGCATCCAGTAGCGGTGATAGGCCAGTTGCGGCCAGTCCGCCGGGGTCTTGCCTTCAAGCAGCGGCCGGGCTGACTTGCCCTGCATGTAGTTTGGAACAGTCTGACCGGCAAAATCCAAGAAGGTCGGAGCGAAGTCGACATTGCACAAAATGTCGTCACAGACGCTGCCGGCCGAGATCGCCGCCGGATAACGCACCAGCAACGGCATCTGGAAGGATTCCTCATACATGAAGCGCTTGTCAAACCAGCCGTGCTCTCCCAGGAAGAAGCCCTGATCGGAGGTATAGACGACAACGGTGTTGTCGGCCTGGCCGGTCTCGTCCAGCCAGTCGAGCAGGCGCCCGACGCTCTCGTCGATGGAGTGGATCGTCCGTAGATAGCGCTTCAGGTAGCGCTGATACTTGAAATGATTGAGCTCGCGGCTACTAGAGAAGGTGAACACCTCGCCCGTATCGCGATCGATAAGCCGCAGGTTGGAGACGTCTTCGGGATTGGGGATCTTGCGGTTGATGTCGCCGGCTTTGACCCGCTCGCCCACCTCGGCCCCGCCCTCGGGTTGCACCAGCCCGAGATCGATATATTTCATGTCGTCCTTGATGCGCATCTTGGCTTCGGCTGCAGCGCGGGCACGGTTGCGGTAATCATCGTCAAAGGTCTCGGGCACCTTGATGTCGTCGGTGTAGAGCGAGCGGTTCTTGGGATGCGGCTCCCATTCCCGGTGCGGCGCCTTGTGGTGACACATCAGGAAGAACGGCTTGTCGGGATCGCAGGATTTGAGCCAGTCGAGACTCTTGTCGGTGATGATGTCGGTGGCGTAGCCCGGCACCTCAATCTCTTCGCCCATCTCGATCATATAGGGATCGAAATACTCGCCCTGCCCGGGCAGCACCGACCAGAAATCGAACCCGGTCGGCTCATGCGCCTTGCCCTCGCCCAGGTGCCATTTGCCGACCAGCGCTGTCTGGTAACCGCTGGCGCGCAGATGTTTGGCGACATTGGGTCCGCGGTTGTTGATCGGTGTCGCCAGCGTGGTGACATTGTTGACATGATTATAGGTGCCGGTGAGGATTGCCGCACGGCTCGGCGTGCAGATCGAGTTGGTGACATAGCAATGGTTCAGCCGCATGCCTTCGATGGCAATCCGGTCGAGATTGGGCGTCGAGTTGATGCCCGCCCCGTAGCAGCTGATTGCCTTGGATGCGTGATCATCTGCCATGATGAAGAGGATATTGGGTCGTTTGGTCATGTTGGCAGTCCTAATGCTGTGCCGCACGGGCAACGGTCAGTTCCGTTTCCGGATCAAAGGCATGAAGCCGTGCCGGGTCGACACGAATGCGCACGGTCTCTCCGGCCTGTGGAAAATCCGTTCCGCCAACCCGTGCCAGAAGCGGCTGGCCCTTTACGCTCAGGTTGAGAAGGGCATCGGCACCCAGAAGTTCAGCCAGCTTCACCGTGGCATCAAAGGCCCAGGGATCGTTTACTGCGGCATCCGCCGGCAGCACCTCGATGTGTTCGGGGCGCAGGCCAAGCGTCAGAGCGTCTGCCTCGGTGGCAAGCTGGCCAAATCCGGGCAGGACCAGATCCGTCCCGGTGACCTGCCAGCCATCCCCTGCCCGTTCCGCCGGCATGAAATTCATCGCCGGGCTGCCGATGAAACTGGCGACAAACCGGGTGGCCGGTTGCTCGTAGACCTCACGCGGGGTCCCGATCTGCGCCACCCTGCCGCGATCGAGGATGACGATCCTGTCGGCAAGCGTCATCGCCTCGACCTGGTCATGGGTGACATAGATCGAGGTCACCCCCAGCCGTTCGTGCAGCTCCTGCAATTCCATCCGCATCTTGACACGCAACTGCGCATCGAGATTGGACAGCGGCTCATCGAACAGGAACACTTCCGGCGTGCGCACGATGGCGCGGCCGATGGCAACCCGCTGCCGCTGCCCGCCTGACAGGGCGGCCGGCTTTCGCTCGAGATAGGCCGTTAGGCCAAGCATGTCGGCCACATCATTGACCCGCCTGGCAATTTCGGCTTTCGGCATCTTCTGCAGCTTGAGCGCCATCGCCATGTTGTCGAACACCGACTTGTGCGGATAGAGCGCGTAGTTCTGAAACACCATCGCCACGCCGCGGTTCTTGGGGTCGGTGTCATTGACCCGCGTGCCGCCGATCATCAGATCGCCGGTCGTGATGCTTTCGAGGCCCGCGATCATGCGCAAGGTGGTGGATTTTCCGCAGCCCGAGGGGCCGAGCAGCACCAGGAATTCGCCATCGGCGATGTCGAGGTCAAACTGTTCCACCGCGGTGACCACGCCGTAGGACTTGCCGATCTGCTTGAGTGTTACGCTTGCCATGTCAGGACCTCACTTGCCGGCGCCAGCGGTCAGGCCGCCGACAATCTGTTTTTGAAAAATTGCGGTGATGATCAGAACCGGGATGATAGCCAGGACCGTCGCCGTCGAGATCGTCTCCCACGGGAAGGCATATTCGCCGGGGTAGAGCGAGATGCCAACCGGGGCTGTGCGCATGGCATTCTGGGTCATCAGCACCAGCGAGAGCGGGAACTCGTTCCACGAGAAGATGAAGACGATCAGCCCCGTGGCCACGAAACCCGGCCATGACAGAGGCAGCACGATTGTGAGGAAGATCCGGACAAAGCCCATGCCGTCCATGCGTGCGGCTTCCTCGATCTCGACTGGCAAAGTGGCGAAGTAGCTTGCCAGCATCCACACCGAGAACGGCAGGAACAGGCCGGCATGAGCGAGGATCAGCCCGGTATAGGTGTTGAGCAATCCAAGATTGAGAAAATTCTGGAACAGCGACGGCAGCAAGGAGACCGGCGGGAACATCGATACCGCCAGGATACCAACCATCAGCATGCCTGCAAAGCGCAGCCGAAGCCGTGACAGCGCATAAGCGGCCAGCCCCCCCAGCATCAGCGTGATCGCCGTGCACCCGGCCCCGACAATGAAGCTGTTGAGAATGTAGCGCAGCAGTTCGGGAGAATTGGTGAAAATCGAGATATAGTTGTCGAGTGTGAAGGGATCGGGCCAGTATTGCGGCGGCCAGGCGTAGATCCCGGCCGTATTTTTGAACGAGGTCAGGATCAGCCAGACAATCGGAAAGAACGAGATCAGCACCGAGAGCGAGACAATTGCGTATAGGCCGTAGCGCGGTCGTTTCTGCATGGGCTCAATCCTTGTTCCGGAGCGCGAACACGTAGATCAGGCTCATGGCGAAAATCACGAGGAACTGAACCACGACGACTGCGGCGCCGAAGTTAAAATCGAGAAAATCGAAGATCACCTTGTAGGCGTAGAGCGACAGGCTCTCGGTGGCATTCACCGGCCCGCCATCGGTCAGGTTGAAAGGCAGCTCGAAGGTGCGTAGCGCATCCATCGAGCGGATGATCAGTGCCACCAGGATCGGCCCTTTTAGCAATGGCAGGGTGATCTGGGTGAATTCCTGCCACTTGCTCATGCCGTCCATTCGGCCGGCCTCGAACAGGTCGCGGGGGATGGACTGCAGGCCGGCGAGTATGATCAGCGCCATGAAGGAACTGGTCTTCCAGACCGCCACCACGACCATCGAACCCATTGCCAGCACTTCGTCGCCGAGAAAGTTGATCGGACGATCGACAAGCCCGCTCTGCAGGGCGACTCCGTTGAAGAGACCGTAGTCGGAATTGTACATCCAGCGCCAGATCAGCGTGTTAAGTGCTGTCGGCAACGCCCAGGGAAACAACACCGCCAGCCGTGCCAGCCCCTTGCCCTTGAAACTCTCGTTCATCAGCAAGGCGAGGCCGATGCCAAGCCCCAGTTCCAGCGGAATGGACAGCGCGGTGAAGGTGAAGGTCACGCCGAGCGCGTTCCAGAACCTGCCATCCCCCATCAGGGTGGCATAATGCTTCAGGCCGACAAACTGATAAGGCTGCGACCCGTCAATGCTCGATTGGCCGAAGCTGAGCACGACCGACTGAATGATCGGGTAAATCAGGATCAGCGCGATGATCAAGACGGTAGGCGTAACAAAGCCGATGCCAGTCAGCGCCGTGCGCCGTTCCAAGCTCATGGTGCGGGACATGCCCACCTCCTGCGGTTTGGGGGAAACCCGTGCGGACCGAAGGGACCGCACGGGGGTATCAGGTCTTACTTGCCGAGGATCGAATTGACTTGGGCAGCAGCGTCATTGAGGGCTTCCTCAACGGTTTTCTCACGGTGCAGCGCGTTGGTGACTTCGGTCTGCATGACTTCGGACACGCGCGGATACAGGCTGCCCGTTATCGCCGATGGGCGCACCACGCCGACGGCATAGTTTTCGCCAAACTTCTGGATCAGTGCAGCTTCTGCCATCTCCGGTGCTGCATAGACGTCGGTGCGGCCCGGTGCCCGGTTCTCGTCGATCGCTGCGGCCAGTTGCGCCTCGTAGGAGGTGAAATACTCCACCAGCTTTGCAGCCTCTTCCTTGTGCTCCGAGTTTGCGTTGACCGCCAGAAGCCAGCCACCCATCGCGGTCGAATGCGCATCTTCATGGCCTTCGAAATAGGGATTGCGGGTGAAGTCGAATTTGCCAGCCACGGGGCTGTCTTCGGCGCTGAGCGGCGCGTGGACGAAGTCCTGCACCATCAGGAAGACGGCACGGCCCTGCTGAAACAGGGTGCGGGCATCATCCGGCCGCATGGTCAGGATCGAATCCGGCACGATCTTGTCTTCATAGAGCATGTCGACCATCGTCTGGGTGGCGGCAATTGCCTCAGGCGAATTGACCGCGACATTGCCATCGGCGTCGAAGAAGCTGGCGCCATTGCCGTTGATGAACGACAGCCAGTTCATGAACAGGCCCTCGATCTTGGCCCACATCGAGACAAAACCGTAGAGCTGGGGATTGCCCTCCCCCTCCATCACGGTTTTCGATGCGGAGATCACCTCTTCCCAGGTTTTGGGAACGGCGATGCCGTATTTCTCCAGAAGATCCGAGCGGTAGAAAAGATGGGTGCCGTCAACATAAAGCGGAGCCGCGAACACCTTGCCTTCCACCGTTGCGGCAGACAGGAAGGAGGGATTGTAGGCCGCAATCGCCTCTTCGCTAAGATAGTCATTGAGCGGCTCGAGCCAGCCGCGCTGGGCGAATTCACCAGCCCAGATCACATCGATGGCGAAGACGTCCGGTGTCGGGCTTTTTGCGGTCAGGCCGGTCACATACAGCTTGCGGCTGTCGCCGGGCACATCTGATACCTTTAGCCATTCCACCGACGTGCCGGGGTTGGCAGCTTCAAATGCCTCGATGTTGCGTTCTACCATGCCACCATAGCCGCGAGAGCCGATCGACAAAACGAGGTCCTGTGCCATGACCACGGCCGGCGCGAAAGCAGTCATTGCAGTTGCCATGGCAACTGCACCATAAGTTGCGAATTTCATAGTATCCTCCCTGGTGATAAACCGCGCCTAGCCGTTGTGGGTGAGCGCAGAACTTGTCATTCCGGCGCCGCTCTCCACGGCACCCTTGGTCTCCAGAAGCACGGCGCGAACCTGCGCCACATGCCCCTCGACGTCTCGCAGGGGCGTTGCCGCTTCCGCAGCGGTCAGCAACCCGACGAATTCTCCTTTCGCGCCGTGGATCGCGACACAAAACCTGCGCACGCCCTTGGCATTGCCCATCAAGTCATATTGCATGTCGTTGGTATCGACGGCTGCAACACGGTCGCGTGCTTCCTCCCAATGCACCTTGCCCCCTGAAACGCCGACATCGAAAAAGGCTGCAACATCCCATTTCGCCTCGATCATCTTGAGTGGCAGATGCGCCAGCGCCATGCGGGTGATGCAGTCAAGCTCATAAGCGCCGCGGACAAATCCGGCACCGGCCCGCAGTCGGATGGATTGCTGCGGATGTTCTTCGGCGATGTGCCAGAACAGGTTCTCGCGCCGAAGGGCGATGAATTCAGATGCAACGATCAGACGTGAGGATATCGACTGGCACGCCTCGGTGAGGTGCCCGATATCTATGCCGCCGACATCCCTGCCCTGCTCGAACAGAAATTTTGGAAACAGCCGGCGGTCCCCGGCCTTGCGCAGATACCCCAGCGCCTCCAGCTCCTGGACCAGGCGATAAACGGTCGAACTGGCAAGTTGGGTACGCTCAACCAACTGAGTGACCGTGACCCCTTCGGCCTTTGCGGCTGAAAGATGCTGCAGCAAGATAAGAGTTCTGCTTAAACTGTCGCTCATATTAATTCCCTATTATGGGAATAATAATTTCTGTTTACGGGAATTGTCAATAGGCAGGCTTGAAACAGATCCTATGAGGAGGTGGCTAGCGACCTGCGCTTTGGCAAAGTGAGGTCGCCAAATAACATCTCACACTGGAGGCCGAGCATGCCCGTTAAAGCAGACCAACCCGAAGCGCGGACCGCTATCCATATCCAAATTGGCGGAATTTTGGTGTCGAGGGAATTGAGTCGTTCGAAATGGCTGATCACTTCGCTGTCGCCGGGCGGCGGCGAGAAGATGTCGAAACATGCGGTGGCGGCCGGCGACAGCGCCGGTATGCTGGCGCAGTTTGCCGAGCTCAGCAAGAAGACCGAGGCGCGGACGGGGCGATGCTTTCCGATCATCGTCGTCCAGGAGGCCGGGCTCGACGGTTTCTGGATCCACCGGGTGCTGCAGCCGAGGGGGTCGAAAGCCAAGTCGTTGATCCGGCCTCGAGTGCGACCTCGCGACGGCGGCGGACCAAGACTGACAAGATCGACGGCGAGGCGCTGATGCGCGCGCGCTACTCGCCTTTAAGCGGGGCGAGCCGCGCGTATGCGCGATGGTTAGGGTGCCGACGCCCGAGGAAGAGGACCGCCGACGCATCTCGCGTGAGCGCAAGGTGTTGACCAACGGGCGCGTGAGCCACGTTAATCGCATCAAGGGCTTACTGTTTACCCAGGGCGTATCGGGCTACGAGCCGCTACACCGTGACCGGCGCAGGCGGCTTGAAGAGCTCAAGACCGGTGACGGCCGTCCGCTGCCTGTCCAACTGAAGCTTCAGATCGGCCGCGAACTCGACCGGCTGGAGCAGATCAGGGCAGTCGAGACTGAGCGCGATGTCATGCTCGCCGCAGCGTCGGTCAGCTCTACGCATTTCGCTGATTGTGAACAGCCGGCACCAACGATGCTGCTCGCCCTGAAAGGTATTGGGTCGGAGTTTTCTGCCGTGCTATGGTCGGAGCGCCTGTCGCGTCCGAGCAAGTGCCACGCGACGGTCAGACTGCTGATGACGGCCCCTGGCGTGGGGCCGATAACCGCCATGGCCGTCGTTGCGGCGTTTGATGACGCAGACAGGTTCCGCAGGCCCCGCATCTGCGGTGTATCGAATGTTATGCTCAGTTGCCGGATCGGCATTGGTAATGTCGCCGGCGGTGGTAATGCCTTCGTGGCGCGCCTCCTGGATGGCTGTGAGTCCATCCGTCGAAGTGTGCCTGAAACCGCGCTCGGTAAGCAGCCTATGAAGCTCTATGAGACCAGCCACCGAAACCTGCGGCTCGCCCATCTCCATGCCGGCGCAAAACACCCGGTCCAGCATCCATTCTGCGACCTGAATGACTTCGCCCGGCTGAACCTCGACCCGCACAATCGCTCCGCTGGCCCGATCCTCGCGACCTTCGTGCCGAAAACAGCCACCGTAAAAGGGGTGCCAGCGATAATGAAACTCTACCATCTGCCCGACATGGCAGAATGAACCTGTGATGGCTACTGGCCGGAAATCCTGGCTGTTTAGCGATACTGTCGACGGAGCGAAGGCCAGTGCCGGCATCTACAACCTGATGTTGACCTGCAGGGCCTGTGGCGTCGAGCCGTTAGCGTGGTTGCGCCATGCACTCACCGAATTGCCTCAGCGCACCGAGAACGCTGATATCACCGACCTGCTGCCCTTCAACTTCCAGAAGACTGCCGCCGCTTGAGCAGACTGATGTCTTTGCCAATTCAAAGGTGATCAACCGAAATCGCAGGCGTCAACGTGTGGGGAAAATAGCGCTTACATTCAAAGCGCACAAAGATCAGCCCTTGACCACAGCTATTAAAGAACGCTGCGGGACACGATCACGGCAGGCCGAATGCAGAACCTGGACGTCGATGGGTTTGGTTCCTTCCCGGCCTGGAAATAGCCAGAGTTCCGGCCGCGCCAGCTTCCAGTAAACCCGCAGGATATTGAGTAGCTGCGCTGAC
>NZ_NVXQ01000003.1 GCF_002733955.1 Hoeflea sp. | reverse complement strand
ACCACGTTCTACTATTATGAGCGGCTGCGCGACATCGTGAACGGCGTCAACAAGGGCCGCGTCGTCATCCTCAAGGGGCTTGTGACCAAGGTCACTCAATCCAAGGTCACCGGCAAGAAGGGTGACGCATCAGGCTATGCGGTGGGCTCGATCGTCGAATATCGCGACATCGTCGACGGTAAGGAAATTCACCGGTTCGACCTGTTTAACAATCACCTGATCATGAACGGCGTCAATTACTCCCAGCAACACAACGAGATCATCGCGGCATGAGCAAGGTTGCGCCCAAAAAGCCGGAGCCCGCACCGGAGGTCGATGTCGCCGACATCCCGCTTCCGCCGGAAGAGCGGTGGGACGATCTCGACAACAGCGCGGCAACAGATAAGGCAGAGGCCAGGCCCGCACCACGCCCGGCGGTGCCGCCGGCCAGGCTTGAGTTCGAAGGCTCAGGGCATGAGCGTGTGATCCCGCTCAAGCATCCGTTCAAGCATCCGGAGACGGGCAAGATCGTTCGCGAGATCACCGTCAGACGCCTTCTGACGGCCGAGGTTGAGGAGGCAATCGAAACCGTGTTGACCGAGGGGTATTCGAACTTCGTGCTCTACGCCAGGATGACCGGGCTCTCGGTTCCGATCCTGCGCGGACTGATGGATGAGGACGGGGACGCTGTCACCGACGCGGCGTATGATTTTTTGCCCCGCGTCTTCCGGACGGAACCCGCTTCGTAGGCGATCCGCGGCACTGGCGATCCTATGCCGGCAGGGTATCGGCAGTGTTCTCGACCTCGATCATCGATATTGAGCGGATCTACTGGGATCGCTTGTTGCTGTGGTTTGCCGAAGCCAAGGATACGCATGCGGAAACATGGGGCCTGCTCAGGCCGAACGAGTGAGGACATGAACCGATGACAATGGATGTCTCGCTCAGACTGCGGCTGGAAAACCAGCTCTCCAGAGAGGCGCAGAAGGCCGAGAAGGATCTCAAGGATCTCGGCAAAGCCGCCAGGAAGATGGGCGGCAATTCCTCCGACAGGTTTGAACGCGATCTCGCCGATGTCGGCAACAAGGCCCGGCGTGCAAAAGCCGACGTCGATCGGCTCAACGACCAGGCCCGCAAACTCAACACGATCAGGACAGACAGAAGCCGCGAGCAGATCCGCAAGCTCGGTGATGCCGCCAACCGCATGGATGGTCCAGCAGGCAGGCTGCATGGCCCGCTGAAAAGGCTGGGTGGGGTTGCGGCCAGCGCCTTTGCCGGATTGTTTGCCTTCGCCTCGCTCGATGGTGCGATCCGCGCGCTGTCCCGCTTCAAGCAAGAAGCCTTTGAGATCGAGGAAACCATTGCCCGGCTGGGCGTCACGCTGGAGCGCTACGATCCCGAATTCCGCCAGCAGGTGCAGGACAGCAATGCGAAGCTCTCGATCCGCTATGGCGTGAAGCAGGGTGAAATCAACCAGGCGCGAGATGTGCTGGCGCGCGGCGGCATGGATGCCAAGACAAGCGAAGGCGTGATCGAGCCAGTGATCGCGACGTCGAAGTCCACCGGGACGTCGCCCGAAGTCTGGGCGGGAGCCGCCATGGCTCTGATCAATCAGCTCAATGTTTCGATTGAGGAACTGCCCCAGGCCTTCGACATGATGGTCAAGGGAGACAAGCTTGGTGCCTTCTCGGCCGAGGACATGGCGCGCAACTTCCCGTCGATCGCGGCGGCAACGAAATCAAGCGGCCGCGAAGGACTGGACGCTGTGGCTGAAATGGTGGCGCAGGCGCAAATCATTGTGCGCGGTTTCGGCACGCCTTCTGAGGCGGCGACCGCCCAGCGCGAAATTCTCAACAAGCTGTTTTCGCCCGAGGTGATCAAAAACTTCGCCGAGAGCGGTATGGACATGCAGAAACTCAACAAGCAGGCCACAGACGAGAACCGGCCGTTGGTCGACGTGGTGATCGAGAAGATCGAGAAGAAAGGGCTGGGCGACAAGTTTGGTCTCGGCGATCTTGTCAGGGATACGAATGCCCGCGCCGCGCTTGAGCAGATGAAAATGAACATCCAGCTCTACAAGGAATGGCTTGCGGAGATTGCCGGCGCCAGCGGTGTTGTTGACAGCGACTGGAAGGAATTAAAGCAACTGCCAATCGAGCGTCAGCGCCGCCGGGAAGCAGCGCGCAACGAGATCTGGCGCAAGTCCGGCAGTGCCTTTGGCGGGATCATCGAGCCATTCTCGGACTTCTTTTCCCGGCTATTCAGCGACGAGTATGACAAGATCAGGACCGACGAGGAGAAGGACGAGACTGTCCTCAAATACGAAGATCGCCTCAAGGCGGCCACGGCTGAGAAAGCCGACCTCGAAGCCCGGCTGAAAAGCGATCCGACCTCGGTACCGGGCGGCGCATTTCAGATCGCCGATCTGAAGGCTGAGATCAGCCGCCTGACGGCCTGGCTTGAAAAGCTACGTCCCGAGGCAGCTGCATCCGATAGCCGGCAGCAACTCAATGAGCTTGGCGTCGATCCCAACCGCCGAAAAGGCGGGATCCCGATCCCCGTTCCGCGTCCTGATCCGCTCATGGAGAAAACCAAATCCGGGCTTTCGGGTTCGTTTGGACCAGAAGCCGAAAAATCCATGCAGGACTACAAGAAGAAGATCTCGATCGAGGGAGACGAAGCGGCGGGCATCGCGCGGCAGAAGGCGCAGGCCATCAAGGCGGCCTTCTCGTTTACAGCCACGCCGACGATCGCGCCGCGCCTGGTCGAGCCGTCACGGGGCGGTGGCCGGTCAGGCGGAACCACCGTGGCGGTTCATCAGACAATCTCCGGCGCAGGCAATCCCGAGCGTGTGGCGGCCGCTGCCAACCGCAGGCAGGACCGCGCCATCAGGCAGGCACGCGCCGGCGCGCTCTATGACACCGGAGCCTATGCATGAGCGCGACATCGCTTGCATCGATCGGCAACGCCCAGCTCAAGGTGATCGGCCTCAATCCTCAAGGCTTCGGCCGGGCATCGGAAAGCCGCGTGCCTGGCAAGGCCACGTTCAAGGGCATGGATTACCAGCGCACCGGCATGGGCGAGAAGATCACCATCGTCGAGGCAATCACCTATCCGCAGGTGATTGGCGGCATGGATGCCGTCGCCTGGTTGATCCGTCATCACGAGGCGCAGGACGCGCTGCCGTTCATCCGGCTCGGCACCAACTATCTGGGCGAAGTCATCGGCCTTGTGGTGGTGCGCAATCTGTCGATCGACGAAGACCGGCTACACCCGTTTACCGGTGTCGGCCGCAAGGTCGAGGTCTCGGCTGAGCTGCTGCATGTCGGGAGCATATGAAATGGCTCGCGAGATCATTGACACGGTGACCAAGGAAGATGGCGAAGAACGGCTCGACCAGTTTGTCGGCCGCTTCTATGGCGGCCGGACGCGCGGCACCGTGGAAGCCGTGCTCGATGCCAATCCCGGCCTTGCCGCCCTTGGCCCGTTTCCGCCGGCGGGCACAAAGATCGCGCTGCCGAAGGTCGAGGATGATGATGGCGATACCGAAACCGTCCGGCCGTGGGAGTGAACACCATGGCCCTGCGCACACCCATCATCCGGATCATCGGCCCTTCGGGCTTCAACATCATCCCGAAGCTTGGTCCGGCGTTTCTCGGCGCGACGATCACCGACCAGGAAGGCTATGAGAGCGATCAGCTGGTCATCCGGGCAGCGGCGCGCGCGCCTTATCTGGAGCCACCGGCAAAGGGTGCGCGCTACCAGGTGCTGGCGGGATGGCTGGAAAGCAGCGTACGGCTGATCGGGATCTACGAGTATCAATCGACCACGATCACCGGCGATCCCGAAGACGGCGAGGAGATCCACATCACCGCGCGGGCGGCCGACTTCATCGACAAGGCCAAGGGCGGCGACCGGCGGCACTATGATGAAGAGAACGGCTTCGGCACCGCCGGCAAGATCTTCGATGATCTGGCCAAGGAAATGGGTGTCTCGGCCGTCATCCCGTCCGAGCTGCGCGACATCAAGATCCCGTACCGGCTGAGATGGAATCAGTCGGCCATCGACTTTGCCACCGATCTCGCCGACGAGATCGGCGCGATCACCAAGCCCCAGGCCGGCCAGCTGGTAATCCGCAAGCGCGGTGCCGGCGCATCGGCCTCGGGCCTGACGCTGCCGGCGATCACCGTGCATCATGACCCGTCCTATGCCTATGAGTTCACCATCGAGCCACGGCCGGACTTCAAGGAGACCGAGACGCCCTGGTTCGATCCCGCACTCGGGATCACAAAACTTGAGAAGGCAGCACGCGGCAAGGCCGCATCGCTCACCACCTTCATGCATCCCTTCGCCAGCGAGATCGAGGCGAAGATCGGCGGCAAGGCCGTCTCCCAGCAGCTCAGCCGCAACACCGGCTCCGGCTTCATCGAAATGGCAGGCAACGCGGCCGTGACGGCAGGATCACCGATCATCCCGATGGGTTTTGGCTCGGCCGTCAGCGCGATCGAATGGGAGGCGGCAAGCGTGGAGCATGAGTTCACGCCGGATCCCGGCTGGATCACGCGGGTGGATCTTCAGGCGAAGGAGGAAGGGTGATGGTCCTTCAATCAATTCCAAGTGCTCGTGCCATACCGGAAGGAGGGCACTTGTGGCACTCGGCACTAAACGCCTCGATCTCCTGGACCGCTTCAGTCTTTTTCGCTTCCAAAGCCTCCTTCTTGCAAAGCATGTCGCTGGCGATGTCGGCAAACTCATGCAAGCTGGAAGTCAGAACACGCCTTTGCAGCATCACCGTTTCACTGGGTTCAATCATCGCCAGTGCATTGGTCAAATTGGCTTCAATCTTTCTGCGAAAGATGCTCGCGTTTATCAAATTGCAATTCAAAACATCACTCTTGAGCATATCAAGATGGGCTTCAAAAGATCGCTCGCTCATACCTCACTCCAGGTTTCAAGTTCTGAGTTCGCGGCTCGCTAGCCGCCGGGCGGCCGGAGCGCGGTAACGCTCCAAGCGACGGGTCTAGTTTGCGGCTGGTCCCGTCAGATGTGCTCATGGATAACATCTCACCCGGCTCGCTTTCGCAAGCGCGGCCACGGTGACTGATTCTCTGAAGGCTTCCTATGCCAAATAGAAACGAAACCATCTCTGTTGATCCGATCAATCCGCCAGCGGCCTATATCGGTGGCAAACGCGTGCTGTCCAAAACCATCGTCGCCAGGATCAATGCCACGCCGCACACTGGCTATGCCGAGGCCTTTGTCGGCATGGGCGGCGTGTTCTTCAAACGCACTCATAAGCCGAAGACCGAGGTGATCAACGACAGGAGCGGCGAAGTCGCCAATCTGTTTCGCATCCTGCAGCGGCACTATCCACAGTTCATGGAAACGCTCAAATTCCAGATCTCCTCACGGCGGGAATTCCAGCGCCTGGTGGCCTGCGAACCCGCCACGCTGACCGATCTCGAACGGGCGGCCCGCTTCCTCTATCTCCAGCGCCTGAGCTTCGGCGGCAAGGTGACCGGCCAGACGTTTGGCGTCGACAGGCATGGCGGCGGCCGCTTCAACGTCACCCGTCTCGGTCCGGTACTTGAGGACATCCACGAACGCATGGCCGGCGTCGTCATCGAGCAGCTTGACTGGCGCGCCTTCCTCAAGCGCTGGGACCGGCCAGGCATGCTGTTCTACCTCGATCCGCCGTATTTCGGGAACGAGGGCGACTACGGGAAAGACCTGTTCTCGCGGGATGATTTTACGGCTCTGAACGAGGCTTTGAAGGCCCTTAAAGGCCGCTTTATCCTGTCTCTAAACGATCGCCCTGAGGTCCGAGAAATCTTTTCAGGCTTCCAGATCGAGACGGTGGATTGTACCTATTCGATCTCAGGGGGTGTGGGCAAGAAGGTGAAGGAGGTGGTGATTTCTGGGTCTGTTCCTTCCATCTGAGGAATACGGCATTCATCCGGCCAGCTGTTCCTAGTCCTCAGGAGAAGGTGTAGAACAGCCGTATTCTTCTTGGGGCATCGAAGGGACACTGGGATGCGGCTCTATCACTATTGCTCGGTTCAATCTGCACATAGCATCCTCACCAGCAAAAAAGTGCGGCTATCTTCCCTGACCCATTCGAACGATTTTATGGAGGGTCAGTGGAGTTTAGAGATGGTCAAAAAAATCCTCCAAAGGATCGCCTCCGAACGAAATCTGTCGCCCTATGCTGCAAGGTTGGCAGTTCTCGGCCTCGAATTGCAGTTGAACAATTATGATGCTTTGGGGCTTTGTTTGTCTGAGAAAGGCGACGTTCTAAGCCAGTGGCGAGGGTATGCTCACGACGGTACCGGCTTTTCGATTGGATTTTCTGATGAAGCTATTGATTCGTGGAAGCGCTCGCGGACGTTCAAGAAAGTGATCTATGAAGAAAGTGAGCAAGTAGAACTCTTGCAACCTTTTGTCGAACGGCTTGTTCAAGCGGTGGAGAATGGGATTTTTCAGGGTCCAGAAGATGCAAGATCCGGCGGACTGGGTGAACCGCAACTTTCAGAAGAGCAGCGGCAAGAGCGAAGGGATCAGGCTGCTCACTCCTATGCAAGCACGGGCGCAGACATGCTTGAGGAGCAGTTTTCCCTAAAAAACCCGGCCTTTTCAGAGGAGCAGGAGTGGCGTCTCATTACGTTCAAAGAGCGCACATATGAGGGCTGCGAATTTTACGCGAGCGCCACAAAGATTGTTCCCTACCTTGAATTTGATCTGCCGGACGTCCAGCATAGCCACGTAGATCACGTCATTCTTGGGCCCAAAAACACCATTCCGGTCGAGACCGTGTCTGCAATGCTAAAAACCCTAGGCTACAATGACGTCAATGTAGAGCCGTCGCTAGCCTCCTACCGCTAATTTGGTGTGAGTTCTGATGGTGGCTCGGCCCAATGGAACCGCTCCCTCTTCGACTTGGAAGCAGCTTTCCAATAGACTTCAAAGCTGCGTGCGGGAAGTGCCAATCGATGTTGCGCGCAGCGCCACAAGAATTTGCGCGCTACATCGGGCCAAAAGTGTTACCCATGTCTCCGGTATAAACCGTAACCTATGTGTCCGGAACGGACCCCTGAGAAAACTGGTCAACGGGAGAGGATTCGAACCTCCGATCCCCTGATGCGAATTACGGGATTTTTCTCCACCGGCGGTGACGTAGATTAAAGCCGCGCTTGCGTGTTCGGTAAATGTTCCTATTCTGCTCCGCATGCCAGAGCAATATCGCAAGTTTCACAGACACCCGGCAAAGCCGATTCGCACACTACAGGATGCAGCCAATGATGGGCAGATCGTAGTTGTGCGTTGCGGCCTGTGCAGGCGTCAGATCAACTACCTTGCGGCAGATCTCGTCCAGGTGCTCAACCCGTCCCGTCCTGTAGATACACCACCCTTCGCCTGTTCTCGTTGCGGAACCGCCGATTACATTAGTGTCAAAGTGAAAACGCCGTTGGATGCGGATTTTGGGCACCTCATCATTCGCCGGCTCTTGGGCATCAGAAGCGTCTCCGAATGGGGCAACAGGCCCTTGGGCGACGAGGTGACGCCGCACAAGGGCATCAAGCGACGCTGATCTGTTAGGAAGAAACCACCTTGATGAGGTTCCCGTCCGGTAACGGACGTTGAAGTGTCTTTGCCTCTTCCCACGGGGCCGACAGCCAGATGTCGATTTCCTCACTTGTGGTCAGGATCACTGGCATTGCTTTCTTATGAACCGGCTCGACAACGGCGTTGGGCTGGGTGGTTAGAAAGGCATATAGATCAGTCTCGATCTCGCCCTCCTTGAGCTTGCGAACACTGGTCCAGCGGGTCCAAATGCCTGCAAAGAAAAAAAGCGGCCTGTCTTCGTCTAATGCAAACCAGGCATTCGGGGTGCGTTCCCCCTCCTGTTTGCTTGCTGGATCCGGTTCGGCAAATTCGGTTGCTGGCACCAGGCATCGGCTCTCGACCCCGAGCCAACGCCGCCAATGTGGCGAGGAAGCATTCCGGACGTTTGTAACGCCCTTGTCTACTTTCTTGCCTTCCAGAAACTTCGGAGGCGTAGGCATGCCCCATCGCGCCTTCACAAGCTCTCGCTTGTCACCCTTACCAACACGCACAATTGGCGCTTCATAATCGGGATAGATCTTACCAGGCTCAAGGTTGCCAACCTCATTCACCACCGCGCGGGTGAACTCCAGAACGGCCTGCGGCCCGATCGTGATATTGTAGAGGTTGCACATCAGCGGAACTCCTTCGCCATTAGCCAAGCTCAATGAGGTTCACAACGCAAGAAGCAAGGGAAGGATCCGAGGATCAACTGCAGCTTATGCCGTTCAAATCTGCTTTGAAGATCGTTTAAAGAGGGTTTGAGGAAATCATGTTGTGGCAAAACCGGGTGACAAAAATGGCAAAACCGCGCGACAGGCTACATCGAGCCAGGCGGGAGGAAATGCCTCCCGGATCTGGCCGTAACGTGCGGTGAGAAGCGGGGGGAGGCGGTGACCAGCGTGGCTCCGTCGGCGGATCGGGTCAGCCTCATGGATGATCCGGTTCAGCCGGCCACCGGACCGGCCTCGGGGTCCATGCCTGCCCAAGGCAGGCAACCCCGATGGCGGTGCGGGCCTGTGGCGGAGATCTGCCCCGTCCTGCATGGCGCGTTCAGGTGGGATCACCTGAACGACAACGCCCATGCATCACATGACGGGGAGGTGCTTCGTGCCGGAAACCACGCCGAAACGCTTCCATCGCGGCCCTTACGTCCAGGGCCGCGGTTCGGGGAAACCCGTGCAAACCGCGTCGGGCCCAAAACCCTCAAGCGGTGTAGGAAGCAGGAAACCGCCTGTCGGATGCGGACATCATCCGGCGAGTTTCGGGTCCGCGCGCGAGTGCGCCACCCGGTGCATGTTCCTGACATGCACACGACTACCCATTCAGAGGCGACGCCCGCGCGCGGCCCTCCGGACCCTGATCTGTCTCCCACTCCGGCGCCCAAGCGCGCGGAGGGATTTGGCGCGTCCTTGATCAGGATCGCCCCGGCCCGCACAATTGCACCCGCGCCCCGCACTGGTCTAAAACGGCGCGTCAGATGCTCCGGGAGGTGCGACCATGCAAACAGTCACCGGCGGCTGCCTCTGCGGCAAGCTCCGCTTCATCGCCTCGGGCGAACCCGACCGGGTCGGGCTCTGCCATTGCCTCGATTGCCGCAAGCATCACGGCGCCCTGTTTCACGCCTCGGCCATCTTTGACGAAGCCGCGGTCCGCGTCGAAGGCGAAACCCGTCAGTACCAGGGCCGGCATTTCTGCCCCGCTTGCGGCTCCTCCGTTTTCAGCCGCTCCGGCGACGAGATCGAACTGCATCTCGGCGCGCTCGACCAGCCTGATCGCTTCACGCCGAGCTACGAGCTCTGGACCCTGCGCCGCGAATCCTGGCTGCCGCCATTCCCGCTCGCCCATCATTACCAGCGCGACTGCGACGACGGGACTGGCGGCGAGGCGTAGCCAACGCGCAACACAGAGCGCCGAAAACATCACGGCACCTGTGCTTGCCTGCTTTGCAGCCCTGCAAAACGCGGCTACAGGAGTCTGCAGGCCCAATTGCGGGAGTACGTGTTGTGAACAGTTTTCCATTGATCCGGTAGCGCCGGCGGGATGCAAGGCCCCTGACCCGGCGGAGGTGTCATCCTTCGTCACGCGGCCATGTCTGAAGTCCGCCTTTGCTCCGGCAGAGATTTGACAGCCCCGGCAGTCACTTGACTGACCCGGCCTCGTGGCGTGAATCGCCGTGCCGGACCGTTTGCGGCTGCTGCCATTTTCTGTCAGCGAAGTTTTATATCAGGACGATGCATCGCGGCGGTTGCGCCGGGGCCGTCCTCCGTTTCCTTGATGAGGTACTCAAATGTCTCCCTTTTTACGCTCCGCCATCGTGCTCGGCCTGTTGTGCGCCACCGGCCCGCTGGCCATCGACATGTTCCTGCCGGCCATGCCGACCATCGCCGAAAACCTCGGCGGCACCATGGCCGGGGCACAGCTGACCATCTCGGCCTATTTCATCGCCTATGGCCTGGCCCAGATGGTCTATGGCCCGGTCGCCGATGTGGTCGGCCGCAAGCCGCCGCTGATTGCCGGCCTGGTGCTGTTTCTGGTGGGTTCCATCGGCTGCGCCCTGGCGCCCGACATGAACTGGCTGGTTGCCGCCCGCGTCGTCCAGGCGCTCGGCGGCGCCGCGGCCATGGTCATTCCGCGCGCCATCATCCGCGACATGCACACCGGCCCGCAGGCGACACGGCTGATGGCGCTGGTGATGCTGATCATCTCGGTCTCACCGATGCTGGCGCCGCTGATCGGTTCCGGCATCGTCGCCATTTCCGGCTGGCGCGCGATCTTCGGCGCGCTGGCGCTGGTGGCGCTGATGTCGATCGCCATCACGCTTCTGATGCAGCCCGAAACGCTTGCGCCGGAAAAGCGGGCACCCGTCCGGCTGGCCGCTCTTTCGCGCGGTATCCGGACGCTGCTGCGTGATCCGGTGTTCATGGGCCTGACCTTTGTCGGCGCCTTCGGCATGGCCAGCTTCTTCGTGTTCCTGGCCAGCGCCTCCTTCGTCTACACCGGTCATTACGGCCTGACGCCGACCGGCTTCAGCCTCGCCTTCGCCGCCAATGCAGCCGGATTCTTCTCCGCCTCGCAGCTGGCAGCCAGGCTGGGCGAAAAATTCGGGGCCGAGAATGTGGTCACCCGGGCGGTTTCCGGCTTCCTTGGCTTCACGCTGGTCTTGCTGGCTCTGGTCTGGTTCGGCGTTGATCATTTCGCCCTGCTGGTCGCCCTGCTGATCTGTGCCAATGCCTGTCTGGGTCTGGTGATCCCGACTGCCATGGTGATGGCGCTTGATGATCACGGCGACATTGCCGGCCTTGCCTCCTCGCTCGGCGGCATGCTGCAGATGATGGTCGGCGGCGTCATGACCATCCTCGCGGGTCCGTTTTTCGACGGCACCCCGTTGCCGATGGTCGCGGCCATCGCCCTTGCCGCCGTGCTCTCGTTCGCCGCCATGCGCATCACCGATACCGCCCGCGGCCGCCGCGCGGTGATGGTTGCCTAAACCGGCACGACCTGGAACAACGGGCCTGCGGAGCAAAGCTGCGGCTCAAAGCAAAAGAAGCCCGCCGTGGGATGCCACGGCCCAAATCAAACTAAAAGCCCGCCGTGGGAAACCACGGCGGGTAATCATTTGCCTGGAGGCAAATCCGGGGACAGGGACTCCCGGAACTGTTGGGCCGGATTATCTCCGGTCCCGAGACTGCTATTTGCCCTGGGTAACGATCACCGGGATCAGCAGATCACCCCAGTTGCCTTCGCCGCCATGGTGACGGGCTGAGCGGACCAGCTCCACCGACACGCCGGCATCAACCGCCTTCATGACGGAGTGGTTGAGGCGGTGCAGGTCATTGGCCAGCATCCGGATGGCTGCCTGCTGGTCTGAATCCATGGCCGAAGACTGCTCTTCCGCGCGTTCCTTGACTCGGGTCTGGGGTGTCATTGCATTTCTCCTCTGGCGGGGTTTGTGATCGTTGTGTCCTGGGGTCCCTCACCCGCCTGAACGGGTGAGGGGTGGTCTTGTTATTCCGCGGCCGGCTTGAACTGCGCGGTTTCGGTGGATTCGCCCATCGCGGTGGTCGAGGACTTGCCGCCGGTGATCGCCATCGACACGGCGTCGAAGTAACCGGTGCCGACCTCGCGCTGGTGCTTGGTCGCGGTGTAGCCATCGGCTTCGGAAGCGAATTCCGCTTCCTGCAGCTCGGAATAGGCTGCCATCTGGCGGTCCTTGTAGCCGCGGGCCAGTTCGAACATGCCGTGGTTGAGCTGGTGGAAACCGGCCAGCGTGATGAACTGGAACTTGTAGCCCATGGCGCCGAGCTCGCGCTGGAACTTGGCAATGGTTGCGTCGTCGAGATGCTTCTTCCAGTTGAACGACGGCGAGCAGTTGTAGGCAAGCAGCTTGCCCGGATAGTGCTTGTGCACGCCTTCGGCGAACTTGCGGGCCTGCTCGAGATCCGGCTTCGAGGTCTCGCACCAGATCAGGTCGCAATGCGGAGCATAGGCAACTGCACGCGCAATGCAGGAGTCGAGGCCGTTCTTGATGTTGTAGAAGCCTTCGACGGTGCGGCCGGCGTCATAGTCGACAAATTCGCGATCGCGCTCGTCAATGTCGGAGGTCAAAAGCTTCGCGGCTTCCGCATCGGTGCGGGCGATGACCAGCGTCGGCGTGCCCATAACGTCCGCAGCCAGGCGGGCTGCGTTAAGATTGCGGATATGAGCAGCCGTCGGGATCAAAACCTTGCCGCCCAGGTGACCGCACTTCTTTTCCGAAGCCAGCTGGTCTTCATAGTGAACGCCTGCAACGCCGGCTTCGATGAAGGCCTTCATGATTTCAAACGCGTTCAGCGGGCCGCCGAAACCGGCTTCCGCGTCGGCAACGATCGGGGCGAACCAGGTGTCGACCGACAGCCCGTTGCCTTCAGCGGTTTCGATCTGGTCGGCGCGCTGCAGCGTGCGGTTGATGCGCTTGGCCAGTTCCGGTGCCGCGTTGGCCGGATAGAGCGACTGGTCGGGATACATCGACGAGGCGGTGTTGGAATCCGCCGCAACCTGCCAGCCCGAGAGGTAGATCGCCTTGAGGCCTGCGCGGACCTGCTGCATGGCCTGGTTGCCGGTCATGGCGCCGAGCGAATTGACGAAGTCTTCCTCGTGGATCAGCTTCCACAACCGGTTGGCGCCCATTTCGGCGAGGCTGTGCTTGATGCTGACCGAGCCGCGAAGCTTCTGAACGTCTGCCGGGCTGTAAGGCCGCTCAACGCCGTCATAGCGGCCTTCGGGAGCTGTCGGAACCAGGTTGTAAAAATCAGTCATGTCTTGTCTCCAGTCTGCAATTATCAGGTTCGGGCGGGAAAGCTTGGGAGCTCTTGTGTCGCCTTCGATGTGACTGAATTTACATTGCGCCGCACACTAAGCGAGATAATTCAGCTTTCTCAGTCGATAATTGAGGTCAATCTGTCTTGTCTTTGACTAATTCAGCCTGTAAATTTGTCACAATTGTAAAAGCCGTGGCGTGTCAAAACGCGGTCCACGTCTGTAAAAACCTGTAAAGATCGACAAGATGGCTGAACAGAAGATCTTCGCGGGCCCCCGGATCCGCCGCATCCGCAACGCCAAGGGGCTGACCCAGACGGCGATGGCCGAGGGGCTCGGCATTTCACCCTCCTATCTCAACCTGATCGAGCGCAATCAGCGGCCACTGACCGTGCAGCTGATCCTCAAGCTCTCCGCCGTTTACAAGATCGATGTCGAGGAACTGCAGGGCGAGGGCGGCGCCACCACGCTCGCCAGCCTCAAGGAGGTCTTCGCCGATCCGCTGCTCGTTGGCGAACTGCCCGGCGACCAGGAAGTGGTCGAGATCGCCGAAGCCGCCCCCAATGCCAGTGCTGCCATCCTCAAGCTGCACCGCGCCTATCGCGAGCAGGCCGAGCGCCTGTCCGATCTCTCGGCCATGCTCGCCCGCGATGGTCACAGCCCGGCGCTGTCGGGTGCGCGGCTGCCGATGGACGAAGTCCGCGAGGTGCTCGAATCCCGTCCCAACCATCACCCGGCGCTGGAAGAGGAGGCGGAAGCCTTTCACCATCTGCTCAAGCCCGGCGATGATCTGATGGGCGCGCTCAAGGCCTGGCTGAAAACCGAGCATGGCGTCGTGGTTCGCCCGCTTCCCGTCGCCACCATGCCCAACTGGCGCCGCCGCTATGACCGTCACTCGCAACGGCTGTTCCTCTCCGAACGGCTCTCACCCTTTGATCAGCTGCGCGAGGTCGCCATGGAAGCCTCGCTGATCCGCATGAATGTCGCCATCGCCGCGGGCGTGGGCGAACTCAAACTGTCGAGCGACGAGGCCCGCCGCATCGCCCGCTTCGAGCTGGCGCGATACGCAGCCCATGCGCTGATGATGCCCTATCAGGGCTTCCATGCCGCAGCCCAGCGCGCCCGCTATGACATCGATGTGCTCAAATCGCGCTTCGGTGTCTCCTTCGAACAGGCGGCCAACCGGCTGACCACGCTCTGCCACCCCAGTCTCGAGGGCGTACCGTTCTTCATGCTCGAGGTGGATGTCGCCGGCCATCGCTTCCGCCGCGCCGGCGCGCAAGGATTCCCGCAGCAGCGTTTCGGCGGCAATTGCCCGAAATTGTCGATCCATGCGGCGTTCTCGCAGCCCTCCCAGGTGCTGGTCGAAGCTGTCGAGCTGCCCGGCGGTGCCGAGTTCCTCACCATCTCGCGAACCCTGGAAGGGCCGCAGGGCGCTTTTTCCGAGCGCCCGCGCCGCACCGCCATCCTGCTTGGCTGCGACATCGGCTTTCGCGATGAGATCGTCTATGGCGGTGCATTGCCGATGAGCGGCGGCAAGGCGCCGCAGCCGGTGGCGATTCCGGTCGGTCCCGCCTGCCGCTTGTGCGAGCGCGCCGGCTGTCTCGCCCGCGCCGAACCGCCGATCACCCGTCCGCTGGGACTGGACGAAATGGTGACCGGACTTTCGGCCTTCGATTTCCAGTAGCGCATCTCTCCGCAACGGGTCAGGGCCCGTTTTTTCGGCATCTTTCGCAATTGCACAAGATCACGCCGATCCCCTCTTGTGGGTTGCGCATTTCCTTCATAGGGTTGGAGGTCCGCACGCTCGGCCCGACCGTTGCGACACGCATTCACGTCCTGCTTGAGAACGGCGCCAGATCGCCCAGGCCGGGATGAGGAAAGACAACAAGAGAGGAACAGGAATGACCCTGAAAACCCGCCTAATTTCCGCAGCCGTCATGCTTGCTGCATCGACCGTGCTTGCCACCGCCCAGGAGCGCGTTGTCAACGTCTACAACTGGTCCGATTACATTGATGAATCCATTCTCGAGGACTTCACCAAGGAAACCGGCATCAAGGTCGTCTATGACGTGTTTGATTCCAACGAGGTGCTGGAAACCAAGCTGCTGGCCGGCTCCACCGGCTACGACATCGTTGTGCCCACCGGCACCTTCCTGGCCCGCCAGATCCAGGCCGGCGTGTTCCAGAAGCTCGACAAGTCCAAGCTGCCCAATCTGGAGAACATGGACCCGGCGATCATGTCGCGGCTGGAAAAATACGATCCCGGCAATGAATACGCCATCAACTACATGTGGGGCACCACCGGCCTCGGCATCAATGTCGACAAGGTCAAGGAACGTCTCGGCGACATGGAGCTCAATTCCTGGGACATCGTCTTCAATCCGGACAACATCGCCAAGCTCGCCGATTGCGGCGTCTACATGCTCGATACGCCCGAGGAAATCGTGCCCGCGGCTCTCAACTATCTCGGTCTTGATCCCGATTCCAACTCCCCCGAGGACATCGCCAAGGCGGAAGAGCTGCTGCTCACCATCCGTCCGAGTGTCAAGAAATTCCACTCGTCCGAATACATCAATGCGCTGGCCAATGGCGACATCTGCCTGGCCATCGGCTGGTCGGGCGACATCCTGCAGGCCCGTGACCGCGCTGCCGAAGCCGATCAGGGCGTGACCATCGAATACGTCATCCCCAAGGAAGGCGCGCTGATGTGGTTCGACAACATGGCCATCCCCGGTGATGCCGCCCATGTCGAGGAAGCGCATGAGTTCCTCAATTACATCATGAGGCCCGAGGTCATGGCGAAGGCGTCCAACTACGTCTACTACGCCAACGGCAACCTGGCCTCCAAGCCGATGCTCAACGAGGACGTGATCGGCGATCCGGCGATCTATCCTGACGAGGAAACCATCGGCCGTCTCTACTCGACCTCGCCCAAGAACCAGCGCACCCAGCGCGTTCTGACCCGAACCTGGACCAAGGTCGTCACCGGTCAGTGACACCAGAACTTCACCCCGGTCCTGGAAAGGGCCGGGGTTTTCCTTTCGAGTGATCACGGGGACGATCGGGCATGAAATCTCTCGGCAGCATCAGGCGCAGTTTCGAGCCGTGGAATGACCCGGACCAGCGCCCCTATATCGCCTTCGAAAACATCACCAAGAAATTCGGCGATTTCGTTGCTGTCGAAAACCTCACGCTGCACATCTACCAGCGCGAGTTCTTTGCCCTGCTCGGCGGTTCGGGCTGCGGCAAGTCCACGCTGTTGCGCATGCTGGCCGGTTTCGAGAACGCCACCGAAGGCCAGATCCTGCTCGATGGTGAAAACCTGGCCGGCGTTCCGCCCTACAAGCGCCCGGTCAACATGATGTTCCAGTCCTATGCGCTGTTTCCGCATATGAGCGTGGAAAAGAATATCGCTTTCGGCCTCAAGCAGGACGGCATGGCCAAGTCCGAGATCGAGGACCGGGTCAACAACATGCTCAAGCTGGTCAAGCTCGATCAGTTCGGCAAACGCAAGCCGCACCAGCTTTCAGGCGGTCAGCGCCAGCGCGTCGCCCTGGCCCGCTCGATCGCCAAGCGTCCCAAGGTGCTTCTGCTCGACGAACCGCTCGGCGCGCTCGACAAGAAGCTGCGCGAGGAAACCCAGTTCGAGCTGATGGACCTGCAGCAGGATCTCGGCCTCACCTTCGTCGTCGTGACCCATGACCAGGAAGAGGCCATGACCATGGCCGACCGCATCGCGGTGATGGATGCCGGCCGGATCATCCAGATCGGAACCCCGGCAGAAACCTACGAAGCGCCGAACTCGGAATTCGTTGCCAGCTTCATTGGCGACATCAACATCTTCCGTGGCGAGGTCATCGGCTCGAACGGCAACCTGGTCGACATCGAGACGCGGGACGGCATGGTCATCCGCTCCGAAACCACCCATGCCCATGCGCCCGGCGAGAAGGCCAGCTTCGCCATCAGGCCCGAAAAACTCCGTGTCTCCCGGACGAAGCCCGACGGCGGCATCAATGCCGCCGTCGGCGAAGTCTGGGATATCGGCTATCTTGGCGACATGACCGTGTTCCACGTCAAGCTCAAGAGCGGCGATGTCGTCAAGGCCTCGCTGCTCAACGCCGTCCGCACGGTCGAAAACCCGATCGGCTATGACGAGGAGATCTGGGTCTGCTTCGATACCGACAGTGGCATCGTGCTGAACGCGTGAGGGATGGTGATGGACAGCATTGACCACAACGCGGCACAGGCATTCAGGGTCAACCGCCTTGCTGCCATCGGCATGACTGCCGCAATTGCCGCAAGCTTGCTGCTGCTGCGCCCGGAGCTGTCCCTGATCTACATCGCCCAGACCGGGACCGCGGTCTATCTGCTGAGCTGGGCCAGAAGCAAAGGTCTTTTTGTCAAGCCGCGCCCGGTGACGGAGCAGAATTTCGCAAGCTATG
The DNA here is from genome assembly GCF_002733955.1 of Hoeflea sp. GTDB lineage: Bacteria > Pseudomonadota > Alphaproteobacteria > Rhizobiales > Rhizobiaceae > Hoeflea. Next base: position 349,425 of record NZ_NVXQ01000003.1, on the reverse strand, counting down.
TGGCGGTCTCGACACTGAGCTTTGTCGCCACCCTGGCAGCAGCGCCGCAGATGATCGAGCTCGCCGGCAGCGCCATCTACTTCGCCTTTGCGGCGGTGATCGCCCTGCTTGTTGTCCGCGCCGTATGGAAGGGGGTCTGAGCGCCATGCTGAAACTGGTTTCCGCCATCACCCGCCGCCTGGTCATCATCGTGCCCTATGCCTGGCTGCTGGTCTTCTTCCTGGTCCCGTTCCTGATCGTGTTCAAGATCTCGTTTTCGGAACCGGTGATGTCGATGCCGCCCTACGTGCCGACCATCGACCTGGCCGACGGTGTCTCGGGGATCATCGACGCCTTCCGCCAATTCAGCTTTTCCAACTATCTCTGGCTGACCGAGGATTCGCTCTACATCAACGCCTATATCTCCTCGATCAAGATCGCCTTCATCTCGACCATGCTGACCCTGCTGATCGGCTTTCCGCTGGCCTACGGCATGGCCCGCGCGCCACAGGCGCTGCGCCCGACGCTGCTGATGCTGGTGATCCTGCCGTTCTGGACCAGCTTTCTGATCCGCGTCTATGCCTGGATCGGCATTCTCAAGCCCGAAGGCCTGCTCAACCAGCTGCTGATGGCGATGGGACTGATCGACGAGCCGCTGATCATCCTCAACACCGACACCGCGGTCTATATCGGCATCGTCTATTCCTATCTGCCCTTCATGGTGCTGCCGCTCTACTCGGCGCTCGAGAAGATGGACTACACCCTGATCGAGGCGGCGCAGGATCTCGGCTGCCCGCCGATCACCGCCTTCTGGAAGATCACCTTTCCACTCGCCATCCCCGGCATCATCGCCGGCTGCCTGCTGGTCTTCATCCCGGCCGTCGGCGAATTCGTCATTCCCGATCTCCTCGGCGGCTCGCGCACGCTGATGATCGGCAAGACCCTGTGGAGCGAGTTCTTCAACAACCGTGATTGGCCGGTGTCCTCGGCAGTGGCGGTGCTCTTGCTGCTGATCCTGGTGATCCCGATCATGTTCTTTCAGCAGGCGCAGGCCAAATCCCAGGAGAGCGGCCGATGAACACCAGCTGGACCCGCTTCAACATCGCCTCGGTCGTCTTCGGCTTTGCATTCCTCTACCTGCCGATCGTGCTCCTGGTGATCTACTCCTTCAACGAGTCCCGGCTGGTCACGGTCTGGGCCGGGTTTTCCACCAAGTGGTATCGCGAACTGTTCAACAACCAAGGCCTGATCGATGCCGCCTGGGTGACACTCAGGGTCGGCGTGGTCTCGGCCACATTCGCCACCGTGCTCGGCACGCTCGCAGCCCTGGCGCTCACCCGTTACACCCGGTTCAACGGCCGCATCCTGTTTTCCGGCATGGTGTTTGCGCCGCTGGTGATGCCTGAAGTCATCACCGGCCTGTCGTTGCTGCTCTTGTTTGTCGCGGTGGATTTTGGCCGAGGCTTCTGGACCGTGACGCTCGCCCACATCACCTTCTCGATGTGCTTCGTCGCCGTCGTCGTGCAGTCGCGGCTGATGAGCTTCGACCGTTCGCTCGAAGAGGCGGCGATGGATCTCGGCGCCGGTCCGGTGACCACCTTTACCCAGATCACCCTGCCGGTGATCCTGCCGGCGGTGATTGCCGGCTGGATGCTCGCCTTCACCCTGTCGCTCGATGATCTGGTGATCGCCAGCTTCACTTCGGGCCCCGGCGCCACCACGCTGCCGATGAAGATCTACTCACAGGTGCGGCTGGGCGTGACGCCGGAGATCAACGCCGTCTGCACGCTGCTCATCGGCGCGGTGGCCATCGGCGTGATCATCACCTCGCTGCTCAACAAGAGCCGCGAGGTCCGCCGTTTGCGCGACGAACAGGCAGCGCTCGGCAATCATTGAGCTATGCGGGTGGATCGTGCGGCGTCAGGCCGGATCTCAGTTCCGCGGCGGCCGCAACAGATAGGTGACAAACCAGATCGGCACGATCACCATCGAGCCGAGCACGATGTTGGGGATCGCCCAGGCAGCGCCTTCCTGCAACAGCCCGAACACCCGGTCTGGCGTCAGCCCGATCTCGGCCAGCAATTCCGCTGCCGACAGGTTGAGCGCCGACAACGCCGCGCCGGTGACCAGTGAAGCCAGTCCGATTTTGACAAGGGCCGAAAGCAACCGCAGCATGATCTGGCCGTTCTCCATTTCATTCCGACAAGAGCCGCGGGGTTCCGAAGCATCATTGGCGGGTGATTGTCGCCAAATATGCCCGATTTCGCAAGCGTTGCCGGTCTTGCCCTGATCTTCAGGGCGTGACCGGAGAAATCACCGGTTGCGGCCAGGACCCGCCGATGAAAAACCGCAACGGAATCCTGGCCGGGTCTTCCGGTGCGGCCGTGCCGTCGGCAGCGGGTGCCGGGCTAAGCACGCCTGCGATCGCCAGGCTCGAGCGCGAATAGGGGATGACGCCCGACAGAGCGATCATGGTCTCGGGCCCGATCAGTTCGGCCGTGGTCAGGTTGGCTTCGCCCTCGGCGATGGTGGCCTTGAACCGGGCGGAGTTGAACGAGAACCCGGTGCCTTCGCCCAACTGGTCGAGATCGAAGAACCGTTCGGCCTTCGCGAGTTCGCGGAACTTGGCAATGTTGAGACCCGGAACAATGCCGGTCTCGACGGCGAGGTCGATCTTGCCGGTCAGATCCGACAGGGCTGTCGCCCAGGTCGGATAGGGAGAGGTGACTTCGATGTCGAGCGAGCCTGTGCCGCGCGGCAATGGCCCGGTCAGGCCGATGGCATCGAACAACCCGCCGAAATTCATCTTGCGTGCCGACATCTGAACCTTGACGCCGCCATCGACCCCCTGCTCGGACAAGGCGATGCGTCCGATCAGGCTGCCGCCATAGGCGGTGGCGTCGCCGACATCGAAATTGGCCCGGCCCTGTTCCACGCGCGCGGCTGCGGCCAGATTGGAAAGCGCCACAGGGCCGAAACTCGCCGATTGCGCCGACAGTCTCAGATCCAGCCCGAGTTCGCGCAGGAACCGCGTGTCGATGGTCGAGGCAATGTCTCCGCCAACCTTGGGCAATGGCGTGAAGGCTTGCAGGAACGAGGCGATGTCCAGCGAGCTGAAGGCCAGTGTGCCGGTGATCAGGGGGGGCTCATCGGTGCGCAAGGCCAGGTCGAGCACTCCGATGCCGCGGTTCTTGTCGACCATGATGATCAGGTCATCGAGCTTGGCCTTGGTCTGCTCGGCGGTGATCTTTGCCGACAGATCCAGCGCACCCAGGGCTTCGCCCGGCTTGATGTCGGTGCCTGACCATTCCAGCGCCCGCCGCACCGAGACGCTTGCAAGCTTGAGCGCACCTGAAAGAAACAGGTCGGGCCCAAGGCTTGCAGATCCGCTGAAATCGATATTGAGCGGCACGGAGCTGATCTTGATCTCCACCGGCGCGGTCCTGCGGCCCAAGAGCAACAGCGGCGCGGAGGTCGATCCCGCAAATGTCACCTGCTCGCCGCGAAAGATCGCCGTGATGTTGGCGCGGGCCACTGCGGACGGTGCGGTCCAGGCCAGCGTGCCGTTGATCGCTGTCAGCTTTTCCGCTTCGGCGCCCGGATCCCGGATCCACCTGACGGTTCCATCCTCGATGGTCACTGCGCCCAGAGCCGCGGAGTCGGGAATGACCGCCGACGCCGGAGGTGTTTCGCCGGCCTGCGCGGCCAGATCCCGCTCAACCGCAGCAGCAACGCCTTGCGCCAGCTCGCCGGAGGACGAGCTCCAGTTCGACGTGGCGTCGGGATAGAGCTCGAGATTGAAGGTCGGCCGGATCAGCCGGAATTCGGAGAAGCTCGGCGCGCCGAGAACCGCCGAGAACAGGTTGAAATTGGCGACAATGCTGTCGGCCCGCATGATCGGATCACCGCCGGCAAAGGTCGAGGGCCGGATGACGACATTGTCGAGCTGGATGGTCGGCGTCGGCCAGTAGTCGATCGACGGCGCATCCCCCAGCGACACCGGATGACCCGCCCAGGCGCCGATATCGCGTTCCAGCCGGTCGCGCACGACCCCGCTGGAGACCGCCAGCGGCAGGCTTGCGAACACGGCCAGCACGGTGACGAGCACGAACAGCGCGCCCGAAATCGCCGCACGTCGCAAGGACCACTGTGCGATGATGAAACCCAATCCGATACTCCCCAGTCACTGCCCCACACGGTGGCCGCTTGCCTTGGTTAAAGCTTGGTGAAGCCGAATGCAATTGGAGAGCCGCAGTTGTGGACGGCAATGTCATGCTGCGCTGCAATGTTCTGTTTGCAACAAATGCAGCCAATGCTACTACCGCATCCTATCAGAAGGCAGGAGCAGGATATGACCGACAAACCACTTTGGAGCCCCGATGCGCAGGCGTTGAAGACCAGCCCGTGGATGAAGTTTTCCGAATTTGCCGGGGAGCGAGCGGGGCGGTCACTGACAGATCCGATGGCGCTGCAGGAGTGGTCGGTGACCGACCGCGAGGGCTTCTGGTCGGCGGTGTGGGATTTTTGCGGCGTTCGCGGCAAGAAGGGCGAGCGCATCATCGAGAACGCCGACGCCATGCCCGGTGCGAAGTTTTTCCCCGATGCCGAGTTGAATTTCGCCGAGAACCTGCTGTCGCGCACCGGCGCCGAGCCGGCGCTTCTGTTTAGGGCCGAAGACAAGGGCCAGCGGTCGATGAGCTGGCTCGAACTGCACGCGCTGGTCTCGCAGCTGCAGCAGGCCTTCCGCGCCCGGGGTGTTGAAAAGGGCGACCGCATCGCCGCGATGATGCCCAACATGCCCGAAACCATCGCCTGCATGCTGGCCTGCGCCTCGATCGGCGCGATCTGGTCCTCCTGCTCGCCCGATTTCGGCGTCAAGGGCGTGCTCGACCGCTTTGGCCAGATCGAGCCCAAGCTGTTCATCTCCTGCGATGGCTACTGGTACAATGGCAAGCGCCAGGAGGTTGCCGACAAGCTGGTCGAGATTTCAGCCGCGCTCCAGACCAAGGCCACCATCATCGTGCCGATGCTCGATGACGCCAAGGCGGTCGCCGGCGCTGTGCCCGGCGCGGTAACCCTTGCGAACTTCATTGCCGATTATCCGGCCAGGACGGTCGAGTTCGAGCCGCTGCCGTTTGCGCATCCGCTCTACATCCTGTTTTCCTCCGGCACCACCGGCATCCCCAAATGCATCGTCCATTCCGCCGGCGGCACGCTGTTGCAGCATCTCAAGGAGCACCGGCTGCATTGCGGCCTCGAGCCCGGCGAGCGGCTGTTCTACTTCACCACCTGCGGCTGGATGATGTGGAACTGGCTGGTCTCCGGCCTGGCGGTCGGCGCCACGCTGTGCCTTTACGACGGCTCGCCATTCTATCCCGACGGCAACGTCATCTTCGACTACGCGGCGGATGAGAAATTTGCGGTGCTCGGCACTTCAGCCAAATTCATCGACGCGGTCCGCAAGGCTGGTCTCGAACCGGCGAAGACCCATGATCTCTCCTCGCTGCGTCTGTTGACCTCGACCGGATCGCCGCTGTCGCCCGAAGGCTTTACTTTCGTCTATGAGGGCATCAAGCCGGACGTGCACCTGGCGTCGATCTCCGGCGGCACCGACATCGTCTCCTGCTTCGTGCTCGGCATTCCCGCCCTTCCGGTCTACCGTGGCGAGATCCAGGGCCCCGGCCTCGGCCTGGCCGTCGATGTCTGGGACGACAACGGCAAGTCCGTTACCGGCGAAAAGGGCGAACTGGTCTGCACCAAGCCGTTCCCGGCCATGCCGATCGGTTTCTGGAACGATCCCGGCGACGAGAAATACCAAGCGGCCTATTTCTCCCGCTTCGACAACATCTGGACCCACGGCGATTTTGCCGAACGCACCGCGCATAACGGCATCATCATCCATGGCCGTTCGGATGCAACGCTCAACCCCGGCGGCGTGCGCATTGGCACTGCCGAAATCTACAACCAGGTTGAACAGATGGACGAGGTGGTCGAGGCCATCTGCATCGGCCAGGACTGGGATGACGATGTCCGCGTCGTGCTTTTCATCCGGCTGGCGGAAGGCGTCACGCTCGATGCCGATTTGGAAAAGAGGATCCGCGCCAAGATCCGCACCGGCGCCTCGCCGCGTCACGTCCCGGCCCGCATCATCGCGGTGACTGATATCCCCCGCACCAAGTCCGGCAAGATCGTCGAGCTGGCCGTGCGCGACATCGTCCACGGCCGGACGGTCAAGAACCAGGAGGCGCTGGCCAACCCCGAAGCGCTGGAGCTGTTCAAGGATCTGCCGGAACTCAGGACCTGACCGGCGCGGGCAGGGCGGCTCGGAAGATCACTCGATCCGCGAGATCTCGTTGAGACGCTGCGCAAGCAGGGAAACTGCCTTGTGCAGCGCCACGGTCAGAACCGCCAGCGCAATCAGGCTGGCAAACATCAGGTCGACCTTGGCCCTGCCATTGGCGAGCAGCATCAGGTAGCCGAGCCCTTTCGAGGACCCGACCCATTCGCCGATCACCGCGCCGATCGGAGCGTAGACAGCGGCAAGCTTCAGCCCGGAGGCAAGCGACGGCAGCGCATGCGGGATCCGGATCCGCCGCATGACCCGGGACGGGCTCGCCCCCATCGTTTCAGCCAGGTCCAGCAGCGCCGGCGAGACCCGGGTGAGCCCGTCATGAAACGCCGAGGTCACCGGGAAATAGATGATCAAGACCGCCATCGCGATCTTTGACGCCATGCCGTAGCCCAGCCACACGGTCAGGATCGGCGCCAGCGCAAACACCGGCACCGCCTGGGTGAACACCAGCATCGGCAGTGTCAGCCGGGCCAGCCGGGGTGAGGCGGCGAGCTGGATCGCCGTCAGCGCACCCAGCACCGACCCGATCACTAGCCCGATCACGACTTCGGTCGCGGTCACCAGCGTGTGCTCGGCGATCAGCGCACGGTTCTCATAGCCCACCTTTGCCACCCGCCACGGATCGGGCAGGATGAAATGCGGCGCGCCGGTGATCCACACCACCGCCTGCCACAGTCCGAGGCCGAGCAGACCCGCACAGAGCGGATACCAGACGCGGTTCATGCCGCCCCCCGCAAATGCGACAGCAATGCCGCCTGGGCGTGAAGCAGCCCGGGATCATCGACCCGGCGGACCGGCGCCGAACCGGGCACGGGCCAGGGCGCGATACCCGTTTCCGACAGCACGTTGACATGATGCCCGAGACGGCAGGCTTCGGCGGGATCGTGGGTTACCAAAAGCACGGTTCTGCCTTTCAGCACCCGTGCCGCCAGATCCTGCATGTCGGCGCGGGTGCCGGCATCCAGCGCTGAAAACGGCTCGTCCAGCAGCACGATCGGGCAATCCTCCATCAGCGTGCGGGCCAGCGCTGCGCGTTGCCGCATGCCGCCCGACAGCGCGCCGGGCTTCTTGGCATGATCGCCGGTCAGCCCGACCTGCGCGATCATCGCATCGGCTCTGTCGAGATCCGGTCGTTCGCCCCTCAGACGCGCGCCAAGCACGACGTTCTCGCGCAGGCTGAGCCAGGGCAGCAGCAGGTCCGATTGCGCCATGTAACTTGCCCGGCCCCTGATCGGCTTGCCGTCCCCGGCCGCAATCGCCCCCTCGAACTGCCCCGCGGTTTCAAGCCCGAGGATCAGCCGCAGTATCGTCGATTTGCCGACGCCGGACCGGCCCAGAAGACAGCTCCATTGTCCCGCCGGAATGGTCAGCGATACGCCGTCGAACAGCGCCTTGTCGGCAATCCGGTAGCTGCCCTGGACGGTGATCGAGGTGGCAATGCTCACGCGCCGTTAAGCCCCATGTCCCAGAAGCCCACTTCCAGCTCCGTCGCCGTGGTGAAGCGGGCCTGCAGCTTCTCCCAGCGCGGGCTGGCCCGGAAATCAGCCCCGAGCCTGCGGATCACCGCGGCATCGAACATCTCTCCGACCGATTTCATCACATCCTGGTAATCTGCGCCGGCATAGGTCGCGATCCACTCGGCATAGGGCGTGTCTGGAGCCGCCGCTCCGGCAAGCCGGTGACCGATTTCGCCATAGCCGAAACAGCAGGGCGCAAGCGCTGCGATCAGGTCGAGAAAATCGCCCTGCAGGCCTGCGTCCATGACGTAGCGGGTATAGGCGAGATTGGCGACCTCCTCCCTGGCGTTAAACAGGGCAGCTTCGTCGATGCCAGCGGCGGCGCAGGTTTTCACATGCAGCGCCATCTCGTGATTGATCAGCGCATTCACGGTCGCAGCACAAACCTGCATTTCCTCGCGCGTTTCCGCCTTGATCACACCCAGCGACCAGGCCCGGGAAAAATGCACCAGAAAGACATAGTCCTGGATCAGGTAATGCTGGAACGATGCGGCTGGCAGCGAACCGTCCCCCAGACCCTCGACAAAGGCGTGGCTTGTATAGGCCTGCCATTGCTCCGGGCACCCGTCACGCAGCGCGGCAAAAACGCGGCCATAGTCCGGCGTGCTCATGGGGCGGTCACGTCGATGGTGATGGCGGAAACGTCGTTGATGCCGGGGATCAGGCCCGCTTCGTGCAGGAAGGCCTCGAATGTCGCGTAGCGCCCGGCATCCATCGCCGTCGGCCGCAGCGCAAAGCGCGGCAGCGTGTCGAACCACGCGCGCTTGTTGAGCTCGTCATTGAGCTCTTCCGAGCTGGCGGCGAAAAGCTCCCAGCTCTCTTCAGGGTGGTTGACGATATACTGGGTGGCCTTCTCGGTCGCGGCCAGGAAACGGGCAACCATCTCGCGGTCCATGCGCGCCGGGTTGGCGACATAGATCAGCTCGTCATAGGTCGGCAGGCCTTCTTCCTCGACATAGAAGCAGCGGCCTTTGACGCCTTCGATATCCATCTGGTTGAGTTCGAAATTGCGGAACGCGCCAATCACCGCGTCGACCTGGCCGGACATCAGCGACGGCGACAGCGACCAGTTGACATTGATGAGCTCGATATCCTCGAGCGTCAGCCCGTGGGTCTTCAGCACGGCACCGAGCACGGCTTCCTCGACGCCGCCGACAGAGAAGCCGACCTTGCGCCCGGCCAGGTCAGCGGGGGATTTCACCGGGCCGTCTTCCAGCACCAGCAGGCAGTTGAGTGGCGTCGCCACCAGCGTGCCGACACGTTTGAGTGGCAGGCCCTCGTGGATCTGCAGATGCAGTTGCGGCTGGTAGGAGATCGCCAGATCAGCCTGTCCTGCGGCCACCATCTTCGGCGGATCGGACGGGTTGGCGGGCGCGATGATCTCGACCTCGAGCCCGGCGTCTTTGAAGTAGCCTTTTTCCTCGGCAATGATGATCGGCCCGTGATCGGGATTGACGAACCAGTCCAGCATCAGCGTCATCTGGTCCTGCGCCAGAACCGGGGAGGCGAGCAGCGTAAGCACCGCAGTCAAAGACGTCAGTTTCATGGGGTATTTCCTACTTGTAGAGATGTGCAAAATGATGGGTCGGGCCGTGGCCTGTGCCGACGCTGAGCGCGTCCGCCTGGGCAATGGCGCCGGCGACATAGGCCTTGGCAGCGGTCACAGCGTCGGGCAGGGACAGGCCCTGGGCGATGTGTGCGGCGAGTGCTGCCGACAGGGTGCAGCCGGTGCCGTGGGTGTTTTTCGTCGCGGTGCGCGGCGCCTCGAACCAGTGTTCGCCCTCGCTGGTGACCAGAACATCCGGGCTTTCGGCACCCTCCAGATGGCCGCCTTTCAAGAGTACGGCGCTGGGGCCCAAATCTCGCAAGGCCCTCGCCTGGGTGGCCATGTCAGCGCGCGTTTTGGCCATCGGCAGGCTGAGCAGATGCGCCGCTTCCGGCAGGTTCGGGGTTACAATCGTGGCCAGCGGCAGCAACGCCTCCCGCACGGTGGCGATGGCATCGTCGGCCAGCAACGGCGCACCGCCCTTGGCGATCATCACCGGGTCGAGCACGACGGGCACCGCTGGGTGCTTGCGCAAGGCATTGGCCACCGCCTCGGCGATCTCCGCAGTGGCAATCATGCCGACCTTGATCGCGTCGACGCGGATATCGGCAAACACGGCGTCGATCTGCGCGCTGACAAACGCCGGCGGAACCAGATGCACGCCGCTGACGCCTCGCGTGTTCTGGGCGGTGAGCGCGGTAAGCGCCGCCATCGCATAGGCGCCATTGGCCGAGATCGCCTTGATGTCGGCCTGGATACCGGCGCCGCCGGAAGGGTCCGACCCGGCGATGGAGAGCACATTGCGGATCATTTCGAACCTCCCTTGTTGCTGGAGTAGAAGGTTGCGGCAGCTATTTGCGGGTCAGCCTGGCCGCAGATCGCCGAGACCACGCAGAGCCCATCCGCGCCAGTTGCCAGCACCTCATTCACGTGGTTCGCCTTCAACCCGCCGATCGCCACCGTCGGCAGATCCGTTGCGGCCACCAGCGCGGCCAGGCCGGCAAGCCCGGTGGGCTGCTCGTGGTCGGCCTTGGTGCCGGTGGCAAACACCGGCCCCAGACCGAGATAATCCACGTCCAAACCTTTGGTGGCTGCCACCCGGTCCGCCGTTTCGCAGGACAGTCCGAGGATCCGGCCCGGCCCCAGCAGGGCCCGCGCCCGCTCCGGCGAGCCATCGCTCTGGCCGATATGCGCGCCGTCAGCACCCGCGGCGAGCGCGGCCTCCACATCGTCATTGATGATCAGCGGAACGCCGGTGCCTTCGAGCACTTGCATCAGCTCCCGCGCCAGCACCACCCGCTCTTCCGTGGTCGCCTGCTTGTCGCGCAGCTGTACCATGCTGACGCCGCCCGCAACGGCGCGGCGCACGGTCTCGACCACGCCGAGACCGGCGCATAAAACCGGGTCCGTGACCAGGTAGAGCCTCAGCGCTTCGCGTCTCAAAGCCACTGCACGCCTGCATCATCGGCAAGGTCTTCGGGCCTGATCTGCGACAGTGCATCGAGAAACGCGACCTGGAAACTGCCCGGGCCGCCGGCTGTCCGGGCTGCCCGGTTGCCGGCCTCGGCAAACAGGGAAAGGGCTGCCACGGCGGCTTCAAGCGGCGGCGCCACGGCGGCGAAGCCACCCATCAGCGCGGTGAGCGAACAGCCCATTGCGGTGATCATCGGCATGATTTCCGAACCGCCGGAGATGCGCGCCGAACGGGACCCGTCGGTGGCGAAATCGACTTCGCCGGTGACCGCGACGACGCAGCCCTGCGCCTTGGCCAAAGCGGTGGCGGCCGCTTCGGCGTCAGCCACGCTGTCGCCGCTGTCGACGCCCTTGCCAGCGGTGGCCGCGCCGCGCAGCGCCATGATTTCCGACGCATTGCCGCGGATGATCGCCGGTCCGCGCGCGATCAGGTCCTGCACCACCTCGCCGCGATAGGGCGTGGCGAAATGGGCCACCGGGTCCAGAACCCAGGGCTTGCCGGCCGCCTTGGCCGCATCCGCGGCCTTCTGCATCGCCGACACCCAGTTGGGCGACAGAGTGCCGATATTGATGGTCAGCGCACCTGCGATTGGCGCGAAATCGGCAACCTCGTCCTCGGCATGCACCATCGCCGGCGAGGCGCCGGCGGCGAGCACCACATTGGCGGCAATGTTCATCGCCACATAGTTGGTGATGCAATGCACCAGCGGCTTCTGGGACTGGAGGGCGGCGAGGATCTGGTCTGTTGTCACGGTCTTTTCTCCGGCCAGCGAAGAAAGGAAGACCGCGAATCCCGCGACGTTTACCCTCCCTCCGCCAGCATTATCTGGTTCAGGTTCAAAGGGTACTTCTCAGCCGTAAGGCGCCCCCGGTGCCTTACTGATAGGCGAGCGCGATTGGATCGTCAACCGGTGCCCTTGCCGGCAGCAACCGACAAAAACATGCAGCCGAGCCTGGCGGTAGGGCAGGAGGCGTTGGCTATTTCGGGAGCGCGAAGGATCGGCGATTTCGACCCCTTTGCGGACGTCGTTGACTTGGTCCGTAGCAGGCCAATATATGCTGCATGACTGATCTTTCGACTCAACCGCTGGATGAACTGAACCTTGATGAGGCTGCGCGACCCAAAGCCCCGCCGGTGCCCGAGGCAACAGACATACACCGTCGCCAAGGCGGGCAACTGGCCGCTATCCACCGCCATTATCTCAGAGAAATGGGACAGATCGGCGCGGTCCTTGCCAGGATCGAAGCGCGGGACGCTCCGCCTGAGCAACTGAAGCAGCTCGTGCTTTCACTCGATATGGCTGAGAATTTTCGGGCGTTCGGGTCGCTTTGTGGCCGTGAATGCCAGGTGCTCAAGTTTCACCATGACATTGAAAGCGCCGACATGTTCCCCCGTATCGAGGCAGCGGGTGGCGGCCGGTTTCGCGAGGTTGTGGCGAAGCTGAAGGCGGAGCACGAGGTCGTCCATGAGTTGATCATCCGGCTGAGTCGTGCGGCAGACGCATTGGCGGCATCCCCCTCGGAGGCAAATTTCGTTGCAGCTGGCAACACCTTCCGAAAACTGGAAGAGGTCGTACGCTCCCATTTCGGCTATGAGGAAACCGAATTGGCGGAGGCCATCGGGTATTACCTCGGATCGATCTGACGCCGCCCTTTGGCAAGCCCCTCTGGGCCTTGAAGTCACGCGATGCGCAACACATGTCCGCTTCCCGCGTATAGTGGCCGGTCGCCGCAACACGGTCTCCGGTCCCAGGCCACTATCGCCCATTCGCCCCACTCTGTCATGGTTAACAAAACCTTACCCGAAATCTTAACCACTTCCGGTGATGCGGGTTGATTCAGTAAAGTCTTAATTAAGCGGGAAAGGACCCGGCAAGGGTTTATACGCGAAAGTGCAATCAACCTTGGGTGGCCCCAAAAGCCGTTTCAGGTGTTGGTTAGCACTGATGCAGAACTACAAACGGGGACCCGACAAGGTCCCCGTCTTTTTGGGTTCTACCGGTCGAAGACACTCCCAGACGATACCAGGGAAGCCTTGTCTCAATCAGCCAGCACCCGCTGCGGCGGGAAGGCGATGGAGACGAGCGTGCCTTCGCCCGGAGCCGAGACGATGTCGAACTGCGCCCGGTTGGCCTCGACCATGGCTTTCGTCAATGGCAGGCCGAGCCCGGTGCCGTCGCCACGCTGCCGCGGGCCGGTGCCGACCTGGCCGAAGGGCTTCATCGCCTGCTCGAGCTCCTTGCGGTTCATGCCGATACCCGTGTCGCGGATGCGGATGACCACGTTGCCCGATGGCTCGTAGGATGTCGACACTACGATCTGGCCGCCCGACGGCGTGTATCGAATCGCGTTGGACAACAGGTTGAGCGCAATCTGCTTGATCGAGCGCTGGTCGGCGACGACTTCCGGCACACTGGCCGACAGGCTGGTGCGGATGATCACCCGCTGGCTGTTGGCCATCGGCTGCAGCAACGCCACGCTTTCGGCCAGGTGGTCGTTCAATGAGACCGAGACAAACTCCATGCTGACCTGACCGGCTTCGATCTTGGAAATGTCGAGCAGGTCGTTGACGATGTCGAGCACATGCTTGCCGGAATTGCCGATGTCATGGGCATATTCGAGATAGCGCGGGCTGCCGATCGGGCCGAAACGCTCTTCCACCATCATCTCGGAAAACCCGATGATCGCGTTGAGCGGGGTGCGGATTTCGTGGCTCACCCGGGCCAGGAAATCGGACTTGTGCGAATTGGCGGTTTCCGCCGCGCGCTTGGCGTTGCGCAGCTCTTCTTCGGTGCGCTTCCAGTTGGTGATGTCGCGCAACACCGCGCAATAGCCGTTCGAGCCGGTCAGCCGCCCGATGGTCATGAACAGCGGCAGGAACCCGCCCGAAGCTTCGCGCCCGATCACTTCGCGGCCGTCATTGAGCACGCTCGACACCCCGTGATCGGCAAGTCCGGCGACATAATCCATCACCGCGCGCTGGCTTTCATGCGCAAACAGCATGGCGAAAGGCTGGTCGCGGGTCTCGTTGTCATCATAGTTGAACAGCGCGCAGGCCGAGCCGTTCATCGAGCGGATGGTGCCGTCATTGTTCAGGATCACTACGCCGTCAGTGGCGGTTTCCAGGATCGAGCGCAACTCCTGCGCCTCGATCGCCAGCGCGTTGTCCCGAGCCAAGGCATCTGTTTCGGCTTCTGGTTCGTCTTCTTCGATCGTTTCAGCCAGCGCGATCACGGTCGCGGCTTCGGCGACCGGGGCAATGGTGCTTTCACGCGGCGACAGCGCCAGCAACAGGGCCTGTCCGTCGCCCCAGTTGACCGACCGCAGCCGTGCCGTGATTTCGCGCCTGGTGCCGTCACCACGCCGGACGCACAGACCGCCATCACTGGCATCGTCATTCTCGTCCGGACGTTCGAGCAGGTGATCAAGCCCACCGCACTCGGCAAGTTCCTCGAGCGTCGCATAGCCCGTCAGCTCGAAGAAGTCGGCATTGGCGTGGATGAGCTCATCGCCCGCATGGACCAGCAGGGCCGCGGGAATTGCGTCGATGATGCCGGTGTCCAGGCCGGCGGGCATGCCCTGCCGCGCGGGCAGCGCAAAGGCCGATGGCAGCGCGGCGGGCTCTTCACTTCCGGTGTCCGCATGCCCGGTCTCAACGCTCCCGGCATCCTCGCTGCTGATCCCCTCTTCTTCGGTATCAGCCGGGGGGAGCGTTTCGGCGCGCAGGTCCGCGGTCGGGGTTTCGGTCTCTTCTGCTGTCGTAACCGTCGCCTCTGCGGCGTCTTCTGCCGCATCATCGCCGGTTCGGCTGTCGGCTTCGTCGGCCTCGGCCGGGTTCTCCGGCTGTTCGTCGTTTTCCAGAGCCTGACGCTTGCCGAAGCTCGGCGTTTCCTGTGGATGAGCCGGAGCTGCGGATTCGGATTTTGCGTCCTGGCGATCCGGGGTCTCGGCCGTGTCACCGGGCTCAGGCTCCGGCGGATTGCTCAGCCGCACGCCGATTTCCCGGAACGCGGCCTGTTCACCAGGTGAAAGCGGCTCCTTGGCAAGGCGGGGACGGCGCGCTTCCAGATCAATGATCTTGTCGCTGTCGCGCCGCATCGGTGTTTCGACCAGCCGGATCGCGGGGCGCTCGCCCTTGAACGGGTCGGTGAGCTCTGCTTCAGGCTTGTCGCTCGCCTGTGCATCCGCGGCCTCATCGGCCTCTTCTGCCGCGTTATCCGGGCCGCTCTCTTCGCCGGTGCGGTCGGCGTCAACGCCGTCCATCCGCGAAAGATCATCAATGTCCCGCTCGAGATCGCGCATTTCGAGTTCTGCCTGGTCCTCGACCGGCAGGTCTTCGTGGCCGGTCAGATCAGCCTTTTCGCTCAGTTCCTCATGCGTCTCCTGGTGAAGGTCGGACTCATGCGCCTCGGCCACCGATCGCGATACGCTTCCGGGCACCAGGGCAAGGCCCAGCGCTTCCGGGTCCTTGCGGGACTCACCGGTGCGGACAATGCCAAAGCCGCGGAAGCCGTCGAAGCGGCGATCGCGGGTGTAGGTCGGCAAGGCGGCGAGATCCACGGGCGTGACCAGATCGGTGCCCTGGATCGGCCAGAACACCGTCTTGCCCGACCAGGTGTCGCGGCGGTTGAGCAGATCGGTGATGACGTGATCAGGATCGAGGTTGAACACCCGCGCCAGATCCGGAAATTTGCGCCCGATGATGTCGGCTGAATGCGGGCCGACGGCGGCTGCGAATTCCGGCGAGACTTCGCTGAATTCCCCGTCCTTGTTGATCTTCCAGACAAACCGCGCCGGCTTGCCGTCCGGGTCAAACCGGAACTGCGGTCCCGCAGCTGCCGGGGTGTCGGCAGACGCTTCATCGCCACCGTCTTCTGCGACGGTTCCGTCCCCGGCAACACCGTCCACGCCAGCCTCGTCCATGGCAGCCTCGTCCATGACAGCATGGTCATCATCAGCGTCAGATGCATCTTGCGCAGTGGCTGGAACGGTTTCCTCGCTGGTCTCGTCGGCTGTAGCGGCATCGTCCGCCGGCGGGGCAGCCAGCTCGTTGCCGTCGATGTTGAGGTCGCCATCATCGGCAGGCGCAGAATGCTCGCTGTCAGGTTCGGCTTCAGCGGTTGTGACGTCGTCCGGATCAGCGGCCTCGGCCGTGGTGTCTTCGGAAGCATCGTCCTCAAGTTCGCCGATGACATGGTCCGCCGAAGTGGGGTCCTCGTCGTCGGTCGCGTCCGTGGACATCTCGTCATCGGCAGGCGCGTCGGTGTCGGCTGCCGTATCCTCGATGTCTTCGCGGGGCTCATCTTCCAACGACGGCACCTCGAGACCGCGGGCTTCCTCGAAAGCTGTCGGCAGCTTGCTTTCCTGCTCGGCCTTGGCCAGCCGGGCATTGAGTTCGTCCCGGATCCGACGCGTGTCAAAGAATGGCTGGCGTGGCTGCTTCGGGGAGTCGGTCGCTGCATCCGCCGGTACCGCGGTTTCGGGCGCCTTGTCATCCGGCTCCGCGGTCTCGACGGAGGCATCTGCGCCGGTCGAGCCATCCGCGGTCTCAGCCTCTTGTTCGGGCTCGGACGAAACCTCGGACGCCGGCTCGGAGGAGGCGGCTTCCGGTTCTGTTTCTGTACCGGCATCGGCGGCGATTGGGTTGGCGGTCGCTGGAGCCGTTATGGCGTCTTCGTTTGTGTCCTCCACCGGCGCGGGTTCGACGGCAAACAGCAGATGCAGCGCCGGATCATCGGCCAGCCGGCCGATGGCTGTCGGCATCGCGCCGATGGGCGAGGCCGTCATCCGCTTGACCAGGCGGTCGGCGGCGCCGGTGACATCCGCCACCATCCGGTCGATATCGCTGCCGGCAAGGCCCAGGTCGGCAAAGGTGCTGGAAGCGGCGAGCACCTGGCCATCCTTGTCGAGAACCGCGACATGGGTACCAGTGCCTTCAAACCCTGCGATGATCTTTCGGGCCCGCGCGCCGGGCGCCAGCACCTGGCCAGCCTGGCTGCTGGTCAGCAAAAAGGCCTGTGCACCATCGGGCAGGCTAAATTCTTCAAGCGTTGCAGACGCCATTGAACGCGAAAACCCGCTGTTCGCCCGCATCATGAAATTCTGCGGCTTGCCGGTTCGGCCAAGGCCGCTGACCGCGCTTTCGATCTGCCGCCGGGTTGCGCGCTGTCCACCAAAGCCTTCGTCCAGGACGTCATAGATGTTGGAAAAGCCCAACAGCTGCGCCGCAGCGCCATTGGCCCACAGCACCTCGCCCAGATCACGGCTGAGCACGGCAACGGCATCGCCCTTGGCGAAATGGTCGCGCACGGCAGCGTGAACAGCAAGCTCGATGAACGGATAATGGTGTGCCGGCATAGGTGGTCATCCAGTTTTGGCCAGAATAGCCCCTGCATGAGGGGGAATTAAGGTTTTATTAATAGCTTTCGAGCTGCCGACGGTCCAGCAAACCCGGCTCCTGGCGCCATCATTTGTCTTGAAACGGTTAACGGGCGCTGCGTTGCACCAAATATGTTGCGCTGCACAATAAGCTGTGTTATACAATCCGCGAAACCGAAACGGGGCCACGAGCGGTCCCTCTGAAACTTCAAGGAGAAGTGACATGGCGACCAAGAAGACCATCGCATCCGCAGACGTATTTGAATTCCCGACATTTGATGTCTCCAAGATGACCGACGGCTATCGTGAAATGGCTGACAAGTCGGTCAACCAGACCAAGGAAGCCTATGCAAAGGCCAAGACCGTTGCAGAAGACGCGACCAAGGCGATGGAATCAACACTCGAAACCGCACAGGCCGGCACCGTTGAGCTGAGCCTCAAGGCAATCGACGCCGCCCGCGGCAATGTCGAGCACTCGCTGTCGCACATGGAAGCCCTGCTTGGCGTCAAGTCGGTCGCCCAGATGATCGAACTTCAGACCGGCTTCTTCCGCAAGCAGGCTGAAATGATGGCAGACCAGGCCAAGACCATGCAGGAAGCCGCCCGCAAGGTTGCCGAAGATGTTTCCAAGCCCACCAAGGCAGTTGCCGAAAAGGCGATGAGCGAAATCAAGGCTGCCTGATCCCCTACAGGCTGATCCGTTACGGATTGAATTGAGAAAAGGCCGGGCCCTGGTGCCCGGCCTTTTTGCTGTTTCGCGCACCATCAGATGGCAGGCCGGTTATCGGCTTTTGTGTCCGGTGAAACTGTGAAAACTGTCGTCAGACCTCTTGCAAAAATCACCCGCGGACAGTATGTGAGCGCCATAACACGGCTTTCGAAATCGTTGGCCGTTCGAGTGCGGTTGTAGCTCAGCTGGTTAGAGCGCCGGATTGTGGATCCGGAGGTCGGTGGTTCGAACCCACCCAATCGTACCATTTCTTTTCCCGATTCTCCGCCAGACAAAGCCTGTGACGATTGCGCTGTGCTTGTTGGCTCATATTGCGACGTGGGCTGACCAGAACCCGCGGTCAGTCGGCCAGTGAAACCCGAAACAGCAGTGTTGCGTGCCCGCCCAGCGATCTGTCGGCGGTGTAACGCCGCACCAATGTTCCGCCAGACTTTTCGATAACCCGGATCGAAGCGGTGTTTTCGGGGCTGGTCGCGATATCCAGATGCTTGAGGCCAATCGCTTTCGCCTCCGGAAAAATGCCGGTCAGTGCAGCGGTTGCCAATCCCTCTCCCTGTCTCCACGGCACGACGGAATAGCCGATGTGACCGGAACAGGTGGGCGGCAGATCCTCGGTTCCGGGCTTCCAGCGCAAGCCGATGTGACCACAAAATCCGGTGTCCCACAGCCAGCGTCGGATACTTGGCAGACGCGGGACTTCAGATCCGTCCGGCAGTTTGACAGGCCCCGCCTTCGCGCCGGGATCATCCAGATCCGAGACGAATGTTGCCGCGTCGCTGGCGATCCTTGCAAGCTGTTCCTGCGCCGCTTCCGGTCTGAGATTGTCGGGTGACCAGCCTCTCTTCAGCGCATCAGCATAGGCCGGAAGATGATCCATGCTGGGCTTGATCAGTTTCATTCGGGTCACATCTCCGCCGAGGCTGGTTTTGTCCAGGTATGCGGCGACTCCGGCTGGGCACTCTTCGCGCTCCGCAAGCGGAAATATCCGGTTCTAGAATGCCTTGAAGGTCAGGATCGTGTGGGTGCGTTCCACGCCCGGCACGGTGTGGATATTGTCGGCGACAAAGCGACCGATATCGACATCATCCTCGATGTAGAATTTCGCCATCAGGTCGAACTGGCCACTGACGGAATAGATCTCGGAGGCAATCTCGCGATTGGCGATTTCATCGGCAACGGCATAGGCCTGGCCGAGCTTGCACTGAAACTCCACGAAAAAACACTGCATCGTCGGTCTCCTTCTGTCCCTGAGCGGGAATGACGGTTTCCACCTTGGAACCACGCCCGGGACGCCGGCGCAAGAGCCAATCGCGGGCAATTTATTTTAAGCTTAAAAAAAGTACTGGAATTCTTCAAACCGGCTGATAAGCTCAACCGCAATGGCGATGATTGGGGCCTCGCGCGTTGACATTCAATGCTGCCTTGCTCCAATGCTCGAAGACGATGCGTACAGGCTTGTCACTCATTTTTTGCAGTGGGGCGCAGCCTGGATCATTCGCCCGAAGGGGATGAAGCTGCAGTGACCGGACCGCCAACAAGGCCGGCGCTGCATCAAAAACAGAGAGGAAAACCAATGAAAAAGACATTTATGGGATTGGCGACGGCTGCGTCGCTGCTGGCCGGCGTATCGATGGCTGCTGCCGAGCCGGTCAAGGTCGGCATGATCACCACGCTCTCGGGCGGCGGAGCATCGCTCGGCATCGACGTCCGCGACGGCTTCGAACTGGCGCTGAAGCAGTCGGGCAACACCGATGTCGAACTGATCATCGAAGACGACGCCCGCAAGCCCGATCTCGCGGTTCAGCTCTCCGACAAGCTGATCCAGTCCGACAAGGTCGACGTCATGACCGGCATCATCTGGTCCAACCTGGCCATGGCCGTCATTCCGGGCGCCGTCGCCCAGGACAAGATCTATCTGTCGCCCAATGCCGGTCCATCGGCACTTGCAGGTGCAGGCTGCAACGCCAACTACTTCAATGTCGCCTGGCAGAACGACAACCTGCACGAAGCCATGGGCGCCTACGCCACTTCCGCAGATTTCAAGAAGAGCTTCATTCTGGCGCCGAACTATCCGGCCGGCAAGGATGCGCTGACCGGCTTCAAGCGCTTCTTCAAGGGCGAAGTGGTCAAGGAAATCTACACCCAGCTCGGCCAGACCGATTACGCAGCCGAGATCGCCGAAATCCGCGCGTCCGGCGCTGACAACGTGTTCTTCTTCCTGCCCGGCGGCATGGGCATCGCCTTCATGAAGCAATATGCCGGCGCCGGTGTGGACGTGCCGCTGCTCGGACCGGCCTTCTCCTTTGACCAGGCCATCCTGCAGGCCGTCGGCGACGCTGCTCTTGGCGTCAAGAACACCTCGCAGTGGTCCAAGGACATCGACAACGAAACCAACAAGGCATTCGTCGAAAGCTTCCAGGCCGAGTATGGCCGTCTGCCTTCGCTCTATGCCAGCCAGGGTTTTGACACCGCCAACCTGCTGCTCTCGGCCATGGAAACCGCGTCGATCTCCGACAAGGATGCGTTCCGCGCAGCCCTGAAGGCCGCCAACTTCAAGTCGACCCGCGGTGACTTCAAGTTTGGCAACAACAACCACCCGATCCAGGACATCTATGTCCGCGAAGTGATCAAGGAAGGCGACGTCTACACCAACAAGATGGTGGGCGTTGCGCTTGAAGATCATGCTGACGCCTACGCGGCCGACTGCAAGATGTAATCAGCTCATCAGCGCCGGGCGGGGCCACGTGCTCCGCCCGGACTGATGGTCCTGTTGTGACCAAAATGCTTACTGCGCCCTCTGGCATTCATCCGAATGCGCGGCGCGAGAGTGCGAGCCGGTAGACGATGACTGTCGCCCTTTTTCTCGAACAAATCCTCAATGGCCTTCAGCTTGGCGTCATGCTGTTTCTGATGGCGGCCGGCCTGACCCTGATTTTCGGCGTCATGGGATTGATCAATCTCGCCCATGGCTCGCTGTTCATGGTCGGCGGTTTCGTCTGCGCCGCAGTCGCTGCCTGGACCGGGTCTTTCTGGCTCGGCCTGATCGCCAGCCTGATCGCGGCCGCGGCTGCCGGTGCGCTGGTCGAGATCGTGGTGATCCGCAGGCTCTATGACCGCGATCATCTCGATCAGGTGCTGGCCACCTTCGCCCTGGTGCTGATGTTTTCCGAAGCCGTCCGCTTCATCTTCGGCTCCTTCCCGCTTTATCTCGACCCGCCGGTCTTTCTGTCCGGCCCGGTGATGCTGCCCGGTGATCTGCCCTATCCGGCCTACCGTCTGGCGATCATCATTGCCGGCTTGGTCGTGGCCGCAGGCCTCGGGCTGCTGATCAGCAAGACCCGGCTCGGCATGCAGATCCGCGCCGGCGAAGCCGACCGCGAAATGATCGCCGCACTCGGGGTCGATATCCGTTTTCTCTACACCGTGGTCTTCGCCCTTGGCGCAGCACTTGCCGGTTTCGCCGGTGCTCTCATCGGCGCCATCCAGTCGGTGCAGATCGGCATGGGCGAGCCGGTTCTGATCCTGGCCTTCGTCGTCATCGTCATCGGCGGTATCGGCTCGATCCGCGGCGCGCTGGTGGCGGCCCTGATTGTCGGCCTGGTTGACACGCTCGGCCGTTTCCTGTTGCCCACGCTGCTGTCCGGCGTCATGGAAGCGTCCGCTGCCCGCGGCGTCGGTTCCGCACTGGCCTCGATGCTGATCTACCTGCTGATGGCCGTCGTGCTGGTGTTCAAGCCAAAGGGGTTGTTTCCAGCCAATGCGTGATCTGATTACCGAACATCGTCTCAACATCCTGCTGGCGCTGATCCTGCTTGGCGGGCCGCTGATCGCGCATTTCGCCGATGAGCCCTTCCTCGTCACGCTGGCCACCCGCGCCACCATTCTGGCGCTCGCTGGTGTTGGCCTCAACATTGCGCTGGGCCTTGGAGGTCTGGTCTCCTTCGGCCATGCCGCCTTCTTCGGCCTTGGCGGTTATGCCGTGGGCATTCTCGCCAGTCACCATCAGAATTACGAGCCGCTGATGACCGCGCCGTTCCTGATCAACGGCACTAATCAGATGCTGGTGCTGTGGCTGGTGGCGATAGTTGTCAGCGGGCTGGCGGCACTGTTCATCGGTGCGCTCAGCCTGCGCACATCCGGCGTCTACTTCATCATGATCACGCTGGCGTTTGCGCAGATGATCTACTATTTCGCCATTTCCTGGCCCGCCTATGGCGGCGAGGACGGCCTGTCGATCTATGTGCGGAATGCCTTTCCCGGCATCAACACGCTTCGCCCGCTGGATTTCTTCCTGCTTTGCTACGGGGTGCTGATGCTGGTGCTCGTTGCCCAGTGGCGGATGACCGGCGCCCGCTTCGGCATCGCGCTTCAGGCGGTGCGCCAGAACGAGGGCCGCGTCGCAGCCCTC
The DNA here is from genome assembly GCF_002733955.1 of Hoeflea sp. Taxonomy (GTDB): domain Bacteria; phylum Pseudomonadota; class Alphaproteobacteria; order Rhizobiales; family Rhizobiaceae; genus Hoeflea. Next base: position 327,042 of record NZ_NVXQ01000003.1, on the reverse strand, counting down.
GGGCTTTCGCCCTACCGCATCAAGCTCGCCGCCTTTGTCATCTCCGGTATGATCACCGGGCTGGCGGGCGCGCTCTATGCCGACCTCAACCGGTTCGTCAGCCCGACCATGATGTCCTGGCATCTCTCGGGCGAGATCATGGTCTTCATCATTCTGGGCGGCGTGGCGCGGCTGTTCGGCCCGGTCGTCGGCGCCTGCCTGTTCGTGCTGTTCGAGCATCTGTTCGGCAGCTTCACCACCCACTGGCAGTTCTTCCTCGGCGCGGCACTGCTGGCCGTGGTGCTGTTCGCCAGAGGCGGGTTCATAGGCCTGGTGGCGGGGAGGGTGCGTCATGACTGAACCGGTGTTGAAACTCTCTAGCCTGAGCAAATCCTTCGGCGCGCTGAAAGTGACCGATGGCGTCGATCTGGACCTGCGCCCCGGCGAGATCCATGCCCTGATCGGCCCCAATGGCGCCGGCAAATCCAGCCTGATCAAGCTTGTCGCCGGTGAGTTGCCGGCGGATGCGGGCTCCATCCACTTTGATAGCCGCGAGATCAGCGATCTCGACCAGATTGCCCGCGCCCGCCTCGGCCTGACCCGGACCTTCCAGGTCTCCTCGCTGATCCCGGAATTCTCGGCCCGCGGCAATGTCATGTTCGCAGCCCAGGCAAGGCAGAGATCCGTGTTCGGCTTTCTCCGCCAGGTCTCAAGCGACAAGGCGTTGATTGGCGAGGCGATGGAGGCGCTCGACCGGGTTGGCCTCAGCGACCGTGCTGCTGTCCGCGTGAGCGAACTTTCGCACGGCGAAAAGCGGCTTCTGGAAATCGCCATGGCGCTGGCCATGCAGCCGCGCATCTTCCTGATGGACGAACCGATGGCGGGGCTCGGGCAGGAAGGCTCGGCCAGGCTGATCGGCTTTCTCGACAAGCTGCGGACCGAAGCGCCGATCCTGCTGATCGAGCATGACATGGACGCCGTCTTCCAGCTCGCCGACCGCATCTCGGTTCTGGTTTCGGGCCGGATCATTGCCCGCGGCACCGCCGACGAGATCCGCAATCATCCGGAAGTCCGCACCGCCTATCTCGGGGAGGACGCGGCATGAGCCTTTTGCAAGTCGGCAAGCTCGAAGCCTTCTACGGCGCCTCGCAGGCCCTGTTCGGCGTTGATCTGGAAATCGCCGAGGGAGAGCTGGTGGCGCTGATGGGCCGCAACGGCATGGGCAAGACCACCACCGTGCGCTCGATCACCCGCATGCTGCGCAGCACCCGCGGCGAGATCCGCTTTGACGGCAAGGATCTCTCGGTGCTGCCCTCGTTTAAGGCAGCGCGGCTGGGCATCGGCCTGGCGCCGGAAGGCCGCCGCTGTTTCGCCAATCTCTCCGTCAACGAGAACCTGATGGCCTCGGCCCGCTCCGGGCCCTGGGACATCGGCAAGGTCACGGAGCTGTTTCCACGGCTGGGCGAACGCATGAGCCAGAGTGCGGCCACGCTGTCGGGCGGAGAACAGCAGATGCTGGCGATTTCCCGTGCGCTGATGACCAACCCGCGGCTGCTCATTCTCGACGAGGCGACGGAAGGTCTTGCGCCGGTGGTGCGTCAGGAGATCTGGGCGGCCATCGCCAGGCTGAAGCAGGGCGGCCAGTCGATCCTGGTCATCGACAAGGGCTTCTCCGAGCTCCGTGCCGTCGCTGATCGCTGCGTCATCCTGGCCCGCGGCCAGACCGTCTGGACCGGGACGCCCGAGGGCCTGACCCGCGAGGTTGAAACCGAGTTTCTCGGCGTCTGATTGTATCCTTGCCTGAATGAAAAAGGCCGGGGCTGATTGGGCCCCGGCCTTTTGTCTATTCGGCAGCCTGGTGCGTTACCACCAGCTTTGGCCGGCTGCCCCCGGTCTGGCCCTCAAGCTGCGCCAGACGCGCGCGCAGCTCGGCGATCTCTTCGCTGTTTTCGCCGATGGCGACGGTCATGGCTTCGGGTTCCAGCACCTCGATCTCCTCTTCCTTGGGGCCAACGAAGCGGCTGAAGATGCGGCTCAGCAGTCGCGACAGATCATCCATGATCAGGAAGAACGACGGCACCACCACGAGGCTGAGAACCGTCGAGACGATGATTCCGCCGATCACCGCAATCGCCATCGGCGCGCGGAACGAACCGCCTTCGCCGACGCCGAGCGCGCTGGGCAGCATGCCGGCCGACATCGCGATCGAGGTCATCACGATCGGCCGGGCGCGTTTCTGCCCGGCTTCGATCATCGCGCCCACCCGTTCGCGGCCCGAGCGGATCAGCTCGACAGCGAAATCGACCAGCAGGATGGCGTTCTTGGTGACGATCCCCATCAGCATCAGGATGCCGATCAGCACCGGCATCGACATGGCGTTGTTGGTCAGGATCAGGCCTGCGGCGACACCGCCGATGGCGAGCGGCAGCGAGAACAGGATGGTGAAGGGCTGGATCACGTCCTTGAACAAGAGGATCAGCACCGTCAGCACCAGCATCAGCCCCATCAGCATGGCGTTGAGGAAGCTTTCCTGCATTTCCGCCTGGACTTCCGCGTCACCTGCCTCGAGCACCTGAACCCCGGCCGGCAGCTCGGTGCTGGCGACGATCTCGTTGAACCGGTTCTTGGCCGTGTCCAGCGCGACGCCAATCGGCAGGCTGGCGCCGATGGTTGCCTGCCGTTCGCGGTTGAAGCGCTTGATGGTCGAGGGGCCCTGCGTGATGATGATGTCGGCCACGGTCTTCAGCGGCACCGACACACCCTTCGAGGTGGCCACCCGCAGATTGCCGATCCGGTCGATATCGGCCCGGTAGACCGGGTCGAGCTGAACCCGGATCGGGATCTGGCGGTTGTCGAGCGAGATCTTGGCCAGCGCCGCATCGACATCGCCGATGGTGGCGACGCGCACGGTTTCGGCAATCTGCGCCGTGGTCACGCCGAGCCGTGCCGCTTCCTCGGTCCGGGGCCGGATCTGGACTTCGGGGCGGGGCAGGGACCCCGAGACGCTGACGCTCGACAGCACATTTTCGGCCTTGAGTTTCGGCTCGAGAATGGCGACGGCCCGGTCGATTGCCGCATCGTCGTTCGAAATCACGTTGTAGGTCAGGTCGCGTTCGCCGCGGTCATTGAGCTTGTAGGCCCTGATGTCGGGAATGACCGCAAGCTTCTCGAAAATCTCGGCTTCAATCTCCGCCTGAGAGCGGACACGGCCCAGCACTTCCATGCGCGGCAGCGAATCGGAGACGAACGGAACCGCATCCGCCAGCCCGTTGACCACTTTCTTGACGATCGAATGTTCGATCTTTTCCAGCAGCACCGAGATCGAGGCGCGGCGGATATCGACCTCGCCCTTGGGCGAGCTGCCGCCAAGAACGAAGACGTTCTCGACATCGTCGATGCCGGCGATGATCTGGCGCATGGCTTCGGTGGTGCGATCGGTATCTTCGAGCGTCGCGCCTGGCGGCAGCTCCACGCTGATGCTGACGCGCGAGACGTCATCGGGCGGCAGGAACGAGCCGGGCACCTGCATCAGGAAATAAACCGCGACCACCAGCGATCCGATGGCTGCAAGCAGGGTCGTGTATTTCCAGCGCAGGGTCTTGGAGATCAGCCAGGTGTAGCCGCGCATGATCGGCCCGCCGCCCTCGGTCTCCTCATGCGCATCGCTGTCGCGCATCAGATAGGCGGCCATCATCGGCGTGATCAGCCGCGCCACCAAGAGCGAGAACATCACCGCAACGGCGACCGTCATACCGAACTGGATAAAATACTGCCCCGGAATACCGGGCATGAATGACACCGGCACGAACACCGCGATGATGGTGAAGGTGGTGGCGATCACCGCCAGCCCGATTTCATCCGCGGCCTCGACAGACGCCCGGTAGGGCGTCTTGCCCATGCGGATATGCCGGGAGATGTTTTCCACCTCCACGATCGCGTCATCGACCAGAATGCCGGTCGCCAGCGTGATGGCCAGCAGGCTGACCAGGTTGAGCGAGAACCCGAGCAGGTCCATGACGTAAAATGTCGGGATTGCCGACAAGGGAAGCGCCACCGCCGCAATCAAAGTGGCGCGCCAGTTTCTCAAGAACAGGAACACCACCAGAACCGCCAGCAACGCGCCTTCCACCAGGGTGTGCAGGGCAGATTCGTAGTTGCCATAGGTGAAGAACACGGTGTCATCGACGGGAACCAGTTCGACATTCGGATACTCGGCCCGGATCTCGTCCAGCGTTTCGGTCACCACTTCGGAGACCGAGATCTCGCTGGCGCCCTTCGAGCGGAAAACGGCAAACGACACCACCTGATCGCCATTGTAGCGTCCGAAGGAGCGCAGCTCTTCATAGGTGTCCTGCACCGTGCCCAGATCGCCAAGCCGGACGAAACGTCCGTTTGGCAGGGCGATGGTGGTCTTTTCCAGCGACGCCGCGTTCTGGGCGTCGCCAAGCGTCCGGATCACCTGTTCGCGGGCGCCGACCTCGCCGCGGCCGCCGCCGAGATTGGCGTTGGTGGCGCGCAGCTGCCGGTTCACATCGGCTGCGGTGATGCCATAGGAGTCGAGACGTGCCGGGTCCAGTTCGACACGGATTTCCCGGTCCGCGCCGCCATGACGGTCGACCTTGCCGACCCCGCGCTGGCCCTGCAGCGCCCGCTTGATGGTGTCATCGACGAACCAGGAGGCTTCCTCGAGCGTCATGTCGGGTGCATGCACCGCGAAAGTCATGATCGCCTGGCCTTCGACATCCACGCGGGTGACGATCGGCTCTTCCACCGAGGCCGGCAGATCGCCGCGGACACCATCAATGGCGTCCTTGACGTCCTGCACCGCCTGGTTGGTCGGCACTTCCATCCTGAAGATCACGGTCGTGGTCGATATGCCGTCGGACACAGTGGAGCCGATGTCATCGACGCCGTTGATGCCGGCGACGGCATCCTCGATTTCCTTGGTGACCTGGGCTTCCATTTCGGAAGGCGCGGCACCCGATTGCACCACGGTGATGGCCACCAGCGGCACATCGATATTGGGAAACCGTGTGATCGGCAAGGTGAAGAAGGACTGGATGCCGACGATCGTCAGCAGCGCGAATGCCAGGATTGGCGCGATCGGGTTGCGAATGGCCCAGGCGGAAAAGTTCATCTCGGGTGCCTCACTCGGTCATCGCGGCAGCTGCGCCGCTGTCGGTTTCTTCCACCGGCGTGATCCGGTCGCCGTCGCGTACGAAAGCGCCGGCCTTGGCGACGATCAGGTCGCCCTCGGCCAGTCCCTCGACGATTTCCACCTGGCCACCCTCGCGAATGCCGGTGGTGACGGAGGTGCGCTTGGCAATGCCGTCCTCGATCCTGAGAACGTCGGCACTGTTGCGGGTCATGTTGACCGATGTCACCGGCACGGTCACGGCCTCCCGGCTTGCCACGATGATCTCCGCATCCGCGAACATTCCGGCGCGAAGATTTGCGCCATCGGCGATCTCGATGCGGGCCATGCCCAGACGTGTCGTCGTGTTCAGGGTCGGTTCGACCAGCCGTATGGTGCCCTCGACCGGGGCCTCCGCGCCGATGAGGTGGATCAGCACTGTCTGGCCTTCTTCAACGCGGTGCATGTCGGCCTCGGCGATATCGGCGCGCAGTTCCAGTTCGCCATCCCGGATGATGGTGAAGAGCGGTCCCGCGCTTGCGCTGGCGATGGCACCGATCCGCGCGCCCCGCGCCGAAACGATGCCCGAGACCGGCGCCTTGACCTCGCTGCGCGCCAGGCGCAGCTCGATGTCCTTCATCTGGGCGTCGATTACCGCGATGTCGGCCTGCGCCACCTTGATCGATTCCTCGACCGAGCGGACCCGCGCCTCAGCCGCTGTCGCCTGGGCTTCGGCCTGTTCCGCCTGCACGGTGGAATAGGTGCCCTGGGCGGCGAGCTGCCTGGCGCGTTCGCTGGCTTTCACCGTTTCCCGTGTGTTGGACTGGACCTCGGCCAGTTGCGCCTCCAGCTGGGCGATCGCGGCCATCGCCTTGGCGCGGTTGGCGTCGAGCTGGCTGCGCTGCAGGATCAGCTGATCCTTCGACAACGTGGCCAGCACGGAGCCGGCTTCCACCTGGTCACCGATATCGGCCTCGAGGCTTTCGATCGCCAGACCTTCGACCTGCGGCGCCACCAGCACCTCCTCGCGCGCGGTGATCATGCCGTTGGACAGCACCCGGTCGGTGATCGGGGCTTTCTCGGCTCTCACCGCAATGATCGCGGGCGCAAGGCTGGCGTTTGATGGAGCTTTCTCTGCATCCACTGCACCCGCCGGCAGCGCCATGGCGCAGAGGAGGGGGAGTGCAAAAACAAGGGTAGGGCGCATGGCGGTTCCGGTCATTTGGCGGGTTTGCTGGGAGAAGCGAAAATGGTGTCGTGAAGCGTTGACAGCACAAGCTCTGCAAAGGCAGCGGTCTTTGCAGGATCTGCGGTTTCGCAGGCACAGTATTTGCGCTGGGCAAATCCGTGGACCAGCGCCATCAGCAGCTGTGCTCGCGTTTCGAAGATTTCCCGGGCCTCCGGGCTGTCGTCGCCGTGAATGCGCACAAGTGCGACGACCACGTTGCTGCGCACCGTCTCGTCCATCGTGCGCATCAGCGCGGTGATTTCCGGACAGCGGTAGGAGGCGGCCTGCACCTCGCTCCAGAGTGCCGCCTTCTCAAACGGCAGGGTCTCGAGTTCATGACGCAACAGCGTCATGAACATTGCACCAGGATCTTCCGCGGATCGGACGGCATCGAACAGGGCCTCGATTTCCTCGAGGTCGCGTTTGACCAGCGCGGTGACGATGGCGTCCTTCGAGGGGAAGTAGCGGTAGAAATTGCCGACGCTCATCTGCGTCGCCTGCGCCAGATCCTGCATCGAGGTGCCCTCGAAGCCATTGAGAGCGAACACCGACTTGACCTTGTCGAGAATATCCGACGCGCGATCGCTGGCGGCGGTGGTCATGGGATTGGCTGCGGGGGCGTCCATCAAACTGTCCTCGGATATCCATGCACGTAAACGCGATTGAGGTTTTCGTAATCCCGTACGCGTACACGCGGCGAACCGGATCACCCTTCCTGTCAGACAAATATGTATAGTGAATGAATATTCATTCATCAAGAGAAAGAGCTCGGGAACCGTATCGCCCCGGTTCTCCAGTCACCGGAGGCCGAGATTGCATGCCATCACGGCAGCGGCCGCAACGACGCCGAAACAAAGGCGTTAAACCCATCATTAACCATGGGTTTCAAATAAATAAGGGAAAATGCTTTATTAGCAATTTGTGAACCAGCGCCTCCTAGTTTCGCCACAACGCGAAGTGCTTTCCGCATGATGCGAGGAAGCAATTGATCTGTGGAGTAGGCACATGACGTGCACGAAATGGGCTGCTGTGCCAGCCGGTCTCCTTGGGCTGGCCATTATGTGGTTGCCTCTCAGCCTTCAGGCCCAGCTGGTTCTGAGCCTTGCTGCTCTTGGCATGATGTTCTTCGGCATGACCCGGCCCGAAAACACCGTCTTTCGTTTCATTACCTTTGTCTTCTGTGCGGTGCTGGCGTTGCGCTACGCATACTGGCGCACGACCGAGACCCTGCCATCGATCTCCGATCCGCTCGATTTCATCCCCGGCCTGCTGCTCTACCTTGCCGAGATGTACTGCCTTGTCATGCTGGCGGTCAGCTTCTTCATGCTCGCGGACCCGATCAAGCGGGTTGCGCCGAAGGTTCGCTCGCTCGAGGAACTGCCCACCGTCGACGTGCTGATCCCCAGCTACAACGAAGATCCCGAACTGCTTGCGGCAACGCTCGCTGCGGCCAAGTCGATGATCTACCCGCGCGACAAGCTGTCGATCTGGCTGCTCGATGACGGCGGCACCGAGGAAAAGCGCAGGCACAAGGATCCTGCCCAGGCACTTGCGGCCACGCGCCGCCATGAGCAGCTCAAGGCGCTCTGCCGCGCCATGGGCGTCAACTACCATGCCCGCAAGAAGAATGACCACGCCAAGGCCGGCAACCTCAATGACGGCTTGCGGGTTTCCAGGGGCGAGCTGGTCGTGGTGTTTGACGCCGACCACGCCCCGGTGCGCGAATTCCTCAAGGAAACCGTGAGCTTCTTCCGCGAGGATCCGAAACTCTTCCTGGTGCAGACGCCGCATTATTTCCTCAATCCCGACCCGCTTGAGAAGAACCTCAAGACCTTTGCCGCGATGCCGTCGGAGAACGAGATGTTCTACTCGGTGCTGCAGCGCGGGCTCGACAAGTGGAATGCCTCCTTCTTCTGCGGTTCGGCCGCAGTGCTGCGCCGCAAGGCGCTTGAAACCACCGGCGGCTTCTCGGGCCAGTCGATCACCGAGGATTGCGAAACCGCGCTCAGCCTGCATGCCAAGGGCTGGCACTCGCTCTATGTCGACAAGCCGCTGATCGCCGGGCTGCAGCCGGAAACCTTCGTGGCCTTCATCGGCCAGCGCGCCCGCTGGTGCCAGGGCATGCTGCAGATCCTGATCCTGAAACGGCCGTTCCTTGCCAAGGGCCTGACCATGGGCCAGCGCATCTGCTATGCCGGCATCAACCTGTTCTGGCTGTTTCCGCTCTCGCGCATGGCCTTCATGCTCTCGCCGCTGCTCTACATCTTCTTTTCGCTGGAGATCTATCAGGCCAATATCCAGGAGTTCGGCGCCTATGCGCTGACCTACCTGATCGCCTCCTTCGCCATGCAGAGCTATCTCTACGGCAAGGTCCGCTGGCCCTGGGTGTCCGAGCTCTACGAATATGTCCAGTCGGTGATGCTGGTCGGCTCGATCGTCAGCGTGATCCGCAATCCGCGCAAGCCGACCTTTAACGTCACCGCCAAGGGGCAGACGCTCGACAGCAATGGTCTCTCGGCCATCTCGACCCCTTATTTTGTCATCTTCTTCGTGCTGCTTGCTGCCGCAGCCTACGCGATGTGGCGTCTGGCCACCGAGCCGGTGGCATCCGATCTGCTGTTGATCGTGGCGATGTGGAACTTCCTCAACCTCTTCCTGGCCGCCGCCGGTCTGGGCGTGGTTGCCGAGCGCCGCGAACTGCGCCGCAACCAGCGCCTTCCGATCCGGCGCCACGGCCTGCTGCGGCAGGGCGGCAACACCTGGGACGTGATCCTGCTTGATGCCTCAAGCGGCGGCGTCTCGGTCCAGTTCCCCGACAAGCGGCCCGACCTCGACCCCCGGTCCGACTGGTCCGGCGAGATCGAGGTTCGCCGCGCGGGCCGGCCGGTGCCGTTCCAGGTCACCATCCGCTCGATCCGCCAGATCGACGGTGCCGAGGTCTATGGCTTTGCCTTCCCCGAACGCAACCCGCAGACTTTCATGGCCATTGCCGAAATCATGTATGCGGATCAGAAACCGCTGCAGGAGCGTATCAGCCGTCGCCAGGTGCGTCTGGATATCGTGCGTGGAACGCTGCGTTTTGCCGGCTGGAGTTTCATCGAATCCTTCAGGGCGGCCGGATACCTGCTCGGGCTCGGTCGCGCCGGAAAACTTCCCTCCTTTGCCGACGCGCCGATGAGCGTCAGCCCCAACACCCCGGCCATGGAAAAGGCCGCGCAGCTGGAATTGGCAGCCGAGGGAGTCCGGTTACATGCATAAGGTCTTCTCCTCGCTGATCACGATCGTTGCTTTGGCTGCCCCTGTTGCCCCGGCCGCGATGGCGCAAAGCCTGTTGTCGGAGCCGCAGGTCAAAAGCCCCGTTGTCTCCCTCGAAGGCCTCGGGCAAAGCACCATTCTGTCGACCCGTCCCAGCGAGGCCCTCGCTGCTGCACTCACCCGTGACCCGACGCTGACCGCCTTTGAACAGTCGAAATCCACCCTCCGCTTCGAAGGTGAAGACGATGTCGTCAACCTGACCTTCCTGCTCGATCCCCGGAGCGTCGCTGCCGGTGGCGACCTGGTCCTGGCCTACCGCAACGCCGTGTCGGTGATGCCGGAGACCTCGGTGGCATCGGTGATGGTCAATGGCGCGCCGGTCGGCAATTTCCCGGTCCGTTCGCCGTCGGGATTCAACACGCAAACGATTGCGGTGCCGTCTTCCACCCTCCGTGCCGGTGTCAATGAAGTGCAATTGCGGGCGGTGCAGCAGCACCGGGTCGATTGCTCGATGGAAGCAACCTACGAGCTCTGGACCGAACTTGACGAACAGACTTCGGGCTTCCGGCCTCATTCGGCCCAGGGATCGAATGGTTTTGCCAGCCTGCGAAAGGTCGGCCGCGACGCCCGCGGCCTGACGGATCTGCGGCTGGTTCTGCCCCAGGGCTCAGGCGCCGCGGCGCTGAACCGGGCGGCACCCATGGTCCAGACATTGGCGCTGGCGCTCAATCGCGACGACATCTCGGTGACCGTGGCTGAAACGGCAGGCACAGGACCGGGTATCGATCTGCTGGTCGCCTCCGATGATGACCAGGCCTCGCTTTCGGCTATCCGCAGCGACACGCCGCATGGGCTTTCGCTGGCGCCCGGCGGGGATCCGCTTCGCCACACGGTGGTTCTGCGTGCATCCAATGCCCGCGAGATCCCCAACCTCGTGCTCAACGCCGTTCAGGGCCCGCTCAAGCCGGTTTTCGACAGTGGTATCCGGGCACAGCGCTCGGGCGAAATTCGCGCCGAAGCCTCCAGCGTTTATACGCTTGCCGATGCCGGGTATGTGCCCGCGCCTTTCAGTGGCCGGTTGTTCCGGACCCGCTTCGACATGGTGATGCCGGCCGATTTCTATCCGGCCGAATACGCCACTCTCGATCTTGCCCTGCATGGCGCAACATCGCCGGGCCTCAAGCCGACATCGCAGCTTCTGGTTCGCGTCAACGACCAGATCGTCAAGAGCCTGCCGATGCGTGATACCGGCGGCGAGGTGTTCTCGGGCCGCAAGCTGGAACTGCCGCTCAGGGCCTTTCGCCCGGGGCGCAACCAGATCGAACTGCTGGCCGAGCTTGAACGCCCGGCCGATGACGCCTGCGTGTTTGCAGAACGCGACGACAGCGTGCCACGGTTCATCCTGCTTGACACCACCGAAATAAGGGTCCCGGCGCTGGCGCGGGTGGCGCGCATGCCGGAACTGGCAGCGCTGGCCGGTTCGGCCTATCCCTATGCCGGGACCAACGCGGTCAATGTTCACGTCCTGCAGCCTGACGGAGGCTCGATCTCGACCGCCCTGACCGTGCTGGCAAAGATGAGCAACTCGGCCAAGACGCCTCTGCTCGCCCAGTTCAATTTCGGGCCACCGAAAACCGGCGCAGAAGGCAACGCCCTGGTCGTTGCCTCAAGGCAGGCCACGGATGAACTGGCCCGGCTTGGACCGAACCGCTTTCCAGCACTGTCCGGCCAGATCGATTTCGCGCCTGCTCTCGAGAGTGCCGATCCGATCGTCACCTCTGCGATCAATCTGCAGGCTATGGCCACCCCGCTGGCGGTGACCAGCGATCCATCTGCCTTGCTCGAAGCCTTTCGCCAGACCACCCGCGACCAGCCCGGCGGCAACACCTTCTCCGACGGCCTGTCGGTCAAGCTGGACGAGCTTTATCAGTCGTTTCGCCAGTGGCTGAACTACCGGAGCTCGGCCGATCAGCTTGCCCCGGCCGAGCCGGCCCGCAAGGCGGTGCTGACCCAGCGCCCGAACGTCTCCGGTGGCGTCGTCACGTGGCTGACCGCCGACACGGCATTCGAGATGCGTGAAGTGGCTCAAATGCTTTCCAGTCCGGCCGTCTGGGACCGGATCGAAGGCGAAAGCGTGGTGTTTGATCTCGATGCAAACACCATCCGCAGCACCAAGCCCGAAGCCTATTTCGCGCACAAGCTCAGCAATTACGGACCCGGCAACCTGCGCCGGATCGCCGCCGCCTGGTTTTCCGATCATTTCCGCATCTATGTGGTGCTGGTGATTGCGCTGATGGCTGTTTTCGCCATCTGGCTTGGCCGGCTGGTTCCCGGCGCCGGCGTGAGGTCAGATCAATGAGATCCCTTGGCCACCGTTTTGCCCGCCGCTCCAGCGGCATCTGCCACCCCGCCCGGCGCATGAGGGCGTGGAGCATCGCCGTGAGCGGCGCCAGCATGCTCGTGCTCGCCGGCATCACTGCCGCCGCGGCCGAGGACCCGGCGCGGCTGCTGATCGCCAATCCCGGACAGGCCTATCCTGGTGCTGCGGCGCAGATTGCACCTGCAGCGGAGGGCACCGCGCAATCAGCTGTGCAAGGCGCGGAGCTGGACCCGGTCGAAACCGCGGCGCTCTATTATTACGTCCGGCAGGGGCAGATGGAGCGTGTCGACGCAGAGATAGCACGCCTCGAGACCCTGCATCCGGGCTTCGTTCCGCCACAGGATCTCTACACCGCCAGCGAGGTTGTGGCGCCGGATGAAAGCAGCCTGTGGGAGATGTTCGCTGCCGATGATTTCACCGGCATCGACGCGGAGATCATCCGCCGCCGGGCAGAGGACCCCAGCTGGACGCCGACCGCGGATTTCCAGGGCAAGCTGGTCCGCAAGAAGCTGCGCGTGCGGATGAGCGAACTGGCCCTGGCCGAAGACTGGCTGGCTTTGCTGGATGCCTCTGCAGGTCTCGACCCGGCCACGGAAACCGATATTGATCTTGCCTGGATGCGGATTGACGCGCTCTCGGCTGCCGGAGACCGGGAAGGCCTGGCCCATGCGTTTCGCGGGCTGCTGGCCCGCAAGGGGGCCGATCGTCTGTCTGATGACCATCTGATCGTCACGCTGCAAAAGGCCCTGAAGGATTTTCCCGTCTCCGAGATCCACACCCTTGCCGCCACCTTGTGGCCGCAGCAACAGGGCACCCAGCTCCCGGCGGTGCTGCGGCTTGCGGTGGCGCGCAAGCAGATCGCGGAATTCAACGCCTCCAGTGGCGCTGCGCCCGTTACCGAGGACCAGCTGCGGTTGCTGGCGCTCGAGGCCAGGAACAGCCGCAGCCCGGAGGACCTGTCCTTGCTTGGCTGGCATGACCTCAAGGCCGAACAACCTGCCACGGCCGAAGAGTGGTTTGCCCTTGCCATGCAGCAGGCCCCCGATCCCGAGCTGGCCAAGGGCATGTATCTCAGCCTTGACCGACAGGGCGATGACAAGCGCGCCTATGCGTTTGCAGCCGAGCATCTGACCGATCTCTCCGACGATCCGGTTTTCCTGATGAACGTGTTGTCCCCGCGTTTCGGCGAGCCCGATGCCGGTCCGCTCAGCGAGGATGTGGTCCGCGCCTATTCCACCGCCATTCTCGAAACCAGCGCGGCCGATCATGCCGAGATCCTGGGCTGGTACGCCTACAACTCGCGCCAGTTCGAGGCCGCCGAGGCCTGGTTCAAGCAGTCCCTCGGCTGGGAGGCATCGGAAGATCGTCTGAAAGGGTTGGCGCTCAGCCTGCTGCGGCGTGACCGCAAGAAGGATTATGCCGCCCTGAAAAGCGAGTTCGGCGGCATCTATCCCGGTATCTGGACCGAAATCGCAGCGGCCCCGGCGCCGAAACCACGCAAGGCCGCCTCGGTCGGCGAACCCAGGGCCGGCGTCAAGTCGAGCTATGTCCGCCATTTCGAAGCGAAGAATTATCCTGGCTGCCTGCGCGAGATCGATAGGCTCGGCCAGGCCGCTGTCAGGCCGGAAATTGCTGTCGTGCGCGGCTGGTGCGAGCTTGGCCTGAAGCGCTTCGGCGCGGCGCGGTCCTCGTTTGAACGGGCCATGGCGGGATCCGGGCAGGTGCGCAGCGACGCGGTCTACGGTGCCGGATTGTCGCTGCTCGGTGCGCGTCTGACCGACGAAGCGGAAGCGCTGATCGCCGCTTCGCCGCTGACTGAGGCGCGCGAGCGGGAACTCCGCTCGGAAATCTATGTGCAGCGGGCCCGCTCCTCCTTCGATCACAAGCAGTATGGCCGGACGCTGGCGGCGCTCGACGCCCGTGCGTCGCTGGTCGCCGAATCCCGCGACCTCACCCAGATGCGGGCCTGGGCGCACTACCATCTCGGCCAGGCCGCACAAGCGAAGGCCATTTTCCGTCAGCTCAACATGGTCATCCGTGACCCCGGCTCGATTGCCGCGCTTGAGGTGATCAACCAACAAGAGGGAAGATGACGCCCATGATGTCGCGTTTCATGGCCATGATGGCCCTCGCGCTTTCTGCTTCAGGATGCGCAACCGGGGTGGACCCCGACATCTATACCGGTTCGGTCACTCCGGTGGCGCCGGCGCTGATCGCCGATGTGGCGCCGGAATATGCCGCGGCCTATCTGCCGCAGGCAGCTGGCGGCATCGAGGCTGTCAGGCAATCGTCCAAAGCCGAGCAGGTGTTCCAGACCATTCTCTATCCCAATACGGGCTACGAGGCGGGTGAAAACAGCCTGTCGGTTTCCATTGCTCCACGGTCTTCCGGCAAATCCTATTACCAGGCGCCGACCCGCAACGAGATCATCCGGGAAATGCGCGCCGCGCTGCCTGACGTGGCCATGGCAATGTCTCCCGCGCCGGGCCAGAACCTGCAGGGCCCGTTCGGATATGCCATCGGACGCGGCACCGGCGGAGGCTCCTGCATCTTTGCCTGGCAGATCGCCGACGATTTGGGCCGCGCCGGCCAGACCGGTTTCAGCAAGCTGGCGCGCAAGCGCTACGCCGCGAAACTGAGATTGCGCTATTGCCATCCGACGATGAGCGAAGCCGCACTTGTGTCGCTGATGAGCGGAGTGCGGGTGCGCGAGGTTTCCACTGCCACCATCGAGATGCTGCGCTTTGCCGAGGGCTCCGGTGTGCCTGCCCGTCAGGCCTATGCCAATCTGGCCGCACCGGCTGCTGCCGTTGCGAAGCCCGCCAAGACCGCCAGGAAAACGGTCAGCAAACCGGCCAAGGTGGCAGCCGCAAGCCCTGGGAGCAATGCCGCCAGAGTGCTCAAACCCAGTGAGCTGCAAGCCTCCACCGGCAAAATGACGGACACGCCTGTCACGGTGGCCAGGGCCGGATCAAAGGGGAAGGTTCAACGGACCGCGCTGAAAGTGCCGCTGCCCGGCGATCTGTAAGGCCGGATGCAAAAGAGGCGGCCCGAAAGCCGCCTCATAATGTCAGGAAAAGGGCCTATTCGGCCGCGCCAGCGTAGTCCGACATCGGCGGGCAGGAACAGACCAGGTGCCGGTCGCCATAGACATTGTCGACCCGGTTGACCGGGGCAAAATACTTGGCGTTTCGGATCGCGCCCGCCGGGAAACAGGCGGCCTCGCGGTCGTAAGGCCGATCCCACGGTCCGACCAGATCCTCGATCGTGTGCGGTGCTCTCTTGAGCGGGTTGTTCTCCTTGTCGAGCCGCCCGTCCTCGATCGCCCAGGCTTCGTCGCGGATCGCCAGCATCGCCGCGCAGAACCGGTCGAGCTCGGCTTTGACTTCCGATTCCGTCGGCTCGATCATCAACGTGCCGGCCACAGGCCAGCTCATCGTCGGTGCGTGGAAGCCGCAATCGATCAGCCGCTTGGCCACATCATCGACGGTGACGCCGGCACTTTGCACCAGCGGCCGCGTGTCGAGAATGCACTCATGCGCCACCCGTCCGGACGCCGAGGTGTAGAGCACGTCATAGGCGCCCTTCAGCCGCGCCGCGATGTAGTTGGCGTTGAGGATCGCGATTTTCGTCGCCTGGGTCAGGCCTTCGCCGCCCATCATCAGGCAATAAGCCCAGGAGATCGGCAGGATCGAGGCCGAGCCGAACGGTGCGGCTGACACCGCGCCCGGCTTGCCGTCGGTGACGCAATGGCCCGGCAGATGCGGTGTCAGATGCGCCTTCACCCCGATCGGCCCCATGCCCGGCCCGCCGCCGCCATGCGGGATGCAGAAGGTCTTGTGCAGGTTGAGGTGGCTCACATCGGCGCCGATGTCGCCCGGACGCGCCAGCCCGACCAGCGCGTTGAGATTGGCGCCGTCGAGATAGACCTGGCCACCGTGCTGGTGGGTGATCTTGCAGACTTCCGCCGCCGTCTCCTCGAACACGCCATGGGTGGAGGGGTAGGTGATCATGCAGGCGGCGAGATTGTCGGCGTGCTGTTCGGCCCTGGCGCGGAAATCATCAAGATCGATGTCGCCGTTCTCGCGGGTGCCGACGGCCACGACCGTCATCCCCGCCATCTGCGCCGAGGCCGGGTTGGTGCCGTGCGCCGAAGTCGGGATCAGGCAGACATGCCGGTGGGTGTCGCCATTGGCGCGGTGGAAGCCGCGGATCGCCATCAGCCCGGCATATTCGCCCTGCGCACCGGAATTCGGCTGCATCGAGATCGCGTCATAGCCGGTGATCTGGCACAGCTTGTCCGACAGATCGTCGATCATCTGCTTGTAGCCCAGCGCCTGGTCGGCTGGCGCGAACGGATGGATGTCGGCAAATTCCGGCCAGGTGATCGACAGCATTTCCGCCGTCGCGTTGAGCTTCATCGTGCAGGAGCCGAGCGGGATCATGGTCCGGTCGAGCGCCAGGTCCTTGTCCGAGAGCCGGCGGATGTAGCGGGTCATCTCGCTTTCGGCCCGGTTCATGTGGAAGATCGGGTGCTCGAGATAGCGCGACTGCCTGACCAGCGGATCGGCGATGACCGGCTCGGCCAGCAGGTCCTTGAACTTCAGATCGCCGCCAAAGGCCCGCCACACGGCTTCCACGGTTTCGGGCCGCGAGACTTCGTCGAGCGCGATGCCGATGCGGTCGTCGCCGACCTTGCGCAGGTTGATGCCCTCGGCCCGCGCCGCTTCGAGGATCTCTGCCTGCCGGCCTTCGGCAAACACGGTGATGGTGTCAAAGAAGATCGCCGGATCGATGATGAAATCGAGCTGCTTCAGGCCCGCGGCCAGCGTTGCCGCCTTGATGTGGATGCGGCCGGCGATCGCCTTGAGGCCCACCGGTCCGTGGAAGACGGCATACATCGAGGCAATGACGGCGAGCAGCACCTGCGCGGTGCAGATGTTCGACGTCGCCTTCTCGCGGCGGATGTGCTGCTCGCGGGTCTGCAGCGCCAGCCGGTAAGCCTGGTTGCCGCGGGTATCGACGGTGACGCCGACGAGACGGCCGGGCATCGAGCGCTTGTAGGCGTCTTTCACCGCCATATAGGCCGCGTGCGGGCCGCCATAGCCGACCGGAACGCCGAAGCGCTGCATTGAGCCGACGGCGATATCGGCGCCCATTTCGCCGGGCGATTTCAGCAGCGTCAGCGACAAAGGATCGGCAGCGACCACGGCAATCGCCTTGTGCGCGTGCAGCGTTGCAATCACGTCGGTGAAATCATGAACATGGCCGAAGGTGCCGGGATACTGGAAGATCGCGCCGAATACGGATTCCGGATCCAGCTCAGTGAACGGGTCACCGACGACCACCTCCCATCCCAGCGGCTCGGCGCGGGTGCGGATCACGTCGATGGTCTGCGGGTGGCAGTGATGATCGACGAAGAACGCGGTTGTCTTCGATTTCGAGGCCCGCTCGGCCATCGCCATGGCTTCCGCAGCCGCCGTCGCCTCGTCAAGCAGCGAGGCATTGGCGATGTCGAGCCCGGTCAGATCGGCAACCATGGTCTGGAAGTTCAGAAGCGCTTCCAGCCGTCCCTGGCTGATTTCCGGCTGGTAGGGCGTATAGGCTGTGTACCAGGCCGGGTTTTCGAGAATGGTACGCTGGATCACCGGCGGCATGATGGTGCCGTGATAGCCCTGACCGATCAGTGACAGCATCACCTTGTTCTTCTTCGCCGTCGCCCGCAGATGATCAAGCACCTCGCGCTCGCTCATCGGATCGCCGAAGTCGAGCGGCGCTGTCTGGCGGATCGAGCCCGGCACGGTCTCCTCGATCAGCGCGTCGAGCGAGGACGCCCCGACGGTCTCGAGCATGTCGGCGATTTCCGCCGGCGACGGGCCGATATGACGCCGGTTGGCGAAGTCGTAGGGATTGTAGTCGGTCAGCTTGATGGTCATGGTCTGTCTCAGCCGATCATCGATGTGTAGGCGGCTTCATCCATCAGTTCGTTGGCGCTGCCGGCGTCATCGAGCTTGAGCTTGAAGAACCAGCCGGCCCCGGTCGGGTCGGAATTGACCAGCGACGGATCATCGGCAATCGCCTGGTTGACCTCGACGATCTCGCCGGCGAGCGGGCAATAGACGTCCGAGGCTGCCTTGACCGATTCCACTGTCGAGGCCTCGCCGCCCTTGTCGAGCTTGGCGCCGACTTCCGGCAGTTCGACAAACACCAGATCGCCCAGCTGCTCGGCTGCGTGTTCGGTAATGCCGACGGTGGCGACATCGCCTTCGATCTTGAGCCATTCGTGGTCTTCGGTGAATTTGAGCATGGGGCTGTTCCTGTTCTTGACTTAACGCTTGTAGGTGGAGGGGACGAAGGGCAGGGCGGCGACGGCGAGTTCCAGCCGCTTGCCGCGCACTTCCGCAAAGATCGTGGTTCCGGGCGCGGCCAGCGCGGCAGGCACGAAGCCCATGGCGACCGGGCCGCCCGCACTCGGACCGAACCCGCCGGATGTGACCGTGCCGATGGCCTCGCCGCCACTGTCGGTTTCAAACAGCGCGGCACCGGCGCGCACCGGGGCCTTGCCCGTAGGCTGCAGGCCGACGCGGATACGGCTGGCGCCATTCTCGAACTGGGGGAGGATCACATCGGCGCCCGGGAAGCCGCCTTCGCGCGCGCCACCCTTGCGGCGCACTTTCTGGATTGCCCATTTCAGATTGGCGTCCACCGGCGTGGTGGTCTCGTTGATGTCGTTGCCGTAAAGGCAGAGCCCGGCCTCGAGCCTGAGCGAATCCCGCGCGCCAAGTCCGATCGGTGCGACCTGGTCATCGGCCAGCAGCAGCCTTGCGATGCGGTCGGTCTCGTCGGCGGGCAGCGAGATTTCGTAGCCGTCTTCGCCGGTATAGCCCGAGCGCGAGACCACGGCCGGGACCCCGGCGATGTCGAGCTCCGACACATCCATGAACATCATGTCTTCGGCTTCCGGCGCATAGGAGGACAGCACGCTTTCCGCCGCCGGGCCCTGCAGCGCGATCAGCCCGCGGTCGAACTGGGCCTCGATCTCGCAAGTCTCGGAAAGGGCTGCCTTGATTCGGGCCAGATCGTCGTGCTTGCAGGCGGCGTTGACCACCAGGTAGAGATGGTCGCCGCGGTTGGCGACCATGAAGTCGTCTTCGAGCCCGCCCTGATCATTGGTGAACAACCCGTAGCGCTGGCGGCCGGGTTTGAGATCGGCCACATCGACCGGCGTGATCTTTTCGAGCGCCAGGGCTGCGTCGCGCAGTTCGCCGCTTTTGGCGCGGATCAGGATCTGCCCCATGTGTGAGACATCGAACAGCCCGGCATTGGCGCGGGTGTGCAGATGCTCCTGCATCACACCCATCGGATACTGGATCGGCATGTCGTAACCGGCAAATCCGGCCATGCGCGCGCCAAGCTCGAGATGCAGGGAATGTAGCGGTGTTTTCAGAAGGTCAGCCGGGGTCTCCACGCTGCAATCTCCATCTCAGGTGCCGGGGTCAACCGCGCACGGGCCAATCGTCAAGCGTCAAACGCTTTCAAACAGCCCCCTCTGTCCTTTTGCCTGAGATTGTTATCCCTTCGGCAGACGCGAAAAAGCGCCATTCTCCAGAGTCCGAGTATTCCGTTGGTCCTTTTGCCTGAGAGTTTCCGGGGCGGTTGCTCCTTCGGCACCGGAGTGAACCGGCTTCTCCCAACGGGATGGAGATATCTAGGCTGAATCTGGCGGCGATGGCAAGGGGGAGGGCAAGTTGATTCTGCGGATTCAGTAAGGTCATATGAACTTAAAAACAGGGTCAAATGAGATTATACTGTCACCAAGGAAGTTAGGATCGACTGATGGAAAACCTTGTTCTGGAGCGAGCCGCACCGGACCGGCAGGCAGTGGGACTCAAGGCTTTCGCGCGGATTGCCGATGCCTGGTCGCTGACACTACGCGAAGCCGCGGCCCTGGCCGATATGTCCGAGTCCACCTGGAAGCGGGCCAAGCGGCCGAATTTTGCCGGGGATCTCACACATGACCAGATGCTGCGGCTGAGCGCGCTCATCGGCCTCTACAAGTCGCTTGAGCTCTACTTCAACGAACCGATTGCGGTTGAGTGGATCAAGCTGCCCAATCGGGGACCGGAGTTCGACGGCGTGCGGCCGGTCGATGCGATGATCGCCGGCGGCCTGCCAAAAATCCTGCGCGTGCGCAGCTATGTCGACGCGCTCCGGGGTGGCGTGTGAGGATCACGCCGGTCAATGATCGTGCGCTGGTGCGCCTGATCTCCGAGACGCATCACAAGCCGCCCGTCCTGCGCGGCCTTGTCGACAGTGATGAGGAGGCGGCGCTCCTCGCCGAGCTTGAGGGCGAGACCAGCGCCCGTCTGATCGCCGAACGCGAGGGCAGCCTGGCGCTCGACCGCCGCGAACTGGCCTTCGCCCGGCGCGCGCAGGACCTCAAGCTGTTCGGCCAAAGCCACATCAATGCCGCTTTCACCTACACACGGCCAACCGGCAACCGCTTCAACAGCGGTGACCGCGGTGCTTGGTATTGCGCCTGGGACATGTTGACCAGTGCGCAGGAAGTGGGCTTCCACCGGACCCGCGAACTGGGCTTCATCGGCCGCTACGAGGACGAGGCCCGCTATGTCGAGCTACTGGCCGATTTCATCGGTGACTTTCCAGATTTACACGGCGCTGATCTGAGCGAAGAAGCGCGCTTGGCGCTCGACCCTGATCCCGGAAAAGGCTACCCGGCGGGCCAAGTGCTGGCCGCGGATCTGCGGCGCGAAGGCCATCGCGGACTGATCTATCCCTCAGTGCGCCACAATGGCGGCCGCTGCTTCGTTGCCTTCGATCCGGGCATCATCCAGAATGTCCGTCCGGGTGCGAGCTGGAAACTCAAGTGGAGCGGCGCGCCCGAGTTTGCGATCGAGGGGATCTGAGACCACGGCCTCATTGCAACGGCCGCCATGACACTTGTGCGGACAGGCTTGATCTGATCCTGTCGTCGCAACACCACGCCGCTGATCCATTGAGCCCGGAGGACAATTATCATGGCAAATCAAGACTATGTGCTGCTGATGGCGCGCTACAACATGTGGCAGAACGAAAACCTGATCAAGGCTGCGAGCGGGCTTGATCAGGCCGCGCGGGAGGCCGAGCGCGGCGCTTTCTTCGGCTCGATCGAGAAGACCTTTTCCCACCTCTTGTGGGGCGACGGGATCTGGCTCAGCCGCTTCGAGGGCCGGGATCCACCGGCAAGTTACAAAACCGAGTCCACGGCGCTGATCGAAACCTGGGATGGGTTCCAGCAGGACCGTGCCGCGCTTGACCGGCAGATCCTCGATTGGGCACGCGCGGTTCCGTCCGAGTGGTTTGAGGGCGATCTGACCTGGTATTCGGGACTGAGTGGCAGCACCGCCTCCCGGCCGAAAAAGATGCTGGCGGTCCAGCTGTTCAACCACCAGACTCACCATCGCGGACAAATCCACGCCATGCTGACCGCCGCCGGCGCGAGGCCGGATGCCACCGACATTCAGGCGATTCCGGACAGGTTTCTGGAGATGTAGGGCGGATTGAAGCGGGCGCTAGCCGCCCGCCAGCCGCCGCATCCGCATGTCCCGGACCTGGCTCACCACCAGCGCAACCACGAACAGCCCGGTCATCATCAGCACCATGGTCGGCGCCGGTTCGCTGTCGATGTGGTAGCTGGCGAAGATGCCGATCAGCGCGCTCAGGATCACCGATCCGACGGCCACGCTCAGCATGCCGACAAAGGTTCGCGCGACCAGGAAGGCAATGGCGCCGGGCGCCACCAGAAGGGCGATCGACAGGATGATGCCGACGGCTTTCAGGCTGGCGACGATCATCAGCGCGATGGCCGTCAGCAGCCCGTAATGCAGCCAGCCGGTCTTCAGCCCGATGGCCTGCGCATGCATGCCGTCAAAGGCCTGCGCCACCAGATCGCGCCATTTGCTGATCAGGAAGGCGCTGCACAGAATGGCCAGCAGTGCGGTGGTACCGATGTCGGACCAGGAAACGCCGAGCATGTCGCCGAACAGGATATGATCGAGATGCAGGCTGGAGCGGACGCTGACATGCAGCACGATGCCGAGCCCGAACATGCCGGAAAACACGATGCCCATCATCGTGTCCTCCTTCACCCGGCTGTTGGCATTGAGCCAGCCGGTGGCGACCGCGCAGAACAGGCCTGCGCCGAACGCGCCGACGGCCAACGGCATCCCGGCGATAAAGGCCATGACGATGCCCGGCAGCACCGCGTGGCTCATGGCGTCGCCCATCAGCGACCAGCCCTTGAGCACCATCAGCGAGCTCATCGCCGCCATCGGCAGCGCAATCAGGAACGTGATCAGAAACGCCTTCTGCATATAGGCAAAGCGGAACGGATCGATCAGGAAATCCAGCCAGAGATCCATCAGGAGACCTCCGCTTCCGCGCTGCCGCCGCGCGCCTTGGCCCGTTGCGCCAGCAGCCCGTGCTGCGGCGCGAACAGGAAGGCTGTGAGAAACAGCCCGGTCTGCAGCATGATCACGACACCCCCCGTGGCGCCATCGAGGAAGTAGCTCAGATACACGCCGACAAAGGAGGTGATCGATCCGATCGCCACGGCGATGACGATCAGTTTCGGAAACCGGTCGGTGAGCAGATAGGCCGTCGCGCCCGGCGTCACCACCAGCGCGATCACCAGAAACGCGCCGACCGTCTGCATCGCGGCGACTGTGGAGGCGGCGAGCAGGGTGAAGAACACGACCTTCAGCGCGGTGGCGTGCAGGCCGATGGCACGGGCGTGGCTCTCGTCGAAGAACACCAGCATCAGGTCTTTCCAGATCACCGAAAGCACCACCAGGGTGACCACGCCGATGATGATCAGCTGCGTTGAATCCGCAGGCGTGATCGCCAGCACATTGCCCAGCACGATGGTCTGGACATTGATCGGCGTCGGCGAGATCGACACCATGAACAGCCCCAGCGCAAAGAACGAGACGAAGATCATGCCGATGATCGCGTCCTCGCGCAGCCGCGTGCGGGCGCGGATCGCAAGCATGGCGGCCGCCGCCAGGCCTCCGGACAGAAACGCGCCCGCCGCAAACGGCAGGCCGAGCATGTAGGCGCCGGCAACGCCCGGCACGATCGAGTGCGAAAGCGCGTCGCCGATCAGCGACCAGCCCTTGAGCATCAGGTAGCACGAAAGAAAGGCGCAGATCGCGCCTGTCAGCGCCGACACCCACATGGCGTTGACCATGTAGCCGTAACCGAAGGGCTCCAGCAGCACACTCATTTGCGGCTGTCTCCGCTAGTGCTGCCGACTTGCATCTGGGCCTTGCGCTCGTTTTCGCCGTAGATCACGAATGGGCGTTCGTCGTCGGTCAGCACGGTGACCTGGCGGGCATCGTCATCATCGTGCAGGTCCTCCCCGCCCAGAACGAAGTGCCGCAGCACTCCGCCGAAGGCTTTCTGCAGGTTCTTCTGGGTGAAGACCTCGCTGGTCGGCCCCTCGGCCAGAACACTACGGTTGATCAGCACCGCCCGGTCGCAGAATTCCGGCACGCTGCCGAGATTGTGGGTCGAGACCAGCATCACCCGGCCTTCCGCGCGCAGATCCTTGAGCAGCTCGATGATCTGGTTCTCGGTGGTCACATCCACGCCGGTGAACGGCTCGTCGAGCAGGATCACCTGACCTTCCTGCGCCAGCGCCCGGGCGAGGAAGACGCGCTTTTTCTGTCCGCCCGACAATTCGCCGATCTGGCGCTTGCGGAAGGCGGTCATGCCGACACGTTCAAGCGCATCGTTGACGGCGGCGCGGTCGGCGGGCCGGGTCATGCGCAGGAAGTTCATGTGGCCGTAGCGGCCCATCATCACCACGTCCTCGACCAGAACCGGGAACGACCAGTCGATCTCCTCGCTCTGCGGCACATAGGCGACGAGGTTGCGGCTCAGCGCCTCCTTGACGGAAAGGTCCATGATGCTGATCTGGCCGCCGGCCAACGGCACGAAGCCCATCAGCGACTTGAACAGGGTCGACTTGCCGCTGCCATTGATGCCGACCAGCGCCGTGATCGAGCCTTTCGGCACCGAGAACGAGGCGCCATCGAGCGCCCGGTTGCCGTTGCGGTAAATCACCGAAACGTCGCGGACGTCGAGGCCGGTCATCTCGGTGCTGTGGGCTTCAGCCGATGTGCTCATTGTTTTGCCGTCAATCCTGCGACGATGGTTTCCGACGTGACCTTGAGCAGATCGAGATAGGTCGGCACCGGCCCGTCGGGCGTCGAAAGCGAATCCACATGGAGCACGCCGCCATAGGCGATGCCGGTTTCGCGCGCCACCTGCTGCGCCGGCTTGGGCGAGACGGTGCTTTCGGAAAAGATCACCGGGATGTCATTGTCGCGGATCAGGTCGATGATCTGGCGCACCTGCTGCGGCGAGCCCTGGCTGTCGGCGTTGATCGCCCAGATCGAGGCTTCCTTGAGGCCGAAATCCCTGGCCAGATAGGAAAACGCGGCTTCGCTCGTCACCAGCCAGCGCTTTTCTTCCGGCAGCGCTTCGATGGAAGCGCGGATCGGGGCGAAGGTGGCGGCGATCTCCGTCTTGTAGCTCTCGCCATTGGCCTTGTAGGCATCCGCATTGTCCGGATCGGTCTCCGACAGGGCAGTTACGATGTTGTCGATATAGATCATGGCGTTGCCCGGCGACATCCAGCCATGCGGATTGGCCCGGCCTTCATAGGCGCCTTCGCCGATCATGATCGGTTCGACACCGTCGGAGAGCACATAGGCTTTGGTGTTGCCGAGATTTTCCAGGTAGCGCTCGAACCACGTCTCGAGCCCCATTCCGTTCCACAGCGCAACATCGGCGCCAAGTCCGCGCTTGATGTCGCCCGGC
This sequence comes from Hoeflea sp., assembly GCF_002733955.1. Lineage (GTDB taxonomy): Bacteria > Pseudomonadota > Alphaproteobacteria > Rhizobiales > Rhizobiaceae > Hoeflea. The sequence goes on along the minus strand of NZ_NVXQ01000003.1, from coordinate 302,181 downwards.
GTCGGCCGGAACATGTGGATCTCGGCGCCCTCGCGGGTGATCGAGACAACTTCGGCATGCTCGCCCGCGACATTGCGGGCCATGTCGGCGAAAACGGTGAACGAGGTCAGAACCTTGATCTGCGCCAGCGCCGGTGATGCCGGACCGAAGCTGAGCGCGATGAGAAGACCCAAGACTGTGAAAAGGCGCATGTTAGCTTCCTGCGAATGGTTTGCAAAAAGTAATCTATGCGCATTCACGGGCTTGTCAACGCTTTTGCAAATCATTTGCAACAAAGGCCAGGCCAGCGATCTGGACCGCGATGCGGCGGAATGTCATCTTCACATGATGGGTAACCGCTCCATCTATTGGTCAAACTGAAGGAGACGATCATGGATGCCCTGCTGCTGTCCCGTATTCAATTCGCAGCCAACATCTCGTTTCACATCCTGTTCCCGACCATCACCATCGCACTTGGCTGGCTGCTCCTGTGGTTCCGCCTGCGCTTCAACCGGACCGGCGACCAGGCCTATATGGATGCCTATTTCTTCTGGGTGAAGGTGTTCGCGCTGTCGTTCGCCATGGGCGTGGTCTCGGGCATCACCATGAGCTTCCAGTTCGGCACCAACTGGCCGGGCTTCATGGAGCGCGTCGGCAACATCGCCGGCCCGCTTCTGGCCTACGAGGTGCTGACGGCGTTTTTCCTCGAAGCCGTGTTTCTCGGCATCATGCTGTTCGGCTCGCGGCGGGTATCGGCGCGGGTTCACACCCTGGCGACATTCCTCGTGGCCTTCGGCACCACCATGTCGGCATTCTGGATCGTTGTGCTGAATTCCTGGATGCACACGCCGCAAGGCTTCGAGATGCGCGAGGGCGTGGCCCACGCCACCGACTGGATGGCCATCATCTTCAACCCGTCGATGCCCTACCGTGTCACCCATGTCCTGCTCGCCTCCGGCCTCACCGTGGCCTTCCTGGTGGCAGGCCTGTCGGCGTTGCGCTGGCTCGTCGGCGACCGCGCGCGGGGAACCATGATGGCGCTGCGCACCGGCCTGACGCTGGGCGCCATCCTGATACCGTTGCAGATCCTCGCCGGCGACATGCACGGGCTCAACACGCTCGAACACCAGCCGCAAAAGGTGGCCGCGATGGAGGCCAACTGGGAAACCGGGCCGCGCGTGCCGTTGATCCTGTTTGCCATTCCCGATGAAGAAGCGCGCGAGAACCGCTACGAAATCGGCGTCCCCGGCGGCGCCAGCCTGATCCTCAAGCATCATCTGGACGGCGTGGTACCGGGCCTCGACGATTTCGTCGCCGAAGACGGCACGGTGCTGCACCCGCCGGTGGCGCCGCTGTTCTTTGCCTTCCGCATCATGGTCGGCGTCGGCTTCGCCATGCTCTTCGTCGCCTGGGCCGGAAGCTGGATGATCTGGCGCCGCGGCGACATCAACCGGCCGCTCGCCTATGTGCTGGTGCCGATGGTGCTGTCGGGCTGGGTGGCCACCCTTGCCGGCTGGTACACCACCGAGATCGGCCGCCAGCCCTGGCTGGTCAGCGGCGTGCTGAAAACCGGCGACGCGGTCGCGGCCTTGCCGCCGAGCTCGGTCGGCATCACCCTTGCCGCCTACCTGCTGGTCTATGCCGCGCTGATCCTGGCCTATCTCTCGGTCATCATCGCGCTGGCTTTGAAGGCTTCCAAAACGCCGCACGAAGCGCCTCCGGGCATCAATGATCCCGGTGTGGAGCCGGATCCGGCCATGGCGGTGGCAACGGGGAGGGGCTGACATGGCTGATTTCGACTGGGCCCTGTGGCTGCCCTATATCTTTGCCGCACTGATGGGCATTGCCATCCTCGTCTATGTCATTCTTGACGGCTTCGATCTCGGCATCGGCATCCTGTCGCCCCTGGCCGATGACACCCAGAAGGACCGCATGGTGTCTGCCATCGGCCCGTTCTGGGATGCCAACGAGACCTGGCTGGTACTGGCGGTGGGGCTCTTGCTGGTGGCGTTTCCGGTGGCCCATGGCGTCATCCTGACGACACTCTATTTCCCCGTCGCGGTGCTGCTCATCGGCCTGATCCTGCGTGGCGTCGCCTTCGAGTTCCGCGCCAAGGTCAGCCTCGCCGCCAAGCCGGCCTGGAACCGGATGTTCTTCGCCGGATCGCTGATGTCGGCACTGGCGCAGGGCTACATGCTCGGCAGCTACGTTCTGGGGCTGGACACCGGCTGGCCGGCGGTCGGCTTTGCGGCACTGGTCGCCGTCTGTCTCGCGGCGGCCTATGCCGCCATTGGCGCTGCCTGGCTGATCCACAAGACCGAAGGTGCGCTTCAGGTCAAAGCGGTTGCCTGGCTGCGCGCCTCGCTCGGGCTGGTGGCGCTCGGCATGGCAGCGATCTCGCTGGCGACGCCGCTGGCAAGCGCCCGGATCTGGGATCGCTGGCTTGGCTTTCCGGAAACCCTGGTTCTGGCGCCGCTGCCGATCCTGACGCTTGGCTTGTTTCTCTGGCTCTGGCGCCTGTCGGGAAAGCTGCCGCTTGAAGGCGACCGCATGAACCTGGCGCCTTTCGCAGCGCTTGCCGGGATCTTCGCGCTCGGTTTCGCCGGCCTCGCTTGGTCGTTCTATCCGTATGTCGTGCCCGGCCGGATCACCATCACCGAAGCCGCCAGCGCCACCGAAAGCCTTGCCATCATTCTGGCTGGTACAATGTTCGTGCTGCCGGTCATCACTGGTTACTCGATCTGGGCCTACCGGATTTTCGGCGGCAAGGCCGTCGATCTGCGCTACGACTGAGACAGCGGTCTGACCTGGCTTTGCCGGCCGGGTCAGGCCGTGCCCAGGCGGGCGTTGCGGTCGATCAGGAACTTGTCGAACAGCGGCAGGCTGGCAGCCCCCAGCGCCCGGGCCAGGTGGCCGACGGTTCCCGGCAGCAGCGTGGGCACATCCAGCCCGCGAAGGTCGAAGGTGGAGATTTCCGCCAGCGTGGCTTCGACGATCCTGTCGCGGATGCCGGCAGGCACGCCGCCGTCGATGATCACATGTTCGAAGTCGATCACCGAGGCCGACGAGACGATCGCCTGCGCCAACCCGCGCGCAACGATTGCCACCCATTCCTCGGCCAGGCTGTCAAAGCCTTGCCACTGGTCCGGGCTGTTCCACAAGGGTGAAGGATCCTGGCCCGCAGCCCTGAGCATGCGCTCAAGCACCATGATCGAGGCACGTTCAATCAGCTGTACCGGCTTGCCGTCCGCCCCGGCGACCGGCAGCGGGCCGAGCGCGCCGGCATTCCCCGTCCGTCCGGAATAGACGCTGCCGTTGAGCACGACCCCGCCGCCGATGAACGTGCCGATATAGAAGTAGAGAAAATCACTCAGACCCGGATGCTCGCCGAAAAGCAGCTCGGCGGCACAGGCGGCGGTGGCATCGTTTTCCAGATAGACAGGCATGTCGCAAAACGCCGCCAGTTCGGCCTTGAGGTCGCACGAGCGCCACAGGTCCATTTCCGCGCGCGGGGCCCCGGCCTGTTCGGTCCAGTCCCAGAGCTGGAAAGGGGTGGCAATGCCGAGCCCGGCCACGCGGTCGCGCAATTTTTCCGGCAATGACTGGATCAGCTGTTCAAGGCCGTCCCGGACAAAGCTGATGATCAGCGGCGGCGTCGGCCAAGGATAGCTCTTGCGCAACGACGCTTTCACCTCGCCAAGGAAATTGACCAGGATGAGCTCGGCGCTGCGTCGGCCGACCTTGAGACCGATGAAGAACGCGCCGTCGGGATTGATCGACATCGGAACCGATGGCTGGCCAACCTTGCCACGTACCGGCTCGCCCTTGACGATCAGGGCCTCGGCCTCCAGTTCCCGCATGATCACCGACCCGGTCTGGGCCGAAAGGCCGGTCATCCGGGCGATGTCGGTCTTGGCCAGGCTGCCATGGGTATAGACGAGGCTGAGGACCAGACGCTGGTTATAGGCCCTGAGCCCGCTCTGGTTGGATCCTCGCATGGATTGGCTTGTCAGGCCGGTGCGATGATCGCCGGCATTTCCATCTTGCGGCACTTGTCAGTTTCCCCCTCCCGACAATTCCTGCCCCACCACAGGCGGTGCGACATGACGTTCCTTAGCAAAACAATGGGCGAAAGACGATGCTCAGTCAATAACTAATTAAGAGTGAATTATTAATTGACAAGTGATTTGGTTCGTGGTGTTCTGTTCATGACGCGGAACTCAGGAGAGAGGATTTCCGCTTCACCGCAAATGCAGGCATTCCTGCTCAGCCAATCCCGGGAGGATAACATGAAATCGCTTAACACCCTAAAGACCGCCCTGTTCGCCGCCGCCGCTCTCGGCGTGATGGCGTCCGCTCCGGCCTACGCCGCCAGCCACTCCGTGGGCGCGTGCCTGATTACCAAGACTGACACCAACCCTTTCTTCGTCAAGATGAAGGAAGGTGCGGAAGCCAAGGCTGCCGAGCTTGGCGTGAACCTCAAGTCCTATGCCGGCAAGGTTGATGGCGACCATGAGACCCAGGTTGCCGCCATCGAGACCTGCATTGCCGATGGCGCCAAGGGCATTCTGCTCACCGCGTCCGACACCTCGTCCATCGTGTCTGCCGTCCAGCAGGCGCGTGATGCCGGCCTCGTGGTCATCGCGCTCGACACGCCGCTTGAGCCGATCGATGCCGCGGATGCGACCTTCGCCACCGACAACTTCCTGGCTGGCGAACTGATCGGCAAATGGGCCGCTGCCACGCTCGGCGACGAAGCTGCCAATGCCAAGATAGCCATGCTCGACCTGGCCGTCAGCCAGCCGAGCGTCGGCGTGCTGCGCGACCAGGGCTTCCTCACCGGCTTCGGCATCGACGTCAAGGATCCTGCCAAGTGGGGCGACGAGGATGATCCCCGCATCGTCGGTAACGACGTCACCGCCGGCAACGAGGAAGGCGGCCGCAGGGCGATGGAAAATCTTCTCGCCAAGGATCCGATGATCAATGTGGTCTACACGATCAACGAGCCGGCCGCTGCCGGCGCCTATGAGGCGCTCAAGGCGATCGGCCGTGAAAACGACGTCCTGATCGTCTCGGTTGACGGTGGTTGCCCGGGCGTGGCCAACGTCAAGGACGGGGTTATCGGCGCGACCTCGCAGCAGTATCCGCTGCTGATGGCGTCCAAGGGCATCGAGGCGATCGCCGCATGGGCCAAGGACGGCACCAAGCCGGCTCCGACCGAAGGCAAGGATTTCTTCGACACCGGTGTCGCGCTTGTCACCGACAAGCCTGCCGAAGGCGTCGAGTCGATCTCGGTTGCCGAAGGCATGGACAAGTGCTGGGGTTGATTACCCGACAGAACATGTGAACACTGATGAGGCGGCCTTCGGGCCGTCTCATTGCAAACGACCTGCCTTGCCGGGCTCGCAGTGACGGGAGCCCCAAGGCGCAGATCCATGCCGTGTGACCTTGGGGAGGAACCATGTCCAATACGCAGGAATTCGAAAAGGCCGCGGCTTCCAGCCCGACTGCCGTCGCCGCATTCACGACCCATGAGAGAAGTGCCGTCAAGCGGATCCAGCATGGCTTGCACCAGACGCCTTGGATGGTGCCGCTGATCGTCCTGATCGGCTCCATCCTCGTCTTCGGTCTGCTGCTTGGACAGAAGTTCTTCTCGCCCTTCGCGCTGACGTTGATTTTGCAGCAGGTCCAGATTGTCGGTATTCTCGGCGCGGCCCAGTCGCTGGTCATTTTGACCGCCGGCATCGACCTGTCGGTCGGCGCCATCATGGTGCTGTCCTCCGTGGTCATGGGGCTGTTCTCGTTCCGCTACGGATTGCCGACTGAGCTTGCGGTAGCCGCAGGCATCGCCTGCGGGACATTCTGCGGCTTCATCAACGGCTTTCTTGTCGCCGTGATGAAGCTGCCGCCCTTCATCGTCACGCTCGGCATGTGGCAGATCGTGCTGGCGACAAACTTCCTCTATTCCGCCAACGAGACCATCCGCGCCCAGGACATCGCCGAGCAGGCGCCTCTCCTGCAGTTCTTCGGCAACAAGATCGCCTTTGGCGGTGCGGTGTTCACGTTCGGCGCCATCTTCATGGTGCTGCTGGTGCTGTTTTTGGCCTATGTGCTCAAGCAGACCGCCTGGGGGCGGCATGTCTATGCGGTCGGCGACGATCCCGAAGCCGCCGAACTCTCCGGTGTCCAGGTCAAGCGCACGCTGATCTCGGTCTACATGCTCTCGGGCCTGATCTGCGCCTTTGCCGGCTGGGCCCTGATCGGCCGCATCGGTTCGGTGTCGCCGACATCGGGGCAGCTGGGCAACATCGAATCCATCACAGCGGTGGTGATCGGCGGCATCTCGCTGTTTGGCGGACGCGGCTCGATCATGGGCATGCTGTTTGGCGCCCTGATCGTCGGTGTGTTCTCGCTCGGTCTGAGACTGCTCGGCGCCGATGCGCAATGGACCTACCTGCTCATTGGCGTGCTCATCATTGCCGCCGTTACCGTCGACCAGTGGATCAGAAAGGTGTCAGTCTGATGGAACCCATTCTCAAAGGACGCAACCTCGTCAAGCGCTATGGCCGCGTGGTCGCTCTCGACAATTGCGATTTCGATCTCCACCACGGTGAAATCCTCGCTGTCATCGGCGACAATGGTGCGGGCAAGTCAACGTTGATCAAGGCCGTCTCGGGCGCTGTCACCCCGGACGAAGGCAAGATCTGGCTCGAGGGCAAGGAAGTCAAATTCCACTCGCCGCTGGATGGCCGCCATGCCGGCATCGAGACCGTCTACCAGACGCTCGCCATGTCGCCGGCGCTGTCGATCACCGACAACATGTTCATGGGCCGCGAGCTGCGCAAGCCCGGCTTCCGTGGATCGGTGCTGCGCCAGCTCGACCACAAGGCCATGGACGCGTTTGCCCGCGAAAAGCTCAGCGAGCTCGGCCTGATGACCATCCAGAACATCAACCAGGCCGTCGAAACCCTCTCCGGCGGCCAGCGCCAGGGCGTGGCCGTTGCGCGCGCCGCAGCCTTCGGCTCCAAGGTCATCATCCTGGATGAACCGACCGCAGCCCTTGGCGTCAAGGAAAGCCGCCGGGTGCTGGAACTGATCCTCGATGTCCGTTCGCGCGGCATCCCGATCATCCTGATCTCGCACAACATGCCGCATGTCTTCGAAGTGGCCGACCGGATCCATATCCACCGGCTCGGCAAGCGGCTCTGCGTCATCAACCCGAAGGACTACACCATGTCCGACGCGGTTGCCTTCATGACCGGAGCCAAGGAGCCACCGCAGGAAGCGGTTGCCGCCTGAGCACTCCGGGATGGCGCTAAAAGACACCGCGGCCCGACTGGTTGAAGCCGCGATTGCCAGGGCAGGGGACAGCCAGCGCTTCATCATGGCGCTGGCCGGCCCGCCCGGTGTCGGCAAGTCGACGCTGTCGGAAACCCTCGTGGCTGAATTCGGCCGGCACGATCAGGGCGCGGCCATCGTCCCGATGGACGGATTTCATTACGACAATGCAGTGCTCGAGACGCGGGGAACCCTGGCCCGCAAGGGAGCTCCGTTCACCTTCGATGCGGACGGATACGCAGCCCTGCTTACCCGTCTGCGCACCGAGCCTGACCGCGACATCGCCGTTCCCGTTTTTGACCGGGAGCTTGATCTGGCCCGCGCCGGCGCTTCGATCGTCACGCCGGCCGACCGGTTCCTGATCGCCGAAGGCAATTATCTGTTGCTGGACAGTCCGGCCTGGATACGGATGGCCCGCCTGTTCGATCTCACGGTCATGCTGACGGCTCCCATGGAGGTGCTGTCAGGCCGGTTGATTGAACGCTGGCTCGGATTTGGTTTGGATCCGGAACAGGCCCGCGAGCGCGCGCTTGCCAATGACATCCCCAATGCCGAACTGGTGATCCGGAAGTCGGTCAAGGCCGACCTCGAGATCTCCGGCGGCGCCTGAAATTCGTCTAGCCGAGGCAGGCTGCAGAGCGTCTTGTGAACTGCATGACGCTCTAGCGCCGGCTCTCCGGAATCAGGCCCTTGGGTGCAAAACGCAGCACCAGCAGCATGATGATGCCCATCGCCATCAGGCGCATATAGGCAGCACTGCTGAGCAGGTGCAGGCGCAGCGGGTTGGTTTCGTCCATGCCGGATGTCACCAGATCAATGAACCACAACCCGACCGGCTCCGCCTCGACCCAGAAGAACCAGACCAGGAAACCGCCGAGCACAGCGCCCCAATTGTTGCCCGAACCGCCAATGATGACCATTGCCCAGATCAGGAAGGTGAAGCGCAACGGGTTGTAGGTTCCCGGCGTGAACTGCCCGTCAAGCGTCGTCAGCATGGCGCCCGCGATACCGACAACGGCCGACCCCAGAATGAATACCTGCAGGTGCCGCCCCTTGACGTCCTTGCCCATGGCTTCAGCCGCGGTCTCGTTGTCGCGGATAGCCCGCATCATCCGGCCCCATGGAGACCGCAACGCGCTTTCGCACAGCAACAGGATGATCAGGAGAACGACGGCAAACAGGCCGGAGTAAGCAAGCTTCACGACGATGGAGGACAGCTCGACCACGTCCATGCCGAAGTAGGTGGCCCAGGACTGGAACGCAGGTGACTGCTGGATCTCGACTTCGTAGGGGACGGGGTAGGGGCGCGGCAAACCGGTGACATTCTTGACGCCGCGGGTGAGCCAGTCCTCATTTTTCAGCACAGCGATGATGATCTCGGAGATGCCGAGCGTGGCAATGGCCAGGTAATCCGACCGCAAGCCCAGCGAGACCTTGCCGATGAGCCAGGCCGCACCGCCGGCAAAAAGGCCCCCGACGAGCCATGAGAAGATGATCGGCAGACCTAGGCCGCCCAGATATCCGGTCGCAGCAGAATCCGTGCTTTCGATCGCCTCGACGGCGGGATCGAAGAAGTGGCGCGCGGTGAAAAAGCCTGCCACGACGATGAGTGTCACCAGAACGCTTCGCAGGCGTCCCTTCATCGATTTGTACACCCAGACAATGAGCGCGATGGTCACCGCGGCAACAAGCAGTGCCGCGAGCAGACCGGGTGCCCCCAAAGCTATGGTTTCAGCAACCGGCTCCTTGGAGACCAGCACGGCGGCAACACCGCCAAGCGCTGCAAATCCCATGATCCCGACATTCAGCAGGCCTGCATAGCCCCACTGGATGTTGATGCCCAGCGCCATGATCGCGGAGATCAGGCACAGGTTCAAAATGGCAAGCGCCAGCGACGGGCTCTGGACCACGCCGACCGTGACGAGCAAGATCGCCATGAAGGCAAAGAGCGATGAAATTCTGACCCTGTTGCTCATACCGATTGCCCCTTGAAGATACCGGTCGGGCGAACCAGAAGTACCACCACGAGAATGACGAAAGACACGGCGAACTTGTATTCAGTGGACAGCAATTGGACGAGGCCGTCAGGCACATTGTCGCCCGGCATGATGTAGGTGAGCACCCTCTTGTAGGCGAAGGTGACGGTGATCTCGGAAAACGCGATGACGAAGCCGCCGGCAACCGCGCCAATGGGACTGCCCAACCCGCCAACGATCGCCGCCGCAAAGATCGGCAGCAACAATTGCAGATAGATGAATGGCTTGAACGTCTTGTCCAGGCCATACATGGTGCCCGCAATCGTCGCCAGCGCTGCAGCAAGTATCCACGCAATCAGAACGACACGTTCGGGATTGACGCCTGAAAGCAGCGCCAGGTCTTCATTGTCGGAATAGGCGCGCATGGATTTTCCGGCGCGCGTGCGATTGAGGAACCAGAACAGCGCCGCAACGCAGATCAGCGTCACCGCGACGGTAATGCCCTGGGTCGTGCGCAGGGCAATGCCCTCGTCCAGGCCGGACCATTCCTTGAATTCACGGGCCGTGAAGATGAAGCGGGCGCCATCGCCCATGCTTTGATCCGCCGTTCCGATGATGAAACGGGTCAACCCGCTGTAGAAGAACATCACCGCCAGCGATGCGATCAGGAAAATGACCGGTTGCGATTTCTTGCCGCGGTGGAACCGGTAGACAATGCGGTCCGTCCCAAGCGCCAGCAGGACTGCAGCCAGGATGCCGATCGGCAATGCCAGCAATTCGGTCGGCAGGAAGCCAAGCGAAATGCCTTGAGCCTGCAGGAACCATGTCACCAGGATGACGGCCATCGTGCCGAACGCCATCATTTCACCATGGGCGAAATTGGAAAACCGCAGGATGCCGTAGATCAGCGTCACACCCAGGGCGCCAAGCGCCAGCTGGGAACCGTAAGCGAGCGCCGGAATGACAAGGTAGTTGGAGAGCAACGCCAGCGCGTTCAGAATTTCCATATCAATCAACCACCCAGAAACGCTTTGCGAACATCGGGATCATTCAGCAGGGCTTCACCCGTGTCCGTATAAAGATTTGCCCCTTGAGCCAGAACATAGCCCTTGTCGGCGATGTTCAGCGCCTGCTTGGCGTTTTGTTCGACCATCAGGATCGCGATCCCGCTGCGCGCGATCTCGATAATGCGATCAAACAGCTCGTCCATCACGATCGGCGAAACACCTGCGGTCGGCTCGTCAAGCATCAGCACTTTCGGCTGTGTCATCAGAGCGCGCCCGACAGCCACCTGCTGGCGTTGTCCACCGGACAGTTCACCTGCGGGCTGATTGCGTTTCTGCTTCAGGATCGGAAACAGATCGAAGACCTGGGCCATGGTGTCACTGGGGTCGTCGGTGCGGATGAAGGCCCCCATCTCCAGGTTTTCCTCGACCGACATCGAGCGGAAGACATTGTTGGTTTGCGGCACGAACCCCATGCCCTTTTGCACCCGCGCTTGCGGGCTGAGCGAGGTGATGTCCTCGCCGTCCATCGTCACCTGGCCCGCGCGCAGGTCAAGCATCCCGAAAACGGCTTTCATCGCCGTGGATTTTCCGGCGCCGTTCGGGCCTACCACAACGGCAATTTCACCGCGCTCGACGCCGATCGTGCAGGCGTGCAGAATATCAGCGGCCCCATAACCGCCGGTCATGTCTTTTCCCAAGAGAAAACTCATTGCACGTCGGCTTTCTCTGGCTTGTTCTTGAGGCCCGTGCCCAGATAGGCTTCGATGACCTCTTCATTGTTCTTGATCTCTTCGGCTGAGCCTTCAGCCAGAACAGTGCCTTCAGCCATGCAGATGACCGGGTCGCAAAGCCGTGAAATGAAATCCATGTCGTGCTCGATCATGCAGAATGTATAGCCGCGTTCGCGGTTGAGGCGCAGAATTGCATCGCCGATGGTGCCCAGCAGCGTCCGGTTCACGCCGGCGCCGACTTCGTCGAGAAACACGATCTTTGCGTCCACCATCATGGTGCGGCCGAGCTCGAGCAGCTTTTTCTGTCCACCCGACAGATTGCCTGCGAGCTCGTCGGCCTTATGCGAAATTTCCAGGAACTCGATGACCTCATCGGCCTTGGCGCGGATCTTCTCTTCTTCGCGCCGCACCAGGCCCGGCTGTGTCCAGGCCTTGATGAGGGTTTCACCCGACTGGTGCGGTGGCACCATCATCAGGTTCTCCCGCACGGTCAGGGTCGAAAACTCATGCGCGATCTGGAACGTGCGAAGCACGCCCTGCGCAAACAGCTCATGCGGCGAGAGGCCGGTTATGTCCTTGCCATCGAGCAGAACCCGCCCGGAGGTGGGGCGGTAATGTCCTGCGATGACGTTGAACAAGGTTGTTTTGCCGGCGCCATTCGGACCGATCAACCCGGTGATCGAACCGGTTCTGATCGTCAGGGATGCATTGTCAACTGCACGAATGCCGCCAAAATTCTTGTGTAGATTTTCAACTACAATCAAAAGATCACTCTCAATTTTCGAGCTGACAATACAAAAACTGCCCGGATTTCAATCCGGGCAGTTCCAGCTTTGAAGCCGTTTAGCGGTATTTTGCCGTCGTGATCTTGCCGCCATCGACAAGGATTTCACGGAACGAACCGGCGCTTTCGCCAGCACCGATCAGCTCGACATTCGTCGCACCGACATAGTCGATGTCCTTGCCTTCGGAGAGAAGCTCGAGAGCCTTGCCAAGTTCACCCGGCAGGATCTTTTCGCCTGGCGCGTTGGCCACGTCCATGATCTTGGACTTGAAATCCGCGCTGTTAGAAGACCCCGCAGCCTGCATGGCGAGCATGATCAGGGCAGCGGCGTCGTAGGATTCACCGACATAGGCATCGATCTTGATGCCGGCGTCTTCTGCCATCTTGTTGAACATGCCAGCGCCTTCGCTGTCGGTTCCTGCGATTGTGCCGTAAGAACCGTTCAGGCCGTCACCGATCGCTGCCGGAAGTGAATCGCCGACCATGCCGTCAGGCAGAACGAAGGTTTCGAAAGCACCTGCGTCGAGTGCGGACTGGATGATGCCCTTGCCACCCTGGTCAAGGTAACCGGCGACGATCAGCACATCGCCGCCAGCCTGCGCCAGAGCGCCGACTTCAGCGGAATAGTCGCCCTTGCCGTCTTCATGGGACGAATCGATGGTGATTTCGATACCGGCTGCTTCAGCATTCGACTTGATGCTCTCGGCCAGACCCTTGCCGTAATCATTGTTGGTGTAGGTCAACGCGGCGGACTTGACGCCCTTTTCAGCCAGAACTTCTGCAAGAACCTGACCCTGACGGGCATCGGAAGGGGCTGTCCGGAAGAACAGGCCGTCATCTTCAGCGTCGGAAAGAGCAGGGGATGTTGCCGATGGCGAGATCATGACGATGCCGTTAGGACGGGCAACGTTCTGAAGCACGGCACCGGTCACGCCGGAACAGTCGGCGCCGAAGATCGCGCTTACCTTGTCGGATGTGATCAGGCGTTCGGCGGCAGCAGATGCGGCTGCGGAATCAACGCAGGTCGAGTCACCGCGCACCGGGGTCACGGTCGAACCGTCCAGGAACTTGCCGCTGTCGGAGACTTCCTTCATCGCCAGTTCGCCACTTGCGGCCATGCCTGGGGTCAGGGATTCGATAGGACCGGTGAAGCCAAGGATGACGCCGATCTTGACGTCTTCGGCAGATGCGGCGCTCGACATAAGAACTGCGGCCAATGCCGTTGTCACTAGAAGGTTTTTCACTCTCATACTCCTCAATAAGATAGAATTTCGTCCCAATCTGAACTGATAACCCCTGAATGGGTTTGATCATAGTGAAAGATTGGCATGGGCCACGATTTTTTTAAACCCCCATCACTCTGGTGCATGGAAGCGCTCCGCTTTGGGTGATCCGCCCATGATGTTTGCAAATGTCAGGATCACGAATGGCGCGACAGAGGCGTCCCATCATCAGCATGATCAGCGACTACGAGAAATGCGGTGTACCCGCCACGCCGACATGGCCGCGCGGCGCTAGCCGGCGGTGCAAGATGGCTTTCCCCTGTCCGGGGGGCAGCTTTGGCTTTTCAAAATCGGATTTTCACGCTTCATCCGGCTTGGCCCGGGTCAGGCCACGCGCTTCAAGAACCCGTCCGGCGCCACCGTAATCAGGAGCTTCTTGTCGATGCGACCGTCGATCTCGAAGTTCGGATTGTCCTTGAGATAGGCGTGCACCGCGGTTTTCGGGCTGTTGCCAGGTCCCCATGGCCGGTCATCCGACAGGTGTTCGGGCATATCCTCGAGAAGAGTGTCAAAGACCACGCAGTAACTTTCCGGACTGACCAGCGGCGCATAGGCCTGGAGTTCGGCCAGCACATGATCATGCGTATGGTTGGAATCGAGGCACACGAGGATGCGCTCGTATCCGGAGGCAAAGCCGTGAACCGCGTCGACCGTTTCCCTGGAGATGCTCGACCCTTCGATCATCTCGATCCGGGGGAACAGCGGGTGCGCCTCGATTGCCTCGCGATTGTGCTGGCGGATGTCGATATCGATGCCGAGAACCTTGCGTTTCGGATTTTGCGGATCGAGCATTTCGCCCTTTTCGGTGGCTTCGCACATATCCAGAAGAGCCATCAGCGAGGCGGAGTAGATCAGCGAGCCGCCATGGGCGATGCCGGTTTCGATGATCAGGTCCGGCTTGACCTTCCAGACGAGTTCCTGCAGCGCCCAGGCGTCATTGGGAAACTGAATCGCCGGCCGCCCCAGCCATGAGAAATTATAGGCCCAGTTGTGCGGAGCCACTTCCCGGACCCAGGTCCGTGAGAGGGCCTGAAGATCGGTGTCAGCCACCAGACCGTCGATGTTTTTCGCCACTTCGGCGCGGAATGCCTCATCAGGACGCATCTGTAAATTCCTTCCAGTTCCGCGTTTTGGACGCGATTGATGTGAGCCCGTCGGGGCCGCAATTGGCCACCAGGTCGAGCGCCGTGACGTAGGGGGTGAACGCCCCGTGCTGTTGCGGATAAGGCGTCATCTGGTAGTCCATGTAGGAGACGGAGACGCCGGCATCCTCAAAAAGCCTGTGATCGAGGTAGTGTCGCGCCCCGTGTCCGGTGATGTATTCATCGCCGCCGGCGGCCTTGACCAGGCCGAGAACCCTTGCACTGCTTGAGCCGGGAACATCAAAATCCCTGGAATCCACAAACCTCGTATCGCGATCGAGGCCGAAATATCGGCTCAGTGCGAGCATGCTGGCGCGGCTCACATCCGCCACCGTCCGGTGGTCGCCATCCATGACGGAAGCCGCAAGTTCGAGCGCTGTTTCGGCATGGGGGGCGCCGTTGAAGCTTTGCGCGAGAAGCGCCAGGTGCCGGTCGCGCCACGCCGAACCGGGCTTGATCCGCACCTCGTCGATGCTTTGACCCAGCCGATGGTCGCTGAGGGGCACCGTCATCCAGCACTTGTCCGACGAAGTCTTGACCTGCACCCGGTTGCTGAAGCTTCCCTTGGAAAATTGCACATCGTCATAATGGATGAACACATCGGCAAGCCGGATCTGCTCGAGCATGCCAACCCAGGGAAAATACATCGACTGGCTGATCACCACTTTCATCGGTGGTCCTCTTGCCTGTCGATTTGTTTTGCCATGGATAGAACCATACGTGGTGCGTCACCGGGCGTCACTTCCCGCGCAACCGTTCCATACTCCGCGTATCCAAGGCGCCTGTAGCAGCGGATGGCCTTGTCGTTGGAGCTGTCGACTTCCAGTTTCAGGTGCCGTGCGCCAAACTTGTCGGCGAGGTCTCGCTCGAGCGCAATCAGCACCGCCGTTCCATACCCGGCGCCCTGGAAGCGTTCATCCAGGCAAATTCCGAAGCTCCAGCCATCGAGCCGCTCATCGGCGAGGTCGGCCTGAAGATAGCCGACCGGCGCGTTTGTCCCGGTTTCGGCAATCACCCGGAAGATGCGGCCGGGTCCTTCCGTCCGCCGCGTGAGCCAGGCCCGCACGGCAGCTTCGTCGCTGCCCCTGACGACCGACAGCAATTGCGCCTGCAGAGCCACATTGTTGCGCATGTCCATCAGAAGCGGCAGGTCGGTTTCGCGCCAGTCCCTCAGCTTGACCGGAGGAGCCTTGGTGGTCATTGCCCGGACTCTTCCAGGTAGACGATTTGCAGGTTCTGGCGCCCGGCCCATGGCTGGGTTTGCATGACCTTGCGCGCGATCACTGGATTGAGCCCGGCATAGACGGTTCCGACGTCCTCGGGCAGGTCTCCAGGCGCGATTATCGCTATCCCGAACAGCGTCTTGCCTTGCTGCCACGGGCTCTGATCGAGAAAGCAGACAGTGGAGCCGGGATTTTCCAGATTGGAATGTATGAACGCGCCGTAGAAACCCGATCCATAGATGGCGGCTTTCGAACCTGGCGGCGATGCGGCTTCGTTCGTTCTGATCCTGTCTGCAGCCCCCGACCAGAATGCAGCCAGCCTCTGGGCTTCGGCAAGGATGGCTTCTTTTGCAGCGGTCTGATCGCTTTCGACACGCGCTGAACCCGATTTGCGGGCGAAAACGACAAGCGCACCGCGATGGCAACCCTGATCGACATCGATCTCGTCGAATCCGGCATCCGCCATCAGGCGTTCGGCGGATGTCTTGGTGAAATGGTTGACGTGGTCGACAACGATGAAATCGGCAGCGTTTCCGCTGATATCGGGAACAATCATGTAAAATTGTCCGCCCGGCTTGAGCAGTTGCGCGACATGTGCGATCGCCGCCGCCGGTTCGGCGATGTGTTCGAAGGCAAAGAACGACGTCACCAGGTCAAATCGCCCGTTCCACTCTTCTGGGGTCTGGTGAATTGCCTGCCGGTCCTTGCTCACGAACCTGTCCCAGAAGGGTTCGTACATGTGGCTGACATCGAACAGGTGCATCCCGATTCCGGGATATGCTGCAGCAATCTTTCTGGCCATCGCGGCCTTGGCGCAGCCGTAATCGAGAACCGTGAGAGCGGGATCCAGGGCAATCTTGTCGCTCAGAACGGCCATCTGGTGGTCCGTCCGGGTGACGATGCGGTCGCCGCTGGTGTCGTAGATCTGGTCCTCATCCTCCTCGTCGAGGAGGATCCTGTAATCGGTTTCGTAAAAGGCTTCCGCATCGGCGACGCCATTGCCGGCCAGATGACCGCACTCTTCGCAGTAGCGGACGATTTTTGCGCCCGGCAGGATCTGGCACAGCGAGCTCAAGCTGCTTGTGCTGGCGGAATCATAGATCAGCCTCATTCCGTCCGTTCCGCAAACAGGGCAGCAAGCCGGTGCCTCAGCCATTATCGGCTTCCACAAACAGCTCGGGATGGAGCGTGCGGAAATCGACCCCGGCCGCGAACGATCCGGACCATCCGTGACTGCGGCCGACCGGATTGGCCAGATTGTAGTAACGGAACTGCATCGACCAGCGTGGCCGGCCGCTTCTGTTGTAGCCAGACGCATGAAGCAGCAGGAAATCCAGCACCACGAGATCACCGGGCTGCGACAGCGGGGCGACCTGTTCATAGCGCGCCAGCAGGGCCTCTTCCCCGACAAGCTTGAGCGCATAGGCACCGGTACGGCCGGCATTCTCCGGGTCCGCATGACAGACCGGAAGCGGACCTTCCTGTTGCGAGCCGGGGCAGAACATCACCGGTCCGAGATCAGGTGTCACCTGGACCAGCGGCGACCAGAAAACCAGCCCGTCCGGGCTCTTGAGCTGAGCCGGATATTCCTGGTGCCACATTGCCCGGAACTTGTCCTCGTTGGGATTGTCGATGCGAATGCCGGAGCCGCCGGCGGTCAGGCCGGGAACCGCGCCTGGTCGCAACTGCCGCATCAAGTCCTCGTGTGCCTGGTGGGCAATCAGCCGGTTGAAGGCAGGAATCTCCTTGACCAGGTCGTAGACTTCGCCGCCCCAGCCACGGTTGAGCCGGATCAGATCCATATATCCCGCATCGAAGGTTTCGGGGGAGAAGGCCGGGCGCGTATCCTCGACACCGTGCCGTTCCATCACAGCACCGATAATGGTGTGGATGCTCTTTTGGACCGATTGGATATCGTCTTTCGCGTAAAAATCCTGGATCACCAGAAAGCCGTTTTGCGAAAATTCATCCAGTTGGGCTTGGCTTAGTTGCATTGCCGGTCTCCTGAAGAGATGTGATGAGGCGCAGCGCCGGGTCTGCGCTGATCCGTGTCAGGCGTCATTCAAACGGCTCTCCAGCAGATCCACCGGGAAAAGCATGCCGTTGAGAAGGTGGTAGAACTCCGCAGCCGTCTGCGCGTTTCCCAGGCCCATGTCGAAATTGAGATGATCTTCGGCATGCCCCATGAATTTGGGCACGTCCGGGCGGTACTTGAAGGTCGGATTGAAAAGCTTGAGGGCCTGCGCGCCACGCCATTGCTTGATCGCGGCAGCATAGCCCGCCTTTTTCTCCTCGAACCGCGCGCGATCGTTCTGGCTTTCGCAGTCTCCGGCACAGGCCTTGATGAAGCCTTCTTCCCAGCCGCTCAGTTCGATCCCGTAGCGCTGCTTGAACCATTCCATGGCGTGTGCAACCGATGAGGTGATCCCGAGCTCGACTGGAAACGGAAAGTCGGCCGCTTCCAGCAAGCCGTTGTTTTCCTCGCGCACGGTCCGGATCCGTTCGATGCCGACGGCGGTATCGCGCAAACCCGCAGTGTTTGAAGCAGAGCATGCGCCGAACACGGATAGAGGCCGTTCCCAATAGATGCACATCTCTGCCATCATCACCGTCTTGCAGATGCTGTCGTAGTCGGCATTGGGATGTTCGAAATAGCGGTTGGAGAAGGTGTCCCGAATTTTGTCCAGCAGTTCTTTCTTGAGAGCGCCATGATAGATCCCGAACGGACAGGCCGGACGGTCCTTGGCATCTTCCCAGAAGAACATCTTGCGCATGAGATCCTTCTTTTCCATGTGCCTGAGATGGCTTCCGGTCGGGATCCGGGTGATCTCCCGATGTGCCCGGGCTTCGGGCCAGACGAAATAGGACCGGCCCCAGGTCAACGCGTCTGCATTGGGCAACCGCTGGGTGGTCAGTCTAAGGACTTCGCACAGATCCGGATCCAGATAATCGTCATCGCCGATGATGCTGATCCATTCGCCCCGCGCCTGGTCCGGCATGCGGTTCCAGTTGTCCTGCATCGCCAGCGGCTTGTCCTCAGGCGGCAGCAACCGCAGCCGGTCGTCATTCTGCTCGGCAACGAAGCCCGCAAGCGGAGCCGGATCATCGGAGTTGTCGGCGATCAGCACCTCGAAGTCATCCCGCTTCGAGGCCAGCATGTGACGTGCGGCGTCCATTGCATAGCGCTGGCGATTGCGGGTGGGGATACAGATGGTCAGGCGGGTCATCGGGCAAACACCCGGGCGCCGGACACAACGTGCTCGACCGGCATGATCATCGCTTCGCCATAGTGGTAGAATTCTGCAGGCGTTGCCGAGGGCGGCACGTCTTCGCGGATGTAGAGATAGTCTCGCAGAACACCGCAGAGTTCATTGTGAGAGCGGTCACCCCAGTATGGATGCGGCTTGAACAGGTCCCGCCATTTCCCGCCCTCCCAGGCCTCGAAGCCGCGCTCGAAAAACGCCTTCTTCAGCTTGTAGTCCTCTTCGACAATGGTACCGCCCAATTCGTCCATGGCCGCGCGTGCGAAGTTCTCGGGAAAGCCGGTGAGGTCGATATCATAGGTGCGGCAGAACCAGTATGTCGTCGATGCGATGGCTGCGCAGATCGAAGCGCCCGGATCGCTGATCGGGAACGGGAATACCGGGTCGTCCATGTCGACCTTGCCTTTGGTTTCCGCCTTGAACGTCTCGACCCGCTTGGTCATGGTCTCGCGGGATTTGGTTCCGGCAGAGTTGGAGGCATTGCAGGCTCCAAGCACGGAGAACGGCCGCTGGCAGTGCACCAGGACCTTGGCTTCCCGGATAATCTTGCAGCTGCTTTCGTAATCGACCACGGGATGCTCGAAATAGCGTCCACCGTATTTGCGCTTGATCCGCTCCATCACAGGTTTGCGAACCGCGCCATGATAGATGCCGAAACCCACGCGTGGGCGTTTGGTGCCTTCGCTCCAGCGATACAGCCGGTCCTGCACGACCGATTTCGACGCGACATAGGTGTCATGAGCGACTGGGACGACCGACAGCGAGGGTTTCGGACGGTTGTCAGGCCAGTTGAAACTCATCCGCGCCCAGCTGACCGCCTCGACACCCTTGTAGTTGCGCTCGTAATATTTGAGCAACTGCACCAGCCGTGGATCGATGTGATCATCATCGCCGATGACTGTTAGCCAGCGCCCCTTCGCTTCCCCGACCAGCCGTTCCCAGTTGTCGACCATCGCAAGCGCGGTTTCCTCGGGGCCGATCAGGCGAAACCGCGGATCGTCGATTTCGTTTGCCAGGAAGTCGGCCAGGATCGAACCGTCATCGGAGTTGTCACCGATGAGGACTTCGAAATTGGTTGCATCGCTCGCAGCGAGAGCGCGGATCGTTTCAATGCAGTATTTCTGCCTGTTGCGTGTGGGCAGACAGATGGAAAGTTGGATCATTTAGCTTCTTCACTTGAGGCTCTGGCTGGAGCAATCCTGCCTGATCAAGCTTGCCCGATGCTTATCCTTGCGAAGAAGGTTGTCTTGAGCCCGAAAAATGACCGGGAATGAACGCCAGGAGGCTGGATTTTGACATCAAGACCTGATCGATTGCGCCCGATTGAGATGAAGTTCCGGAGAGCGTAATGAAGATCAAGGATGTCCAGACTTTCGTGGTGGCCAACCCGCCGCCGCAGACCGGCGGGCGCTACTTCCTGTTCGTCAAGCTGGTCACCGACGGTGGCGTCGTCGGCTATGGCGAAGCCTATGACGCGGCCTTTGATCCGCACCTGACCGCCAAGCTGATGGAAGATGTCGCCGCCCGCTATCTTGTTGGCCGCGATCCGCACGACATCGAGAACTTCTTCCGGCTTTGCTATTCCTCGGGCTTCTCGCAGCGCCCGGACATGACCATGATGGCCTGCTGCTCGGCCCTGGAAATGGCCTGCTGGGACATCATCGGCAAGGAGGCCGGCCAGCCCGTGCACAAGCTGCTCGGCGGCCGGGTGCATGAAGGGCTTCGCTCCTACACCTATCTTTATCCTGCTTCCGGCAGCGCCGATCCGCTGTCCACCGACAGCGACAAGAACGTCTACAACGACCCGGATCTCGCCGCAGAAGCCGCAATCGAGGCGGTGCGCAAGGGCTTCACCGCGGTCAAGTTCGATCCCGCCGGTCCTTACCGGGTGCAGGGCGGGCATCAGCCGCTGCTGACAGACATCGATCTTTGCGCCCGCATGGTCAAGGCTGTCCGGGAGGCAGTTGGCACACGCGCCGACATCCTGTTCGGGACCCATGGCCAGTTCACAGCTGCCGGCGCCATCCGCATGGCCCGCGCCATCGAGGCCGCCGACCCGCTGTGGTTCGAGGAACCGGTGCCGCCTGATCAGCTGGGCGCCATGGCCGAAGTCGCCCGCGGCACTTCGATTCCCGTCGCCACCGGCGAACGGCTGGTGACCAAGCACGAGTTTGCCCGTGTCATCGAAACCCGGGCCGCGGCCATTCTGCAGCCCAATCTGGGCCGCTCCGGCGGGCTGCTCGAAACCAAGAAGATCGCCGGCATGGCTGAGGCCTTCGGCATCCAAATCGCCCCGCATTGCTATTGCGGGCCGCTGGTCGCCGCCGCCAACATCCAGCTCGCCGCCACGCTGCCCAACTTCCTGGTGCTGGAATCGATCAAGACCTGGGACGGCTTCTACGCCGAGGTGCTCAAGAAGAAGATCGAGTGGCAGGACGGCTACGTCATCCCGTCGGACGAACCGGGCCTCGGCGTCGAACTTGATGAGGCGGTCTGCGAGGCCAATCCCTGGAGCGGCGACATGTTGCACCTGGAAATGACCCGCGAACCGATCCGGTTCTGATCAGCAATAAGGGGAGGGCAGTGTCAGGTGATGCTGCCCTGATCCCACTCCGGATCGTCGAAACTCTGGATCTCGACCCGGTAGCCATCCGGCGAATGAAACAGCGAGCTGTAGACACCGAACTCGTAGCTGTGCTCGGGTCCTGAGACGTAAGTCACTCCCTTGGCCTCGAGAAAGTCGCGCCAGCCGTCGACATCCGGCGACACGATGGTCAGCGTCACGCCCGCCGTGCCCTGCGGCCGGTCGGGCAGGTTGCACACGCCGATATAGCTCAGCGGCGTCAGCCGGTAGATGTGGCAGGCGCCCTGGTCGACCACGAAATCCAGCTCCATCACCTCGCGCAGAAACCGCGATCCGCGTTCGAGATCGCTGGTGTAGGTGAAGACGATCGAATGGCTGATCGGCGGTCGGGTCATGGCGGGCTCCTGAACTTGCCGTTCAAACCTGCCCGCAACAGCATGATTCGGGCAAGAGGCCGCAGGGCTTTGCACAGGCTTGATCGAAAGTCGGCTTGACCTTGGCGCTTCGGATCGGGCAAACCGCTGCGCAACGGGCCGGGGCCATCAGGCACGGCCGCTCCCAATCCGAGGAACATGCCGTGTCCAAGCCCATCCTGATCGCCCCGTCCATCCTCTCGGCCGACTTCTCCCGCCTCGGCGATGACATTGAGGGCGTCATGCGCGCTGGCGCCGACTGGGTCCATCTCGATGTGATGGACGGCCATTTCGTGCCCAACATCACCTTTGGCCCCGGCATCATCAAGGCGGTGCGTCCGCGCACCGAGGCGGTGTTTGACTGCCACCTGATGATCGAGCCCTGCGATCCCTATCTCGAGGCCTTCGCCGACGCCGGCTGCGACATCATCACGGTTCACGCCGAGGCCACCAAACACCTCGACCGTTCGCTGCAGGCGATCCGCGCGCTCGGCAAGAAGGCCGGCGTGTCGCTCAACCCGTCGACGCCCGAAAGCGTCATCGAATACGTGCTCGACCGGCTCGACCTGATCCTGTTGATGACCGTCAACCCCGGTTTCGGCGGCCAGGCCTTCATCCCCTCGGTGGTCGACAAGGTGGCGCGGGTCAAGAAGATGATCGGCGACCGTCCGATCCACATCGAGATCGATGGCGGCGTCACCCCTGCGACGGCTCCGCTGGTGACTGCCGCTGGTGCGGACGTTCTGGTCGCCGGCTCGGCCGTCTTCAACGGCGCAGGCGAAGACGATTGGGCGCAGAACATCTCGGCCATCCGGCTGGCAGCCCAGGCCGCAGGCTGAAGCAGCACGGCGGGCACTCCACCGGCCAAACCGATATGACCAAATGAAAAGCCCCCGGCGCAACCCGGGGGCTTCTCTGTTTCGGGCCGATACCGGTTTCAGTCGTCGAGCGTTTCAGGCAGCACCAGGTTGAGCACGATCGAGATGACGGCCGCAGGCAGGAGCCCTGACGTCATCAGGATCTTGGCCGTGTTGCCGAGAAAGCCCATCGCATCCGGCACCTGCTGCAGGCCGAGACCAACCGACAGGGACACTGCAAAGATAATCATGTTGCGCTTGTTCCAGTTCACCTCGGACAACATGTTGACGCCAGCGGCCGCGACCATCCCGAACATGACGATGACACCGCCGCCAAGCACCGTGATCGGCACGGTGTTGATGATGGCGCCTACCTTCGGGATGAAGCCGCAGAAGATCAGGAACAGCGCGCCGATGGTGACGACATGGCGGCTCATAACGCCGGTCATGGCAATCAGGCCGACATTCTGGCTGAAGGATGTGTTGGGCAGACCGCCGAAGACGCCGGCGACAGCAGTCCCCAGACCGTCGGCAAAGGTTGCGCCTTCGACTTCCTTGTCGGTGGCTTCGCGTCCGGCGCCGCCCTTGGTGATCCCGGAAGTGTCACCCACGGTTTCAATCGCCGAGATCACCGCCATCAGGCACATGCCGATGATGATCGCCCAGTTGAGTTCAAAGCCGAACTTGAACGGCATCGGCGCTGCAAACCATGATGCATTGCCGACACCGCCGAACGAGACATCCCCCATGAAGAAGGCGACGACATAACCGGCGATGATGCCGATCAGCACGGCTGCGGCTGACATGAAGCCTCGGGTGAAGAACTTGACGCCGAGTGTCACCAGGATCACGATCAGCGCCTGGAACCAGTTGCCCAACCCGCCCCAGCTGGGTTTCGAGCGGTTGAAATCGCCCGCCCCGCCGGCGGCATATTCAATGCCCACCTTGATCAGCGCCAGGCCGATCATCAGCACGATCAGGCCGGTGACCAACGGCGGCAGCGCGAAGCGGATGCGCCCGATGAAGAAGCCGAGGCAGAAGTGAAATATGCCGCCGATGAACACGCCGGTCATCAGGCCCGCAAGCCCGGCGGTTCCGGCCCCGACCACGGCCGGGATCATCACCGGAAGGAAGGCAAAGCTGGTGCCCTGAACAATCGGCAGACGCGCGCCCACCGGCCCGATGCCAACGGTCTGGATCAGCGTGGCAATGCCTGCAAACAGGATCGACATCTGGATCATGTAGATCAGTGCCGGGATATCCGCTCCGGGCGCGCCGAAACCGAAACCGGCGGCGCCGGCCACGATGATGGCGGGTGTGACGTTGGAGACAAACATCGCCAGCACATGCTGGATGCCCAGCGGCACGGCGGTGGCGAGTGGTGGCGTGTAATTCGGGTCCCGCAGCTGTTCAGCGGTCCCGATTGAAGTGTCTGCCATTGGTTGGTCCTTTGTTCCCCAGGGGTAATTGTCATGCCGGTCCGCCGCCCCCCTTTGCCGCGAACCGGCTGATCTGCCGGTTGGATCAACCTTTCCAATGCCGGGCCGACGGAGCGTGTCCATGGGCCATTTCCCTAGGTTCTTGTCGAAACCGCGGGGATGATGTCATCAACCCTCGTTCTTGCGCCCTAGGCAATCCGCCCGGTCAGCTTGAGCCGGCTGACGCCGCCATCGGGGTAGATGTTGAGCCGCACATGGGTCACCGGTCCGATGTCCCGGATATGGGCCGAAAGATCATGCACATGGTCCGCCTGAAGCTTCTGTTGCGGAATCAGTTCCGGCCAGAACATCGAGGCGGTGATGATGGCGTCTCCCGCATCGGTTCCGAACTCGCTCATGTCGGCGGCCTGGATCGAACACATGTCGGGGAAGTTCCCCTTGAAATAGGCAGTGTCGACGATGGCGCCGGAGAGCACCCCGCGCGCGCCCAGCGCGACAACGATCCACTCGTTCCCGGGAACCCGGCGGCGGCTGGTTTCCCAGCCATCGCCCATGTTCTCGCCGCGGCCCGGCGCCAGCAAGCGGTGGTAGGATCCGTAATGCGCATCCGAAAAGCCGACGATGCGGCCGCCATTCAGCGCGGACGACAATTCGATGTCGCCGTCGCCGACCCGGGTCGGGTCGAGGAACGGTTGTCCGAACACCCGCAGCCGCGCCACGCCGCCGTCCGGATAGATGTGCAGACGCACATGGGTGAAGATGTCCGAGGACAGCGAGGCGAGGTAATGATGCGCGTTCGGCCCCAGCGGAGAGGTGCCAAGCACCTCGGTCCATTCAGTATTGTCATCGGGATCGCCCGCGACATTGCAGGCCTCGATGCGTGCTGCCGGAGGATAGTTGCCGGTGAAATGCGACGTGTCGACATCGAAGCCGTCGATCCGCCCGGCGGTTGCCAGCCGGATCACCGCGAAATCATGGCCGAGCACGCGCTTGCGGCGGCTTTCCCAGCCGTCCATCCATTTGCCGTGATCGTCGAACTTGTCCTCGATGAAGACCGCGGGCTGATCCGCCAGCATGCGCTCGAGAGGTGCAAAGAACTCGTCGGTGACGTAAATGCCTTTGGCGCCGAGTCCCGCTGACGCGAGGTTGACGGAATTGCGGGCAAAACCCGGGAGTTGCGCCGGCACGTGCTCACTCATCATGTCTCTCCTGGACGAATGGGTCCGGGATGGGCATCCCGGATTTCAATGCCCATAGTATGCAAGGAGAATGCAGTCCGGTTTCAAATTTTTCCTGAAGATGTTAAAGCTGCCGCCCGGTCTATCTCGGACCGGATCCCCTTGATGACGTGGTCGATGAACAGCTTGACCTTCGGGTCCTGCAGCCGCTTGTGCGGATACAGGCAGGAGAAGGGCTGTTGCGTCTGTGGCGTTGCGGTTGCCACTTCGATCAGTTTGCCGGCATCAAGTTCGGCGGCAACGTCGTAACGGGTCTTGCTGGCAATGCCGCAATCGGCAAGTGCCCAGGCAGTGAGCACGTCGCCATCGTCGCTTTCCAGCGAGCCCTCGGGATGGAACTGGCGGATTTCGCCGTTGACCACGAGGTTCCAGTAGAACTCGGTGGCGCCGGGATAACGCAGCAACAGGCACTTGTGCTTGTCCGAGATGATCGCGTCGCCGTCCCGGGGCATGCCGTGCTTTTCCACATAGCCGGGCGAGGCCACCAGCACACGCTCGAAATCGTGGATCGCCCGGACCCGAAGGTCGGAATCGGGCAGCGGGCCGAGCACGAATGCTGCGTCGAGTCCCTCCTGTGCAATGTCCACCTTGCGGTCCGACAGCCTGAGCCTGACATTGATGTCGGGATACTCCGCCTTGAACGCCGGGATCAGCGGCGCCACCAGTTTCTTGCCCAGCGCCAGCGGCGCCGAAATGAACAGCGTCCCCTTGGGTTGCGCGGTAATCTCGGCAATGCCGCCCTCGACCTCGCGGATGGTGTCGAGGATCTTGATCGCGCCCTTGTAGAACAACTCCCCGTGTGCGGTGGCGCGCAGGCTGCGGGTGGTGCGGTTGAACAGGCGCACGCCGAGGCTTTTCTCGAGGTCTGAAATCCGGCTGGAGGAGACCGCTGCCGAAACCCGCAGATCGCGCGCGGCAGCCGACATGCTGCCCAACTCGTAAACGCGCACAAATGTCTTGAGCATGTCCACATAGGCCATGAGTGATATCCCCGGTAAGTCTGTGCAAACTGCGTCCGACGCAATCGGAAGACCTGCCCACGGCCATTGGTTCAAGGCCGACATTCAGGCAAGGCGTATCCGGATACGGTCAGGCGCTGTCGCCAGGCCAATTGAACGCCTGCGCTGCCGATTGTCCAGAAGAAACGGAAAACAGGTGGGATTGTCTTGCAAGTTGCGAAAATGGCGTGGGGAACTCAAAGCTTCAGCCGTGCCGCTTGAGCCGGACAATCGCCAGGTCCAGCGCCGAGAGAAAGCGAGAGCGGTCTTGGCGGGAAAACGGCGCCGGCCCGCCCATCTGCGCGCCACCGGCCCTCAGGTCAGCCATGATCGACCGTGTCGCCACGGCCATGCCGATGGAGTCATGGGTAAACGGCTTGCCGGTATGGCTCATGACGGCGGCCGCTTCCGCCTTCAGGCAGCGCTCGGCGAGCAGGATGTCGGCCGTTACCACCACGGCCTTGCTGGTGACATGCTCGACGATGCGGTCGTCGGCGGCATCGAAATTGCCCGGCACGATTTCGCGCTCCACCAGCGGATCGCTCTCGATCCGGAAAAAACTGTTGGACACGAAGGTCACCTTGATGCCGTGGCGCAGCGCCACTTTCACGGCCTCTTCCCGCACCGGACAGGCGTCGGCGTCGACAAGCAGGTGTATCGGAAGGGTGTCGGGATCAGATGCAGTCATGCCAGTCCCATACCCTGAGACGGGCCATGCGCCAAGGCTGGAAGCGCCGGTTTCCGGAAGTCCGCGTCAGGCCGTGGCGGCAGGTTTCAGAAACCGATGTCGAAACGGCGGACCACGCCCAGCGAGGCGCTGTACTGGTCCCGGGACCCCTGCACGGCGATCGGGGAAGACGCGGCGTCGCCGGTCAGCCGCGACCAGCCGGCTTCCGCCTCGATCGCCCAGTTGCTGTCGACCTGAAACCGCACGCCGGCTTCAAGACCGGCGCTGTAGAGCCCGCCCGACGTCGTCGTTGCCGGGTAAAGCGTTGAGGCTTCCGCTGCGGTAACGCCGAAATAGGTGTTGGTGAACTTGCTGTTGCCGAAATTCAGGCGCGGGCCGCCATAAACCGTCCACTGCTCGTCCGGCTTGAGGATGAGATCCGCACCAAGCTCGGCACGAACGCCGGTGTGGCCGCCAAACCCCTGTCTGACGGCACCCATGACCCGGAAATTGCCCATCTGGTACTTTGCAGCGACGCCAAGTTCGACGGCCGTGTCGATCGTGTTCAGGCCGGCCAGCTCGGGCGAATCGGCTGCCGAGCGCTTGCCGATGACATCGATGGAGGGGCTGAGCGAGAAGCCTTCGTCCGAACCGCCGCCGATGGTGAAGCCATTGGGCAGTTCCAGCCGCTTCAGCCGGATCAGCGGCACCGGCGAAAGAACCAGATTGCTGGAGCCGAAATAACGCGAAGTCACCTTGCCGGCGACACCCAGCTCAAGCGAGATGCCCGGGCCGGTTGCGTCCTGTGCAGTGGCCTGGGGGACGAATGCGGCAAGGGCGGCGGCTGCGAGCGGAGCTGCGGTGAAACGAAGAACTTTGATCATCTGCTGGGTCCCCAGGGTGATGGATAACGAATTTTCTGTCAGTCATCATAACTGGCACGAGTTAACAAGCCCGCTTCACGGAACAAATGCCGGCTTGTTTGGCTGTGTCGTTCCATACGCTTCGGTGATGCACTGTCACACCGCCAATCCCTTGCTGACGTCTCGGGATGATGCCCGTTCTACGCCCCTATTCGAAGATCGGATCATCAAAATCCCGTGACCGGTTTCTGCACTTGCCACAATAATCCATATGTGAATATATTATTCAAATAGGAATTTTAGGGAGGGGTGAGGTCGATGTTCGAACCTCGGCTCATGGAGGCATTCCTGGCGCACACTCGGTTTGACCTTCACTCCCCTTGCACTGAGCCGGCTCCGGACCGCCGCCACGCGTTCATTGACACGGCAACCCACGAAGCCCTGTCGGATCATTCCGGCAAAACCGAAAAGACACCATGACAACCAACACCGATCTGCCACTCGCCGGCCTTGTCATCCTCGATATGAGCCAGTTTCTTTCCGGCCCTTATGCAACCCTGCGGCTGCAGGATCTCGGCGCCCGAGTGATCAAGGTCGAGCGTCCTGGCGCGGGCGATCTGTCACGCACGCTCTATCTCAGCGACACAGAGATCGGCGGCGATTCGACCATCTTTCACGCCATCAACCGTGGTAAGGAAAGCCTCGCCATTGATCTCAAGAACGAGGCGGATCTCAAGGTGTTGCGCAGCCTGCTCGGCAAGGTCGACGTACTGGTGCAGAATTTCCGTCCCGGGGTGATCGAACGCCTCGGCCTCGATTACGAGACTGTTCGCGCCATCAACCCGAAACTGGTCTATGCCTCGATCAGCGGCTATGGCGAGGAGGGGCCGTGGGTCAAGCGCCCCGGGCAGGATCTTCTCGCCCAGGCCCGCTCCGGGGTGATGTGGCTCAGCGGCAATGACGGCGACGGGCCGGTTCCGATGGGGCTGGCGGTCGGCGACATGCTGGCGGGGGCCGCGACTGCGCAAGGCATTCTGGCGGCGCTGGTCAAGCGCGGCATTTCAGGGGCCGGCAGCCATGTCGAGACCAGCCTGCTTGAAGTGCTGGTCGATTTCCAGTTCGAGGTTCTCACCACCTATCTCAATGACGGAAAGCGGATGCCCAAGCGCTCCGGCTTTCGCAGCGCCCACGCCTATCTCTCGGCGCCCTACGGTGTCTATGAGGCAAGCGACGGCTTTATCGCCATCGCCATGACCCCGATTCCGCGGCTGCAGCAGCTGCTGCAACTCGACGAACTGGCGCCTTACAGCGACGATCCCAAATCCTGGTTCACCGCCCGCGACGAGATCAAGCGCCTGATTGCCGACAGGATCAAGGCAAGGACAGTGGACGAATGGCTGGCGGTCCTCGAGCCGGCCGATATCTGGTGCTCGCGGGTGCTCGACTGGGATGATCTGATGGCAAGCGAAGGTTTCGAGGTGCTCGACATGTTGCAGCGGGTTGAGCGCGACGACGACGTCTCGATCCTGACCACGCGCTCTCCGATCCGCGTCAACGGCGAGCGGCCGAAGACCACCCGGGCCGCTCCACGCGTCGGCGAACATACTGCCGCGATCAGGGCCGAGTTTGATCTCTAGGCTGCCGCCTCAAGCTTCCAGATGCGCTTGGCATTGCCCGACAGGAGCTTTGTCTTCTCGTCAGGGCTGACGCCTTCGAGCACGGCATGGGTGGCCGCGACCCAGGGCAGGAGCCCGCCGCCGAGCGTGCAGACCGGCCAGTCGCTGCCCCACACCACCCGGTCCCAACTGAAGCTTGAAATCGTGTGCTCTACCCACGGCCGTAACGTCTCGGCGATCCAGCTGTCCGGATCGGCATAGGCCACCACGCCGGAAATCTTGGCCATCACATTGGCGCGTTTGGCAAGCTCGGCGACGTTGTCGTGCCAGGGCTGCCGCGCGTCGCCCTTGATGTCGGGAACGCCACAGTGATCCATGATGAAGGTCACGTCCGGCGCGAGATCCGCCAGCGCCATTGCTTGCGGCAACTGATGCGGCAGGACGCAGAGGTCGAAGGTCAGGCCGGAGCCGGACATCCGCTTGATGTTGTCCCGAAACAGCGGCTGCTCGGAGAGCTCATCCGGCATCACGTGTAGCACCCGCCGAAATCCCTTGATGAAGCTGTTTTGCAACTGGCGTTCGAGATAGGCCTCAAATCCGGGCTCCTCCGGCCGGCAGGAGGCAATGGCGCCCGAGATCAGGCTGCCCGGCCGGTCAGCAAGCGTTTTGACATAATGGCTTTCATCCTCGATCCGCTCCGCGGCGACATCGACTTCCATGTGCAGCGTCTGCGAAAACCCGGCGCGACGCGCTTCCAGCTCGTAACTCGCGTAGGGCCAGGCCTGGTTGAGCGCTGGCACGCCCGCAAGCCAGGGGTAATCCAGCGCCCTGGGGTCGACGACGTGCAGATGGGTATCGATGATCATGCGTTTCCTCCTCGCGTGCCAGCCTTCCCGAGCCTGGTTCGTTCCGGATACTCCCACAGGGAAATAAACTATTCAAATAAGAATTCAGGCGGGAAGGTCGATATCGGCGCCGGCAAGCTTCGACAGCTGGCGCGAGGTCCTGGTCAGCATCCTCTGGGTTTCCGCCATGTCAGGCGCCTGCGACGCGTTGACGAGGTTGATGTAAGGCACGGTCAGCGCCGCAAGCGCCCGACCGTCCGGCCCCAGCACCGGGGCGGAGAGATTGAACACGCCGGCGGTCTGCGCGCTCGGCATGATCTCGTATCCGCGCTCGCGGATCTGGTCGAGACGCTCGAAGAACTCGGTCTCCACCGTTGTTTCCTCGCCGCTGGCGGAATACTCGTTGATCATCATCAGCCGCTCTTCCTGTGAACGGAAGGCGAGCAGCACATGGCCCGAACCGGTGTCATACAGGCTGATATGCGACCCCACGCGGATCGAAATGCCCCAGTATCCCGGCGCCTCCTGCTGTGCCACCACGACCACCGAGCCACGGTCGAAAACCGCAAGCTGGTTGGCCTGACGGGTTTCCTCGGCAAGCTCGCGCATGAACGGCGTGGCATAGGAGACAAGGCGCCGCACCGGAACATGCAATTGCGCCAGGCCGAACAGCTTGAGGGTGAGGGAGTACCGGTCTCCTTCCAGTCGCGTGACATATCCGCGCCGGACCAGCCGGTCGAGCATGCGGTAGAACTCGTTCGGACTCCGGCCCAGCCGCTTGGCAATCTCCGCCTGTGTCAGCCCGCCATCGATTTCGGCAAGAAGCTCCAGGATGTCGAGGCCCTTGTCCAGCGCTGGCGCCCGGTACCGGTCTTCGTCAGGTTCCATGTGTTTCTCCGTGAATTCCAAAATTCATATACGCAGAAACGGTTCAGATAACAATGAAACAATGCCTTGACCGCTGGTGAAGATGATGTTTGTATATGAATGAACAACTCATCTGTGAGGGTTCAAAGGGGGGAGCCCCAGAAGTTTAAACGTCTCGGGAGGAGGCTCATGAACAAGCTATTGACCGGCGTATCGGCCGGTGTTGTCCTATTGATGGTCGGCGGAACTGCATTTGCCCAGGAATTGCCGGGCAAGTTCGAAGGTGTGACCATTGATGCCAAGCTCATCGGCGGTCAGCAGTATGAGAACCTCTATTCGCGCATTGGCGAATGGGAGCAGGCGACCGGCGCGACTGTCAACGTGATCTCGAAGAAAAACCACTTCGAGCTCGACAAGGAAATCAAGTCCGACATCGCAGTTGGCGCGATCGGCTGGTGCGTGGGGTCGAACCATTCGTCCTTTGCGCCGCAGTATCCCGGTATCTACACCGACCTCAACGCACTTCTGCCGGCGTCTGAAATCGACGCGTTCGTCGATGCCAACATCTCGGCGTCCACGCTCGACGGCAAGCTGGTGATGCTGCCGCGCGCCCAGTTCGACGTCTCGGCGATGTATTACCAGAAGAGCCTCTATGCAGACGAGGACAACAAGGCCCGGTTCAAGGAAAAATACGGTTATGATTTGAGCCCGCCCGACACCTGGGAACAGGTCACCGACCAGGCCGAGTTCTTCGCCAATCCGCCGGATTTCTATGGCACCCAATATGCCGGCAAGGAAGAGGCCATCAATGGCCGCTTCTACGAAATGCTGCGCGCTGAAGGCGGTGAGTATATTGATGCCGACGGCAATCCGGCGTTCAATTCGGAAGCCGGTGTCCGGGCTCTCGACTGGTTCGTCAATCTCTACAACGCCAAGGCGGTTCCGGCAGGCACCACCAATTATCTCTGGGACGATCTCGGCCAGGGCTTTGCCTCGGGCACGGTGGCGCTCAATCTCGACTGGCCGGGCTGGGCCGGGTTCTTCAATGATCCCGAGGCCTCCAAGGTTGCCGGCGATGTCGGCGTGGTCGCGCCGCCCAAGGGGTCGTCCGGTGCGCGCACCGGCTGGTCCGGCCATCACGGCTTCTCGGTCACGGAAAACTGCGACAACAAGGAAGCTGCGGCATCCTTGGTCTGGTTCCTCACCAACGAGGAAAACCAGAAGCTCGAAGCCGGCGCCGGCCCGCTGCCGACCCGCGACGCGGTCTGGTCCTGGGTGATCGAGCAGGCCAAGGATGATCCATACCGCAAGGAAGTGCTCGAAGCCTTCCAGGAAGCGGCAAAGGGCGCCTATCCGGTACCCCAGTCACCGTCCTGGATCGAGATCTCCAATGCGGTCTATCCGGAACTGCAGGCCGCGATCCTTGGTGACAAGACCTCGCAGCAGGCGCTTGACGATGCGGCGGCGAAAGCCACCGAAATCCTCGAGGACGCCGGAGAGCTGTAACAGCGTCTCCCAAAAGAGGGCGCGGGATCTGTCCGCGCCCTTTTTCGACCTGATGGCAAGCCGCAGCCAAGCGGATGCGATAGACTGCCCCCAACGCCCGTTTGAGATGAGGACACGATGAGAGGCTGGAAGCCTGCACCGCATATTCTGCTGCTTATGCCCGCCTTCATTGTGCTGGCAGCAGTCGTCGTCGTGCCCTTGCTGTTGTCGCTCTATTCGAGCTTCACCCCGTTCCGGCTGACGCGGCCGGACACGATCTACACCTTCATCGGTTTTCGGAACTACCAGCGGCTGTTTGCCGACCGCGAGTTCTGGGTCGCCTTCGGCCGCACGGTGCTGTTGCTGACCGTCGCGCTCAATCTGGAAATGGTGCTGGGCCTGTTTCTGGCGCTGCTGGTGGAAAAGGCCACACGCGGCCAGCGTCTGCTGCGCACCATCATGATGTTTCCGATGATGTTCTCGCCGATCCTGGTCGGCTTTCAGTTCAAGTTCATGTTCAATGACAACATCGGGCTGGTCAACAATGCCCTGCAGTCCCTTGGCCTCACCGATCAGGCGATTCCCTGGCTCATCGACGGCAAGCTGGCCTTCACCTCGATCCTGATCGCGGAGATATGGTCGTCAACCTCGGTGTTCGCGATCTTCATCCTGGCCGGCCTCATGGCCATGCCGAAGGAGCCTCTGGAGGCTGCCAAGGTCGACGGCTGCACACCGCTGCAAAGCTTCCGCTATGTCACCTGGCCCTTCATCATGCCCTTTGCCTTCATCGCCATGACCATCCGCTCGCTCGACATTGCCAGGGCCTATGATATCGTCAAGATCATGACCGACGGCGGACCGGCCAAGCGCACCGAGATCCTCTGGACGCTGATTTCGCGCACCGCCTATTCCGACGCACGCATGGGGCTCGCCAATGCGATGGCCTATGTCGCCATTCTGCTGTCGATCCTGTTCACGGTCATGTTCTTCCGGCAGTTGGCGAAAGCCCGCCAGCAAATCGGCGCGGAGTGGTGATCATGAACGAGAACCAGGCAAACGACCTCAAGAAGATGCTGCTGAAGTTCGGGCATCTGCTGGGCCTGTTCATCGCCATGACGATCATCTGCCTTCCGGGTTTCTGGATCGTGCTGTCGTCGCTCAGGCCCACAGTCGAGATCATGGCCAAGCCGCCGGTCTGGATCCCGCAAAGCCTGTCGTTTGATGCCTACATCGCCATGTTTTCCGGCGTCGGCCAGGGCGGTATTCCGGTTCTGGACTATTTCCGCAATTCGATCATCATCTCGGTCACCTCGACTGTCATCGCGCTCGCCATCGGCATGGCCGGCGGCTACGCCTTTGCGCGCTATCAGTTCCGTGGCAAGACGGCGATCTTTCTGGGTTTCATGCTGACCCGGACAGTCCCGGGCATCGCGCTGTCGCTGCCGCTGTTCTTCGTCTTTGCGCGGCTCGGCATCATCGATACCCATTTCGGTCTGATCATCGCCTATGTCGCGCTCAACGTGCCGTTTACGGTCTGGCTCATCGACGGCTTCTTCCGCCAGGTGCCGCGTGATCTCGCCGAGGCCGCCCAGATCGATGGCTGCACTCGCTGGCAGGCGTTCTGGCAGGTCGAGTTTCCGCTGGCCCGCTCCGGCATCGCCTCGGCCGGCATTTTCGCCTTCCTGATCTCCTGGAACGAGTTCGCGCTGGCCTCGCAGCTGACCCGCTCGACCAACTCCAAGACATTGCCGGTCGGCCTGCTCGATTACACCTCCGAGTTCACCATCGACTGGCGCGGCATGTGCGCACTTGCAGTCGTGATGATCATTCCGGCGCTGACCCTCACCTTTATCGTTCAGAAACACCTCGTGTCCGGCCTGACGTCCGGCGCCGTCAAGGGATAGTCATGGCTACCGTTTCGCTCAAGAATCTCGTCAAGAAATACGGCCACCTCGAGGTTGTCCACGCCATCAATCTTGATGTCGAGGACCGCGAATTCGTCGCGCTGGTAGGCCCGTCCGGCTGCGGCAAGTCGACCACGCTACGCATGATCGCCGGCCTTGAACCCATCAGCGGCGGCCATATCCATATCGGCGACCGCGAGGTCAACAAGCTGCCGCCGCGCCAGCGCAACATCTCCATGGTGTTCCAGTCCTACGCGCTCTACCCGCACATGACGGTGGCCGAGAACATGGGCTTCTCATTGAAGATTGCCGGCAAGTCGCAGGACGAAATTTCTGCTGCGGTGGCCGATGCCGCCCGGACACTGGGGCTCGAAGAACTGCTTGAGCGCCGACCGTCGCAGCTCTCCGGCGGACAGCGCCAGCGAGTCGCCATGGGCCGCGCCATTGTCCGTCACCCGGATGTGTTCCTGTTCGACGAGCCGCTGTCAAACCTCGACGCCAAGCTGCGCATGCAGATGCGCACCGAGATCAAGAAGCTGCATGCCAAGGTGCAGTCGACCGTCATCTACGTGACCCATGACCAGGTCGAGGCCATGACGCTGGCCGACCGCATCGTTATCATGCGCGACGGCCATATCGAGCAGGTCGGACCGCCCGAGGAGGTGTTCCGCCGCCCGGCCTCGCGCTTTGTCGCCGGCTTCATCGGCTCACCGACCATGAACCTGCACAATGCGGTCGTCGGGGCCGGCAAGCTGGTCTTCGCCAATGGCGACACGCTGCCACTGCCGCAGCAGTTCCGCGACCGGGTCACCGAGGGCCAGAAGGTCATCTTCGGCCTGCGCCCCGACGATGTCTATCCGGCCGGCCACGGCATTCATTCCGGCGAGGCGGCCGAAGTTCATAGCGTCGAGGTGCCGGTTTCGCTGACCGAGCCGCTCGGCAACGAGACCCTGGTCTTTGCCGAGTTCGCAGGTCAGGACTGGATTTCGCGGATGCTCAACCCCAAGATCTTGCGGATGGGTGACCGGATCAAGCTGAGCTTTGATCTTAGCCAGTCGCATCTGTTTGACGCGGCGACCGAGAAGAGCTTGAGGGGCTGACGCCATGACGCGCATCGAAAAAGTCGAATTGCGCATGGTCGACCTGGTGCCGAAGGTCAGGCGCACCGATGCGATCCAGAGTTTTGTCAGCCAGGAAACCCCGATCGTCACCATTACCGACTCCGACGGCGCAACCGGCACCGGCTACAGCTACACCATCGGCACCGGCGGCTCCTCGGTCATGCGGCTGCTGGCCGACCATCTCGCCCCGCGGCTGATCGGCCGCGATGCCGACATGATCGAGGCGATCTGGCACGAGCTGGAATTTGCCACCCACGCCACCACCATCGGCGCCATCACCGCCATTGCACTCGCCGCCATCGATTCCGCTCTCTGGGATCTTCGTGCCCGCAAGCAAGGCTTGCCGCTGTGGAAGCTCGCAGGCGGCGCCAAGGAAAAATGCCCGCTCTACACCACCGAGGGCGGCTGGCTGCACATCGAGACCGAAGCGCTGGTCGACGACGCGGTTCAGGCCAAGGCGCAAGGGTTTCTCGGCTCCAAGGTCAAGATCGGCCGCCCGCATGGATCGGAAGATCACGCCCGGCTCTCAGCCGTGCGCGCCGCCGTCGGCGATGGCTACGAGATCATGACCGATTGCAATCAGGGCTTCACCGTTGACGAGGCGATCCGCCGCGCCGACCGGCTGCGAGACCTGGATCTCGCCTGGATCGAGGAGCCATTACCCGCCGACGACATCGACGGCCATGTTCGCCTGTCGCGCTCGACCGCTACGCCGATTGCGGTGGGGGAATCGCTTTATTCCATCCGCCATTTCCGCGACTACATGCAGAAGGGCGCTTGCTCCATCGTCCAGGTCGATGTGGGCCGCATCGGCGGCATCACGCCCTGGCTCAAGGTGGCGCACGCGGCCGAGGCCTTCGACATTCCGGTCTGCCCGCATTTCCTGATGGAGCTGCACGTCAGCCTCACCTGCGCGGTGCCCAACGGCAAATATGTCGAATACATCCCGCAGCTCGACGAGCTGACATCAAGCCGCATGCGGATTGAGAACGGCCACGCCTACGCACCCAATGACCCCGGCATCGGCATCGACTGGGACTGGGACGCCGTGTCCGGCAAGAGCATCCCCGAATTCACCACCGTGATCACCAGGAGGGAGGGCTGAGCCATGCAGCGAATGGGAATGGTCATCGGCCTGAAGCCGGAAAAGATCGCCGAGTACAAGCGCCTGCACGCAGCCGTCTGGCCCGAGATCCTCGACATGATCTCACAGTGCCACATCCGCAACTACTCGATCTTCCTCAAGGAACCGGAGAACCTGCTGTTCGGCTACTGGGAATATCACGGCACCGATTTCGAGGCCGATGCGGCGAAGATGGCAGCTGACCCGAAAACGCAGGAATGGTGGGACATCTGCATGCCCTGCCAGGTGCCGCTCGAGACCCGCAAGGACGGCGAATGGTGGGCCATGATGGAGGAGGTGTTTCATCATGACTGAGGGTATTGATATCGTCAGAATGCAAGCCCCCTCACCAACTTCGGCCAAGGGCTCGCGATGCTCGCCCGGCCTTCGTATCCTCTCCCACGAGGGGAGGGGGAGATCCGCGGCACGCTATCCTCTCCCCTCGTGGGAGAGGATAGCAAGCCCGCATGAGGCGCAGTCGAATGCCTGGGCGCGCTTGGTGAGGGGGCGTGTGACTTGCTGCCAGCCTGAGGAATGCACCCCATGAGTTTCGATCCCACCAGCCTGCAGCAAGCCTGGCCGGCGCCGTCCAGCCCCCGCCCGATTGTCACTTTCGGAGCCGGTTCGATTGTCGGGGATGCGCATTACCCGGCCTATCGCAAGGCTGAGTTTCCGATTGCCGGCCTTTTTGATCCAGATCGGGAAAAGGCCGAAAAACTGGCTGCCGAATGGGGGGTGACGGCTTACGCCTCGGCGGAAGAGGCCGCAGCGGTGGAAGACGCGGTCTTTGATCTCGCCACCCCGCCAAATACCCATGCCGCCGTGCTCAGGCTTTTGCCCGATGGTGCGGCCGTGCTGATCCAGAAGCCGATGGGCAGCGACCTCGCAGCGGCGACCGAGATCCTTGAGATCTGCCGCGAGAAGAAGCTCATGGCTGCGGTCAATTTCCAGCTCCGCTTCGCGCCAATGATGCTGGCGCTGAAGGATGCGATTGCCAAGGGCTGGCTCGGCGAGGTGGTTGATTTCGACGCCTGGCTGGCGCTGGCGACGCCGTGGCAATTGTGGCCTTTTCTCAAAGGTTTGCCCCGCATCGAGATCGCCATGCACTCGATCCATTATCTCGACCTGATCCGGCAGGTGCTCGGCGACCCGCAAGGGGTGCATGCCAAGTCGATCGGGCATCCGAACCATGATGCCGCCCAGACCCGCACCAGCGCCATTCTCGATTACGGTGACACCGTCCGCTGTGCGCTGTCGGTCAACCACGACCATGATTTTGGCCGCAAGCATCAGGCCTGCGAATTCCGCATCTGCGGAACCGAGGGCGCGGCCTATCTGCAGCTGGGCGTCAATCTCGATTACCCGCGCGGCGAACCCGACATACTCGAAGTCCGGCCCAGGGGCGGCGAGGAATGGATCGGTGTGCCGCTGCAAGGCTCCTGGTTCCCCGATGCCTTTGTCGGTCGCATGGCCAACCTGCAGCGCTTTGCCGCTGGGGAAGACACTGAGCTTGTCAGTTCCGTCGAGGATGCCTGGAACACCATGGCGCTGGTCGAGGCGGCCTACCAGTCATCGGCTGCCCCCGCGACCCCGCTGCAAGAAAGACCCTGAGTATGGAACAGACAACCTATTTCGAAGACTATGAAATCGGCAGCCAGCGGGTGACCTACGGGCGCACCATCACCGAGACCGATTTCGTCGTCCATGCCGGCCACACCGGTGATTTCTTTCCCCATCACATGGACGCCGAGTTCATGAAGACGCAAGCCTTCGGCCAGCGCATCGCCCATGGCACGATGGTGTTTTCCATCGGCGTCGGACTGACCGCGAGCACGATCAACCCGGTGGCCTTTTCCTATGGTTACGACCGGTTGCGCTTTGTCCGGCCGGTGTTCATCGGTGATACCATCCACACCCGCACGACGATTGCCTCCAAGGAGGATGACCCGAAGCGCGCCGACATGGGCCGGGTGTTCGAGCGCACCGAAGTCATCAACCAGAAGGATGAAGTGGTGCTGGTCGCCGATCACATCTATATCGTCGAACGCAAGCCCGCCTGAGCGGCAACCAATGGAGACATCATGGCAGACTGGGTCAAGGACAAGACGGTACTCGTGACAGCCGCCGGACAAGGCATCGGCCGCGCAACGGCGCTGGCCTTCGCCGCAGCCGGCGCCCGCGTAACCGCCACCGACATCAATGAAACAACGCTCTCGGAACTGGATGGCAAGCCCGGCATCACCACCCGCAGGCTTGATGTGCTCAGCACCGAGGATATCGCGACCGTGGTTGCCGACACCGGTCCGGTCGATGTTCTCTTCAACGGCGCCGGTTTCGTTCATGCCGGTTCGATTCTCGAGATGCCCGACGAGGATTTCGACTTCGCCATGGATCTCAATGTCCGCTCGATGATCCGCACCATCCGCGCGGTACTGCCGGGGATGATCGAGCGTGGCGGCGGCGCGATCGTCAACATGTCGTCGGTGGCAAGCTCGATCAAGGGCGTGCCCAACCGCTTTGCCTATTCCACCACAAAGGCAGCCGTGATCGGCCTGACCAAGTCGGTGGCCGCCGATTATGTCGGCCAGGGCATCCGCTGCAACGCCATCTGTCCGGGGACCGTTGAAAGCCCGTCGCTGCAGGAGCGCATGCGCGCGCAGGGCGACTATGAGGCGGCCCGCGCCGCCTTCATCGCGCGCCAGCCGATGGGCCGGCTGGGAACGCCGGAGGAGATCGCCGATCTCGCCGTCTATCTGGCAAACGCCACCTACACCTCGGGACAGGCCTACGCCATCGATGGCGGCTGGACCATCTGACAACCAGGGCAGGACCAAGCACAGTGACCAAGATCACCGGCCTCGAGACCCACGATCTGAGGTTCCGGACATCGCTGAGCCTCGATGGCTCCGATGCGATGAACCCGGACCCGGACTACTCGGCCGCCTATGTCGTGCTCAGGACCGATGCGCCGGGGCTGGAGGGGCACGGCCTGACCTTCACCATCGGGCGCGGCAACGAGATCTGCTGCGCCGCGATCGAGGCCATGCGCCATCTGGTGGTTGGTCTCGACCTCGCCTGGGTCCGCGACGATCCGGGCCGGTTCTGGCGGCATGTCACCTCCGACAGCCAGTTGCGCTGGATCGGTCCCGACAAGGGCGCCATCCACCTGGCCACCGGCGCCGTGGTCAATGCGGTCTGGGATCTGCTCGCCAAGCAGGCGGGCAAGCCGGTATGGCGCCTGGTTGCCAACATGAGCCCGGAAGAACTCGTTGCAATCATCGACTTCCGTTACCTCACCGACGCCATCACACCGGACGAGGCGCTGGAGATCTTCCGGCGCGCCGAGCCCGGCAAGGCCGAACGGATCGCCCGGCTCGAAGCAACTGGTTATCCCTGCTACACAACTTCGGCCGGCTGGCTCGGCTATCCCGACGAAAAGCTCCGCCGGCTCTGCCGCGAGGCCGTCGAGGCCGGCTACAATCACGTCAAGCTCAAGGTCGGCCGCGATCTCGACGATGACATCCGGCGGCTCAGGATCGCGCGCGAGGAACTTGGTCCCGACCGTTTCCTGATGATCGACGCCAACCAGGTCTGGGAGGTGGGCGAGGCCATCGACTGGATGACACAGCTCGCCTTCGCCAAGCCCTTCTTCATCGAGGAGCCAACCAGCCCTGACGATATCGCCGGCCACAAGGCCATCCGCCGGGCGATTGCGCCGGTGAGGGTGGCCACCGGTGAGATGTGCCAGAACCGCATCATCTTCAAGCAGATGATCATGGGCGGCGCCATCGATGTGGTGCAGATCGACGCCTGCCGCATGGGCGGGCTCAACGAGGTTCTGGCCGTGTTGCTGATGGCGGCAAAGTATGAATTGCCGGTCTGGCCGCATGCCGGCGGCGTCGGTCTCTGCGAATATGTCCAGCATCTCTCGATGATTGATTTTGTCGCCGTATCCGGCACAATGGAGGGGCGGGTGATCGAATATGTCGACCATCTGCACGAGCACTTTGTCGAACCCTGCATCATCCGCAACGCGGCCTATATGCCGCCTGCATCCCCCGGTTTCTCCATCGAGATGAAACCCTCTTCCATAGACCGGTATACTTTCACGCCGTCACAGACTGCTGTCGCCTGACCGGCCAAACCAGACACAAGGAATACAACCATGAAACTGCTTCGCGTAGGTGAACCCGGCCAGGAAAAGCCCGCCATTCTTGATGCCGATGGCAAGGCCCGCGATCTCTCTTCCGTGGTCGGCGATATTGCCGGCGATGCGCTGCTGCCGGAAACGCTTGGCAAGATCGCCGCAATCGATCCCGCGACATTGCCGGAGCTCGAAGCCGGCCGCATCGGCCCTTGTGTCGGCCAGGTCGGCAAGTTCATCTGCATCGGTCTCAATTACTCCGACCATGCCGCCGAAAGCGGTCTGGATGTGCCCAAGGAGCCCGTCATCTTCATGAAGGCCACCAGCGCGATTTGCGGACCCAATGACACGGTGCTGATCCCGCGCAATTCGGTCAAGACCGATTGGGAAGTCGAGCTCGGCGTCGTCATCGGCAAGGGCGGCGTCTATATCGACGAGGCCGATGCACTCGATCATGTCGCCGGTTACTGCGTCGTCAACGACGTCTCCGAGCGCGAGTTCCAGATCGAGCGCTCGGGTACTTGGGACAAGGGCAAGGGCTGCGACACCTTCGGCC
The DNA here is from genome assembly GCF_002733955.1 of Hoeflea sp. Lineage (GTDB taxonomy): Bacteria > Pseudomonadota > Alphaproteobacteria > Rhizobiales > Rhizobiaceae > Hoeflea. The sequence goes on along the minus strand of NZ_NVXQ01000003.1, from coordinate 260,735 downwards.
CGATCGGCCCTTGGCTGGTGACGAGCGACGAAGTTGCCGATCCGCAGAACCTGAAACTCTGGCTCGAGGTGGACGGCCATCGCTTCCAGGATGGCACGACCAGCACCATGGTCTTTGGTGTCCAGCACATCGTCAGCTATGTCAGCCAATTCATGAGCCTTCAGCCCGGTGACGTGATTTCCACCGGAACCCCTCCCGGTGTCGGCATGGGCCAGAAGCCGCCGCATTACCTCAAGGGCGGCGAGACCATCGAGCTCGGCATCGAAGGCCTCGGTCAGCAGCGCCAGAAGGTCGGCAAGGCCTGACGCAAGCAGGGATCGGTGGCATTGCGCCGCTTCGGCCGGTAAATCCGGCATTATCCGTGGCGCCGGGTTGATTCCGGCGCCATTTTCGCGTTCCCGGGGTTGCAGGCGAAGCCAATCTACCCGAAACAGGAGCCGCGATTTATTGCTTCTGGGGGGAAACGTGCAATGACCGACTTCAACCTGCCTGCCGATGGCATTTTCATCGGCCGCATCTGGTCGCCGGAGGCAAAAGGGCCCTCCGTGGTCACCATCCGCGACGGCTCTGTTTTCGACATCACCTCAAAACAGGCGCCGACGGTGCGTGACATCTGCGAGATGGAAGATCCGGCCGGGTATGTCCGCGATGCGGCAGGGACCGTGGTCGGTTCGCTTTCGGAGATTGCCGGCAATGCCGGCGACATGAGCAAGCCGCATTTCCTGGCGCCCTGCGACCTGCAGGCGGTGAAGGCCTGTGGCGTGACCTTTGCCTCTTCGATGGTCGAGCGGGTGATCGAGGAACAGGCCGCGGGCGATCCTAAAAAGGCGCTGGAGATCCGCGCCCGGGTCGGCGAGATCATCGGCGGCTCGCTGCGCAACATCAAGGCGGGCTCGCCCGAGGCGGCCAAGGTTAAGGCGGCTTTGATCGCCGAGGGGCTGTGGAGCCAGTATCTCGAAGTCGGTATCGGCCCGGATGCGGAAGTGTTCACAAAAGCGCAGGTTCTTTCCTCCGTCGGCCCCGGTGCCGAGGTCGGGCTGCACCCGGTGTCCAAATGGAACAATCCCGAGCCGGAAATCGTGCTCGCTGTTTCCTCCAAAGGTGCGATCGTCGGTGCATCGCTCGGCAATGACGTCAATCTGCGCGACGTCGAAGGCCGCTCGGCACTGCTTCTGGGCAAGGCCAAGGACAACAATGCAAGCTGCTCCATCGGCCCGGTGATCCGGTTCTTCGACGATGGCTTTACGCTTGACGATGTTCGCCAGGCCGAACTCGATTTGACCGTGACCGGGGAAGACGGCTATGTCCTCGAGGGACATTCCTCGATGAAGGAGATCAGCCGCGATCCTGCCGATCTGGTTGCCCAGACGCTCGGCCGTCACCACCAATACCCGGACGGGCTGGTGCTGTTTCTGGGCACGCTGTTTGCTCCGACCCGGGATCGGGACACGCCCGGAGAAGGGTTCACCCACAAGATCGGCGATACCGTCACAATTGCATCACCTCGGCTTGGCAGCCTGACCAATACGGTGCGGCTGTCGACCGAATGCCCGGAATGGACATTCGGGGTCGCCTCTCTTATGCGGAACCTCGCCGCGCGAAACCTTATTTGACTGGAGTCTTGAATGCTGACTGGAAAACATCTCATTGCCGGAAACTGGGTTGCCGGTGACGCCACCTTCAAGAGCGAACCGGCGCATGGCGACGTCCACGAATTCTCGGTCGGCACGCCCGCCCATGTTGATGCGGCGGCGCAGGCTGCGGAAGAGGCTTTCTGGAGCTTTGGCTATTCCAGCCGCGCCGAGCGCGCCGCCCTGCTCAATGCCATTGCCGACGAGATCGAGGCCCGTGGCGAGGACATCACCGCCATCGGCACATCGGAATCGGGCCTGCCCGAAGCACGGCTGCAGGGCGAGCGCGGCCGCACCACCGGCCAGTTGCGGCTGTTTGCAAGCCACATCGAAAAGGGTGATTATCTCGACCGTCGCCATGATGAGGCCTTGCCGGACCGCGCGCCGCTGCCGCGTCCTGATCTGCGGATGATCCAGCGCCCGATCGGCCCGGTGGCCGTGTTCGGCGCGTCGAACTTCCCGCTCGCTTTCTCCACCGCCGGTGGCGACACCGCGGCAGCGCTCGCGGCCGGTTGCCCGGTCGTGGTCAAGGGCCATGGGGCGCATCCGGGGACCGGCGAAATCGTTGCCCAGGCAATCGATGCGGCGATTAAAAAGCTCGGCATGCATCCCGGCATCTTCTCGCTGATCCAGGGCGGCACGCGCGAGGTTGGCCAGAGCCTGGTCCAGCATCCGCTGATCAAGGCGGTCGGCTTTACCGGCTCGCTCGCCGGCGGCCGGGCGCTGTTTGACCTCTGCGCCCAGCGTCCCGAACCGATCCCGTTCTTCGGCGAGCTCGGCTCGGTCAACCCGATGTTCCTGCTGCCCGAAGCGGTCAAGGCGCGCGGCGCGGAGATCGCCAAGGGCTGGGCCGGATCGCTGACCATGGGCGCGGGCCAGTTCTGCACCAATCCGGGCATTGCCGTCATCATCGACAGCCCCGAATCCGATGCCTTCGTCGAAGCGGCTACCGAGGCTCTCGCCCCCGTCGGCGCCCAGACCATGCTGACCGACGGCATCGCCCAGGCCTACCGGGCCGGCCGTGACCGGGTCGCAGGTGTGACCGGCGTGCAGGAGCTGCTGACCTCGACCTGCGACATGCGCAATGCCACGCCTTATCTCTTCGCCACCACCGGCAAGGAATGGCTCGACAATGAAGTGCTGGGCGAAGAAGTCTTCGGCCCGCTCGGACTGGTCGTGCGGGTTGCCGATTTCGACGAGATGACGAAGATCGCCAGGAGCTTCGCCGGTCAGCTGACCTGCACCCTGCATCTCGACAAGGCCGACACCGAGCAGGGCCGGGCGCTGATGCCTATTCTCGAGCGCAAGGCCGGCCGCGTTCTCGCCAACGGCTTCCCCACCGGCGTCGAAGTGGCTGACTCGATGGTCCATGGCGGACCGTATCCGGCCTCGACCAATTTCGGCGCCACCTCGGTCGGCACGCTGTCGATCCGCCGCTTCCTGCGCCCGGTCTGCTACCAGAACATGCCCGGCGACCTGCTGCCGGACGATTTCGGCTGAACCGTTTGCTGAACCCGGATCGCTGTTTAGGTGATCAATGAACCTTGCACTGGTAGGCGCCGGCACTCAAGCCGGCGCCGTTTTGCTTTGGGTTGTGTGCCAGCATCTCGTGCATCGGCTGATGACATGTGTTTCTTGCGCAGTGAAAGCGGAACAATGAGAAGTCCTGGTTTTCAGCCACGCTTTGAGGGATGAGCGCTCTCAGGCCGGAAAGCCGAACAGGTCGGCGTCGGGATCCTGTTTGCCATGGATCTGCGCATTGATGATTTCGGCGGCAATCTTGGAGAAGGTGATGCCGTTGCCGCCAAAACCCATCACGGCATAGACATTGTTCAGACCCGGGACAGGACCGATGAAGGGAAGGCCGGTGGTGGTGTTGCCGAAGGGGGCCGCCCAGCGGCTGTGCGGCGGGTAGAGGCTGATGCCGAGCAGTTTTTCGGTCTTTTCAACGATTGTTTTGGTGTTGGCTGCGAGTTTTGCGGGGTCGTCAAATGCCTCGGCGCTTTCCTCGTCCTCGCCGCCGGCGATGATGGAGCCGTCTGCAGCCATCCGCAGATAGAGATAGGGATCGCTTGCCTCCCAGACGAGATAATCCTGAAGCCAGTCCGGCACCGCCGATCGCGGTTTTGCAGCAATTGCCCAGGTCGAGATGATGGAGTGTTTCGGGCTTTCAAGCCGCTTGAGGAACTCGTAGCCGGAGCAGAAGATAACCTGCCGGGCCACGATCACCTGTCCGTCCGCGGTGGCGCAGGCGACGCGGTCGCCCGCGGGCTCTACGTCAGTGATCTCGATCGGGCTTACCACGCGCAAGCCGCGCGCCTGCGCGGTTCTGATCAGGCCGGCCGTCAGTTGCGCCGGGTTTGCCGAGGCGGAATCCTTGGACACGATTGATGCCGCACGGTCGATGCCGAATTCGGATTGTGTTGCCGCCTGGTCGAGATAGCTCGCCTCTATGTTCGCCTTCTGCCGGATCTGTGCTTCGGCCTTCAACTCATCCGGTCCCAGTTCGTTGCCGGAGAGATAAAGCGCCTTCTTGGCTTTCATGGAGCACTTGATGTCGAGATTTTCCACGAGTTCGACGAGCGTCTGGACGGCGTCGCGTGAACGCTGCCAGGCCCGGACAGCTTTTGTCTCGCCGATCTTCTGCGCAAGCAGATGAAGCGGAATGTCGATTTCGTGCTGGATCATCGCCGTGCTGTCGAGGCTGCTGCCGCGCACCGGCTGACGCCTGTCGACCATCATGATGTCGCGGTTTCCATCGCACAGTTGCTCCGCCATCAAGGCGCCGCTGATGCCGCTTCCGATGATCAGGACATCGCAGCTCTGTGCCGGAAGCTTTTGGAAGTGGCGCACCGAAATACGCGGGGTCTTGGCCCAGTAGGATGTGTTTTCGTGAAGGTCTTTCTTCTCGACCAGGGCCTCTTCGGCTTTGCTGCCGGCAGGGTGTTTCGATGTCATGTGCAGTCCTCGATGGCTCAAGCCAGCACAACGGACCCCCGGGCTGAACGTTCCACCCGGAACCGTGGGATTGAAAATAATCACTGGCGGAGCGGAACGATCCTGGCCCTCGCGCGGTTTACAAGGCAGCTGCCGGCAGTTCAGCCGCTGCATCCTGTTGGTCCGATGAGGGAGATCCGCCTTGTATCCGCTACACCTGACAGTCAATGGCACGGCTCACGATGTCGAGGTCGATCCGCGCCGGTCGCTGCTCGATCTGGTCCGGGAAACACTCAACCTCAAGGGTCCCAAGAAGGGCTGCGATCATGGCCAGTGCGGTGCATGCACGATGATCGTCAATGGCCGCCGGATCAATTCCTGCCTGTCGTTGGCGCTGAGCCATGAAGGTGACGAGGTCACCACCGTCGAGGGTCTCGCAGATGGCGAAGAGCTGCATCCGCTGCAGCAGGCTTTCGTTGAAGAAGATGCCTTCCAGTGCGGCATCTGCACCTCGGGACAGCTGTGTTCCGCCGCAGCACTGATCGACGAGATCAAGGAAGGCTTGCCGAGCGTGGTTACCGGGCAAGACCCGGTCGAACTCAACGATGAAGAGATACGCGAGCGCATGAGCGGCAATCTGTGCCGCTGCGGCGCCTACAACAACATCGTCGAAGCGATCCGAAGCGCGGCAGGAGAGCAGCGATGAAACCGTTTGAATACGACCGACTGGAAAACAGCCACGACCTTTCCGCTGTCGCCAATGGCCGCTACCTGGGCGGCGGCACCAATCTGATCGACCTGATGAAGCACCAGATCGAGACGCCCGATGTGCTTGTCGACGTCACCCGCGCGGGCATGGACACGATCGAACAGCGCGATGGCGCCGTTCTCGTTGGCTCGCAGGTCAGCAACACCGACCTTGCGGCCCATCCGCTGATCCGGAAGCACTACAGCGTGCTGTCAACGGCGCTGCTTTCAGGCGCGACGCAACAGTTGCGCAACAAGGCGACAACGGGCGGCAATTTTCTGCAGCGGACGCGGTGCCAGTATTTCTATGACACAAAGCGCGCCTGCAACAAGCGCCAACCGGGCAGCGGTTGCGACGCGATGAATGGGTTAAACCGGTTTCATGCGATCCTTGGGGAAAGCGAAAACTGCATCGCTGTACACCCTTCCGACATGGCGGTCGCGATGGCGGCGCTGGATGCGGTTGTGCTCACGCGCAAGCCTGATGGCAGCGAGCGACGCATCCCGGCTGCCGATCTGCACCGGCTTCCCGGCGACAGGCCCGATCTCGACCATGTTCTCGAGCAGGGCGAACTGATTGTCGGCGTCGAATTGCCGGAGAAGCCGCCGAAGCTGCAGGCTTACCGGAAGGTTCGCGACCGGTCATCCTACGCCTTCGCCGTGGTGTCGGCTGCTGTGGCGCTCGACGTTGAAGACGGGCAGATGCGCAATGTGCGGATCGGTCTCGGCGGCGTGGCGCACAAGCCGTGGCGCGCCAGCAAGGCCGAGGCCGCGCTTGAGGGCAAGGCCCCGGATACCGCACTTTTCATGCAGGCGATGCGGGAGGAAATGGCGGACGCCACCGGCCATGGGCACAATGATTTCAAGATCACCCTGGCGCCCCGCGTTGTCGTGTCGATGCTGAAGCAACTCACCGGTCTGGGAGAAAACTGAGATGGATCATGCACCTACCACCCTGATCGGTGACGCGCTCAACCGCGTCGATGGCCCGGCGAAGGTCACCGGCACCGCCATGTATGCCGGGGACTACAAGATCGAAGGCGGCATCAGCGAGGGCTACATCGTCGAGGCTCCTGTAGGCCCGGGGCGGATCACAAAGCTCGATGTCTCCGCCGCGGAAAACGCCGATGGCGTCATCGCGGTGCTGACCTACCGCAACGCGCCGGCGCAGAAACCCTATGGTACGCCCGAGGACGAGGGCCGCTTCACCCAGTCGCACGCGGTTCTGGAAAACGATCAGGTGCGCCATTTTGGCGAGCCGGTCGCGCTTGTCGTGGCAGAGACGCTGGAACAGGCCCGGTATGCGGCAAGCCTGATCGAGATCGAGATTGAGCCCGGTGAAGGGGTCTATAACCCGCTCGAGCATCGCGATCAGGAAGAACAGCCGGAAAGCGTCGACGGTCTGTCCGAAGTTGATACCTATGAAGGCGATTTCGACGCCGAGTTCGCCGGCTCTGATTTCACGGTCGAGGCCAGCTATTTCACCGGGGCACAGCATTCTGCCGCGATGGAGCCGCATGTGACGGTGGCGCAATGGGATGGCGAGAAACTGACCATCCACATGGCGATCCAGATCATCGCGTCGGCGGTGTCGGCCTTTGCCAATACCCTGGGTATCGACGAAGAAAACATCCGTATCATCTCGCCGTTTACCGGCGGCGGCTTCGGCTCGAAGCTTGGGGTGCACAATGAGGCCATTCTGGCGGCACTTGCGGCAAAGCATTGCGGATGCGCTGTGCGTGTGGCGCAGACACGACGCAATGTCTTCGCCAATGGTCCGCACCGCTCCCGTCATTTGCAGGAACTCAAGCTGGGTGCCGGCAAGGACGGCAAGCTCAAGGCCATCCGGCATTACTCGCTGGCCAGCATGGCGCGCAATTACCCGTTTGCGGAAGCACCTGCCTCGCCGACCCGGGCGAGCTATTCGGCCAATGCGATCCACACGATTCACCGGGTGGTCAAGGCCGACATTCCGAAAGTCGACAGCATGCGCGCGCCGGGCGAGGCGATCGGAACGCTGACATTCGAGACCGCGATCGACGAGCTCGCGGAGAAATGCGGAATTGATCCGGTGGAGTTTCGGCTGATCAATGAGCCGCAAGCCGATCCGACAAGCGGAGATGATTTTGCCAGCCGGCGCCTGGTCGAGTGCATCAGGACTGGTGCGGAAAAGTTCGGCTGGTCGGGCCGCGTCAAGCCCGGCTCACGCCGCGAAGGCCGCAAGCTGATCGGCCATGGCATGGCCGTGGCCATCCGCCCCAACACGCTCAGCCCGGCCAGCGCCGAGGTCAGCCTCACTGCCGACGGCAGGCTGACGGCGCGGCTCGACATGACCGATATCGGCACCGGGAGCTACACGATCCTGACCCAGATCGCGGCGGAGACGCTGTCGATCCCCGCCGACCGGATCACGATGGAACTGGGTGACAGCAGCTTTCCCACCACTGCGGGGTCGGGCGGATCGTTCGGGGCGGCGAGCTCCGGCTCGGCCCTGTTTGATGCCTGCAATTCACTCAAAAGCGCACTTGGCGAGCGGCTGGCGCAGGCTGGCGTGACCGCCAATGCCTTCACCATCAAGGGTGAGAAAATTGTTGCCGGTGATCGCGAGATTGCGCTTGCCGACATTCTGGATCAGGACGGTCTCCAGGCCGAAGGCTCTGTCGATCCGGACAATCACGGAAACGGCAAAGCCGAGTATTCCTACGGTGTGCAATTTGCCGAGGTCGAAGTCGATGCGGATACCGGCGAGCTTCGCGTGCGCCGCATGGTCGGCGTGTTCGATGCGGGCCGCATTCTCAACAGGAAGACAGCACGCTCGCAGCTGATGGGCGGCATGATCTTCGGCATCGGCGGCGCTCTGTTGGAAGAAAGCCTGGTGGATGACCGCTACGGCAGTTTCATGAACCGGGACTTTGCCGAGTACCACATCGCCGTGAACCGCGACGTGCCGGACCTGGATGTAAACATGCTGGACGGGTATTCGAAGGGTTCGAACCCGCTTGGCAGCAAGGGTATCGGCGAGCTGGGGATTTGCGGCGCAGGGCCTGCCATCGCCAATGCGGTCTACGAGGCGACCGGGGTGCGGGTGCGGAAATTCCCGATCCATCTGGAGGATGTGCTGGACCAGCTTCCGGCACTGTAGCGGACCTGCGGCAAGGCCGGCGGGAACCAGAGCGGCGTTGCGGCGTTTGACTCCAGAACCAAGGAGAACGCCATGCGAACCCGCACATTCATCGCCGGCCTGATCGCCCTGCCCATCAACGCCGTGCTTTTCGGAGCCGGCGCGATCACCGTATTGTCCATTCCCGCGCTCGCCGAGCAGGCCAAGTACCTGCTGCCCGTGGTCATCGTGGGCGGCTTCGTGGCTGCAGCACCGATTGCCTGGAAGATGGCCCCGCGTCTGCGCGCCGAAAATGTCTACTCCGACAGCCACAACAACGCCTGAGTCATCGTCGGGCGATGCCCGGCTATGTTACCGAAGTCTGGAGTAAATGATGGCTGCACGACCTGTCTGGAAGGGACAACTCCGCCTGTCCCTGGTGTCGATCCCGGTGGAGATGTATTCCGCAACGAAGACCGGCGCGCGCGTCAGCTTCCGGCAGATCCACGAGCCTTCCGGCAAGCCGGTGCGTTACCAGAAGACGGTGCCGGGCGTCGGCCCGGTCGATGCCGGCGACATCATGAAGGGCTACGAGTACGAAAAGGATCAGTACCTGCTGCTTGATCCCGACGATGTTGACGAGATCAAGCTCGAGACCAAGAAGACGCTGGAGCTGATTCAGTTCGTCGACGCCTGCGAAATTTCCCCGCTCTATTTCAACAAGCCCTATTATCTGGTGCCGACTGACGACCTGGCGGAAGACGCCTACCGCGTTGTGCGCGATGCGTTGCGCTCGACCAAGATGGTGGGGCTCGGCCAAGTGACGATGCGCGGCAAGGAATATCTCGCTGCGGTCAAACCTTGTGGTGACGGGCTGTTGCTCGAAACACTGCACTACGCCGAGGAAATCCGCGATGCTGATCCGCTGTTTTCCGAAATAGAAGACGACACCGCTGACGATGAGCTGCTTGAGGTGGCCAAGTCGCTGATCGAGCGCAAGACCGGCCCCTTCAAGGCCGATGCCTTCAAGGACAATTATTCGATCGCGCTCAAGGACCTGATCGACCGCAAGACCAAGAGCAAGTCGACCAAGCGGGTTCAGACCGATGACAGCGATGGCGACAGCGGCAGTGGCGACAATGTGATCGATCTGATGGCTGCGTTGAAGCAGAGTCTGGCCAAGGCGGATGGCAAGTCTTCCGGCAAATCCTCCAGCAAGTCGGGCAAGGCTGCTGCCAAGACCTCCAAGTCAGCGGCGAAGAAGAAGTCCGCCTGATGTCCGTGTCGGCTGACAGGCTTGCCGAATATGTCGCCAAGCGGGATTTCTCCAAGACCGCGGAACCGAGCGGCGGGTCTCGGTCCAAGGCCTCCGACAGGCCGAGTTTCGTGGTTCAGAAACATGATGCCCGGCGGTTGCATTACGATTTCCGTCTGGAATGGGAAGGCGTGCTGCTGAGCTGGGCGGTCACAAAGGGGCCGAGCGCGGTTACCTCGGTCAAGCGGCTGGCCGTGCGCACCGAGGATCACCCGCTCGACTATGGCAGCTTTGAAGGCACGATCCCTGCAAAGCAATATGGCGCAGGCACGGTGATGCTGTGGGATGAGGGCTGGTGGGAGCCGCAGGAGGATTTCGCCAAGGGTCTTGAATCGGGAAAGCTCAAATTCACCCTGCACGGGCAGAGAATGAAGGGGCGCTGGACGCTGGTGCGGATGCGCACCAATGAAAAACGCGAAAACTGGCTGCTGATCAAGGAGCACGACAGTTTTGAGGAAGACGACGAAAATGGCCTGATCGAGCGGTATCTCACCAGCGTGACCAGTGCGCGGAGTATGGAAGAGATCGCGGCAGGCAAAGCAGCCCGCAAGCAGCCGGTGAAGGCTGCACGGCAAAAACGTGGCAAGGTCACGTTCACGCTGCCCACCCCGAAATTTCGAAAGCCGCAACTGGCCAAGCTCAGCGACCATGTGCCAGACGGCGACGACTGGCTGCACGAGACGAAGTTCGATGGCTACCGCTGTCTCGCGGCCCTGGGCAAGGGCGGGGTCAAGCTCTACACCCGCTCCGGTCTCGACTGGAGCGATCGTTATGCCGGGCTACCGGAGGCTTTTGCGGCACTTGATTGCCGGAACGCGCTGATTGATGGCGAGGTGGTTTCGGCGAGCAAGGCAAGCGGCTCGCCCTTCTCGGCGCTGCAGGCCGATCTCGAAAAGGGGCGGCCTGTCATCTTCATGGCCTTCGATCTGCTGGAGCTCAACGGAGAGAAACTCGACAAGGAGCCACTGACGGAACGCAAGGCGGCGCTGGCGTTGCTGCTTAAGGGGCAGGACAAGGACACGCCAATCCGATATTCCGAACACGTGGCCGGACACGGGCCCGAGGTTTACGCGGCGGTGGAGAAAGCGGGTGGGGAAGGGATCATCAGCAAGGCCTGCGACAGCACCTATGCAGGCAGCCGCAGCGGCAGCTGGCTGAAGATCAAGACCAAGCTGAGACAGGAATTCATTGTTGGCGGTTTCTCGCCGTCGTCAGCCAAGCACAGGCCATTTGCGTCACTGCTGGTCGGTTCGCGCGAAAATAGCGAGTTGATCTATCGCGGGCGCGTCGGCGGCGGGTTCGGTGAAGCCGCTCTCGACAAGCTTTCCTCCCTGATGGGGAAGCGCGAGCGCCAGACCAGCCCCTTTTCGGAGGTCCCGGGCGATGTTGCGCGCTCCGCCCGATGGGTCAGGCCCGATCTTGTGGTCGAGGTGGAGTATGCCGAGCTCACGGATCAGGGCAGTATCCGCCATGGCGTGTTTCAGGGCGTGCGTGAGGACAAGGAGGCAACTGTGGTGAAACTCGAGAAACCGGAGAAGTCCAGCGGCGAAACCATAACCGTGTTGGGCGTGCGGATCAGCAGCCCTGACCGGGTGGTGTTCCCCGACGCCGGATGCACCAAGGGCGATGTCGCCGGTTATTACGCGAAGGCTTCCGAGCGGATGCTGGAGCATTCGGGAGACCGCCCTGTGTCGCTGCTCAGATGCCCGGATGGCAGGGATGGCGACTGTTTTTTCCAAAAACACGCGGGCAAGGGTTTTCCCGACGGGATAGGGACCGTCGACATCAAGGAAAGTTCCGGCAAGACCGAACCCTACATGGTGATCAGCGAGGCGGCGGGCTTTGCCGCTGCGGCGCAGATGGGAACCATCGAGTTTCACATCTGGGGCTCGCGCACCGACATTCTCGAGAAGCCCGACCGGCTGGTGTTCGATCTTGATCCGGATGAGGGGCTGTCATTCTCCGACGTCAAGAAGGCTGCCAAGGATGTGCGCGAACTGCTTGCCGAGATCGGGCTTGAGAGCGTGCCGATGGTCACCGGTGGCAAGGGCGTGCATGTGGTGGTGCCGCTCAGACGGACAGCCGAATGGGAGACGGTCACATTCTTTGCGCGCACCGTCGCCAGCTTCATGGCGCAGCGCCATCCGGACCGCTACGTGGCGACAATGTCGAAGGCAAAACGCAAGGGCAAGATCTTCATCGACTGGTTGCGCAATGACAGGGGATCGACGGCTGTGGCGCCCTATTCGATCCGGGCCCGCAAGGGCGCGCCAGTTGCAGTCCCTGTGACATGGCAGGAGCTGTCGCGCCTGCGCTCGGCGAATTCGTCTGATATCGGCAAGGCTCTGAAACGGCTCGACAAGCCCTGTCCGCTTCAGTCGGTCGAGACGAAGCAGTCGATATCGCAAGCGGTGGTCGACGCGCTCGAGGCTCTGATCTCGGCCTAGCCGCGGCTGTCTCGGGTGCCCTGTACCGTCGCTGTGCCTTCGCCAAGGTGAACGACGCGCAACAATCTGAGAGCTTGCCAATTGAAATATGAATCAGTATTCATGTTTCATGTCGACCAATGCTTACCCGAGAACCAAGAGAGGCATCGCCCGGCGCGAGCAGATCCTGCGTGCGGCGGAAGCCATGATCGGCGCGCAGGGATTTTCCGCGGCATCGATTGCCGATATCACCCGGCATGCCAAGACCGCGCTTGGAACGTTCTACATCTACTTTTCCAGCAAGGAAGACGTGTTTCGGGAACTGGTTCTGGAAATGGGCCAGCTGACGCGCGCCGTCGTCACCGAAGCCGTGACCGACGCGCCGAACCGGCTGGATGCCGAGCGGGCCGGACTCAAGGCCTTCCTGCGCTTTGTCGCCGAACGTCCGTCGCTGTACCGGATTGTCGAGGAAGCCCGCTTCATCGATGCCGAAGCCTACAAGGCCTATTTCACCAGTTTCGCCAAGGCCTATGCCGTGCAGCTTTCCGAGGCTGCTGCAGCGGGCGAGCTGCGACCCGGTGATGCGGAGGTCCGCGCCTGGGCGCTGATGGGCATCGCCAAGACGCTGGGCGAGCGGTACGTGTTATGGGACGACACATCCGATATCGACCACGTCGTCGATGAAGCCTTCGCAATGATCCGGGATGGCCTGGCGCCATGACTGCCCGGATCACTTCGGAAACGCTTGACCTCGCTGACGGCACCTTGTGCGCGCGGCTGACACTGGCCGGCGGCCGGGCCAATTCTCTCGAGCCGGATTTGCTGCGGGATCTGGCTGCTGCCCTCGACGAGGCCGAGGCGACGGACGCAAAAGTCATCCTGCTGTGCGGTGGCCGGAACTTCTCGAGCGGCGGAGACGTGCGCGGCTTTCACAAGGCATCGCTGGCCGGGGAAGCGGTTGCCTATGCCGGCGAGGTGGTGCCGCGTCTGCAGACCATCGTCGCCCGGCTGATCACCATGCCGCGCCTTGTGGTGGTCGCCGCGCGCGGCGCGATCACCGGTGGATCTGCCGGATTGCTGTTCGCCGCCGATCTTGCAGTGCTGGCCCCGGACGCCTTTGTGCAGCCCTATTATCAGCAGGTCGGCTTTGCCCCCGACGGGGGCTGGACCGCGCTGCTGCCCGAACGTATCGGCGCCGGACGCGCGCTGGAGTGGTTGCAATCTGATCGGAGGTTATCCGCGCGGGAGCTCTGCGATCTGGGGTTGGCCACGCGGGTTTCCGATCATCCGGAGGAGACGGCGGCTGAGCTTGCGGCAAGTGGTGAAATAGGCACGCGGCTTACGACCAAGGCGCTGCTCTGGGATGCCGCTCGCCGCGAACGGATCGATGCGCGGCTCAAGGCCGAGTCCGAGGCCTTTCTGGACCGGATCGCTCAGCCTGACGCCACACGGGGCATGTCCCGCTTTCTGGAGCGCATCGGGGGCAGAGCCGATGTTTGATGCAATTGCCGACATGGCCGCAAAGCGGGCCGAAATCTCGCCTGACGCCACGGCCTTTATTGACGCTGGCAGCGGCCGGGAGTGGCTGTTCTCGGACATCAACGCCGCGGCCAATGCGGTCGCCGCCGGGTTGGGGCAAGCCGGGTTGCAGCAGGGCGACCGGCTGGCGATCCTGTGTCTCAACCGGGTCGAGTTTTTCATCACGCTGTTTGCCTGCCAGAAGACCGGCATCATCCTGTGTCCGCTCAACTGGCGACAGCCGGCGCCGGAACTGGTCGAGACGCTCGAGCCGGTGGGTGCCAAGGCGATCATCCATGACGTGGCGCAGGCCGGGCTTGCCGGGAATGTGGCGCAGGCCTTCCGGATCCCGAAATTTGCCATTGAAACCGATATCGCCGGGTGGATCGAGACCGGTGGTGGGGTTCCCGCAGTAGAGGTAGCGCCGGGCCAGCCGTGGTATCTGCTGTTCACATCCGGCACCACCGGCCAGCCGAAGGCCGTAATCCAGACGGCGCAGATGGCCTGGGCCAATGCGGTCAACATTTCCCAGGCGACGCGGATGACCGCCGATGACCGCTCGGTCAATTTCCTGCCCTTGTTTCACACCGCCGGGATCAATCTCTACACGCTGCCGCTGTTTCTCTTGGGCGGTTCTTCGACGGTTTTGCCGAAGTTCGAGCCGGCTCAGATCTTTGATCTGCTCAAGCAGGGCAAGGTCACGCAGTTCTTCGGCGTTCCGGCGATCTACCAGGCCTTCAGCCTGTTGCCCGACGTCGGCGAGATAAACTGGGGTGCGATCCGCTGTGGCTGTGGCGGCGCGCCGTTGCCTGAGCCGTTGATCCGGCTGTTTGCGGGGCTCGGGGCCAAGGTGCTTAATGGCATGGGCATGACCGAAACCGGGCCGACAGTGTTCCTGATGGATCCGGAAAACGCCGAGAGGAAGATCGGCTCGGTCGGGCGGGCGCAGATGCTGACCGAGATGCGGCTTGACGGCGTTGCGGCCGGCGAACCGGGCGCCGGCGAGATCCAGCTCAGGGGACCCAACATCACGCCGGGATATTATCTGAACGAAAGGGCGACGCGCGACGCCTTCACCGAAGACGGCTGGCTCCGGACCGGCGATATCGGGCGGCGCGACGAGGATGGCTACATCTTCATCGTCGACCGGATCAAGGACATGTACATTTCCGGTGGCGAGAATGTTTATCCGGCCGAAGTCGAGCGCGTGCTCAACGAGCATGAGGATGTGCTGGAAGCTGCGGTGATCAGCATGCCCGACGCCAAATGGGGCGAGGTGGGGGCGGCCTTCATCATTGCCCGCCCCGGCGCCAGCCTTGACCCGGCCAAGCTCAGGAGCTGGTGCCGGGAGCGGATGGCCGCCTACAAGGTGCCGGTGAAAGTCACGCTGGTGGAGGACTTCCCGCGCACGGCAGCCGGAAAAGTCCGCAAACCGGAATTGAGGTCTTTGCTGCCATGAAAATTGAACTGTCTTCTGAATGGACGCCGACCCAGAACGAGTTCGACCTGTTCGCGCAGATTTCCGGCGATGACAATCCGATCCATGTCGATCCGGAATTCTCGGCCCGGACGGCCTTCGGGCGCACGGTCAGCCACGGCATGCTGATCTACGCCAAGCTTTGGGGATTGCTGATCGCCGCGCATCCGGAAGTCTCGCAAAAGGGCCAGACGATGATGTTTCCCAATCCCTGCTACACCGGTGAACCGGTCGATCTGATGATCAGCGGTGAATGTCCGGGAACACTGTTGGTGCGCGCGGTCAGGTCTGCCGATGGCGCGGAGCTTCTTGTTGGCGAAGCGGAGGTGGCGTGATGCAGGTCGGGCAGTCAGCAAGCGTCAGCCGCAGCTATAGCCGCGCGGATCTGGAAGGCTTCGCCGAATTGAGCGGAACGGCTGTTCCCGAAACCATTCCGGAACCGCTGATCGCGGCGCTGTTTTCCTACCTGCTCGGAGTCGAGCTTCCGGGTCCGGGCACGAATTATCTCAAGCAGGAGCTCAGGTTTTTGGCGCCAGCTTCAACGGGATCCGAGCTGACCGCAAAGGTCGAGATCACAAGGCTGCGCCCGGACAAGCATCTTGTCGACCTCTGGGCGACCTGCACCGACGCCAAAGGCGTGCTGGTCTGCGAAGGCCGCTCGCTGGTCAAGGCCAGGGACGTGGTGCTCTAACCGGCTTTCGCCGAGAGCTAGAGACTGTGGGCAAAATCGACGAGCGTTCTTGCGAAGGCTTCGGGTTCTTCCAGATGCGGAGAATGGCCTGAATCTTCGAACACATGCATGCGGCCGCGCGGGGCAGTGCGGGCGAGCCACTCGGCAGCCGACTTCGGATAGACCCGGCTGCGCCCACCGCAACTTGCAAGCAGCGGGCAGGGCAATTGCCCGATCAACTCTCTCCTGTCCATTTCAACCAGAGCTTCCCACATGGCGATCATTCTTGCCGGATCGTTGGTCAGGATCTGATCAAGCGCCTCCTGCCTGCTATACCCGGGAGCACCGTCGCGCCGGGCAAACATGGTGGTTGCGATCGCTTCGGTCATGCCGGGCCAGTCCGCGATCATGCGCGCGGTGGTCACGTTGAGATCGTCTTCGCCCTGATCGATCAGCCCGTGCGGCCAGTCCGCGTTGCAGCCAAGCTTGGGGCTCATGTCGACGGTCATCAGGCCCGCGATCCGGTCAGCGCCGAACTGCTCGATGAATTGCCAGGCGACCGCTGCACCCATCGACCAGCCGACGAGCACAACATCGCGAAGGTCTTGTGCCTCCAGCACATCGGCCAGCGTTTGCGCCGCGGCCTCGAGCGACGGCTCGACCAGTGCGCGCTCGCCGTGTCCGGGCAGGTCCGGTGCATGACAGTCAAACTCTGCCGGCAATCTGGCGACGAGATCATCGAAGATCGATCCACGCATGGTCCAGCCGTGCAACAGAACCACGGGCCGCTGCCGGGGCGTGATCTGCACAGAAGTCAATCTTCCGCCCTTAGCCGTCCGACGATCCCGGTGGGAAAGAAATAGACACTGAGGATGAACAGTACGCCGAGCCACAGCAGCCAGCGATCCGGGTCAAGCAGTTGCGGGATCAGCGGCAGGCCTTCGGTTGCGCTTGCCGCGACGCCCATCAGGTTCTGCAGGTAATTCTGCGCCAGCACGAAGATCGTGGTGCCGATCACGGCGCCATACATGGTGCCCATGCCGCCGATCACCACCATCAAGAGAATATCGAGCATGATCTCAAAGGACAGCGTGGTGGCCGGGCCGACATAGCGCAGCCAGATGGCAAACAGGCTGCCGGCGAGAGCTGCAACGGCCGCCGACAGGCAGGTCGCAAGCGTCCGGTAGAGCACCACCCGGTAGCCGATCGCCTCTGCCCGGAAATCGTTTTCGCGGATCGCCTTGAGCACCCGCCCGAACGGCGAATTGACGATCCTGAGCAGCAGCAGGAACAGGGCCAGCGAGGCGAAAAACACCAGGTAGTAGTTCAGGATCTTGCCGGTGACGGAAATGCCGAACAGCTTGCCCAGCTTGAAGGCGGGCGTGAGTTCGCGCGGGATCGAATAGTTGAGCCCATCCTCGCCGCCGGTCAGGCCGGACAGCTGGCTCACAAGCACCGCCACTGCGGAGGCGACCGCGAGCGTGATCATGGCGAAGAAGATCGCCCGGACTCTCAATGAGAACAATCCGATCAGCAGCGCCAGTATCGCTGCGGCGACGGCGCCGGCAAGAGTGCCGACGATCAGCGCGTCGAAGCCGCGGCCCATATGGGTTGAAGCCAGCGCAACACCATAGGCGCCAAGGCCGAAAAACATGGTGTGGGCGAAGCTGACAATGCCGGAATAGCCGAGCAGAAGATCGTAGCTCGCCACCAGCACGATGAAGATGCAGATCCGCGCCGCGGTTTCGAGCGAGCGGACGCCGGGGAACAGGAACGGTGCCAGCGCCAGTGCGGCGAGAATGGCAAGCAGCAGGAGTGTCAGGATCAGGGAGCGGGGGTGATCGCCGGAGAGGAGATTTGTGAGCATCTTATTTCGCCTTCACAACGGGCATCATGCCCTGCGGTCGCCACATCAGCACCGCCGTCATCAGAGCGATGTTGGAAATCAGCGCCAGCTTGGGTTCGAGGAACGCCACGTAGTTTTGCAACAACCCGACCAGCAGTGCGCCAATGAAGGCCCCCTCGACCGATCCGAGGCCGCCGATGATGACGACGATGAAGACCAGGATCATCATCTCCTCGCCCATGCCGGCGGTAATGACCTCCTGGTAGAGACCCCACATGACGCCGCCCAGCCCGGCCAGCGCGGAGCCGGCAACAAACACGCCGATGAAGACCAGCCGCAGCCGGTAGCCCAGCGCCTCGACCATCTCCCCGTTCTGCACCCCGGCGCGGACAATCAGGCCGATCTTGGTGCGCTTGAGCACCAGCCGCATCGCCACGAACAGCACCAGGCCGAACACCACGGCGAGCAAGCGGTATTTCTCGATCGCAGCGCCTGCAAAGGTGACGGCACCCTTCAGCATTTCCGGCCGGGTGAGGAAGATCTCGTCAGGGCCCCAGACCACATGGATCAGCTGCTCGATAACGATGAGGCCGCCAACGGTGACCAGGATCTGCTTGAGGTGGGCGCCGTAGACCGGTCGCACGATTACCCGCTCGAAGCCCCAGCCGAGCGCGCCGGTAACGCACATGGCAGCGATCACTGCCGCCAGGACGGCAGAAACGTTGAGCAGCAGCGATGGCACGCCGGTCCAGCTCTCGAGCGCCAGCAGGGCGGAAATGCCGACATAGGCGCCCACGGAGATGAAGGCGCCATGGCCGAAATTGATCACGTCCATCAGCCCGAACACCAGGGTCAGACCGGAGGCCATGATGAAGATCATCATTCCCATCGCAAGCCCGGAGACCGTCAGCGTCAACCAGCTCGAAGTCGAGCCGATCGACAGGAAGCCGAAAATCACCAGCAGCGGCACAAGCAGCAAGGGCATGGCCTTGCCGAGCCTGTCGGCCAGCGACAGTTGCGCATATTTCGGGGCGTGGTCGGGTGCGGCGGTGGTCATCAGTGCGCCTCCATGCTCAGGCCCATCAGCCGTTCCTGAAGGGTTGCGTCGCCAGCCAGCTCGGCCATCTCGCCGGCCCATACGATGCGGCCGTCGTCCATCACGGCTGCGGTGTCGCCGAGCGCCCTCGCGACGGCGAAATTCTGTTCGACCAGCAGGATCGAGGCGCCCTTTGCCTTCAGGTCGCGAAGTGCGCCGGCCATGGTCGAGATGATTGCCGGCGCCAGTCCCTTGGTCGGTTCGTCGATCAGGTATAATTGCCGTTCCTCGGCCATGGCGCGGGCGATGGACAGCATCTGCTTCTGTCCGCCGGACAGGTTGCCGGCCTCGGAGCGCCAGAATGTCTTGAGCGGCGGGAATGCCTCGAAGATCCACTGCATGCGGGCCGGGTCAAGCGGACCGGATGCGGCCGCGAGGATCATGTTTTCCTCCACTGTCAGATCGGAGAAGATGCCCATGTCCTCGGGCACGAAGCCAATGCCGGCACGGGCGCGGGCAGGGGTGGGCATGGTGGTGATGTCGGCGCCATTGAAGTGCAGGCTGCCGGATTTTGCCTGCCAGTGGCCAATGATGGTGCGCAGGGTCGTGGTCTTGCCGACGCCGTTGCGGCCCAGAAGCATGGTAACGCCGCCGCGTGGCACGGTCAGGTCGACGCCTTGCAGGATGTGATACTGGGCGATGTCGGTGTGGACAGCGGACAGTTCGAGGATCGGATCAGACATCGGCAAGATCCCGTCCCATATAGGCTTCCTGGACCACATCCGAGGCCATCACCGTGGCCGGGTCGCCGTCAGCGGCAAGTGCGCCGTTGTGCAGCACAATGATGCGATCGGCGAGCGACCGGATGACATCCATCTTGTGTTCAACCAGCAGGATCGTCCGATCGGTGTCGGCCTTGAGTTCGGCAATCAGGTCGAGGACCACCGGGGCTTCGTCGACGCTCATGCCGGCGGTCGGTTCATCAAACATGTAAACAGCGGGTTCGAGCGCGATCAGGATGGCAACCTCGAGCTTGCGCTGGTTGCCGTGGCTGAGACCGCCGACCTTCTGTTCGGCCAGGTCGTGGAGACGAACCCGCTCAAGCACCGCCATTGCCGCGACCGTGAGTTCGGTGTGTGAGCCTGCCATGGAGAACAGGTTGAAGCCCATCTTGCGCCGGGCCTGGATGACCAGCCGGACATTTTCAAGCACGGTGAGATCGGGAAACAGATTGGTGAGCTGGAAGGCCCGGCCCAGCCCCTTGTGGCAGCGTGTGGCCACGGGGTCGCGGGTCACATCCTCACCCATCAGCCGCACGGTGCCCGCAGACGCCGTTACCTGGCCGGAAATCAGGTTGAAATAGGTGGTCTTGCCTGCGCCATTGGGGCCGACGATGGCGGTCAGCTCACCGGCGCGAAAGCCGCAGGTGACCGCGTCCACGGCCACGTGACCGCCAAAGCGGACGGTCAGGCCATCCGTTTCCAGAAGCATCTGTGTCATGGCGTACCCATGGAAGGAAGAGAGAATGCCGCGGACGCCACAAGCGGGCGTCCGCGGCTTGAAGAGCTAGTTGCGGACAGGGATGTTCATGTCGTCAATGCCGATCTCGCGGACCAGGACCGGGACGCCATAGTCCTTGCCGTCCTGGACCTCGGTGCGGAAGTGATACATCGACTGCAGCGCCTGGTGGTCTTCCTTGCGGAAGCGCATGGTGCCCTTGGGCGTCTCCCATTCCATGCCTTCCATGGCGGTGATCAGCGCTTCGGTGTCGGTGGACCCGGCCTTCTTGATGGCCTCGACCACGGCAATGCCTGCCGCCATGCCGCCGGCTGTGAAGAAATCCGGAGGCGAGCCGAAGCGGTCCATATGCTCCTTGACCAGCCAGTCATTGACCGGATTTTTCGGGATCTCGTAGTAGTAATAGGTCGCGCCTTCCATGCCCGGCAGTTCCTTGTAGGCCTTCAGGGCTGCCAGGATGTTGCCGCCGGTGGCGATCTCGATGCCGAAGCGCGAGGGATCCATGGCGTTGATCTTGCCCATCGGGTTGCCGCCGCCGGCCCAGATGATGAACAGTTTCTTCTTGCCGTCGACGCCTTCCATGGCGTTGAAGATGCGTTCGGCCGCCGCGGTGAAGTCGGTGGTGTCGGTGGGCACATATTCCTCATGTGCGATCGTGGCGCCGGAGCTTGCCAGCGCCTCGCGGAAGGCTGCCACGCCGTCGCGTCCGAATGCGTAGTCCTGTGCCAGCGTTGCGATCGTCACGCCTTCGCCACCCAGGGCCACAGCGTTGGAAATCGCGTCCTGCGACGAGTTGCGACCGGTGCGGAAGATGTAGCGGTTCCAGTTTTCGCCGGTGATCGAGTCGGCCACCGCAGGCTCGACGATCAGGATCTTTTCGTATTCCTGGGCAACCGGCAGCATGGCCAGCGCAACGCCCGAGCTGACCGGCCCGACCGCGATGTCGGCCTCGTCATCGCCATAGGCTTCCGCCAGCACGGCCTTGCCGATGTCGGGCTTGATCTGGGTGTCCTTCTCGATGACGACAATCTTGTCGCCATTGATCTCCATGGTGCCTCCGGTGGCGTATTCGAGGCCGAGCATCAGGCCGTTGTGCGACTGCGCTGCATAGGCCTCAAGCGCTCCGGTCTTGCCATAGACATGGGCGACGCGGATTTCATCGGCAAGCACCGGTGATGCCAGCATCAAAGCTGCTGCACTGGTTGCCAGTATCGTTTTCATCTTCATTTCGGGTCTCCTCCCCTGAGCGAATGACGGTAAAAACATGAAACATGAATCAATATTCATGTCAATCATCAAGCAGGCGTCGGTTGGTTTGCTGCAGCGGGATAATTGCGCCAATCCGGTTGTGCCTTCGCGCCAGGATGGCATGGCAAAATGCATTGACATTGGAACAGGTGGCCGCGCGGTTTGACGCGGTAAGCTGCTTCTCCGCGACTGTCGAAGTTGTGGCCTCGGGGTCTGTGTCCGCGGCTTGGTTGATCCGCCCGTCGCTGTCGGGTTGGGCATTCAACAGGTCCGAAAAAACGAGGCCAGGCGTGCGGTGGCCATGTGCTTGAAAGAATATGAAATTTCATGTGCTGACCGGTAAGCCACGGTTTTAAAAGAGTGCGTTTTCATATTTTAAGCTTGAAGTGAATTCAAAGCTGTGTGAGCTTTCGTTTGTGACGCGGCTATCGGGGTGGACGTGACGGATGAATGCGACAGCCAATATATTTGCGTATGCATGCAACTGGCCGTGCAGAGCCGCCCGCCGTGGTGCTGAAGTTCGGACTGCGAGCGTTCTGCCGAGGTTCGGTCCAGACCCGACTGCACGAGACCGCGCCGGGGTGCAGCCATGAGCGTGAAAATTCCCCGGCTTCCGAAACCTTCCGTGGCCAGGCTCGGCAAAACCGTGCGTCAGCCCGGCGCTGTACCTGTGCAGCGCGGCTCCGTCGAAGGTGTGAAGACCAAAGCCGAAAACGTCTGTGCGGCCAGCCCCGAGCGCCTTCCGCGACTGGTTCGCAACAGCACCCGTATCGATAGTTCTCCAGCCCTCACGACCGGGCTTGGGCGGTCTGCCGTACGGTGCCTGACTGGTGTTTTCCGGCGATGGCCCCTGTCGGGAGGGCGTCTGGTGTACCGTGACGCGGCGATAGAATTCCAGGCGGCAGCCGGTTTGCCCGACAAGTTATCAACCCAATTTCCAGGATGAGTAGAATGAAGATTGTTGTAATCGGCGGTGGTAACGGATCCTACGCGGCAGCGGCGGATTTTGCAGAGGCTGGTCATGATGTCCGCTGGTGGCGGCGCAACGCGAGCGATTTTGCCGAGGTAACCAAGGCTGGTGGCATCACCGTCACCGATTACAAGGGCAGCCGGCCGGTCAAGCTGGTGCCGACGGATGATCTGGCGGCCGCGATGTCCGGCGCCGAGTTGATCGTCGCGCCGACACCGGCCAATGCCCAAGCCGACATTGCCGACAGGCTGGCGCCGCATATGGCTGACGGACAGGTGATCTACCTGCCGCCGGGCACGTTTGGCTCCTACATCATGATGAAGCGGATGCGGGATGCCGGCTGCACCGCTGATTTCGCGATTGCCGAAACCGGTACGCTGCCCTGGCTCACCCGCAAGCAGAGCCAGACCGAAGTGCGGATCTCGACCCGCGCCTCGCGGCTGCCGACCGGTGTGCTGCCTGCGCGCAAAACGGACGAAGCCATCGCCATCATATCGCAGGCCTTTCCGGATGCGATCGAGCCGATCGAGGATGCGTTGTCGGGGGCGCTCATGAATGCCGGTCCGATCATCCATCCGCCGCTGATCCTGATGAATGCCGGTCCGATCGAGCATTTCGAGCGCTGGGACATTCACAACGAAGGCACCCAGCCTGCGATCCGCCGGGTCCACACTGCACTCGACAATGAGCGCATCGCGATCCGCGAGGCGCTTGGCTATGGCGCGCCGCATTTTCCACTGGCAGATCACTATGAGACCAGCAACTGGATGTATGGCAATCTCGCGCACGACAAGCTCGTCGGATCCGGGGACTGGCATGAACATCTTGAGCTGAAAACACACCGCTACATGCAGGAAGACATCGGGCAAGGTCTTGCCTTTCTCGTGTCTGTCGGGGAGTGGGCCGGTGTTCCCTGTCCGGTGGCGCAAGGGCTTCTGGCGGTCGCCGAAGCGGTTTCGGAATGTGATTTCCGCAAGGATGGCCGGACCATGACGACAGTTGGCCTGTCGGATCTGGACCTGGCCACGATGCAGACCATGCTGCGCGAGGGATTGTAATGAGCACCCGGCCCGCGATCGCCTGCATTGGTGCAGGACGGATGGGGCGTGGCATCGCCCACAGTGTCGCCTATGCCGGTCACCGGGCCGTGCTTGTCGACGCAAAGAGCCGCAGCGAAGAGGATTTCGCACAATTAAGCGGCGAGGCTCTCGCGGAAATCGAGAGCGGTCTTGCTTCGGTGGCCGCGCTCGGAGCGTTCGACGCCGCTGCCATTCCGGCGATCATGCAAAGGATCACGGTCTGCAGCCTGGCGGATGCCGCTCGGGGCCTTGATGGCTGCGAAATCGTGTTCGAAGCGGTGCCAGAAGTGCTGGATGCCAAGCGCGAGGCTTTCGCGCTGTTTGACACCCACGCCGATCCCGGCGCGATCCTCGCCTCAACGACATCCACCATCCTGTCGACCGAACTTGCCGGATTCACGCAGCGTCCGGAAAATTTTCTTAATGCCCACTGGCTCAACCCGGCTTTCCTGATGCCGCTGATTGAACTCAGCCCCACCGATGCCACCGATGCGCAAACGCTTGCGCGGCTGCGCGAGGTGCTGGAAGCGATGGGCAAGGTTCCTATCGTCTGCAAGGCATCGCCCGGCTACATCGTCCCGCGGATCCAGGCCCTGGCCATGAACGAGGCGGCGCGTCTGGTTGAAGAAGGGGTTGCCAGTGCCGAGGATGTCGACAAGGCGGTAACCTACGGCTTCGGGCTTCGCTTCGGCGTCCTGGGTCTGCTCGAGTTCATTGACTGGGGCGGCGGCGACATTCTCTACTACGCCAGCAATTATCTGCGCGACGCCTTTGATGATGACCGCTTCAAGGCGCCTGATGTCATCTCGCAAAACATGGACCAGGGCCGTATCGGCCTGAAAACCGGATCAGGATTCTTCGACTATTCGAAAATGGATGTCGAGGCATACCGCCAGCGCCGCATGGCGGATTTTCTCAGAGCGCTCGAAACCGCCGGAATGACAAGGGGTCCGGTACTCGACGAACAATGACGGCATCTTAAACGGATGGTCAAAATCCGTGTAACCAGAGGAGAACGAAACAATGAAACACACACATCATCTTGGCCGGCGCTTCGCCGGAATGGCCGTTTCCGGTACCGCACTGGCGCTTGTTTTCATGGCCGGTGCGGCCAATGCAGAGGAAACACTGCGGGCGGTTTCCGCCTTCCCAAAGCCGCTGGCGTTCTCGCAGAGCTTTCAGGGCTTTGTTGATCTCGTCAACGAGAAGGGCAAGGGCGTCATCAGGATCGACTATATCGGCGGTCCGGAGATCTTCCCGCCCAACCAGCAGGTCGATGCAGTTCGACGCGGTGTCGTCGACATGCAGTATGGCCCGGCGTCCTATTATCTCGGCACCATGCCGGAAGCCGACGCCTGGGTCGGCTCTACCGTCTCCGCCGTCGATGCACGCGCCAATGGCGGCTTCGAGGTCATGCAGACTGCGTTCTCGGAAAAGCTCGGCGTCAATCTGCTGGCTCATCTCGACACCGGAATCCAGTTCCATATCTACACCATCGACGAGCCCAAGCGCACCGCGGATGGCGGCGTCGATCTCGATGGTCTGCGCATCCGGTCGCAGCCGATCTACAACTCCTTCTTTGAATCGCTTGGCGCCATTCCGGTCTCGGTTCCGGTGCCTGACGTCTACACCGGTCTTGAACGCCACACCTTCGATGGGTCAGGCTGGCCGATCGTGGCGATCAAGGATCTCTCCTGGGACAAGTTCCTGCGCTACAGGATCGATCCCGGTTTCTTCCAGACCGACCTAGCGGTGGTGATCAATCCTGCAAAGTGGGATGCGCTGAGCGATGAGGCCAAGACCATCATCAACGAAGCATCGGCGGAATTCGAGCAGACCTCCTATGATAACTTCCAGGCTGTGATCTCGGAAACCGACAAGGCTGTCCGGGACGAGGGCATGACCGTGATCTCGCTGGAAGGCGATGCTGCGGAGAAGTTTCTTGATGGCGCCTTTGAAAGTGCCTGGAAGCGGATGAAGGACGCCGGGTCGCCGCATTACGATGCGCTTCGCAAGGCCTACTACAACCGCTAAACAAGTTTGATGGCGGGCGTCACAGCGGCGCCCGCTGCCAATTTTGCCATGGGAGCTTTCATGCTTGTGCGTGTTTACGACAGGATAATTACCGGTCTGGCGGTCACCGGCGGCATCAGTCTTGTTGCCATCACCATCGCCATCATCATTGACGTGGTCCTGCGCAACACAGGCTTTCGCCCATCGCAGTCGACCAGTGCGCTGGTCGAGTATGTCATGCTCTATTCCACCATGGCGGCCGCCCCCTGGCTGGTGCGCAAGAACGGGCACGTGGCGATCACATCCTTCATCCAGCGCCTGCCCAACACCCTGCGGCTCCTTGCCGGACGCGCGGTGCTGATCCTATGCATCATCATACTGGGACTTCTGGCCTGGCGCTCGGGCGCGGTCGGGCTGGAAATGCTGGCGGCCCGATCCGTCGACATGCGCTCGATCAACATTCCATCCTGGGTTCTCTACGCCATGCTTGCCGGTGGTTTCGGGCTGATGACGCTTGAATTCCTGCGCATGCTGCTGCGCGGCGAGATCTACACCGGCAACGAGGCAAGCCATTGACCCGGCCCCATCACCTTGAAACGAGACGCCCATGATGCCGTGGTATGAAGCAGCCGGCCTGATGGTTGGCGGTCTGCTGTTCCTGATGTTCTTCGGAACGCCGGTGGCAATTGCCTTTCTCACCATCAATGTCGTCGGCGTCTATCTGTTCATGGGCGGCATGATCGGCATCGACCAGTTAGTCGCCAACGCCACGACCTCTGTCACCAGCTTCGCGCTGGTGCCGGTGCCACTGTTCCTGATCATGGGGGAGCTGCTGTTTCACACCGGCCTCGCGGTGCGGGTGTTCGATGCGCTCGACAAGTGTTTCGGGGGCATCAGGGGGCGGCTGTCGTACCTGACGGTCGGCGGCGGCACCATCTTTGCCACCCTGTCGGGCTCGTCGATGGCCAATACGGCAATGCTCGGCACCACGCTGATGCCCGACATGATCAAACGCGGCTACAAGCCGAAGATGATCATGGGGCCCATTCTTGCGACCGGTGGTCTGGCGATGATCATCCCGCCTTCCTCGCTGGCGGTGCTTCTGGGGTCACTGGCGCGGATCGATGTCGGCGCCCTGCTGATCGCCGGTCTTGTTCCCGGCCTGGTGCTGGCGCTGATGTTTGTCGCCACCATCCGGCTGCAGATCGCACTCGATCCTGATGCGGCACCCGGTTATGCCGCTGACCGCGCGACCTTCGGCGAGATCATCTCCGCCATTGCGAGAGATATTCTGCCAATGGGCCTGGTCATCTTCGCCGTGGTGGGTCTCATCCTTCTCGGCTGGGCGACACCGACGGAATCGGCAGCCTTCGGCACTCTGGCTGTGGCCATTCTGGCGGCAATCTACCGGAAGCTGACCTGGACAGCGGTTATCGCGGCGATGAAGGGCACGCTGATGGTGTCGGCGATGATGCTGATGATCATTGTCGGCTCGACCACCTTCTCCCAGATACTGGCTTTTTCCGGCGCTTCGAGCGGACTGATCTCCTACGCGATGAGCTTCGATTTCGGTTTCTATGCCATTCTGGCGCTGATGTTTCTGGTGCTGCTCATCCTCGGCATGTTCATGGACCAGCTCTCGATCATGATGCTGACGCTGCCGATCTTCATGCCGCTCGCGTCGAGCTATGGCTTCGATCCGATCTGGTTCGGTGTCATCATGTTGCTGGCGCTGGAGCTGAGCCTTGCCACGCCGCCTTTCGGGCTGTTGCTGTTCGTCATGGTCGGCGTCAGTCCGCCCGGCACGACAATCGGCCAGGTGGCCTGGGCTGCCGCTCCCTTTATCGCCTGCACGCTGCTGCTGGTGCTCATCCTTGCGGTCTTCCCGGAGCTGGCGCTTTGGCTGCCTGGCCTGATGAGGAGTTAGAACCATGAAGATCTGGTACCAGAGCTATGTCGATTACGAGCACGGCGCCGAATACTGGGACGAATTGCGCAAGCATCTCGACAAGATTGTCGATCCCGGCACACAGGTCGACATCAAGGGGATCACGCCGCACGACAATTATGCCCACGCGATTGTCGAGTTTCGCTGCGCCCGCGAGGTGATCTGCAATGCGGTGAAGGCCGAACGCGAGGGCTATGACGCCTTCATCATCGGGCACTTCCAGGATGCAGGCCTTTATGAGGCGCGCTCCGTTGTCGACATTCCGGTGCTCGGCATGGGCGAGGCGTCGATGCTGCATTCCTGCCAGCTCGGTCAGCGCTCGGGCATTGTCACCATCAACCGCCGGTTCATTCCCTGGTTTCATCATCAGATCGGCAAATACGGATTGAAGGAGCGCGTCACCGGCGTCCACGCGATGGATTTCGAACCCGGCCAGATCCTTTCCGCCTTCGGCTCGGATGAGCGGTTGGAAGAGGTCCGGGCGCTGTTTGAAACCCAGGCGAGGCCGCTGGTGGAGCAGGGCGTCGATGTCCTGATCCCCGGCGGCGGCATTCCGATGTTGTTGTTTTCTCAGCTTCAGGATCATCGTGTCGATGGCGCGCCGGTGATCAACGGTATTCCCATTGTCGTCAAGATGGCCGAGATGGCGGTGCGACTGCGTGAACTGATCGGGCTCGGCATCAGCCGCACTTCCGATTACGTCAAGCCACCCCTCGACATCATCGAGGAGTTCATGGCTCATCCCAAGGGGCTTTAGAGCGTCGTTCTGGAAGCGGTGGCTTTCCGGTGGCCGGCGGTTCAGGACTTGTCGGCCGGAATGTTCTGCGCCAATGGCATTGCGCCGCCCCGTTCCTGGCCATTGCCAATCGCAAAGTGCCCGGACAGATCGCGGATCGTGGCTGTCAGCTCATCATAATCGACCGGTTTGGAGATGCAGGTCGCAGCACCGCCAATCTCCACGGGGATCGTTGAGGATCCACCGCCGATCATGACAATCGGAATTCCGGCAAGGCGCAGGCTGGATGCAAATTTCAAGTCCTGCTGATCCGGATGACGGAAATCGAACACCGCGGCATCAAGGTTGCGATGCGCCGTGCACAGGCCGTAATCGCCCCTGGTGCCGGGCACCACAGTCAGACCCCGGGCCTCAAACTCATAGAGCATGTCAACAAGGAGCATCGGCTCGTCGGTGACTATCAGAATTCTTGGGCTCTCATTCATGTGCACTCCTTAAGGCGCGCTGCCGTGATCCGGCACTCAAGGCGCCGACGCACACAAGCTGCGGGCATGCCAGATAATGGTGTGAATCGCAGGCAGAATAAAGGCCACGGTTGCACCGGCTGCATACACGGTGACCCTGTCTGACTGTCTGCCTCTTGCAAACTGTGCGCCAGTTACTAACATATAGAAGGGAGCAGTTTTTTGGGTGTGCAGAATGTACCGTGAAAGAAATGAGCGCCTGCAGATCATGCTATCGCCGGAAGAGCTCAGCGCTATCGACGACTGGCGGTTCCAGCAACGCATGCCCAGCCGCGCTTCCGCGGTTCGCGAATTGCTGCGACGCGGGCTTCAGGGGGAAGGCGTGACCATTGCCGAATCTCATGAAAAATCAAGCGATTTCGGCGTTCTCGAGAAGCGGGGCGAGGCCGAGTAACAGCCTGATCGCGGCCATCCACCCCCTTGTGGTCTGAATCAGCTTCTTCAGATTAAAAGCCCATGCCGCCGTCCGGTCCCCCAGCGTGTTTTGCCGCGGGTCGGCGGAAGATCCTCTGTTCTTCCGGAACCAAGCTTTCCCAACGACGTTCCCCTTGCTGGATGCTGGCATGCCCGTGTTGCGCGGCGCGAAAGCCAGTTCCGTCTTTCAGCAGGATTTGGAGAGCGACATGGCGAAAAATACATCCGGTGAATTTGAAACGGCGACGATTGGGGACCAGAAAGTCTTGCGCGGGACCGGTGGCGAACTGCATCAGACCGCAGGCGGCGACATTCCGACACTGACGACACAGCAGGGAACCCCGGTCGCCGATGACCAGAACTCTCTCAAGGCGGGGCAGCGCGGACCCACCCTGATCGAAGACCAGCATTTCCGCGAAAAGATCTTTCATTTCGATCACGAACGCATTCCCGAGCGCGTGGTCCACGCCCGAGGATTTGGCGCTCACGGCTATTTCGAAACCTATGAATCGCTTTCCGATATCACCCGCGCCGACATCTTCCAGCGCAAGGGCGAGAAGACCGAGCTGTTTGCGCGCTTCTCGACGGTTGCGGGCAACAAGGGATCGCCGGACCTGGCGCGCGACGTGCGCGGGTTTGCGGTCAAGTTCTACACCAAGGAAGGCAACTGGGATCTGGTCGGCAACAACATCCCGGTCTTCTTCATCCAGGATGCGATCAAGTTTCCCGACCTGATCCATTCGGCCAAGCAGGAGCCTGATCGCGGTTTCCCGCAGGCCCAGACCGCGCACGACAATTTCTGGGACTTCATTTCGCTGACACCGGAATCGATCAACATGGCCTTGTGGATCATGTCCGACCGCACCATCCCGCGTTCGCTGCGATTCATGGAAGGGTTCGGCGTCCATACTTTCCGTATGGTCAATGCCGAGGGCAAGTCGAGCTTCGTCAAGTTCCAATGGAAGCCGAAGCAGGGGTTGCAGTCGGTGGTCTGGAACGAGGCGCTGAAGCTCAACGGCGCCGATCCCGATTTCCATCGCCGCGACATGTGGGATGCGATCAAGATGGGCGACTATCCGGAATGGGAACTCGGCCTGCAGGTGTTCGACGAGAAATTCGCCGAAGAGTTCGAGTTCGACGTGCTCGACCCGACCAAGATCATCCCCGAAGAACAGGTGCCGATCCGGATCGTCGGCCGCATGGTGCTCGATCGCTGCGTCGACAATTTCTTTGCGGAAACTGAGCAGGTCGCCTTCCAGACCGGCAATCTGGTGCCCGGCATCGACTTTACCAATGATCCGCTGCTGCAGGGGCGTACCTTCTCCTACCTCGACACCCAGTTGAGCCGCCTCGGGTCGACCAATTTCAACCATTTGCCGATCAACGCGCCGCGCTGCCCGTTCCATCACTTCCAGCAGGACGGCCACATGGCGTTCCACAACCCGAAGGGGAGGGCCAATTACGAGCCGAATTCCTGGGGCAAGGATGGCGGACCGCGCGAGAACCCGGAAAAAGGATTTCACTCCTATCCCGAGGAGATCGAGGGCGCGAAGGGCCGGTACCGGTCTGAAACATTCGCCGACCATTACAGCCAGGCGCGGCAGTTCTATCTCTCGCAGACTGCGGTCGAGCAGAGCCACATCGCCGACGCCTTCGTCTTCGAGCTGTCGAAAGTGGAAACCACGGCAATCCGGGAACGCATGGTCTCGCATCTGCTCAATGTCGACGAAGATCTCGCCAAGCAGGTTGCAGACGGTTTGCGGCTGAAGACGATGCCAAAACCGGCGGACGCGGCGCGGCCGACGCTCACAGATCTGAAGGTTTCGGAAAAACTGTCGATCGTGCTCAACGGACCGGGCAGCTTCAAGGGCCGGAAGCTCGGCGCGCTGGTGACTGATGGCGTCGACATCGATCTGGTGACCGCGCTCAAGAGCGCCATCGAGGAAGAAGGCGCGCAGATCGAGTTCATCGCACCTCATGTGGGCGGCGTTGAAGCCAGCGACGGAACCTGGATCGAGGCCGACGAGAAAATCGATGGCGGACCTTCGCTGCTCTATGATGCCGTCGTCATCCTGGCAACGAAAGAGGGAGCGTCCGAGCTTGCGAAAATGCCGCCGGCCCGTGATTTCGCCGCCGACGCCTTCGCTCATTGCAAGTTCATCGGTTATACCGAGGAGGTCCAGCCACTGCTCGAAAAAGCCGGAATCTGGGCCGAGCTTGATGGCGGCTGCAAGGCGCTTTCGAAGAAGAGCGATGGCCAGGCATTCGTCGAAATGTGCCGTGACCTGCGCTTCTGGGACCGCGAGGAAAAACTAGGCTGAGATTGCAGTTCTCAGCCGAAAACGAAAAAGCCCGCCGAATGGCGGGCTTTTTTGGTTTGCTCCAAGCTTCGAAGGCCGCGGAGCTTTCTCAGGCGTCGCGTATCAGGCCGCGGGGGCCGACGCCGCCGTCTTCTTCCTCGAGGCTGACATGATAGAGCTTGTCGTCGCGAAAGGCGCTGGCAAAATCGGTTGTCGTGCCATCACCAGGCTTGGCGTCGACGTCGAGAAAGTCGACTTCGGCTTCGGCGGCCACGACGCGGGCATCGGCCGGCGAAAAGGCCCGCACCCGGAGTATGCCGTGATTGGGTGCGTTGTCCCATCGCGGATCGTCCGGGCGGGTGTTGGGTTCCAGCCGGTAGATGTTGAGTTTCCCAGAAGGCTGCTCGGGGGCCACAGGGTCGCCGAGCGTGCCGACGCGGGGCTGGGCGGGAAAATCGGTCATGAGTGGGGTTCCTCTTCTCGTTTGAATGATGAAAAGAAAACGGCTGAGACGCGATTTGGTTGCCGATCGGGTTGAGGCCTCATCTGGAAGTGCAGTTTTGCCGGGAACTTTTCGCGGCCGAACGCGTTGAAGGGTCTGTCTTGGAATCGGGGAGACCATCATGCGCACGGACGAATCCGTCACCACGCACCACGCCGAAACGCATTCAGGTTCGAGGGGGACGGGAACGTCCTTAGGTGCCATCTACACCTCTTTTGTCGGTTTTATTGTTCTTGCCATCGGTCTCGTTCTGGCCGCGGGCGGTGTCTGGCTGATGTCGCTGGGTGGCTCCTGGTATTATGCCATCGCGGGCATTGGGCTGGTTGCGAGCGGATACTTGCTGATGCGCCGGAGAATAATCGGCGTGGGTCTCTATCTGTTGATCTGGATCGGCACGCTGGTCTGGGCGGTGTGGGAAGTCGGTCTCGAGCTTTGGCCTCTGGTCCCTCGCGTGGTGGCGCCGACGATCATTCTTGTTCTGGTGGCGCTGACCATTCCGGCGTTTGCCGCAAGGCAGTCATCGGCCAGATACGGGGCCACTCGCGGCAGGCCTGCGCATTCGATGGCCTGGTTGCTGGCTGCGGCACTGGTGGCCATGGCCTCTCCGGGCGTGGAACCTGCGTCTGCACAGGAACAGACTGCGCCAGCCGTTGAGCCAGACGAAAGCGAAGCTGAACCGTCCGAGGGGCCCATCGCTGGTGAAATGCCTGCAGAGCAGGCCGAAACCGAACAGGCGAGTGAGACATCCCCGCTGCGGCCGGTGCAAAGGCTCGAAGCGGGCACTGACTGGCCGGCCTATGGCGGCACATATGAAGGCCGCCGCTACTCCCCACTCAACCAGATCACGCGCGACAATGTGAAAGACCTGGAGCAGGTCTGGCAGTTCCGCACCGGCGACATGCCCTCCGACGAGGCTGAAGGCAAATATTCGCCTGAAAACACGCCACTCAAGGTGGGAGACAGTCTGTTCGTCTGTACCGGCAAGAACATCATGATCGGCATCGATGCCGCCACCGGCAAGGAAGAATGGCGCTACGATCCGGGTGTCTCCGATGACGCAATCCCCTATGGCGCCACCTGCCGTGGGGTTGCCTATTACAAGGACGAGACGGCTGAGCCAAACGCGCTGTGCGCCGAACGGGTGATCGAGGCCACGCTCGACGCGCGGATGATCGCGGTAGACGCAGGCACCGGCCAGCTTTGCACCGATTTCGGACAGAACGGTATCGTTGATCTCAATGTAGGCATCGGGGAAACCGTTCCAGGCTGGTACGCTGTTTCGGGGCCGCCGACAATCGTTCGCGGTATTGCTGTCACCGGTGCGCAGGTGAAGGACGGGCAGGCCGAGGATGCGCCATCCGGCGTCATCCGCGGCTATGATGCGGTCACCGGTGAACTGGCGTGGGCGTGGGACATGGGCAAGCCTGACCTCAAGGGCCTGCCGCCGGAAGGCGAAGCCTACACCCGCGGCACTCCGAACATGTGGACGCTTGCAGCCGGCGATGAAGAGCTTGGCCTGGTCTATCTGCCAATGGGCAATTCCTCTGTCGATTATTACGGCGCCAACCGCTCTGAGGCTGAAAACGAATATTCCACGGCCCTCGTCGCCCTGGACGTTGAAACCGGCGAAGTCGCCTGGAAATTCCAGACCGTTCATTATGACGTCTGGGATTATGACCTGGGTTCGCAGCCGACACTGATTGATTTCCCCGCAGACAACGGCCAGATTCCAGCTCTGATCCTGCCCAGCAAACAGGGACAGATCTACGTTCTCAATCGCGAGACTGGCGAGCCGCTGTTCCCCGTGGAGGAGCGTGAGGTGCCGACCGGCGGCGTCGAGCCTGAGAACCTTTCCCCGACGCAGCCCTATTCCACCTATGCGGCCCTCAACAAGCCGCCGCTGACGGAGAAGGACATGTGGGGCATGAGCCCGCTGGACCAGCTGTGGTGCCGCATCCAGTTCCGCCGCGCCGCCTATGATGGCGAGTATACACCACCGACCGCAGATCGGCGCTGGATCCAGTATCCGGGCTACAATGGCGGGTCTGACTGGGGCGGTGTCGCCGTCGACGTCGAGCGCGGCATCCTGATTGCCAACTACAACGACATGCCCAATTACAATCGTCTGATCCCGCGCGAAGAAGCGGATGAGCAGGGCATCAAGCCGATCAATGAAGGCGGCGAAGGCGGCGGCGGTGAAGCAGGCGCGCAGGCCGGCTCACCCTATGCCATCGCCGTCAATGCCGGCTGGCGGATGTCGACCGGTCTGTTGTGCAAGGAGCCTCCCTATGGCGGGATCCGGGCGATCGACCTGAAGACCGGCGAGACGCTTTGGGACCAGCCGATCGGTACGGCCCGCAACAATGGTCCGTTCGGCATTCCGTCGATGCTGCCGCTCAGGATTGGCACACCCAACAATGGCGGCCCCCTGGTCACCGCAGGCGGACTGATTTTCATCGCTGCGGCGACCGATGATCTGCTGCGCGCCATTGATATCGAGACCGGCGAAGTCCTGTGGCAGACGGTCCTGCCAGCAGGTGGCCAGACGACGCCGATGACCTATGAGGTGGACGGCCGCCAGTATCTGGTGATCGCTCCGGGCGGCCACCATTTCATGGAAACCAAGATAGGAGACTACGTCATCGCTTACGCGCTGCCCGAAGGTCAGTGACGTGAGGGGGCGCGCGCTCCGTTTTTCGCCGGTTGCGTTGCTGCTGTTGGCAGGCTGCACAGGAACGCAATCGGCGCTTGATCCCGCCGGCAAGGATGCAAGCGTGCTGGCAGACCTTTTCTGGGTCCTGCTGATTGGTGCGACTGTCCTCTGGCTGGCGGTCAACGGGCTGTTTTTCTATGTCACCCGGATCGAGCCGCGGTCATTGTCGCGGCGGCTGGCGGAAACGCTGGTGATCGGTGGCGGTATCGTGTTTCCATTCTTCCTGTTGTCGGGACTGCTCGCCTACGCCTTGTCGATCATGCCCGACCAGAGGCTCGAAGGAACCGGCGTTCAGATCAGGGTGACCGGTGAGCAATGGTGGTGGCGGGTGGAATATATCCCCGAGCCCGGCGCCGAGCCGATCGTTGCGGCCAACGAGATCCGGCTGCCGGTCGATCACCGGACCGAAATCAAGCTTGGCGCGGACAAGTTCATCCATTCGTTCTGGATCCCGGCGCTGGCCGGCAAGATGGACATGTTCCCGGGCCGTGAAACGCGGCTTGCCGTCGAGCCTACGAAGGTCGGTGTCTATCGTGGCCAGTGCGCCGAATTCTGTGGCGAGGCGCATGCGCTGATGGCGTTTCAGGCGGTCGTGATGGAGCAGGACGAGTTTGCCGCGTGGCTGGAGAAAGAACGCCAGGACGCGGTCATGCCAGCAAGTGATCTTGCGCGGCAGGGCGAGGCGATCTTTTTAGAAGAAGGATGCGGCGCCTGCCACACGGTGCGCGGCACCGAGGCCCGCGGTCCGGCCGGGCCTGACCTCACCCATGTCGGCAGCAGGCTCTCGCTCGGGGCTGCAGTCCTGCCTTCGGACAGAGAGGCTTTCGCCGACTGGGTGCGCCACACCAAGCGCATCAAACCGGGGGTGAAAATGCCGCCTTACGTCCATCTGTCTGACGAAAAGCTTTCAGCTTTGAGTGCCTATCTCGAGGGGTTGAAGTGATCATGGCGAGCACTCTCACCGGCGCTGCGCCGGACAGCAACAATGTCTACCCACCGACCGAGGAAATGCTGGCGAAACCGGTCGACGAAGCAGCGACCCGGCGCGGCGCGGAAGAACTTCGCGAAACCTGGAAGACGCCGAAGGGATTTCGCTACCTGACGGCGGTCAACAATTCCGAAGTTGGCAAGTGGTATGCGCTCAGCGCCTTCTTCTTCATGATGTGTGCGGGTGTGCTGGGACTTCTGATCCGGCTGCAGCTGGCTGTGCCGGGCAATGATTTCCTGTCGGCCGACCGGTTCAACCAGTTCTTCACCATGCATGGCTCGGCCATGATGTTCCTGTTTGCCGTGCCGATGTTCGAGGCGATTTCGATCCTGCTGCTGCCGGGTCTGCTCGGCGCGCGCGACATGCCGTTTCCGAGGCTCTCGGCCTACGGGTTCTGGTGCTTCATCATCGGCGGTGTCTTTGTCATGGGCTCGATCCTGTTTGGTGTTGCGCCAAACAGCGGCTGGTTCATGTATCCGCCGCTCGCCACCGAAGCCGAGGGCATCGGCTCCGACATCTGGCTCTTGGGGCTGTCGTTTATCGAGGTCGCCTCGATCGCTGCAGCGGTGGAACTGATTGTCGGCGTGCTGAAATGCCGCCCGCCAGGCATGCGCATCAACTTGATGCCGCTGTATGGATGGTATGTGCTGGTGGTCGGCGGCATGATCCTGTTTGCGTTTCCACCGCTCATCGCAGGCGATTTCCTGTTCGAATTGCAGCGCAGTTTCGACTGGCCGTTCTTTGATCCCGAGCGTGGTGGCGATCCGATGCTGTGGCAGCACCTGTTCTGGATCTTCGGGCACCCGGAAGTTTACATCATCTTCCTGCCTTCCATTGCCATCGCGGCCATGGTGGTGCCGACGGCGGCACAGCGGCCGATTGTCGGGTACTCCTGGATCGTGCTTTCGGCTGTCGGCACCGGGTTCCTGTCGTTCGGGCTGTGGGTACACCACATGTTCACCACAGGTCTGCCGTCAATGTCGCTCGGGTTCTTCTCCGCTGCATCAGAAGCGGTGGTGATTCCGACGGGCATCCAGCTTTTCGCCTTCGTCGCCACCTTGATGGTCGGCCGGGTGAAGATGAGCCTGCCGATGTTGTTCATCGCCGGCGCGCTGGCCATTTTTACCGCTGGTGGATTGACCGGGGTGATGGTGGCGCTGGCGCCGTTCGACTGGCAGGCGCATGACACCTACTTCGTCGTTGCCCACCTGCATTACACGCTGTTTGGCGGCATGGTGTTTCCGCTGATGGCGGGGGTCTATTATTTCTACCCGTTCTTCACCAAGAAGACCCTGTCGGTGCGGACCGGCCGGATCGTGTTCTGGCTGATGTTTGTCGGCTTCAACGTCACCTTCATGCCGATGCATTTCACCGGGCTGATGGGGATGCCGCGCCGGGTCTATACCTACCCTTCGGTGATGGGATGGGATCTGCTCAACCTGATCTCCACGATCGGGGCGTTCATTGTTGCCGCGGGCTTTGTGCTGTTTGCGATCGATCTGCTGCGGCCTCGCGGCAAGCAGCCGCTGGCGGCACGCAATCCGTGGAAGGCGGGAACGCTGGAATGGTCGCACAATGTGCCTGAGGAAAACTGGGGCTCGCGTTCGGTCCCCTATATCACCAGCCGCTATCCGCTGTGGGAGCAGGAAAACATTGTCGAACGCATGGACAAGGGCCGATATTATTTGCCCGACGCGCCCGATCTGAAACGCGAAACGCTCGTTACCACCGTGCTTGATGCGCGTCCGATCCAGTGTCTTCGGGTGACCGGCCCGACCTGGATCACCATTCTGGCGGCGGTCTTTACCGGCGGGGCCTTCATCTTTCCGACCTTTCACTGGTATCCGCCGGCCATTGTCTCAGGCGGTGCGGCCATTGCCTGCATCATCTACTGGCTGTGGACGGCGACCTCGCAGATCCCCGCAAAAGACAAGGAGATGCGCGATGTCGGCCTGTCGCTCAAGCTTCCGGTCTATGCGTCGGGTCCCGACTCCGTGGGCTGGTGGGGTGTGTGGATCACCATGCTCGGCGATGCGACGGCGTTTGCCAGCCTGGTGTTCGGCTATTTCTTCTACTGGACGGCCAAGCCGGATTTCCCGCCCGCCGGAACCGAGCATGCCTTGGCAGGACCTTTGACGCTTGGTGTGGCGGCGTTGATTGCATCGTGGGCGTCGATCTATGGCGCGCGTGTCGTCAACCGCAAAGGCAAGGTGGCAACAGCGCGGACGTTGCTGATTGCTGCCCCGGTGCTGGCGATCCTTGGCAGCGGTTTGTTTTACTTCTCTGTTGCCGGTTCCGGCCTCGATCCGACAAGCCACGTTTATCCGGCCATCATCTGGGCGGTGATGATCTGGACGATCGTACATACCGGCGGCGGGGTTATCATGCAGTGTTATTGCCTGGCGGGCAGCCTGTTCGGAAAGGTGACGCCCGAACATGATTCCGATTTGTGGAACGTAACGCTCTACTGGCACTTTGTTTGTCTGACGGTGGTCGTGGCCGGCTTGACCATTGGCCTGATGCCGAGGGTGATGTGATGGCTGGAACAGGCAAGAACGAAGAAACCAAAACACTGGCGGAGGAGGCTGACAGCCTGTGGCTGATCACCTTCGCGGGGTCGATATGGGCGGTGCACTTCCTCGTCTGCTACTGCGCCACGGCCGTCATCTGTGCCAAGCTGGGTGGCGACGCGGCAGCCATCCTGATGCTGAGACTGGCGCTTGGCGGCGTTACCCTGGTGGCGCTGGCCGGCATCGCATTTGTCGGCTGGCGCTCCTGGCTGCAGTGGGATTTTCTTGACGACGGGGACTACGTGCACAACCTGGCGCGGAAAGAGGACCGGCATGAATTCCTCGGCCATGCCTCGTTCCTGCTCTCGATCATTTCCTTTATCGGCGTGATCTATGTCTCTCTTCCAGTGCTGTTTCTGGAGACCTGCCAATGAAACAGAATTGTTTTCTTCTGGCTGGCTTGAGCCTGTTGCTTCTGGTCTGGATGGTTCCGGTCGAGGGCGCTACCGGTGGGTATTTTTCGGCCCACATGCTGCGTCACATGACGGTGGTGGCACTTGCCACACCATTGATCGTGCTGGGCGCGCCGAGGCTATTCAGTGACATCAAGGTCTCGCCGCTGCTGGCTTCCGTAGTTGAATTCCTCATCGTCTGGGGCTGGCATTTGCCGGCGTTTCACGACCATGCGAGGGCCAATCCGGTCATGCTTGCCTCTGAGCAGCTTTCCTTTCTCCTGGCAGGGTTGCTGTTGTGGGCGTCGGTTCTCAAGCCGCGGGAAGCCCTTGCCGGTGCGGGCGGACTGTTCCTGACCTCAATGCACATGACATTGCTGGGCGCGATCCTTATCCTCAGTCCGCGTCTGCTCTATCAGGCTGAAATATGCCGGCTTGGCGGCATTCCCGATCAGCAGATGGGCGGGATGATCATGCTGGCCATCGGCACTCCGGTCTATCTGATCGCCAGCTTGGTGCTCTTGTCCAAGGAGCTGCGCAGCGGCAGAAATGGCGAGCTGACACCATGAGAGCGTTTTTGAAAGCGACCCTCGTCTGGGCCATTCTTGCAGCCATCGGTGCCGTGCTCGTCGTCGGGCTCGGGCTTTACAATGTGTCGGCCCGGCAAGGGCATCTGCCGGGTGTGTCGTGGGTGCTTCATACAGCCTATAAGAACGCTGTCTGGCTGCGCGCGCCATCCGAGGAGGAGGTGCCGGACCTGACTCCGCCATCGCTGGTCGATCTCGGGCAAGGCCATTATGAAAACGCCTGCGCCT
This sequence comes from Hoeflea sp., assembly GCF_002733955.1. GTDB lineage: Bacteria > Pseudomonadota > Alphaproteobacteria > Rhizobiales > Rhizobiaceae > Hoeflea. Next base: position 221,302 of record NZ_NVXQ01000003.1, on the reverse strand, counting down.
TCTGCCATGCGATGCCTGGGCAATCACGCGCAGAAACTGCGTTGTCGATGCTGCCCGCACCACCGCATATCACCGAAGCAGTTGCGGATTGGGAGCCGCGGCACATGTTCTGGATCGTCAAGAACGGGGTGAAAATGAGCGGCATGCCGGCCTGGCCGTCTCAGCGGCGCGACGACGACGTCTGGGCGGTGGTGGCATTTCTGACTGCAGTGAAACGGGGGGAACGGCACGGTGAAGCGCAGACTGAGTTGCCGGCCGGCGGCGATCTCGCCGGCGAGACTGGGTCGCTGCCGCTTGCGCCTGCGGCAGCCGTCTATCGAGATCAATGCCTGAGCTGTCATGGCCGGGACGGGTTCGCCGGTGGCAATGTCTTTATCCCGCGCCTGGACACGCTTCCCGCTGCCTATGTCGCAGCAAGCCTGCAGGCTTACCGCAGCGGTGCCCGGCAAAGCGGCATCATGCAGCAGGCGGCGTCGCAACTCAGCGACCCGCAAATCGCCGCGCTTGCCGCCTACATTGCAAACCAGTCTCGCGACAGGCTTGCGGAGCATGAGGTCGGCAATCTGGACCCGGAATTGGTTTCGCGTGGCGATGTGCTGGCGCATGGGGGAGACGAGAAGGCGAATATCCCGTCCTGTGTGTCCTGCCACGGTCCAGCCTCATCACCCCGGTCGGATCACTTTCCTCCGCTGGCGGGTCAAAGCGAGGTGTTCTTGCGCGACCAGCTGATGCTGTGGAAATCAGGTCGTCGCGGTGGGACTGATCGTGCCTTGATGATGCACGAAGCCATTCCCGACCTCACCAAGGCCGACATGCTGGCGCTGGCGCAGTACTACGCCTCCTTGCCGCCATCGCGCTAATGCCGGTGAAGAAGGCTGGCTATTCGTTCTCGTCCTTCAGGCCAACCGCAATCTGAGCCTGGCGCAGGACGATCAGCACGAAGACACCCACCAGCGTCACCATGGCTGCAATCGACCAGTAGCCGAGGCCGACGGCGAGGCCGATCGAGGCGGAAATCCACAGGCTGGCGCCGGTGGTCAGGCCACGGACCTCGCCTTTTGAAAAGACAATGATGCCGGCGGCAAGGAAGGCCACGCCATTGGTTACGGCCTCGACGAGGCGCAGCGGATCGGCCTGGACATCATCGCCAGCCATCGGCGTGTCGAGCATCGTGAGCGTGATCAACGCGAAGGCCGCAGCGGCAATCCCAACCAGGATGTTGGTGCGCAGGCCGGCGCTGTTCTTGTGCAGCTCGCGCTCGTAACCGATCATGCCGCAAAACACGATGGTCCCGATGATCCGGACAGCGATGATCACAAATGGCGGTCCGCCACCGGAACTCAGTTCAGCGCTGATTTGCTCCCACATCTCGACACCTCCACACGTTCACAAACAGATAACGGATTGGATGCGATCGGCAAATCGGCATCTCAACCGGGAACTCAAGTACCTAAGTCGGCGTTTCAGAATACACAAGGCAGCTGCGAACTCTGCCTTGTGTTTTCAAGCTGAAGCCTCTTTTGCAAGGCTTTATCGGGATCTATTGCCATGGCCACGACCTCGCAGCCGCGCAACGCTTCTTCGGACCAGACCGGTGAGCCGGAGACAAAACTCAAACGGGTGATGGGTCCCGGCCTGCTGCTGCTTTTCATCGTCGGTGATGTGCTCGGAACAGGCATATATGCGCTGACCGGAAAGGTCGCAGGCGAAGTCGGCAGTATCGTCTGGCTGCCGTTTCTGGTGGCCTTCGTGCTGGCCGCGGTAACCGCCTGCAGCTATCTCGAGCTGGTCACCAAATATCCAAAGGCAGCCGGTGCGGCTCTCTACACGCACAAGGCTTTCGGCATTCACTTCGTCACGTTTCTGGTCGCCTTTGCGGTGATGTCTTCGGGTGTGACCTCGGCCTCGACGGCGTCTCGTGCCTTTGCAGAAAACTTTGCCGAGAGCTTTGGATTTGGCGGCGGCGCCTTCGGGATTACAGCCATCGGCATCGCCTTCATTGCGCTGACTGCTGCAGTCAATGTCCGGGGTGTCGGCGAGAGCGTTAAGGCAAATGTCGTCTTCACCTGCATCGAACTGACCGGCCTGCTGATCATCATCATGATCGGTGCCGCCGCACTGGCTGGCGGGCAGGGCGATTTTGGCCGGGCCTTCGACTTCAGCCAGACTGATGAGACCGGGCTTTTCTGGCCGGTCATTGCGGCCACCACGCTGGCGTTTTTTGCCATGGTCGGGTTTGAGGATTCGGTCAACATGGCCGAGGAGGCGAAGGACCCGGTACGGATCTTTCCCAAGGTGCTGCTCGGCGGCTTGCTGATCACAGGCGTGATCTACCTGCTGGTGTCGGTGACTGCCATCGCGCTGGTTCCGGCCGATGAATTAAGCGACGGCGCGACACCCTTGCTCAAGGTGGTGGAAGCGGGCGCGCCGTGGTTCCCGCTGAGCATCTTCGGGATCATCACCATGTGTGCGGTTGCCAACTCGGCGCTTATCAACATGCTGATGGCCAGCCGCCTTCTCTACGGCATGAGCCGGGAGCGGGTGTTGCCGAAGGTCCTGGGCAAATTGCTGCCCAAGCGCCAGACGCCCTATGTGGCGATCCTGTTCACGACTGTGCTTGCGGTGGCATTGATCACTTTCGTCGGCGCGGTGCCGGAGCTGGGCGGGACCACGGCCTTGCTGTTGCTTATGGTCTTTGCAGTGGTGAATGTCGCGGTTCTGGTTCTGAGGAAGGACCGGGTCGATCACGATCATTTCAAGAGCCCTGCCTTCCTGCCCTATATCGGCGCACTCAGCTGTGCCTTCTTCGTCGGCCCATGGACCGGTCGCGATCCGTCGCAATATCTTATCGCAGGGGTTCTGCTGGGTATCGGGGTCGTGATGTGGGGTGTGACAGTCTGGCTGATGCGGCGCAGCGGCGAGAAGGTTTCGGGCGGCGACATGAGCGCTTTGAAGCAGTAAGACTGGTTCTGGTCCCAGGTCCTAAGCCGATCCTCTCATCACCAGCTTGCCGTCAAACAAGGTTTCCACACGCGGGGTTTCCTGCTGTCCCGAATCGATCAGGCTGAAAAGGGTTTCTGCGCTCTTCGATGCGATGGAGGTGTAATCCTGCGAGACTGTTGTCAGGGTCGGGCAGGTGTAGCGCGAGAAAGGATGGTCATCGTGCCCGGCAACGCGCAGCGCGCAATTCGGACCCAGTCCAACCCTGAGCCCGAGCTGATAGGCAGCTGACAGAAGCCCTATTGCCAGACGGTCGTTGCTGCACAGAATAGTGTCCGTCGGCAATGTGCGCTCGGTGATCACCCGGGAGCCTTCACGGAAGCCGATTTCCTCGAAATCCCAGCCATCGCCTTCGGCTTGCAGCAGGGTTGGTTCATGCCCCAGCCGGTTCATGGCCTTGATATAGGCGGCGCGGCGTTTGAGCGCGTTCGGGTTGGTCGGCAACCGCATTTCGAAGAATGCCGGCGGCTGCCCCGTCCGGCAAAGATAGTCGACGATCAGGCCAATGCTCTGGTCATTGTCGGAGCCGATAAAGGCTTCACCGACACTGTCGATATTGGCGTCAAACAGGACCGTTGGAACCTCCTCGCAAAACTCGGCAATGCGGTCGGCATCCGACACGCGCCCAAGCGGGCCGAGCAGGACACCTGCTGGCTTGATGAGCCGCAGATTGTTGAGGTTTTCGATTTCCTGCTCGGGGTCGCCGTGGGAGCCGAGCACGATCGGACGGTACCCGGCTTCAATCACGTGATTTTCGATGTTTCGCGCGATCTCGGCAAAGAAGGGATCGGCCATGTAGGGAATGACGATGCCGACATTCTTGGTCAGTCGGCGGTTCTGGTTCATGGCATAGAAATTCGGCCGGTAATCATATTGCTCAAGCGCTTTCTCTATGCGTTCGCGCGTCGATTTGCGGACGCTGTCGGCATCGTTGAAATATTTGGAGAGCGTGGGCCGGGAAATGCCGCTCACGGATGCGAACTCGTCCATGTTCTTGATTCGTGAGTCGTTCATCCGGGAAAGCCTTTGTATTCATGCTGGTACGAAAGACCCGGGAGGCCGGGCATCCGAAAATTGCGCCAAGGCTGCAATGTAATTGTCGCGCGGCAATTTTACCAGCGCACAGGCCTGCACGATACAAGGCCTTGAAGGAAACAGCGGACCGGCTTCAGCCTCGTCCTGACTGCAGGTGTCGAGCTGGTTGGGGTTGAGTTGGGTTGCGAGTGCGGCTATCTGGGGAGCGCCACAGGCGGAATGGCCGCAACCACAAAGACGCATCCACGCATGATCCCAGATTATCTCGTTACCCACTCCGGCGGCTTCCATGCCGACGAGTTGCTGTCCAGCGTCGTTCTGACACGGCTATTTCCGAATGCGCGGATCGTGCGCAGCCGGTCGTCGGAATGGATCACACCGGCAAGTGACCGGATCATCTATGATGTGGGTGGCGCCTATGATGCCGAAGCGCGGATCTTCGATCACCACCAGCGCGGCGCGCCGTTGCGCGAGGACGGGCAGCCCTACAGCTCGTTCGGCCTGATCTGGAAGCATTACGGGCGCGACTATCTTGCCGCCACGGGCTTGCCCGAGGCGCATATCGAGACGGTCCACGCCGGGTTCGATGCGAGCTTCGTGCTGCCGATCGACCTGATGGACAATGGCGCCATGAGCCCCTCGGTTGCAGGGCCGCTGGCGGTGCTGACCTTGCCGGTTCTGCTTGAGACGCTGAAGCCGGTGTTCGACGACACGGATCCGGAAGCTCTGGAGCGGGCGTTCGGCGAGGCACTCGCCATCGCGCGGAGTTTCCTTGAGGCCAAGATCGCCGGAAGCGCTGCCAAGTTGCGCGCCGAGGACATCGTGCTCAAGGCCGTCGCTGAAGCAGGAGAGGCCCGTGTTCTGGAGCTGCCAATGGGGATGCCTTTCCGCTCGGCGGTGATGAAATCCGGCGCCGATCACCTCTTGTTTGTGGTTCACCCGCGTGACAAGGACTGGTGCCTGACCGGCATCCGCCGTGCTGACGAAGGGTTCGAGCTGCGGGCCGATCTTCCGGCGGCCTGGGCTGGCCTGACGAATGGCGATCTGGAGAAGGCCTGCGGCGTGGACGGCGCGAGTTTCTGCCACAATGGCCGGTTCATCGCTGCCGCGAAAACCCGCGACGCCGTGCTGGCCATGGCAGAGATTGCGGTCAAGGAAGCTGTGGCGACAGCGTAAGCCTGATCGATCGCAGCCGACGTCTCTACAGATCGTTCAGATAGGTATTTTCGCTACGCGAGCGGGCGTAGAGCGCGGGATCGATTTCTGCTGTCAGCAGCGCTTCCGACAGCCGGGCCTGAGCCAGCACCGAGCCGTCGGGCGCTGCAATGACGGACTGACCGGCATAGTCGAATTCGCCGTCGCGGCCCACATTGTTGACATAGGCGATGAAGACCTGGTTCTCGAAGGCGCGCACCGGGATCATCTTTTCGGCGATGAAGCTGCCTGAATATCCCGCTGGCGTCGCGGTCGGAACGAGGATCATGTCTGCACCGGCCAGCGCCAGCCGCCGCACGTTTTCCGGAAATTCCACGTCGTAGCAGATTAGCATGCCAAGCTTCATGCCGTGATGGCTGAACAGGCAGGTCGAGGGTTTCGCCGGCGCGAACAGGTTGCGCTCGTAGTCGCCATAAAGATGCGACTTGCGGTAGACAGATGGATCGCCGCTGCCATCGGTGTAGATGGCGGAATTGTAGATTGCATCCCCGGCCTTTTCGGCGAAGCCGGCAACGAGGGCGACGCTGGTCTCGCGGGCGATCTGGCCAAGCCGGGCTGCGATCACACCGTCGGCCGGCTCGGCCAGTGCAAGAATGTCTTCGCCGCCGCCGTAGCTTGTTACCCCCAGTTCCGGGGTGACAAGAAGCGTGGCGCCGGCTTCGGCGGCCTCGCGGGCGGCGCTTTCGATGCGCGCGAGGTTGGCGGAGGTATCGGCGCCTGCCGTCTGCATCTGCAAGGCCGCGATGCGGATCATGGCTTTTCCCCGGAATTGGCGCCCAGCAGTTTGAGCAGGTCGCCGTAGCGGGCAATCAGCGAATAGATGACGGCGGCCAGGACCACGAACAGAACGGTGACGGAGGCCATGGTCGGGGTGTAGCCGTAGCGCAGCGCATTGAAGATCTTGATCGGCAGGGTTTCCATGGTGAAGCCGACGGTCATGTAGGCGACGATGTATTCGTTGAGCGACAGCACGAAGGCAAAGGCATAGCCCGAGACCAGGTAAGGCGTGATCAGCGGCAGCACGACGGTGCGGAAGATGGTGCGGTCATCGGCCCCCATGGTGGCCGCCGCCTCGACCAGCGAGCGGTCGATGGCGGAGAACCCGAGCGACAGGGTCACGAGCGGCAGGGTGACGAAGAAGATCGCGTGGCTGATCACCGCCGTCCAGGGCTGGCCGTAGAAACCGGTGGTGGCCCAGAAGGTCAAAAGCCCCAGTGCGGTGATCACCGGCGGCAATGTGAAAGGCGCGATGCCGAGCAGCTGGAAGATGTTGGCCCAGGGCGCGATCCGGCGCCACAGGAACCAAGCCAGCGGCAGGGCAATGGCGACGGCAAGTGCCGCGGACAGGGTTGCCAGGGTCAGAGAGGCAAACAGCGCGTTGCGCCAGCCGGTGTCGGCGAAGATCTCGACATACCAGGCGAGCGAGAAGCCTTGCGGCGGGAAGGCCAGCGTCTGTCTGGCGTTGACCGAGACACCGGCGACCACGATCAGCGGTGCCGCAAGGAACAGGCCGACGAGGACGAAGTAGAAGCGGCGCAAAAAGAGGCTCATGCGGCGGACTCCCGCTTGCGTCCGGCAAACAGCGTCAGTGCGACCATGGCGAGCGTGACCAGCACAAGGAACACGGCCATGGCGGCGGCGAAGGGCATGTTGGACTGGTAGATGGCCTGGTCGGTGATCAGCACCGACAGCGTCCAGTGCTGCGGCCGGCCAAGGATCTGGGGCAGCAGGTAGGAGCCGAGCGCGAAGATGAAGACCATGATCAGCGTGGCGAGAATGGTGGCTCTCAGCGCCGGTACGACCACGGTGAAAAAGGCCCTGAGCGGCGAGGCTCCGAGCGTTCGGGCGGCTTCGGTCAGCGTCGGATCAAGCCGGACCAGGGCCGGATAGAGAACCAGGATGGTGTAGGGCAGGGCCTGATAGACCATCGCGGTGAGCACCGCCGGAAAACCGGGTGACAGCGCCACGGCCTTCTCCATCAGTCCGAGTGCGACCAGCAGGTTGGTGATGCCGGCGGTACGGGAAAACAGCGTCGACCAGGCAAAGCCGATGATGACTTCGGAAAGGGACAGCACCGACAGGAGCGCCACCATCCAGATGATCTGCGCCCGCCGGGTCAGCCGGGTCAGCAGATAGGTGAACGGCACCCCGATGACGACGCAGCAGATGGCGACGAGAACCGCCAGCATCAGCGAGAAGCCAAGCACATTGGCGAAGAAGAGGCTGAGGAACCGCTCGTAATTGGAGAACACAAAGGCGGGCGTGTAGAAGCCGCCCTGCTGGCGCTGGAAGAAGCTGACCGAGATCATGGTCCCGAAGGGGATGACGAAGAACACGACGAGCATGATCGCCGGGAAGGCGAGCGGTGCGTAATCGGTCAGTTTTTGCGGCGCCTCGCGTCTCATCTGTCGAGCACCACACAAACGCCGGGGTCGAGCAGGACACCGACCGGCTGACCGACCGTGACTTCGGGCCGGGAGCGCGGGGTGGAGACCGCGATGATCTGCTTGCCGGCGCAGTCGATGAAGGTCTCGATGGTGCCGCCGAGATCGCGAACGAAGGTCACGGTCCCGGTAACAGTGCCGTCGCTGCCGGGTGCTGTCAGGTGCACGTCTTCGGGGCGAACGGAAATGATCGCCCTGCCGCCCCCCGGTGCGCTCAGTCCCGGTATGGCGTGGCCAAGTGCCACGGCGCGACCGGAGCTGTCGGTGTCCATGTCGATGAGATTGGTGGAGCCGATGAAGTCGGCCACGAATGTGTCGGCGGGCCTGCGGTAGATCTCCATCGGGCTTGCCGCCTGGCGGATCTCGCCCTGGTTCATCACCACCACGGTGTCGGCCATGGTCATGGCTTCGCGCTGGTCGTGGGTGACGACGATGGTGGTGATGCCGAGCTGCTGCTGCAATTGCCTCAGCTCCACTTGCATGGCCTCGCGCAGCTTGGCGTCGAGCGCGGACAGCGGCTCGTCGAGCAGGAACAGCTTGGGCGAACGGGTGAGCGCACGGGCAATCGCCACGCGCTGGCGCTGGCCGCCGGAAAGCTTGGCCACCGGGCGGTCGGCATACCCGGGGAGATGGATCATCGCCAGCAATTCGTCGACGCGTTTTTTCTGTTCCTCGCGCGGGGCGCCACGGATCCTCAGCGGGTAGGCGATGTTCTCCCCGACGGTCAGATGCGGAAACAGCGCCAGGGACTGAAACACCATGCCCAGGTTGCGCTTGTGGGTCGGGACGGCGGTGATGTCTTCGCCATCAAGCAGGATCTCGCCGCTGGTGGGGAGGTCAAGGCCGGCGATCATCCTGAGCAGCGTAGTCTTGCCGCAGCCGGAAGGTCCAAGCATGCAGACGAATGTGCCGTGCGGCACGGCAAGCTGTACGTCGTTGACTGCGGTGAAGCTGCCGAAGTCCTTGCGGACCGAATTGAGCGTCAATCCAGACATTGTGTCCCCATTGTCCTTGCCCCGCCTGACCGGGGACAGGGAGGGGCGTTGAGCCTGCCCCTCCCGTTCTTCAGCCAATCACGTCCCCGTTGGGGGCGCAATCGGGTGTCAGCCGACGATCAGCTCGGTCCACTTCTGGTTCAGCCAGTCGGACTTTGTCTGGTAGAGATCGTAGCGCGGGATGATCGGGACGATGTCGGACGACACGCTGGCGAATTCCTCGGCCGTGAGGTCGAGAAGATCACGCTTCAGCGTCGGCGCGGTGCCGACTTTGCGCGACAGGGCCGCCTGGATTTCCGGCTGGCTCATGTAATCGATGAAGACATGGGCTTCCTCGACCTTGTCAGATGCGCGCGAGAGCGCCCAGCAGCCCGAATCCTGAATGCCGCCTTCCTTGGGGAAGGTGGAGCGGACCGGGTGACCGTCGGCGGCAGCCAGGCCTGTGACGTCGTGGTAATACTGGCCCATCGGGATCTCGCCGGATTTCAGCGCCTGCTCGAACTGGGCTTCGTCGCGGTACCAGAGGCGCACGTTGGGCTTGACTTCGGCGAGCTTCTCGAAGGCCTTGTTGAGGCCTTCCTCGGTGTCGAGCGCATCGGTGCCGCCCATAAATGTCTTGGCGGTGACTTCAAGCAGGAACGAGTTCGACACCAGCGCCAGCAGGCCGAGCTTGTCGGCATTGGCAGGATCCCACAGGCTGGCCCAGCTTTCGGGAGCTTCGGGATAGGCGTCGGTGTTGCTGACCAGCGTGATGTACCAGGCCACCGCGCCGATGCCGGCAACCCGGCCATCGGGATACTTGTTGACGAACTGTGGCAGCAGGTCGTCGTAGTTGCCGATCCTGGCGGTATCGATCGGAGCCCAGAGCTCTGTGGACTGGCCCTTGAGCATGGCAACCTGCGACATCATCGAGACATCGGCGGGTGCAACGCCGGCCCTTGCGGCCTGCTCGAGCTGCACCAGCCAGGCTTCGCCGGTCGGTTCGGCAATCGACTCCACCGCGATGCCGGTTGCGGCGGTGAAATCGGGGAAGATGTTCTTGTCGAACGAATCCTTGAAGTAGCCGCCATAGACGCCGACCTTGAGCGAGCGGTCCTGGGCGCGCAGGATCGACGGCATCGACAGGGCGCCGATGGCTGCTGCAGTGCCACCGAGCATTGCCCGCCGGCTGATGGATGAATTGAGAATCTTTCGCATTGTCTGCTCCTTTGTTTGCCGGACGCAAGCCGGCGTTCCCTTGTTGTCTCGCCTGAGGTTCTTTGCCTCAAGGTGCGGATGTGTCTGTCTGTCTCAGCGTTCCGGAAGGAAGCTTATCATGATGTCTCACCGGTGATAGCGGGGCTGAAGACCATCAGGCTGAGGATTTCGAACAGCACCTGCGCACCGGCATGGGCGGTGTTGGTGGTGGAATCATATTGCGGCGCAACTTCGACCACGTCGCCGCCGACAATGTTCATGCCCTTGAGGCCACGTATCAGTTCCAATACCTCGCGTGTGGTCAGGCCGCCGACTTCGGGCGTTCCGGTTCCAGGCGCAAAGGCGGGGTCGAGGCTGTCGATATCGAAGGAGAGATAGGTCGGACCGTCGCCGATGATTTCGCGCACGCGCTCGATGATCGCGGGCATGCCCATGCCGGTGACTTCTTCCGCGTGGATCACGGTCATGCCGGATTCGTAGGAGAATTCCCAAAGATACTCGGCCGGGCCGCGGATGCCGATCTGGATCGTCCGGGTCGGGTCGAGCACGCCGTCGAGCACCGCGTTGCGGAATGGGCCGCCATGGTGGAACTTGGTCATGTCGAAAGCGCCGCCCGTGTCGCAGTGGGCGTCGATATGGATCATGCCGACGGGACGGTTCTTGCCAACCGCCTTGAGGATCGGGTGGGTGATCGAATGGTCGCCGCCAACCGAGAGCGGCAGAACGCCGGCATCGACGATCTGGTGCAGACGGCGCTCGATATCCTCGTGACAGAGCTCGAGCCGGTAGCGGCTCTGGAAGCTGACATCGCCGATATCGGCGACGCGCAATTCATGCACCGGAGCGCAATCGAGAACGTGGTTGTAGGGGCCGATGCGCTCGATGGTGCGCAAGGCGCGCGGGCCGAAGCGTGAGCCGTTGCGGTTGGTGACGCCGAGATCCATCGGCATGCCGATCATCGCCACCTGCAGGTCGCCGAAATCGGGCTCGTCATTGTCGACTTCGACGTAAGGTGCTGTGAGGAAGGTCGGGATGCCGGAATAGGGCGCCAGCCGTGTGCCGCTTTCGGTGAAGATCTTGTCGGCGACGCGGCGGAACTTCGGATTGAACAGTTCGCCGCCATGGCTTTCGCCATACTTGCCCTTCAGTTCGTCGAGCTTCGCCTTGTCCCAAGCCATGTGTTTGCCATCCCGGAAAATGCAGCGCCGCGACAATCGGCCCTGTCGTTGAATAAAATGTTGCAAAGCAGCGAAAGGAAAGCAATTGATATTGTTAGCACCATTTGTGTGAGAAAATCTCACATCAGGATTGAGCCGATGACACAGAGACTGCCGCCGCTGAACCCGCTCCGGGCGTTCGAGGCGACCGCCCGGAACCGTTCGCTGACCAAGGCGGCAAAAGAGCTTTGTGTCACCCACGGGGCGATCAGCCACCAGATCAAGGCGCTGGAAAATTCGCTGAAAGTGAAGCTGTTCAACCGTACCGGGCAGCGGCTGACCCTGACCGAACATGGCGCCGACCTGTTACCCTCGGTGACATCGGCCTTCGAGGAGATTGCTACCGCCACGGCGCGGATGACGCGGCCGGCGAAATCCGGATCGCTGTCGATCACCTGCGTGTCGGCGCTGCTGTCGCTTTGGCTGATGCCGCGGCTGGCGAGCTTCACCGCGCGGTACCCGGACATAAGGCTTACGCTCAATGCCGCCAATGATCCGGCGGCGATCCATTCTCCCGATGTCGACATCGCCATTCTTTATGGTGACGGCAGCTGGACGGATTGCTGGCTCAAGTTGTGGTCGCATCTCGACCTGTTTCCGATCGCCAGCCCGTCGCTGATCAACAACAAGCCAATCCGCACGGCGCGTGATCTTGCCGAGCATACCATCCTGCACGGAGATGGCGGGCATGAATGGCATATCTGGCTGACGGCGGCTGATGTCCGCGGCATTTCCGGGGTGCAGCAGCATCATTTCTCCGATGCGCGGCTGGCGATCGAGGCAGCGCTGCTTGGTCATGGCATTGCGCTTGGTGACACGCTGACTGCGGCCAGCCTGTTGACCCGCGGTCAGGTTATCGTGCCGTTCAAGCTTGCCGTGCCGGCGGTCGACGCGTTTTATGTTGCCTGCAGCAATGATGTGCGCTCGACACCAGCGGTGGATGCCTTCATCGACTGGCTGTTTTCCAGCATCGAGGAAGATGACGCCCGGGCCGAGCCGATGATTGCCGCGCGCCGTACCATCCGCCGGGCGCAGCAGAGCCCGAGCGTTTAACACATTGAAATCGAACCGGTCGAACTGACAGAAACATGAAAGCGTCCATCATGCCGAGAGCTCGCATCAACCCGCTTGTCGAAACCCTGTCTTCACCCCCCATTCCGGAAGTGCAGGCCTGGAAACATGATTATGACGGCCGACTTGGCCCGCTGCTTGATCTGTCGCAGGCCGTTCCGGGATATCCGTCGCATCCCGACATGTTGCGCTGGCTCGGTGAGGCGGCCAGTTCGGTGGCAATGACAGGTTATGGCAATATCGAGGGTGAGCCTGAGCTGCGTGATGCCTATGCGACATGGGTCAGCACTATCTACGCGGCGGAGATCAAGCCGTCGAACATCCACGTCACATCGGGCTGCAACCAGGCCTTCATGGTGGCAGCGATGGCGATCGCCGGTCCTGGCGACCGGGTGCTCTTGACCAATCCGTGCTATTTCAATCACGAGACGACGCTGAAGATGAACGGCGTCGGGGTCGACTATGTCGATTGCCGGGCTGAGGACGGATTCTTGCCGACAACGGCGGCCGTGGAGGCGATGATTGCCGAGGATGTCCGGGCGCTGGCGGTGGTAACACCGAACAATCCCACCGGCGCCACCTATCCGGGCGGTCTGCTACAGGAGCTGTTGCAGCTTTGCCGGGCGCGCGGCATCTGGTTGATCGTGGACGAGACCTATCGTGATTTTCTGCCGCTCGATGGCGGCGCGCCACACGGATTGTTTGCGCTGCCTAACTGGCAGGACAACCTGGTCGGGCTCTACAGCTTTTCCAAATCCTTCTGCATTCCGGGCCACAGGGTCGGGGCCATAACTGCCGGCGAAGCCCTGGTCGGCCAGATCGCGAAAGTGATGGACAATCTGCAGATCTGTGCGCCACGGCCACCGCAATCCGCATTGGCGAAAGCCATCCCGGCGCTCGGCGACTGGCGCCGTGGCAACACGCAAGAGATTGCCGACCGGGCGGCGGCGCTCAAAGAAGTCATGGACGAAACGAGGGGCTGGGAAATTACAGCGCTCGGCGCCTATTTCGCCTTCGTGCGCCATCCATTCGCGGAACTGAGCGCCTATGACGCTGCCCACAAGCTGGCGCGGGAGGCTGGCGTCATAACCATTCCCGGATCGTTCTTCGGAGAGGGGCTGGAGGGCTATCTGCGGGTGGCGTTTGCCAATGCGGATGTCGCCACCATCGGGCAGCTTGGCGAACGCTTTTCAGCGTGTGGCAGGTGATCGCGCGCTCGGCCAGGCGTGAAACCCTGTTGAAAAGGCTTGCTCAGGCCTGGGCTGTGGCAGCCCGGGGCGATTGCTGGTCCTTGATCTTGGCGGCAAGGACATTGGCATCAAGCCTTAGCGCGAAGGCAATGGCTTCATTCGGCGGTACCGGTCTCGCGTAGACGAAACCCTGAACCTGGTCGCAGCCGAGTTCCTGCAAGAGTGCAATCTCCTGCTGCTGCTCTGCACCTTCGGCGATGGTGGTCATGCCAAGTCCTCGTCCCAACGCGATGATACCCCTGAGCAATTCGATCGCACGCTCGGATTCCGGCGCCCGGTCGATGAAGATGCGGTCGATCTTCAGCTTGTCGAACGGAAGCTGCGTCAGATAGCCGAGAGAGGAATAGCCTGTCCCGAAATCGTCCAGCGCCAGTGACACACCCAGCTGCTTGAGCGATTTCAACACGCTTCGCACCCGGGTCTCGTTTTGGTCGACCAGCAGGCTTTCGGTCAGTTCCAGGCAGAGCAGTTCGGGCGGAAGTCCGGTTTCGTCAAGCACGCTGCTGACATCGCTGACCAGATCCGAATTCCAGATCTGGGCCGCGGACACATTGACGGCAATCGCCGGTGCGGGCACGCCCTCATCCAGCCACTGTTTAGCCTGGCGGGCAGACTGCCTGAGAATCCAGTAGCCGAGATCGCAAATGAGATGTGAGCTTTCGGCGATCGGAATAAAGACGCCGGGCGAAATGTTGCCGCGTTCCGAGTGGTTCCAGCGGATAAGCGCCTCGTAGCTGATCACCCGACCGGTGGAAAGGTCGATCTGCGGCTGGTAGTGAACCGAAAGCCCCTCGTCATTTGCCAATGCGTTGCGCAGATCAAGTGCAAGGGCGACCTTCTCCTGCACAGCTTCATCCATGCCGCTTTCGAACACCTTGAAGCGGCCGCGGCCTTCTTCCTTGGCGCGGTACAGGGCGAGATCGGCATTGCGCAGCAGATCGGTGGAGGTTGTGCCATGATCGGGGATGAGAGCGATGCCGATGCTTGTGCCCACGGTAACCTCGACACGGTCGAGCACGGTCATACCCGAGATTACGGTCACGATCTCTGCGGCTATGCGTTCGCATTCTTCCATACCGGTCACGCCTTCGAGCAGGATTGCGAACTCGTCACCGCCCAGCCGGGCGACAAAATGCGCATTGCCGAGGGTTCGTGCCAGCAGATGGGCGACCTTGACCAGCAGCGCGTCGCCGACGGCATGGCCGAGCGTATCATTGACATCCTTGAACCGGTCCAGGTCCAGCAGGAGCAGTGCGCCAAGCTCACCGGTCCGCTTGCTGCGCGCGAAAACGTCGTCGATCCGACGGTGAAACAGGGTCCGGTTGGCCAGCCCCGTCAGCGGGTCGTGAAAGGCCAGCTTTTCGAGCTGTTCGGCGGCGGTCTTTCTGTCGGTCACATCCTGAATGGTGCCGTAAATACCTGTCTTGCGGCCATCACTGTCGGTCCTGAGCTTGGTTGTAACGGCGAAATGTCCGATGGTCCCGTCGCCGCGCTGAACCGGAACGTCAATGCTTCTGACCACGCCATAGCGGATCACTTCGGCCTGAACATCAAGCAGCCGGGTTGCGCCACCCTCCTTGTACAGATTCATGACGGCATCGCGTGTGGGCCGGAATGTGTCCGGCTGGTAGGACAGGAGATTGTAGATTTCGTCCGCCCAGTAAACGTCAAGCTCGCCGAAATTGTAGCTCCAGTCGCCAATCTTTCCCAGATGCTGGGCTTCATTCAACTGGGCCGAACGGCGGGCAAGCACATCGCGCGCATTCTCGATCTGGCGAACCGCGCGCTCGAGTTTGCGCATCGGGATAGCGCGGCCGAAATAGGCAAAAGCACCGAGAAAACTCGTGAAGATGCCGAGCAGAAGCAGCTCCAGCGATTTCTGAGTAAACGGGCTGGCAACAACTAGGTTGCCGATGGTCTTCTCGGCAACGCGGATCGGGGCGCTGGCCTGCAGCTGCAGTGCGCCTGGAAACGGGCCGACGGTGAGAACAAGCTTGCCCTTGCTGTCGATAATTCTCTGTTCGATTTCAACGGAACTGGCGGTGTGGAGCTCGACAAGCTCTGTAAGCCGCAGTTTCTGGTACTGCCACAAGGCTTCGTGGGCGTAGATATATTTGGATACTCTTGCAGCCTGCATGTCGGCGATGAACTGGATCTTGCCATTCAGGAGCTGGTAGGAAGCTACGCCATAGGCCAAAGGCGGAACCGCAGCGATCGTCAGTGCGATCGCCAGCGCCATCCGTTTTCCTGTGGTGTTGAGAGCCTTTATCACCGGGTTGCCGAAAGGCTCCCTGATGCGCGCAAGATGCTTTTGCCTTCGCTGGATGCAATGAAGTCCATGAAGCGCTGTACAAGCGGCGAAGGCTCCTCGGCAAAGACAAAGCGGTAAGGCTTGGAATAGGGATAAACACCGTTTTCGAGGTTTTCCAGGGTTGGCTCGGCTCCGTCTATGGTGAGAAAGTGCAACTGCGACTGATAGTTTTCGGTCACAATCTGGGTCAGGCTTGTACCCACAAGCGAACCTTTGATGGTCGACGCCATTTCGAGATTATCCTGGTCCGTGGCCGCAACAGGAACGTCGATCCGGGACCTGATCTTTTCGATGGCTGCCGCCATTCCGGGGAAAGTCTCCCCCAGCAACGCGGTGTCGCTTTCGCTCTTGGGTCTGAGGATCACCCGGACCGACGTGCCGTCCGGCCATGTTGCTGCCGGGTTGGCATAAAATGCCGCGACCTCGGTCTTCGCGACGTCGCCGGGATGCGGATTGGAGCTGACAAGTCCATAGGGCGTGCGGACCGCGACTATGGCGGTCAATCCCTGTTCAACGGGTTTCAGGGGACGCGCGGAAACAGCGAGATCCAGTACATTATCCAGAACAGCTGCAATTCCGCCAGAGCTGCCCAGACCGGGTATCACCTCGACGGAAGTGTCTGCATGACTGGCCTCGAATGCTGCACCTAGCCGCTGCATCAAAACCGTTGCAGAACCGGTTCCGCCGATGCGGAGCGTGTCTGCCTGTGCAGAAGATATTGATCCCAAGCAAACTGCCGTTGTCGCCATGGCAAGAGTAGTTCCGATACGCAAACAAGGCCGATACATACTTTGCTCCAGCAGTTAGGTCGTTCTACATAATCTTTCACTAATAAATATTGTATGAAGCGGGGCCCGCTTGTTTTCACGGTAGGTCCTGGTGAGAACTGTGAAAGGTCTCGCGTTCGGCGGATTGGAGAAGAGCTGCTCGCAAACTGCCGGGTCCCAACCCGGCGGCAGTGTGCGGCGGCAGAGAGCTCAGCTGTAAATACGCTGTTCCATGGGGGTCTGGGCAATGAGGTCGGTCAGGCCGGTCAGCATGGCGATCTCGGCGCGATTGGGCTTGGCATACGGGTTCCAGACCACATGGACGTCAATCGCCGGCGGCGCCTCATAGGGCGGAAGCCGCCATAATCGCCCGCGTTCGACATCCTCCCGCACCACATGCAGCGGCAGCGGGCCGATGCCGAGACCGGCGATGATCATCCGACGCACTTCTTCGAGATTGGGCGAGGTGCCGACAATGCGGGCCTCGAGCTGGGCCTCGGCGCGCATCTGCGCGACGGGCCTGAGCGCATCATCCATCTGGTCGGTGACGAAGCTCACCGAGGAATGGCCTGCGAGATCGGCAATGCTGATGCCTTCGCGGCCATAGAGCGGATGGGTGGGGCCGCAGAACAGGCCAAAGAACTCGCGGAACAGGCGCCGGTACTCGAGTTGCGGACTGCGTTCCATCACCAGGCAGATGGCAAGCGAGGCGCGGCGGGCGGCAACCGCGGTTAGCGCACTGCGGCTTGCCATCGCCTCGATCGACAGCGTGGCGCGGGGGTGGTCCTTGTGAAACTGGGTCAGGGTCTGATCGAACAACGGGCTTATGACGTGGCTCGCCATAACGATGCGGACATGGCCGCTGACCTCGTCCTCGACATCCCGGATGGCAGTGCCAAGACGCAGGATGGCGCCGTGGATATCGATCGCCTCGTCATAGAGCAGGCGTCCGGCGGCGGTGAGTTCGAACCGCCCCGGCTTGCGGTTGATCAGCTGCTTGCCCAGCCGTTCCTCCAGACGCTTGAGAGCGCTGGAGACTGTCGGCTGCTTAAGACTCAAGCGTTCTGCGGCTTCGGTGACCGATCGAGAATCGGCAAGTACGAGAAACGTGCGCAACAGATTCCAGTCGAGATCACGGGCGAGGCGTTCGGGGGGCGTGAGGCTGCTCATGTCATTATAGGTACCATCTATAGTTAGAATATCAATTATCTATTTGATCAATGAAGATTTCCCCAACATCATGCCTTCAACAAGAACGCCGGGGAGCGTCGGGACCATGAGCATCGAACAACGCGAGGCGCGGCAGCCGTGGATTCTGCTGGCGCCGGCACTGACGGCGATCGTGATGCTGCTGATCGTGCCGCTGGTCTTCATCGTCGTCTATTCGTTCTGGCTCAAGAGTGCCGCCGGTGCCGATACGCCAGGGTTTTTCCTCGACAACTGGCAAGAGGCGCTGACCGATCCATTCTACAGGGACATCCTGCTCAACACTTTGAAGATCGCGGCAATCACGACACTTGTCTGCGCGCTTCTTGGCTACCCTGCGGCCTTTTTCATCGCCCGATCCCAGGGCAACAAGGTTGTGCTTCTGGTGCTGCTGATGCTGCCGTTCTGGATCAGCTACATCATCCGCACGATGAGCTGGATCAATATTCTCGGCGTCTCGGGCGCGCTCAACTCGGCAATGATCTGGCTCGGGATCATCAACGAGCCGATCCAGATGCTCTACAACGAAACAACCGTGATCCTCGGCCTGGTGCATTTCCTGCTGCCGTTCATGGTGCTCAATATCTTCGTCAGTCTCGACGGCATCGATACCAATCTCGAAGACGCCGCGTCATCGTTGGGGGCGACGCGCTGGCAGGGCTTCCTGCAGGTGACGCTGCCGCTGTCGCTGCCCGGGCTGGCAGCTGGCGGGCTGCTCTGCTTCGTGCTGTCAGCAGGCACTTACATCACACCGGTGATCCTCGGCGGGCCGCGCGACGCGATGTTTGCCAATCTTGTCTATGAGGCGATCATCCGGCAGCTCAACTGGCCGCTCGGCTCGGCGCTGTCGCTGCTGCTTCTCGTCGTGCTCGGGGTGCTTGTGATCATCTACAACCGCTATCTCGGCATGGCACAACTGGCGAAAGGGTTGGGCTGATGGGTTGGCGTCTGATCCGGGTTTACACAATTCTTGTGTATCTTTTCATGTTCCTGCCGATTGCGGTTGTGGTGCTGCTGTCGTTCAACGCCAACCAGTTCGGCAGTTTTCCGATGACCGGATTGTCGACCCGCTGGTTTGAAGTGCTGTGGAACAATGACGCCATCATGCGGGCGTTCCGGACCTC
Source organism: Hoeflea sp. (assembly GCF_002733955.1). GTDB lineage: Bacteria > Pseudomonadota > Alphaproteobacteria > Rhizobiales > Rhizobiaceae > Hoeflea. Next base: position 202,470 of record NZ_NVXQ01000003.1, on the reverse strand, counting down.
GATCGTGCTCGGGCTGATGACGGCTGTGATCTCGACCGTACTTGGCGTATTGGCCAGCCTGGCGCTGGTCAGGTACCAGATTCCTAGCCGCAACATGATCACCACGCTGCTGATCGCCCCGATCCTGGTGCCGGAAGTGGTGCTGGCGGTGGCGCTGCTGCTGTTTCTCAATTTCCTCGATATCGGCAAGAGCTTCACGCTGCTCTTGGCAGGCCATGTGATCTTCACGCTGCCCTTCGTCATCCTGGTGGTGCAGGCGCGGCTGGTCAGCATCCGGCGAGATGTCGAGGAGGCGGCGCTGAGCCTTGGTGCCTCGCCGATGCAGACCTTCCTGAAGATCACGCTGCCGCAGCTGATGCCGGCAGTGGCAGCGGGCGGGTTGTTCGCCTTCACCATCAGCTTCGACGACATCACCGGAACGCTGTTCTGGAAGCCGGGCGGGATTGAAACCGTGCCGACGCAGATCTTCTCGATGCTTCGCAATTCGATCTCTCCGGAGATCAACGCCCTCGGCACGGTCATCATCGTGCTGACGGTCGGGCTGCCGCTGATCGGTGCGGCCCTTGCCCGAAGACTTGCAACAAAAAGCGGCGGATAAACCGCCCGATTGAACCTGAACCAGAGTTGGAGAACAAAATGGACGATACAAAACGCTATGAACGACTGCGCGAGCGGTTCCAGAATGGCGACATCAGTCGCCGCAGGTTTTTCGGTCTTCTCGGCGCTGCAGGTGCTGCCTATGGTCTGCAGATGCCGTTTGCGCGCCAGGCACTGGCCGCCGGCGATGTCAGCCAGGTCCGCTTTGATGGCTGGGGCGGTGTCGTTTCCGAAGCCTTCCGCAAGCATGCCTTTGACCCGTATACCGACAAGACCGGCATCAAGGTGATTGACGGTACCTTTCCCGGTGGTGACGAATACCTCGCGCTGGTGCGCGCCAGCCAGCCAGGCGAATACAACATCGCCCACCTGTCCGGTGTGTTCGATTATGCCCGCTACCACAGCTTCGATCTGACCAGCGAACTCAACCTCGCCAATATTCCGAACATGGCCAATGTCATGCCGGCGCTGATGAATGCGTTCAAGTCGATCACGCCCGACAGCCTGAGCGCGGCACCTTACGACTACGGCACGACGGGTCTTGCCTATAACCGTAAGTTCATTTCCGACGAGGAGATGAAGGAAAAGGGCGCCAAGATCCTGATCGACGAGAAGCACAAGGGCAAGATCGGCGGCTGGAGCGATTGGCGCACCCGGATGTGGTATGCGGCGTTGCAGACCGGACAGGATCCCAACAACATCGAGGACGTCGAAGCCGCGTGGGATGCCGTGCGCAAGCACCGCGACCTGGCGCTGAAGTACTGGGCGTCCGGGGCCGAGCTGATGAGCCTGCTGGCCGAGGAAGAAATACACGTCACCGAAGGCTGGTCGGGCCGTATCTTCGCGCTGCAGGAGCAAGGCCATGATATCGGCTATTACGATCCGCCGAACGGTTTTGGCTGGCAGGAATGCCTGTTCGTGCTCAAGGGCAGCCCGATGGCGGCCTGCGAGGAGCTGCTCAACTTCATGCTCGACAAGGACACCTCGATCGCGGTGGCCGAAGGCCAGAGCTATCCACCGGCGCTCGATCCGACCAAGGTCGATCTTGGCGACAAGATTCCAAAGCTGCCGGCCTTTGATGCGACCGGCACGCTGTCCGGCCTGACATTCGCCAATCCGGCCTACTGGAACGGCAATGAAGCAGACTGGTCGAAGGAATTCGGCCGCGTTCAGCGCGGTTACTAAGCCAGTCTCCGGCCCCGCCGAAAGCGTGGGGTCGGTTTTTCTCGCAACCGGAGGCACGCTATCGTGAGCGCCGTAACTCTCAGCAATATCGTCAAGCGCTTTGGCGACTACACCGCCGTGCACCAGATGTCGCTGGATATCAGCGAGGGCAGTTTTGTCACCCTGCTGGGCCCTTCCGGGTGTGGCAAGACAACGACCTTGCGCATGATTGCCGGCCTGCTCGATCCCAGCGAGGGGGAAATCGCGATCAAGGGCAAGCGGGTCAATGACGTGCCGATCCACAAGCGCAATCTGGGGCTGGTGTTTCAGAACTATGCGCTGTTTCCGCACAAGACAGTTGCCGAAAACGTGGCCTTCGGTCTCAACTACCGCAATGTCGGCAAGGAAGACGCCAAGCGCAAGGTGGCCCAGGCGCTGGAGCTGGTGCAATTGCCCAACCTGGGCGGGCGGTATCCAAAGGAATTGTCCGGCGGGCAGCAGCAGCGCATTGCGTTGGCCCGCGCCATTGTCATCGAGCCTGACGTGTTGCTGCTCGACGAGCCGCTGTCGGCGCTTGACGCCAATCTGCGTGAAGACATGCGCGTCGAGCTCAAGCGGATCCAGCAAAGCATCGGCGTGACCACGGTGTTCGTGACCCACGACCAGACCGAGGCGCTGGCCATGTCGGACAAGATCATCGTCATGTCGGAAGGCCGGGTCGAGCAGATCGGGGCGCCGGAAGAGGTCTACAACACACCGGCAAGCGAGTTCGTCGCCCAGTTTCTGGGTGCCTCGAACCTGCTTGCCGCGAATTGCACGGGTGTTTCGGGCAATGACATTGCGGTCGAGCTGCCCGGATTTCCGCACATTGCGATCCCGAAGCAGCGCGCGCCGAAGATTTCCGCGCCCGGTCCGGTGCGGCTCGTTATCCGGGCTGAAAGGCTGGTTTTGAAACCGGCTGGAACGGTTGACACAGATGGGTTGAGCGTCGACGCGGTGGTCGAGAATGTCGATTATCAGGGCCAGTCCGCCCGTTATTTCCTTCGGGTCGGAGAGCATCAGCTTCAAGCCATCAACATGATTGATGATCATCCGCTTCCCACGGGATCAAAGGTCACTTTGCAGTTCCGGGCGAAGGACTGTGCGGCATTGCCGGTGGAGGCGCGTTCGTGAAACCTGAAAGTCATCTGTTTTACCAGACCCGTTCGCGGCGCCCGGTGCTGGCCGAAGCGCGCGGGGTCTATATGTGGGATGTCGACGGCAAGCGCTATCTCGACGGGTCATCGGGCGCGATGGTCAGCAATATCGGTCATTCCAACCCGCGCGTGCTCGACGCCATGCGGCGGCAGATGGAGAAATCGACCTTCGGCTACCGGCTGCATTTCGAAACCGAACCCAGCGAGCGGCTTGCGGCGAAGGTCGCGTCGCTGTCGCCTGCCGGGATGGAGAAGGTGTTCTTCGTGTCCGGAGGGTCGGAAGCGGTGGAAAGCGCCATCAAGCTGGCGCGGCAATATGCGGTGACAGTCGGACAAGGCTCGCGCTGGAAGGTGATTTCGCGCGATCCGAGCTATCACGGCTCCACCCTGGGCGCGCTGGCCTTGACCGGCTATGCGCCTTTGTCGGATCCGTTCCTGCCGATGATGCAGCCGATGCCGAAGATCCCTGCGCCACGGGCCTATCTCGAGGGACTGGACATCAACAACCCGGCAACCGGTGCCCATTATGCGGCGATGTTGGAAAACAAGATCCTGGAGGAAGGCGCGGACAGCGTGCTGGCCTTTATCGTGGAACCGATCGGCGGCGCGTCGACCGGCGCGCTGGTGCCGCCGGCCGGCTACATGCAGGCGGTCCGCGAAATCTGCGACCGCTACGGCGTGTTGCTGATCCATGACGAGGTGATGTCGGGTGGCGGACGCACGGGCAAATTCATGGGAGCCGAGCATTTTGGCGTCGAGCCGGATATCATTGCCATCTCCAAGGGGTTTGGCGCAGGCTACGCGCCGCTGGGCGCCATGATCGCGCATGACCGGCTGGTCGATCCGGTGCTCGATGCGGGCGGCTTTCTGCATGGTCATACCTATGCCGGCAATCCGCTGGCCTGTGCCGCAGGCCTTGCCGTAATCGAGGAAATCGAAACCGGCGGCCTGATGCAGAACGCCGGCCGGATGGGCGGTCTGCTCAAGGCACGGCTCGAGAACCTGATGCAGCGGTTTTCCTTCATTGGCGATGTACGCGGGGAAGGCCTGTTGCTGGCCTTCGAGCTGGTGGCTGACCGGCAAACCATGCAGCCGCTGCCCAAGGCGCTCAATGCCTACAACGAGCTAGTGGAACTCGCCTATGCGGAAGGGCTGATCATTTACTCGCGCCGGACACGCGGCGGGCTTGAGGGTGATCATTTCCTGGTCTGCCCGCCGATGATCATCTCGGAAGGTCAGGTGGATGAAATCATCGACATGTTGACCAGTGCCTTGGACAAGTTCGCGGCCCGTGCCGGGCTTGCCCTCGAGACGGCCTGACGGAGAATCGCATGTCGAAAATCATCATCTCCTGCGCCGTCACGGGCTCAATCCACACGCCATCCATGTCACCCTATCTGCCGGTCACTGCAGAGGAGATTGCCGGGCAGGCGATCGGTGCGGCGGAAGCAGGGGCTGCCATCCTGCATCTGCATGCCCGGGACCCCCAGACCGGGCAGCCTTCTGCCGCGCTGGAGCACTACATGGGCTTTCTTCCCGCAATCAAGGCCGGCACCGATGCGGTAGTGAACCTGACGACCGGCGGCAGCGCGGTGATGACGCTGGAGCAGCGGCTAACGGCGCCTCTGGCGTTAAAGCCGGAAATGTGTTCGCTCAACATGGGCTCGATGAACTTCGCGCTCTATCCGATGCTCGGCAAACGCACAGAGTGGCTGCATGACTGGGAAGAACCGTTCCTGCGCAATTCCGACGATCTGGTGTTCAAGAACACGCCACGCGACATCGAAGGCGTGCTCAGGCAGATGGGGCATGAGCGCGGTGCGCGGTTCGAATTCGAATGCTACGACATCAGCCATCTCTACATGCTCAGCCATTTCGTTGACCGGGGGCTGATCAAGGCGCCGATGTTCATCCAGTTCGTCATGGGCGTGCTGGGTGGCATTCCTGCCGAACCGGAGCATCTGGCCTATCTCAAGCAGACTGCCAACAGCCTGTTCGGCGATGATTACATGTTTTCGGTGCTTGCTGCCGGGCGTCAGCAGATGGCATTGGCCAAGCTGGGTGCAACCATGGGCGGACATGTGCGGGTGGGGCTGGAAGACAATCTCTATATTGCGCGCGGAGAATTGGCCAAATCCAATGCCGAACAGGTGACGATGGTGCGAGAGATCGTCGAATCCGTGGGCCGCGTGGTGGCGACACCCGATGAAGCGCGGGCGATGCTGGGTTTGAAAGGCAAGGAAAATGTGGGGTTTTGAGCGTGAGTGATATCAGCATCAGGCCAGCGGTGTCCGGTGACGCGAGTGTGCTGAACCGGGCACTGTCGCAACTCTCGGCGGATATGGGCGACGAGCACAGAGCGGGTGACGCAGATATTGCCCGCGCCTGTTTCGGTCCGGCCCCGGTGCTGCACGCGGTCATTGCGGAAACCGCAGATGGCAGCATCGTCGGCGTCGCGGCTTATTCGCCGTTTTTCTCTACCGTCTACGGTTCCGTCGGGATTTATGTTTCCGATCTCTGGGTGGATCAGGAAGTTCGGGGGCAGCGGCTGGGTGAAAGACTTCTGGCGGGTGTTCACCGGGCTGGAGTTGATGCCTGGGATGCGAGCTTCATTCGGCTCGGTGTCTACCATGACAACCCGAGGGCGCGCGCCTTTTACGAGCGCATCGGTTTTGTTGCTGCCGAAGATACCCAATTCATGTCGCTGGCGGGCAACGCGCTTCAGTCCCTGGGAGAGAATGCATGAAGGCGATATTCGACGAGCGCCAGTGGGCGCATGATCCGAAGCATTTCATGGCCAATGGCCGGATGTCGCCTAATCCGGAGCAGCCGCAGCGCATTGAAGAGTTGAGCCGAGGCGCCCGGGCGGCGGGATGTGAGTTCATCATGCCTTCCGACCATGGCATGGGGCCGCTTGCCGAGATCCACTCGCCGGAATACCTGACCTTCCTCGAGACCATTCACGCCCGCTGGATCAGAACCGAGGGGGCTTCGGACGAGGTAATCCCGAATATCCATCCCGATCGCCGAACCGTCAGCTATCCGAAGTCCGCGACCGGGCAGTCCGGTTTCCACCAGGCCGATACATCCTGCCCCATCACGTCCGGCACCTGGCAGTCGGCCTACTGGTCGGCGCAGTCAGCACTCAGTGCCGTCGATACGGTGCTTGGTGGAGAACCGGCTGCCTATGCGCTGTGCCGGCCCCCCGGGCACCATGCGTTCGGCGATCTGGCCGGCGGGTTCTGTTTTCTCAACAATTCCGCGATTGCGGCGCAAGCGCTGTTGCGTGCCGGCCGCCGTCCGGCAATCCTTGATGTCGATGTGCATCACGGCAATGGTACGCAAGGCATCTTCTATCACCGCCGCGATGTGCTGACGGTGTCGATCCATGCGGATCCGGCACGCTTTTATCCGTTCTTCTGGGGACATGCGGGCGAGCGTGGCGAGGGCGAGGGGATGGGCTACAATCTCAACCTGCCGCTGCCGCGCGGAACCGGCGATGCAGACTATCTGGCGACGCTGGAAACTGCGCTCAAGCGGATACGCTCTTTTGGCGCGGATGTGCTGGTGGTAGCCATGGGGCTGGATGCGCACGAGAATGATCCGTTCCACGGCTTCAGGGTCACGACGCCGGGCTTCGGCCAGATCGCTCAGGCGATTGCTGCACTGGATCTTCCTGCTGTCATCGTGCAGGAAGGCGGGTATCTGTCGTCTGATCTGGGCGACAATCTGACCAGCTTTCTCGACGGGTACCAGGCAGGATGAACACGAGCTCCGATATTGTGGTGATTGGCGGCGGCATCGCCGGGATCAGCGCTGCCGCCCGGCTGGCGCCGGACGCCAAGGTGACCGTGCTCGAATCCGAGCCGGTGATCGGGCATCATTCCTCGGGCCGCTCGGCTGCGATTTTCATCCGCAATTACGGCAATGCCACCCTGCGGGCGCTGAATGCAGCTTCGTCGCCGTTTCTGGCGCAGTCTGAAGGTGTTTCCGACACCAGTCTTTTGTCGCCGCGCGGTGAATTGCTGCTGGCGACGGATGAAGATCTCGTCAAGTTCGATGCCTATCTTGATGGCAGCGACGGGCTGGAGCGGTTGTCGCCGCAACAGGCTTTGGAGCTGGTGCCGATCCTGCGGCATGACGCCATTGCCGCCGCGGCGATCGAGTGGGACGCGCAGGACATCGATGTCGACCGTATGCTGCAGGGCTTTGCCCGCAAGCTGCGCCATCTCGGCGGCAGCATCGTCACAGGTGCTGGGGTGCAGTCGATTACGCGCCGGGATGGCGTGTGGACGGTGATGACAGCGGCGGGTGAATTCACGGCGCCGGTTCTGGTCAATGCCGCCGGCGGCTGGGCCGATGCGGTGGCAAAGATGGCCGGTGTCCGTACCTTAGGTCTGGCGGCCTTGCGCCGGTCGGCGGTGCTGATCCCTGCGCCTGACGGCCATGACATCACGCGCTGGCCGCTGTTCGCCAATGCCGGTGATCAGTGGTACGCAAAGCCGGAAGCCGGCAAGATGATGATTTCGCCTGCGGACGAGGATCCGGTCGAACCGCATGATGTCTGGGCTGACGACATGGTGGTCGCCGAGGGGCTGCACCGGTTTGAGCAGGCCGTGACGGTTCCGGTCACGCGGGTCGAGCATTCCTGGGCGGGAATGCGGACCTTTGCACCGGACCGGACACCTGTGGTCGGGTTCGCGCCGGAAGCGGAAGGGTTTTTCTGGCTTGCGGGGCAGGGCGGCTATGGCATGCAGACGGCCCCGGCTCTGTCGCAACTGGCAGCAGATTTGTGCCTGGGACGGCTTTCGCAGCTGGGCCAGACCGTAATAGAAGCGCTTAGCCCCGGTCGGGCCGCACTGAATTTTCAACAGGGATAAAACACATGAGTGAGATCAAACGCATCGAAACCGGCCCGCGCATGAGCCAGGCCGTGGTCCATGGCGGCGTTGTCTATCTGGCGGGCCAGGTTGGCACGGCTGGCGCCAGCATCACCAAGCAGACTGAGGACATTCTCGCCAATGTCGATCGGCTGCTGGCTGAGGTCGGTTCGGACAAGACAAAGATCCTGCAGACCACCATCTGGCTGTCGTCAATGGATGATTTTGCCGAGATGAACGCGGTCTGGGATGCCTGGGTGCCGCAGGGTCATACGCCTGCACGTGCTGCCGGTGAATCCAAGCTGGCCACACCGGACTACAACGTCGAAATCCTCTGCATCGCAGCCGTTTGAGCTAACATCCAGAGACGGGGCTCTGAAGCCTGATCCGACGCCGCGCATCCATGATGTGCGGCGTTTTGCATGGGGCAATTGGGGAGAAGTTCAGGGGAAAGCCTCGCGGCAGCATTGGAATCTGTGCCATAGTCCGGGTCTTCCCAAGAAAGCGATTCCATGCCGCAGTCCCAAAGCCATGACCAGCCCGTATCCAGCAGCCATGCTGCAACAGATCCGCTCGCGATCCTGAACCGGGTCTACGGCTATCCTGCCTTCCGGGGACGGCAGGCCGAGGTGGTGAACCAAGTTGTTTCGGGCGGGGATGCGGTGGTGCTGTTTCCGACCGGCGCAGGCAAATCTCTGTGCTTTCAGGTTCCCGCGCTGTGCCGGGACGGTGTCGGCATTGTGGTCTCGCCGCTGATCGCGTTGATGCGCGACCAGGTCGAAGCGCTCAAGCAGTTGGGTGTTCGCGCCGCAGCGCTCAATTCCTCGCTGTCGCGCGAAGAATTCTTGGATGTGCGCAACGCGATCAGCAGCGGCGAGCTTGATCTTCTCTATGTGACACCGGAACGGATCGTCACCTCCGGCTTCAAGGACATGATCGGCAGGGCAAAGATCGCGCTGTTTGCCATTGATGAAGCGCATTGTGTCTCGCAATGGGGGCATGATTTCCGGCCCGAATATCGCGAACTTGGCCATCTTGCAGAGCTCTACCCAGGCGTGCCGCGAATGGCGCTCACGGCGACGGCTGATCCGCACACCCGCGACGACATCATCGACAAGCTGGCGCTGCACTCGGCAGACGTGTTCACGACGTCATTTGACCGTCCGAACATCGCCTATGAGATTGTCGAGCGCGATCAGCCGCGCCAGCAGTTGCTGCGGTTTTTGTCCCGCCACACGGGATCGAGCGGCATCGTCTATTGCCTGTCGCGCGCCAAGGTCGAGGACACAGCAGACTGGCTCAACAAGCAGGGGATCCGGGCGCGCGCCTATCATGCGGGCATGGCGCGCGAGGTTCGCGACGCCAACCAGGATGCGTTTCTCAAGGAAGAAGGTCTTTGTCTCGTCGCCACCGTGGCCTTCGGCATGGGCATCGACAAGCCGAATGTGCGCTATGTCGCCCATCTCGATCTGCCCGGTTCCGTCGAGGCCTATTACCAGGAGACCGGTCGTGCGGGCCGCGATGGCCTGCCATCCGATGTCTGGATGGCCTATGGCATGGCCGATGTGATCCAGCGGGGCCGGATGATCGATGGCGGCGGCTCGGCCGAGGACATCAAGCGGGTGGAACGGGCCAAGCTGAATGCGCTGCTGGCGATCTGCGAGACAGCGGGTTGCCGGCGGCAGGCGATTTTAGCGCATTTCGGCGAGGCGCATCCAGGCAATTGCGGCAATTGCGACACCTGCCAGAAGCCGGTCGAGACCTGGGACGGAACCGAGGCCGCGATCAAGGCGCTGGCGGCGGTGTATCGGACCGGCGAACGCTTCGGAACCGGGCATCTGATCGATGTGCTGACGGGCAACGAGAACGACAAGACCACGCGTTTCGGCCATGTCGACATGCCGGTCTTCGGGGCAGGCAAGGATATTCCGGCCAAGACATGGCAGTCGGTCTATCGCCAGCTGCTTGCCAGCGGATTGGTCAGTGTCGACCATGAGGCCTATGGCGCGCTGAAGCTGGAGCAAGAGGCGCGTGCGGTGTTCAAGCGCGAGCGCGAGGTCCGCTTCCGCAAGGACCGGCCGACCAAGGGCAAGGCGGCGCGCAGCTCATCCGCAAGCTCGATGAATGCAAAATCGGCTCTCGAGGAGGCGGATGGCGAACTGTTCGAAGCGCTTCGCGCTGCCCGCATGGCGATCGCCAAGGAACTTGGCGTGCCGCCTTACGTGGTGTTTCCCGACACGACGCTGGTGGCCTTCGCGACCAACCGGCCGCTGGACCGCGAAGCGCTGCTGGGTATTTCCGGCGTCGGCCAATCCAAGCTGGAGCGCTACGGCGACAAATTCCTCGAAGTCATCCTGGCGCATCAAAGGTAGGTTCGATGCCAAGTGACGCGATCGTCACTTGATGGCCCCGGTCGCCTCCCGCACCACTTCGGAAATCTGCAGCAGCTGTTTGGCGAGCGGGCTGGTCTTGCGCCAGATCATGCCGATGGTTCGCGATGGTTGCGGGGTCTTGAAATGCGCAATCGAAACCGGTGCGGAACGGGTCTCGACCGGAATGGCCATTTCCGGAATCAGTGTCACGCCAAGCCCGGCGCCAACCATCTGGACCAGCGTGGCGAGTGAACTGGCATCCAGCATCTCGCGTGGCCGTGTCGACTGGATGTTGCAGAACGACAGTGCCTGGTCGCGAAAGCAGTGGCCTTCCTCGAGCAGAAGCAGCTTCATCTCGCGCAGGTCCTCGTGATCGGGCACAGGCTTGTTCTCGTCTCCCACCGGGCGCACCAGAACGAATTTTTCCTCGAACAAGGCAATTTCGGTCAGGGACGGTTCGGAGACCGGCAGGGCGACAATGGCCGCGTCAAGAAGCCCATCGGCGAGTTCGCGAACCAGAATGGGCGTCAGTGATTCGCGGATCTGGATCTCGATGTTGCTGTTGGCCGCCGTCAGCTTGGTGATGATGTCCGGCAGCAGGTAGGGCGCGATGGTCGGGATGACGCCGATGCGCAGGCGCCCGACCAGCTGATCGCGGGAGGCGCGGGCCAGTTCGCCCAGCTCGTCGACAGAGCGGAGAATGCCGCGGGCGCGTGTGGCAAACTCCTCGCCGAAATTGGTCAGCCGGACTTGTCGGGCGCTGCGTTCGAAGAGTTCGGTTCCCACCGTTTCCTCGAGTTCCCGGATCTGCACCGACAATGCCGGCTGGGAAATCGAGCAGGCATGAGCCGCGCGGCCGAAATGGCCGTGCTGCGCCAGCGCCTCGAAATAACGAAGCTGTTTGAGGGTCAGGTTTCTCATAGTTTCAAATTATCAGAGTGATCAATAAAAACAACTTATCCCAATGGAGCGGCTTTGCTACACTGTGCTGACACATGGAGGAGATATCGTTGACCCCAGTGCCTGGCCCGCGCGGCAGGCAAGCTTGGGGCTTTGGCCTGAGGGGCAAAGAGAACGATGTGGTTTACCCCTGAACAAGGGGTGACCATCCTCCCAACAAAATCAGGCAACCGCCAACCCAGACAAGAAACAGGCAGGATCGGAGAGCACGATGAATGAAATGCCAAAAGTGGGCAAATGCCCGGTCGCACACGGCGCAACCAACATGAGCATGCGGCAGAACCGCGACTGGTGGCCAAACCAGCTCAATGTCAGCATGCTGCACCAGAATTCGCCTGCTGCGAGCCCGATGGATGAGGACTTCAACTATATCGAGGAATTCAAGAAGCTCGATCTGGCGGCAATCAAGCAGGATCTGCATGCGCTGATGACCGATTCGAAGGATTGGTGGCCGGCCGACTTCGGCCATTACGGTCCGTTCTTCATCCGCATGGCCTGGCACAGCGCGGGTACCTACCGTACCGCGGATGGCCGTGGCGGTTCGACTTCGGGCGCGCAGCGTTTCGCGCCGCTCAACAGCTGGCCCGACAACGTCAACCTCGACAAGGCCCGCCGCCTGATCTGGCCGATCAAGCAGAAATACGGCAACAAGATTTCCTGGGCGGATCTGATGATCCTGACCGGCAATGTCGCGCTGGAATCGATGGGCTTCAAGACCTTCGGCTTCGCCGGCGGTCGCAAGGACATCTGGGAGCCGGAAGAGGACATCTACTGGGGTTCGGAAGAAACCTGGCTCGATGACAAGAACCGCTACGACCCGGAACGCCCGGAGCGCGAGCTGGAAGATCCGCTGGCCGCCGTGCAGATGGGACTGATCTACGTGAACCCGGAAGGTCCCGGCGGCAAGCCGGATCCGCTCGCTTCGGCCCGCGACATCCGTGACACCTTTGGCCGGATGGCCATGAATGACGAGGAAACCGTCGCGCTGATCGCCGGCGGTCACACATTCGGCAAGACCCATGGCGCCGGTGATGCCGGCCTGGTTGGTGCCGATCCGGAAGCTGCAGGCATTGCCGAGCAGGGCCTGGGCTGGACCAGCAAGCACGGCACCGGCATGGGCGCCGACGCCATCGGCAGTGGCCTGGAAGTGACCTGGACGCAGACGCCGACGCAGTGGAGCAACCACTTCTTCGACAATCTGTTCGGCTTCGAGTGGGAACTGACCAAGAGCCCTGCCGGTGCATGGCAGTGGCAGCCGAAGGACGGTGCCGGTGAAGGTTCGGTTCCGGCCGCGCATGATCCGGACAAGCGGATTGCCCCGGCGATGCTGACCTCCGACCTGGCGCTCCGCTTCGACCCGATCTACGGCCCGATCTCCAAGCGCTTCCACGAGAACCCGGAAGAGTTCGCCGATGCGTTTGCACGCGCCTGGTTCAAGCTGACCCACCGCGACATGGGTCCCAAGACCTGCTATTTCGGTCCGGAAGTGCCGGAAGAGGACCTGCTGTGGCAGGATCCGATTCCCGCGGTTGACCACCCGCTGGTTGACGCTTCTGAAATTGCCGAGTTGAAAGGCAAGATCGCAGATTCGGGCCTTTCGATTGCGCAGATGGTGTCGACTGCATGGTCCTCGGCTTCGAGCTTCCGTGGTTCGGACAAGCGCGGCGGCGCCAACGGTGCGCGCATCCGGCTCGAGCCTGCCAGGAATTGGGCAGCCAACGAGCCGGAAAAGCTGGCCAAGTCACTCGCCATTCTGGAAGACGTGCAGAAGAGCTTCAACGACAGCCGCACCGACGGCAAGAAGATCTCGATGGCTGACCTGATCGTGCTGGCGGGTTCCGTCGGGATCGAGCAGGCTGCCAAGGCCGCGGGCAAAACCGTCGAGGTTCCGTTCGCACCGGGCCGGATGGATGCGACGCAGGAACAGACCGATGTCGAATCCTACGATGTGCTCGAGCCGGCTGCCGACGGGTTTCGCAACTTCCTCAAGACCCGTTACACCTCGGCTGCGGAAGAGCTGTTGATCGACAAGGCTCAGCTGCTGACGCTGACCGCACCGCAGATGACGGCTCTCCTGGGCGGCTTGCGCGTTCTTGGCGTCAACCATGGTGAGGTCAAGCACGGCGTGCTGACCGACAAGCCCGGCACGCTGACCAACGACTTCTTCGTCAACCTGATGAGCATGGACACCAAGTGGAATGCTGTTGACGAGGACGAGGAAGAGTTCGAAGGCCGCGACCGGGTGACCGGCGAGCTGAAGTGGACCGCCACGCGCGTGGACCTGGTGTTCGGCTCGAACTCGCAGCTTCGCGCACTTGCCGAGGTCTATGCCCAGAGCGATGCCGAAGACAAGTTCGTCCGGGACTTCATCGCAGCCTGGACCAAGGTGATGAACGCAGATCGTTTCGATCTCGCCGTCTCCGGATAATCAATGCCCCGGGCGCGGACAGGTTTCTGTTCGCGCCCGGGTTCAGACTATGCTTGGGATATCCCTTTAGCTTAAGAGGCACTGTCGGCGGCAACCGCCTCATGCAGTTTCCGCAACAGGTCCGGATTGGCCGACTGGACCCTGCTCCAGTTGGGAATGAACGGCGTTTCCATCGGGTTTTCGAGGAAGATCTGGCCGGCGGTGACGATGTTGGCCGCAAACAGTTCGACCGCTTCTTCCTCCTGGTGCCGGTCGGTGTGAAGTCCGTTCATCAGCGCATCATGGTGATACATCTCGATCAGGTCGAGGGCTGTCCGGTAGTAGGTCGCCTTGATGGTGCGGAAGGTTTCCTGGCTGAAGACCACGCCGTCTGTGGCGAGCTTGCGGAACAGGGCCTTGGAAATGTCGACCGACATGCGCGACAGGCCTTGGGTGGAGTCCGCCTTGGACAGGTCCTGATGCTTGTGGTCATAGGCGTCTGAAATATCCACCTGGCAGACCGAGCGATGCGACAGGTTGCGCCAGACTTCCGACAGAACGCCGATCTCCAGGCCCCAGTCCGATGGAATGCGCATGTCGGGCAGCATGCTGACCCGCATGGCGAATTCGCCAGCGAGCGGGTAGCGGAAACCCTTGAGATATTCGATGTAATCGAGGTGGCCGCAAACCTTCTGGATCGACAGCAGCAGCGGTGACACCAGCAGCCGCGAAACGCGGCCGTTCAGCTTGCCGTCGGCGATGCGCGGATAATAGCCCTTGCAGAACTGGTAGGGGAAGGCGGGATTGGCGACCGGGTAGACCAGACGGGCCAGCATCTCGCGGGAATAGGTGGTGATGTCGCAATCATGCAGCGCCACGACATCGGAGTTCTGCGACGCCAGCGCGTAGCCGATGCAGTACCAGACATTGCGGCCCTTCCCGAGCTCCTTGGGTGCAAGGCCCGCTTCCTGCAGCTGGTTGTCGATTGCTTTCAGGCGCGGCCCGTCATTCCACAATATGTCGTGCTTTTGCGGCAGGCGGGAGAAATACTGCTTGGCGAAGCGGTATTGCTCTTCCGTCGCCTGATCGAGACCGATGATGATGTGGTTGATGTAGGTTGCGCCGCTCAGCTCATCGAGAATGTTGGACAGGGCATCGCGGCCAAGTTCGGAAAACAGCGACGGCAGGATCAGCGTGATCTTGCGGTTGGCCGAGAACTGCCGGAGCTGGCCTTCCATCATCTCCAGGGGCATGCGGGTGAGATTGTGGAGAGTTGCGACGCTGCCATTCTGGTGAAAATCGGCCATTTGAACTCCTATTTTCTCGCTGCTTGTTCGAGCAGCGACATGATGACTTCATTCCATCCCGCGGGGCCGGCGGATGCCGCCCTGATGATTTCGCCGGTGGCTTCGCCCTCAAGCCGCGGCAGTCCCTTGTGCGCCGGGTTGGGGATGATCACGCCCAGATCCGCCTGCTCGATCATTGCCACGTCGTTTTCAGCATCGCCAAGTGCTACGGCAAACGGATCTTTGCCGGCACTGGCGTAGCGGCCGGCGATCTCCATCATACGCTCCGCCTTGTTGCCGCCAAATGACAAGGTGAGGAAGCGCCCGCCCTGTTGCACAGTCAGGCCTGCTGCCCGGGCGGCGGAGACAAACTCGTCGCGGTCCTGCTCACTGCCCAGCCACAGTCCGGGTTCGGAAAAATTGCGGACCTTGGCATTGGCCGCGTCTTCAAGCGGCAGCCCGGTGCGGCGTGAGACTTCCTCTGAGCTCCAGTCGGCAAATCCCTGGTATTGCTTGCGCTGCTGGGCCGGGATCCGGTCCCGTGTTTGCCGCAGAAGCTGATAGGTTTCGCCGGACTGGCTGCCGTCATCATGCGGTTCGAGGATGCCGGACCCGTTTTCGACGATTGCCTCGCAGTGCGAGAACCCTAGCTTTTCGCGCAGTGGCGCTATTTCAGCCGCCGTCTTGCTCGAAGCGAGCACCAGCGGAATGTTCAGGTCGCGTAACTGTATGAGCGCGGGAGCCGCTTCGGCGTGGGAATAAGTCGCATGATCCAGAAGCGTGCCGTCGAGGTCGGTGAACACGATCAGGTTCTGGATGAGGGGGGCCGTCACGAAGCCATCATTCAGTTGGTGATCCAGCGGCACTGGTAGGGTGTGAACTCGATCTCGCCGCCGATGGCGCTGATGTCCTCGCCGGAAATGAGATCGCTCCAGCTCTCGCCGCCGATCAGGTTGAGCGACATCACCGGGATCGAGACTGTTTCATTCGTCATATTGTGGATGGCAAAGATGCTTTGCGACCGGTCGATGCTCTGCCGCCAGAAGCCGAAGAACTGCTCGCCGAGCTGCAATGTGAACTGGGTTGCGTTGGGATGAAACGCCGCCTGTTTCGACCGGGTCTTGAGCGTTTGCGTCAATGCGGTAAAAACCCGGGCATGGGTGGTCGAGGGGTCGTCGAGCTGTTCGAGCAGATCCGGGTAATGCCAGCGGTGGCGGTTGATCGCCCGGTTGTGGCCGGTCTTCTCGACGCCGTCATGGTCATTGCCGGTGCCCAGCAGCGAATGGATGTAGAAGCCCGGGATGCCTTCCAACCCCATGGCGATGATCTGGCTGCACAGGAAGCGTTCGATGGTCCACTCGTCGACGCCGTCGACGGTGCCCTTCAGCGCGTCGATCAGCGCGATGTTGATCTCGTAGGGCCGGGTGGTGCCATCGGGCATCTTGCGCATCGACAGCAGGCCGCCGAATTGCTGAACCGTTTCGATGACGCGTTCTATGTCGTCCTCGCTCAACAGGCCCTCGGCCGGGCGCATGCCGATGCCGTCATGGGAGGCGGTGAAATTGAAATAGGCACATCCGAGTTGCGCCGGCGGCATCGACATCTGCCAGGTGTTGAGATGCTTCGATGTGCCGTGCAGCAGCGCATGCAGCAGCAGCGGCGGCAGCGAGAAATTGTAGACCATGTGCGCTTCGTTGCGATTGCCGAAATAGCTCAGGTTCTCGGTGTTGGGCACGTTGGTCTCGGTGAGCAGCACCAGCGGCTCACGGGTGTAATCGGCGAGCAGCCGGATCAGCCGGACGATCTCGTGGGTCTGGCGCAGATGGATCGAGGGCGAGCCGACTTCCTTCCAGAGGAAGGCAATCGCATCCAGCCGCAGGGTCTGCACGCCCTTCGAGATGTGGAACCGGAGGATGCGCAGGAACTCGAACAGCACTTCCGGATTGGAGAAATCGAAATCGACCTGGTCATGGCTGAAGGTGCACCAGACATGCTTTGTGCCATTGGCGGTTTCCACCGGCCGGAGCAGCGCATGGGCGCGGGGACGGACCACCATCGACAGATCATCATCCGGCGAGGCTTCGAAAAAGAACTTGTCGTAAGGCTCGTGGCCGAGAAGATACTCGTTGAAAAAGGTGCTCTGGCTCGAGCAGTGATTGATCACCAGATCCGACATCAACCGGAAATCCTGCGCGATGCGGCCGATATCTTCCCAGGCGCCAAGGCCGCTGTCGACCGCGTAATAGTCGGTGATGGCGAAGCCGTCATCCGAGGTGTAGGGGAAATAGGGCAGGATGTGCACGCCGGTGGCGATGTCCTTCAGCCTTGTGTGGAGAAAGTCATAAAGCAGATCCAGCGGCTTGTGTTCGCCGTTCAGGAACGTGTTGCCATAGGTGATGATGTAGCTGTCCTGCTCGTTCCACAGTGTGTTGGCAGGCGCCCGGCCACGGCGCTTCGGCTGCTCTTCTTCCGGCCAGAAGGCGGCGACGGCCTGCTCCAGCAACATTGACTGGTCCGCGTCGGGATAGATCGACTGCAGCAGCATCTGCAATCCGTCGCGCAACCGTTTCGGGATTGGCTTGGGGAGCGTGGTCGGCGTATCTGGCGCATCTGCATAAAAAACTTCCATGTCCAATTTTTATGCATTTTTTTGATTTGCTGGCAAGCCGGCATGGGCGAATTTCGGGTTTGTGTCCTGTGTTCGTTGTCAGCATAAGGTTTGGACGCCGATCGACTGGGTGCTTCCAAACCCGTGTGGTCATTGCGGGTTCCAGTCGCACTCAACAAAAAAACCAGCCCCCGAGGGAGCTGGTTCAATCGTCACAATCATAGGAGGCCGGGCAGATCAGCCGAGCACTTCCTTGATGCTGTCGGCCATGGACACCACAAGGGTGTCGGCCTCGGTCTTTGACAGGCAGAGCGGCGGCGCGAAGCCGATGATGTCGCCCTGCGGCATGGCGCGGGCAATAACGTTGCGCTTGAGCAGGGCGGCGGCCACCTGCGGGCCGATCTTTTTCGACGGATCGTAGAAAGCGCGATCAGCCTTGTCTTCAACGAATTCGACGGCGCAGAGCATGCCCTCGCCGCGCACGTCGCCGACATGGGTGTGATCGCCGACGGCGTCCGTCATCGCCTTGTTAAGATAGGTGCCCATCTTGCCGGCATTGTCGACCAGTCCCATGGAATCGATCAGATTGAGATTTGCCACACCCGCGGCAGCCCCGATCGGGTGGGCGGAGTAGGTCCAGCCGTGACCGATAGGTCCGTTCTCGTCGGTGCCCTGTTCGAGCACCTTCCAGACCTTGTCGGAGATGATCGATCCTGACAGCGGCGCATAGGCGGAGGTCAGGCCCTTGGCGATGGTGATGATGTCGGATTCGATGCCGTAGTGATCGGAGCCGAACATGGTGCCGAGACGGCCGAAACCGGTGACGACTTCGTCGGCGATCATCAGGATGTCGTGCTTCTTCAGCACTTTCTGGATGGCTTCCCAGTAACCGGCTGGCGGCGGCACCAGGCCACCGGTGCCGAGCACTGGCTCGCCGATGAAGGCCGCGATGGTGTCGGCGCCTTCGCGCTCGATCATGGCCTCGAGTTCGCTGACGCAGTGGGCCACGAACTGGGCTTCGGTCTGGTTCAAATCATCGCGGCGGAAATAATCCGGTGCCGTGGTGTGCTTGACCTGCGACAGCGGCAGATCGAACTTCTTGTGAAAGCCTGCGAGCCCGGTCAGCGAACCGGTCATCAGGCCGGAGCCGTGATAGCCGCGCCAGCGCGAGATGATCTTCTTTTTCTCGGGCCGACCGAGAATGTTGTTGTAGTACCAGACCAGCTTGATGTTGGTTTCGTTGGCGTCCGAGCCACCGAGACCGAAATAGACCTTCGACATGTTCGACGGCGCCCGGTCGAGCACCATTTTCGACAGCGTGATCGAGGCCTCGGTGCCGTGGCCGACATAGGCATGGTAATAGGCCAGTTGCTTGGCCTGGGCTGCGATCGCGTCCTGGATCTCGGTGCGGCCATAGCCGACATTGACGCAGTAGAGACCGGCAAAGCCGTCGAGCAGGCGGTTGCCATCACGGTCCTCGATGAAGACGCCGTCGCCGCCGGTGACGATGCGCGACGGGCTTTCGCCACGGGCGTGCTGGGCGAGATGGGTTGACGGGTGGAAGAAGTTCTCCCGGTCCCACTGGGACAGTTGGTCGTTGGTCAGCATTGTCGTGTCCTTTTCGATGTGTGTCATGCCCAGTCGCGGCAGACGTATTTGACCTCGGTGAAGGCCTCCATGCCAAGGCGGGAGCCTTCGCGTTCGAGGCCGGATTGCTTCATCCCGCCGAAGGGAATGGGTGCGCCGGTGACCTTGGTCCGGTTGACCGCCACCATGCCGAACTGAAGTGTCCGGCTGGCGCGATAGATCCGGCGCGGATCCTGGGTGTGCAGATAGGCAACCAGACCATACTCGGTGTCATTGGCTTTTTGCAGAACTTCTTCCTCGCTGTCGAATGGCGCGATGGCTGCCACCGGTCCGAAAGTCTCCTCGTGCATGATCAGCGCGTCGGCCGAGACGTCGGCGAGCACCGTCGGTTCAAAGAACAAAGGCCCGGCCTTGTGCGTCTTGCCGCCGGTGAGCAGGCGCGCGCCTTTGGCCAGCGCATCGGCGACGTGTTCCTGTTGCTTGGCGACAGCCTTGTCGTTCATCAGCGGTCCGAGGTCCGGATCATCCATGCCGATGCCGACGGACAGCTTCGACGCGGCGTCGGAGAACTTGGCGCAGAACGCATTATAGATCGGGCGCTCGACGAAGAAGCGGTTGGCGCCGAGGCAATCCTGGCCGGAGGTGGCGAATTTTGCCTTGATGGCCTCACTGACGGCCTGGTCGAGATCCGCGTCGGCAAACAGGATGAAAGGTGCATGGCCGCCGAGCTCGAGCACCAGCCGTTTGACCGTGTCAGCGCTCTGCCGGTAGAGCAGCTTGCCGATTTCGGTGGAGCCGGTGAAGGAGACGGCGCGAACGCGCTTGTCCTTCATCCAGGGTTCGACGACCACAGGTGCGGTGCCAGTGACGACATTGAAGACACCTGCAGGAAAGCCCGCGCGCTCGGCGAGCTCGGCCAGTGCGAGAGCCGAAAAGGGCGTTTCGGCCGAAGGGTGAGCAACCACGGTGCATCCGGCGGCAAGCGCCGCGGCTGCCTTGCGGGTGAGCATGGCGGACGGGAAGTTCCACGGTGTGATCAGGGCTGCGACACCGACGGGTTCGCGCCAGATCTCGACTTCGGCGTCGGGCAGGTGCGAGGTGACGCTTTCGATGTTGGGACGCTTGGCTTCCTCGGCAAAGAACTCGACAAAGGAGGCGCCATAGTCGATCTCGCCGCGGGCTTCGGAGATCGGCTTGCCCTGCTCGAGCGTCATGATGTGGGCCAGATCTTCTCTGTGCTCAAGCATCAGCTCGAACCAGCGGCGCAGGATGGCGGAGCGCTGTTGCGGCAGCATCGAGGCCCAGGTCCCGAATGCTTCTTGCGCGGCGTCGACGGCTGCAGCGCTGTCGTCTGCCGAGAGGCTTGCGACATCGCCAAGGTGGCTGCCGTCGGCAGGATTGGAGACCGCGAACATCTGGGCTGCGGCGCCGGCGGTCCAGCGGCCTCCGACATAGGAAAAACCGCGGAACAAGGCCGGGTCGGAAAGCTCAAACTGCGTGGTCTTGAATTTGGTCTGGACAATGGACACTGCGGTTGCTCCCGGGTTGGGTTGCCTTGCCCGAGGGTAGCCGTGTCCGCGGAGATGAATTCTCTGATGGCGGTGTATCTGCCAGAGGTTTCATCCATTGTTTTGCTTTTGGCAGGCTAAATCGTCTCCGGGCCCGCCGCGGTCAGGATGTCGAAAGGCGGAACCGTCGAATGCTTGACCGGCTTGGTGACGATATAGGTGAAATAGCGGGCCAGTCCTGCACGCCGAGCCAGCAGATCGTCGATCAGCCGCTGGTAGCTGTCGATGTCGCGGGTGATGACATGCAGCAGATAGTCGAAGCCGCCGCCAAGCGCCCAGCAGGACATGATCTCGTCATAGCCGGCGATCGCCTGCTCGAAGGCCTGGAACGTGGCCGAGCGATGATTTTCCAGCTCGATCATGACAAAGACCGAAACCTGCGGTCCGACATGCTTGAGCTCGATATCGGCGTGGTAGCCGGAAATGACGCCCGCCTTTTCGAGACGGCTCAGCCGTTCCCAGCACGGTGTCGGGCTGAGATTGACCCGTTTGGCGAGGTCGGACTTTGAAATCCGGCCTTCCCGCGAAAGGGTCGCGAGGATCTTTATGTCGCGGTCATCGAGTTTGATTGAAGCCATGCGGGACTTTTGATTGAGCGCCGGGGGGTTGTCAATTGATGTGATTGAGTCCATCAATTAATCATGACAATCTGGCCTCCGAAATCCGGCGAACTCCGCCGTCCCGCCTACAAATCCCTGGCCGATACCCTGGTAAGAGCAGTTGATGCAGGTGAACTGCGCAGCGGCGACCGGCTGCCGACCCACCGAAATCTGGCCTATGATCTGGGCCTGAGCGTGCAAACGGTCAGCCGGGCCTATGACGAGCTGATCCGGCGCGGGGTCATCGCTGGCGAAGTCGGGCGCGGGACATTCGTTCGTGCTGGCCGCAGCGACACGAAAACGCCCTTCGTGCCGGACAGCCAGAATGAAAAATTCATCGATTTCTCGATCCTGATGCCCGTCTTCGAGGCCATGCATCTTGCCGAGATGCAACGTGCCCTGACGCAACTTGGAGCTGACCTGCCGAGTTCGACGATTTCGGCCTTCCGCCCCTCGACGGCGCTGAAGAAATATACATCCGCCGCCACGAAATGGCTGGAAGGCTGCGGGCTTGATCCTTCGGCGCAGGGCTTGCTGATGACCAATGGCAACACCTCGGCGATGACCATTGCGCTGATGACGGTTGCCAATTCCGGCGACCTGATCGTCACGGAAGAGCTGGCGCATCATACTCTGAAGGCGCTTTCACGGTATCTGGGGCTCCGGATCCAGGGGCTTGAGACTGACGCGGAAGGGGTGGTTCCCGCGGCCTTCGCAGCGGCGTGCCAGCGCTCACAGGTCAAGGCGATCTACCTGATGCCGAGTGGGCTGAACCCGCGCGCGGTCATGCTGTCGACCGAGCGGCGCGCGGAGCTGGTCGCTGTGGCCCGGCGTTACGATGTTCTGATCATCGAAAATGACGCCTGGGGGCCGCTGCAGCCGGACAGGCCGGCTCCGGTCGCGGCAATTGCAGCGGAGCGGACGTTCTATTTCACCAGCCTGACCAAATGCATCATGCCTGGCCTGAGATTCGGGTTCCTGACCATGCCGGAAGCGTTTGAATCAGCTGCCGCCAACCGGCACCTGGTAACCAACTGGATGGCCACGCCGCTGATGGCTGAAATCGGATGCCGCTGGATCGAGGACGGGACCGCCGAGCGACTTTTGAACTGGCAGAAGGATGCGCTGGGCAAGCGCAATGAAGTGGCTGCGAAGGTGCTTTCGGGCATCCCGTTTCAATCCAGTCCCAACGGCATGCATGTGTGGCTGCCTGCTCCGGGTGCCTGGACCGAGAAAGAATTTGTGGCCCATGCCCGGCTCAATGGTGTTGCGGTGGCGCCGGGCTCTGCCTTTGCCATGTCAGACAATGTTCGCAAGCAGGGTGTCCGCATCTGTCTGGGGGCTGAAACAAGCAGGACACTGCAGCGCGGCCTCAATGTGATCGCGCGGCTTGCCCGCAGCAACCCGGAGCCGGCTCTGCTCACACTGTAAGCGTCTGCCGCTCACCATTCGAAATGACGACAGTCGGTCATTGCTGAAGATGCGCAACTGGCCGGGGTTGCATCCGCGCAACAAAATTGTCATGATTTAATAATCGCATTGACTCTTTATTGTCCTTGTTGAAATCTCGTCAAATCATAACAATGAAGAGGCGGGGGATTGGTTTGACAATGCTTTACCCGCTCACATGGACGTTTTCGGGGGCTTGAGCAGATCATTTGGAATTCTCGCCAGGGAATTCTCGTCCAACCCCGACCGCAGCAAATTCACCGGCCAGATGGCCGGACGACAGATGTGACCACACAATCAGAAGAGAGGAACCGACTATGACATCGACATTCCGCAGTTTTCTTGGCGGCGTTGCCGCCGTCGCAATGATGGCCGGCGGCACGCTTGCTGCCCAGGCCGCCGACTGGAAATATGCCTTCGAGGAATCTCTGACCGAAGTTCAGGGTGTCTATGCCACCAAGTTCAAGGAAGCCGTCGAGGCCAATTCCGACCACACCATCCAGCTGTTTCCCTACGGCACCCTGGGTGAATCCGCTGACATCATGGAGCAGGCACAGGCCGGAATCTTGCAGTTCGTCGACCAGTCGCCCGGTTTCACCGGCGCTTTGATCCCGGAAGCCCAGGTGTTCTTCGTGCCTTACCTGCTGCCCACGGACCAGGCGCATCTCGCCCGGTTCTACAAGGAGAGCAAGGCGATCAACGAGGACTTCCAGGAGCTTTACGCCAAGCAGGGTCTCGAACTTCTGGTGATGTTCCCGGAAGGCGAGGTGGCGATGACCACCAAGGAGCCGGTCAAGAGCTGTGCCGATCTCAACGAGGTCAAGTTCCGGGTCATGACCAACCCGCTGCTGGTGGAATCCTACAAGGCTTTCGGCGCCACGCCGACGCCGCTGCCGTGGGGCGAAGTCTATGGCGGTCTGCAGACCAACATCATCCAGGGCCAGGAAAACCCGACCTTCTTCCTGTACTCGACCGGTATCTACGAAGTCACCGATCACATCACCTATACCGGCCACAACAATTTCACCACCGCGGTGATGGCAAACAAGGATTTCTACGATGGCCTCAGCGATGCCGACAAGAAGGTGATCGAGGATGCCGCCGCATCGGCCTATGACTACATTGTCGAGTACCAGAAGGGCCTGGCCGACAGTGAACTGAAGAAGATCAAGGAAGCCAAGCCGGACATGACCATCACGGTGCTTTCGGAAGAAGAGCGTGCCTGCTTCAAGGCGGCTGCGCCCGAGGTCGAAGCCAAGTTCATCGAGATGACCGGCGAGAGCGGCAAGGCCATTCTCGAGCAGCTGAAGGCTGACCTGGAAGCAACCAAGGGCTGATCCCGCGGTTTGCAGGATTGAAAATTCCGGAGGCCATCAGGTGATGGCCTCCGGTCCGGGCAGCCAGCAAGCCGGGAGGCGATCTTGGACGATTTGAAGGAAAACAACCCGCACGAATCCTCATTGCCCGGTGTTCTGGGTGTGATCGATTCAACCATCAGCCGGGTGGAATCGGTTCTGCTCGCCGCCGGTGTGCTGCTGATGGCACTGAATACGGTCGCCAATGTGGTTGGCCGGTTCGTGTTTCAGTACAGCCTGTTCTTTTCCGAGGAACTCAACCGGATCCTGATCATCCTGATCACCTTTGCGGGCATCAGCTATGCCGCCCGCCAGGGCCGGCATATTCGCATGTCGGCGATATATGACGCTTTGCCGCCACCGGCGCGAAAGGCCTTCATGGTGCTGATCGCCGGGGTCACCGCGCTCGCCATGTTCGCGCTTTGCTATTTCTCGATCGGCTACATCACCAAGGTGGCGACATCCGGCCGGGTGCTGCCGTCGCTGCAGCTGCCGGTCTACTGGATCTTTCTCTGGGTGCCGGTCGGCTTCTTCATGACCGGCCTTCAGTATGCGCTCACCGCGGTCAAGAACCTGACCGGAAAAGACATCTACCTGTCGACCCGTGTGCTTGAGGGTTACGACAAAGACGAACTCGAGATTTGAGGAAGACGATCCATGGCCCTGACCATTTTCCTGATCATGATCGTTCTGCTGCTGCTCGGCTTCCCGATGATGATCCCGCTGCTCGTCGCGACCTTTGTCGGCTTCCTGTTCATGTTCGGCGACATCGGCAAGATGGATTTCATGATCCAGCAGATCATGGCCGGCATACGGCCGGCTTCGTTGATCGCGGTGCCGATGTTCATCCTCGCCGCCGACATCATGACGCGAGGGCAATCGGCCAACCGGTTGATCGACATGGTGATGAAGTTCGTCGGCCACGTCAAAGGCGGGCTGGCGGTCAGCACGGCCGCTGCCTGCACCTTGTTCGGCGCGGTATCCGGCTCGACCCAGGCAACCGTGGTTGCGGTCGGATCGCCGCTGCGGCCGCGGATGCTGAAAGCGGGCTACAAGGATTCATTCGTGCTGGCGCTGATCATCAATGCGTCGGATATCGCATTCCTGATCCCGCCATCGATCGGCATGATCATCTACGGGGTGATTTCCAGCACCTCGATTTCGGAGCTGTTCATTGCCGGTATCGGGCCGGGGCTTTTGCTGCTGGTGCTGTTTTCGGCCTACAGCATGATCTACGCCATCATCAACAAGGTGCCGACCGAGCCGAAGGCCAGCTGGGCCGAGCGGGGGCAGGCGGTCAAGCGTGCGATCTGGCCGCTCGGTTTCCCGGTGATCATCGTCGGCGGAATCTACGGCGGCATCTTCAGTCCGACCGAAGCGGCAGCAGCCTGCGTGCTTTACGCGATCATTCTCGAATTCGTCGTGTTCCGCTCGCTGAACATTCCGGACATCTACCGCATCGCCAAGTCGACAGGCCTGATCACGGCGGTCGTCTTCATCCTGGTGGGGGCTGGTGCGGCGTTTTCCTGGGTGATCTCGTTTGCGCAGGTGCCGCAGGCGATCCTGGCCGCGGTGGGGATTGCCGACATGGGGCCGAAAGGCGTGCTGGCGGTGATCTCCATCGCCTTTTTCATCGGTTGCATGTTTGTCGATCCGATCGTGGTCATTCTGATCCTGGTTCCGATCTTCGCACCGGTGGTCAAGTCGGTGGGGCTCGACCCGGTGCTTGTGGGCACCATCATCACGCTGCAGGTGGCGATAGGGTCGGCGACGCCGCCCTTCGGCTGTGACATCTTCACGGCGATCGCCATCTTCAAGCGGCCCTATATCGAGGTCATCCGCGGCATCTTCCCGTTCACGGTGATGCTGCTGTGTGTCTCCGTCGCCCTGATTTATTTCCCGCAGATCGCCCTGTTCCTGCGCGATCTGGCATTCCGGTAAGGAGTAATCGATGTTCGAACGAATTCTCGTCGCAGTCGACGGCTCCGAGGGCTCCAAGAAGGCCCTACGGCTGGCGTCGAATCTGCAACAGACCTGCGGCAGCGAATTGCTGATCCTGACGGTGTTTCGGCACCACTCCCTGCTTGAGGCATCGATGTCGATGGTGCGTCCGGACGATCCGGAGAGCCTCGATGATTCGATGCGCGGCTATGCCAAGGAAGTGGCCGAAGAAGCCAAGGCGATCGCGGCCGAGGTTGGCGCCAGCAAGGTGCGCGCTTTCGTCAAGGCCGGGCAACCGGCGCGGACCATCGTCAAGTTCGGCGAAGAGCACAAGGCCGATTTGATCATTGTCGGCAGCCGCGGCCAGGGTGATGTGCAGGGCTTTCTTCTGGGCAGCGTGTCGCACAAGGTCACAAGCCTGGCCTCGATCCCGGTTATGGTGGTCTAACAGTTTTCAGCAATCAGGGACGCGACAGCGTGCCAAGACAGGGAGGGAGTTGGCGGATGAACAACATCAGTGTTTCACGGTCAGGCGAGCCGGTTCGTTTCAACGATCCCGGCGCGACCGCACGGTTCGGCCTGATTGCGCTTGCCACCGACCTGACCAGCGAGCGCGACCTTTATCGGCAGTTGCCGCAGCAGCATGTGTCGATCCATGTCACGCGGGTTGCGTTTGAAAATCCGACAACGCCTGAAAACCTGCGCAAGATGGCGCCGCGGCTGACGGAAGCAGCGCAATTGCTGGCGCCGCTGCAGCCGCTCAAGGCAATCTGCTACAGCTGCACCGCCGCGTCCGTCGCAATCGGCGACGGCCCCATCAGGGCATCGATCCAGGCAGGTTTCGGTGACGTTCCCGTGGTGACGCCATCGGGGGCTGCGCGGATGGCGTTTGCTGCGCTCGGGGTCCGGCGCATCGCTATTCTCACGCCCTATACGGTGGAAACCACCGAACCGATGACGGCCTATTTCTCCCGGCACGGGATGGAGCTTTCCAATGTGCAATGCCTCGGCCTCGAGGACGACCGGGATATGGCGCGGGTCAGCGACCAGTCGATCCTCAATGCCGCGCTGAGCGTTGATACTGCGGATACGGAAGCGCTGTTCCTGTCCTGCACCGGATTGCCGGCGATCAATGTCATCGCCGAGCTTGAAGACCGTATCGGCAAGCCGGTGGTGACCTCCAACCAGGCCAGTGCCTGGGCGATGGCCCGGCTTGGCGGGTTTGCCGATCACCGGCCCGTGCAATACGGCCAGCTGTTTGGTTGCGCCTTGCCAGATGATACATTTGGCGAGGCTGCCTGATCATGACCCAGCCTTTTGTTGACCTGAGTGAAATCGAGCGCGCCCGCGCGGCGATCTCTGGCACCGTGCGGATGACGCCGGTGAATATCTCGCCCTCGCTGTCCGATCTTGCAGGCGTGCCGGTGCATCTGAAACTGGAGCACACGCAGCTCACCGGCAGTTTCAAGCTGCGCGGCGCGACCAATGCAGTGCTCTCGTTGAATGATGCCGAGAAAAACCGTGGCGTCGTCGGCGTGTCGACCGGCAATCACGGGCGCGGGCTTGCCTTTGCGGCAAAGGCTGCGGGGGTGAAATGCATCATCTGCATGTCGCGGCTGGTGCCGCAGGCCAAGATCGACGGGATCAAGGCGCAAGGCGCCGAGGTCCGCATAGTCGGCAGTTCGCAAGACGAGGCGCAGGTGGAAGTCGACCGGCTGGTGTCGGAAGAGGGGATGACAATGATCCCGCCCTTCGATCACCGCAAGGTCATTGCCGGGCAGGGCACGCTCGGTCTCGAACTGATCGAGCAGGTGCCGGACATGGCCACCGTGCTGGTGCCGCTGTCGGGCGGTGGCCTGATTTCGGGCGTCGCCGCGGCGCTGAAGGCGAAGCGTCCGGATGTCAGGATCATCGGACTCTCGATGGAGCGGGGGGCTGCGATGCACGCCTGCCTGCAGGCCGGAAAACCGATCCTCGTTGAGGAACTCGCCACGCTGGCTGACTCGCTCGGAGGCGGAATCGGTCTCGAAAACCAGCTGACATTCGCCATGACGCGAGACCTCGTCGACGACATCATTCTGGTCAGCGAGGCGGAGATCGCCGCCGCCATCAGGCACGTTTATTGGCAGGAACGCCAGATCATCGAGGGCTCGGGATCCGTCGGCGTTGCGGCGCTTCGGGCGCGCAAGATCGAAAGCACCGGTCCGATCGTCGCCCTTCTGAGCGGCGGCAATATCGACATGAAACAGCACCATCGCATCATCTCCGGCGAAGATGTCGATGTAACCCAAGAGGCGGCATAACATGACCAACATCAAGATCCTGACCGAGGCGGATTTGCGCAGCCTGGTGACGCTGGATCTTGATGCTATCGAGTGCATCGAAAGGGCGTTCGCCGCGCTTGCGACGGGCGATGTGGTGATGCCGCCGATCCTGTCGATGGCGATTGCGCCGTTCAATGGCGAGGTCGACGTCAAGACCGCCTTCGTTCCGGGCATCGACAGTTTCGCGATCAAGATTTCTCCGGGCTTCTTCGACAATCCGAAAATCGGGCTACCGAGCACATCGGGACTGATGGTGCTGTTTTCGGCCCGGACCGGCATGCTCGAGGCGCTGCTTCTCGACAATGGCTATCTCACAGACGTGCGGACCGCTGCCGCCGGCGCGGTTGCCGCACGGCATCTCGCGCGCGCGGATGCATCGACGGCGTGCATTCTTGGCGCAGGCGCTCAGGGCAAGCTGCAGCTCAAGGCGCTGTGCCTGGTTCGCCCGATCGTGAGCGCCACGATCTGGGCGCGGGATCCGGACAAGGCGGCCGCTGCGGCGATACAGATGACGCAGGAACTCGGAATAGAGGTGACTGCTGCGAGTGATCTCGCCAGTGCGGTGTCAGCAGCGGATGTGGTTGTCACCACCACCCCCTCGGCAACACCGATCCTGCAGGCGGAATGGCTGCGCCCTGGACAGCACGTCACCGCGATGGGGTCGGATCAGGACCACAAGAACGAGCTCGATCCGGCGTGCTTCCGCAAGGCTGACCTCTATGTGCCTGACCGGCTGACGCAAACACGCCTGCTGGGCGAGCTGCGATCTGCCGTGGCAGCAGGCATCGTGGCTTCTGACGCGGAATTTGCCGAACTCGGGATGATCGTTGCCGGCAACGGCCAAGGCCGCAGGTCCGATGACGCGATCACCATTGCCGACCTGACCGGTACCGGTGTTCAGGATACGGCAATCGCCACATTTGCCAGCAGCCGCGCGCTTGCGGCCGATGCCGGCACCGACTTTTCAAACTGAAGTTCCACCCAGAAAGGAAAATCCCCCCGAATGTCCGCGCCAGTTCTCAATTTCAGCCGGGACGAATATTCTCAGCGTGTCGCCAAGACGCGTGCCGCCATGGCTGCTGCAGGTGTTGATGTCATCATCGTAAGCGACCCGTCCAACATGGCCTGGCTGACCGGCTATGATGGCTGGTCGTTCTACGTGCATCAGTGCGTTGTCGTCGGCCCGGATGGTGACCCGGTCTGGTTCGGCCGCGGACAGGACGCGAACGGCGCACGGCGCACCGCCTATCTCGGCGAGAACGACATCATCGGCTACGCGGATCACTACGTGCAGTCGACAGAGCGGCATCCGATGGATTATCTCTCGGCCAAGCTGGAAGAGCGCGACTGGGCAGCCAAGCGTATCGGCGTCGAGATGGACAATTACTGGTTCTCGGCGGCCGCCTATGCGTCGTTGCAGAAGCATCTGCCGAATGCGAAATTTTCCGACGTCACCGCGCTGGTGAACTGGCAGCGCGCCGTCAAGTCGAGCCAGGAGCTCGATTACATGCGCAAGGCGGCGCGGCTTGTCGAGCGGATGCACGAGACGATCTTCGACAAATGCGAGGTGGGCTACCGCAAGTGCGACCTGGTTGCCGACATCTACGAAGCAGGTCTGCGCTATGATGATGGCCTTGGTTTCGGGGGTGACTATCCGGCCATCGTGCCGCTGCTGCCCTCGGGCGCGGATGCTTCGGCACCGCATCTGACCTGGGACGACAAGCCGATGAAAAGCGGTGAAGGGACCTTCTTCGAGATTGCCGGCGTCTACAAGCGTTACCACTGCCCGCTGTCGCGGACGGTGTTTCTGGGCAAGCCGACGCAGACCTTCATCGATGCCGAGAAGGCAGTGCTGGAAGGCATGGACGCCGGGCTTGAAGCGGCGAAAGCCGGCAATCTGTGCGAGGACATCGCCAACGCGTTCTTTGCGGTGCTGAACAAATACGGGATCACCAAGGACAACCGCACCGGCTACCCGATCGGTCTGTCCTATCCGCCGGACTGGGGCGAGCGCACCATGTCGCTGCGCCCGGGCGACAAGACCGTGTTGGAAGAGAACATGACGTTTCACTTCATGACCGGGCTTTGGATGGATGACTGGGGTTTCGAGATCACCGAGAGCATCGTCATCGGCGCCAACGGGCCGGAGTGCCTGGCCAATGTGCCGCGCCGCCTCCATGTGAAGGATTGATCGCTCATGCCAGGCAATCCAATTACACCAACGATTCCGCTCAACGAAGACGGTGTGCATCACGGCTTCCTGCGTCTGCCTTACAGCCGCGATGATTCCGCCTGGGGATCGGTGATGATCCCCATCACCGTGATCAAGAACGGGATAGGGCCCTGTGCGCTTCTGACCGGCGGCAATCATGGCGATGAATATGAAGGCCCGGTCGCGCTGATGGACCTGGCGGTGTCGCTGAAGCCCGAGGATATCGAGGGGCGGGTGATCATCCTGCCGGCGATGAACTATCCGGCTTTCAGGGCGGGCACACGCACGTCGCCGATCGACCGGGGCAACATGAACCGCTCCTTCCCCGGCTCGCCAAGTGGCACGGTCACCGAAAAGATCGCGGACTATGTCCAGACGGTTCTGCTGCCGGAGGCCAGCATCGTGCTCGACTTCCACTCAGGCGGCAAGACGCTGGATTTCATCCCCTTCGCATCGGCTCACGTCCTGGAAAACAAGGAACAGCAGGCAGCCTGCGTGGCGGCGGTCGAGGCGTTCAATGCGCCCTACTCGATGATCATGCTCGAGATCGACAATGTCGGCATGTATGACACCAGTGTCGAGGACCAGGGCAAGACCTTCGTCACCACGGAACTTGGCGGCGGCGGCACCTCGACGGCCTATTCGAACATGATTGCCAAGAAAGGCGTTCGCAATGTGCTCAAGCATGCCGGTATCATGAAGGGCGAGCTGGAAATCGGTCCCTCGGTGATGCTCGACATGCCCGATGATGATTGTTTCGTGTTCTCTCAGGATGACGGCATGATCGAGGCGGTGAAGGATCTCGGCGACGAGGTGGAAAAAGGCGACATTGTCGCCCGCGTCTGGCCAGCCGACCGGACCGGACGGACGCCTGTCGATTACCGTGCCAGGCGCTCGGGTGTCGTCGCGTCGCGGCATTTTCCCGGCCTGGTCAAGGCGGGAGACTGCATGGCCGTGGTGGCGGTGAAGGTCTAGACCTTCAGTGCCCACCGGCAGGCAAAAGTAAAACGCCCCGACGGATTATCGGTCGGGGCGTTTCAGATATTGGACGAGGTCCCTTGGTACAGAAGTTTCAGAGTCAGCCGATGCGGGCGGCGATGCTCTTGACCTTGCAGTAGCTCTTGAGCCCCTCGATGCCCTTTTCGCGGCCAAAACCGGATTGCTTGTTGCCGCCGAAGGGGACTTCGATGCCGCCGGCGAAATACTCGTTGATGTAGACCTGGCCGGCGTCGATGTCGCGGGCAAGCTGATGCGCTTTGGCGAAGTCGCTGGTGAAGACACCGGCGACAAGGCCGAAGCGGGTGCAATTTGCCAGATGCAGCGCATGGTCTGCATCGTCGGCCTTCTGGACGGTGAGAACCGGGCCGAAGATTTCCTCCTGCACCAGTTCATCGTCTTCCGGGCGGTGGGCGACGATTGTCGGTTCAATGAAATAGCCCTTGCCGGATTCGGTGCCAGGCGAGGTCTTGCCGCCGCTGATGAACTCGGCACCGCGTTCGCGCGCCCGGTCGAGAAAGCCTAGAACCTTGTCGCGATGGGCGGCGGAGCTGACAGGCCCCATATCTGGCGAACGTAGTCCGTGGCCCAGCGAGATTGCCTTTGCCTTGGTGCCGAGCGCTTCGACAAAACGGTCGTGAATGCCGGCTTCGATCACAAGTCGCGACCCGGCGGAGCAGATCTGTCCGGCATGCTCGAAAATGGCGCCGGCGACATTGGCGATTGTGCTGTCGAAATTGCAGTCGTTAAGGACCACGACGGGCGACTTGCCGCCAAGCTCCATCACCGAGCGAGTAACATTGTCGGCACAGGCGCGCATGACGTGGCCGCCGGTGGCGACCGAGCCGGTGAAGGTGACGTGGTCGATGCCGGCATGAGCCACCAGCGGGGCTCCGGCTTCTGTACCGGTTCCGGTCACAACATTGCAGACGCCTGCGGGCAATCCGGCCTCGGTCAGAAGCTCCGCGAGCAGAAGTGCGGTGAATGGGGTCTGCTCGGCAGGCTTTGCGACCACCGTGCAACCGGCTGCAAGCGCCGGGGCCATGCCGCGGGCCGCGGTCGAGATCGGGAAGTTCCACGGGATGATGTGAGCGGTGACGCCGACGGGTTCGAACTGGCTGAAGCCGACATAATTTGCGGGCAGCGGGAAGCTGCTGCCCTCCAGTTTGTCGCAAGCGCCTGCGTAATACTCAAATGTTCGGGCTGCACCGGAAACGTCGCCCCGGGCTTCGGCAATCGGCTTGCCGCTGTCGAGGCATTCGGTGATGGCCAGGCGCTCAGCATTGCGGCGGATCAGTTCAGCGGTCCGGGCCAGGATGCGTCCGCGTTCGGCGGGCGGCGTCTTGCGCCAGACGGCAAATGCCTTGCGGGAACTGGAAACAGCGTCGGCGATATCATCGGCATCGCCGCGGGCGAATTCGGCGAAGGTTTCACCGCGGCCGGGGTCTTCGCTGTGCATTGTGCGTCCGGCGCGGGCGGCCTGGTAGGCGCCGTCGATGAAATGGCCATCGGGAAGGCGAAGGTCGCCCGCGTCAGTGAGATATTTGAGCAGGCTGTCGGGTTGTGTGAGCATGGTTCAGGCTCCCATCGAGCTGATCTGGTGTTTTGACTGTTCGAGCCAGGCCGGGCTGACTTCGACACCCCAGCCGGGGGCATCGGTGACCGTCGCCTTGCCGTCGACAATCGCGTAAGGCGATTGAACGAAGAGATCGTCCTGCCAGGGGTAGTAATCCTCGCCCTCGATGGAGAATTCGAGGTACTTGCCGGCATTGGGGATGGCGCGCAGCATGTGCATGGTGAACAGCGTCACCATCGACCAGTTGGCGCAGTGCGGCGTGCAAGGCAGGCCGGCCTTTGCCGCCATGTCGGCTACCCGCAAGGTGCGGGTCAGGCCGCCGAGATAGCAGATGTCGGGCTGCACGATGTCGACAGCCTTCATGTCGATCATCCAGCGCCAGTTTGGCAGTTCGCAATCCTGTTCGCCGCCGGTGACATCAATGGGCAGTGCCGAGAGCGCTTCGGTCACCTGTTTGGTCTGCTCGTATTCCCAGTAGGGGCAGGGCTCCTCGAAATGGCTGATGCCGTTGTCGATCAGCAGTTTTGAGACCTCGATGGCCTGAGCCGGGGCGTAGCAGGAATTGGCGTCGACCAGCAGCGCCACGCTGTCGTCCATGGCCTTGCGCATGGTGGGCACGATCTCTTCGGTGCGGCCGGGCCATTCATCCTGGCCGCGGCCACATTCGGCGCCGATGCGGAACTTGAAGGCATCAAAGCCAAACTCGTCGCGCAGGCGGCTCAGCCGTGCTGCTTCGTCCTTCGGCGTGATGTCGCGCTTCATCGAGGAGCCATAGGCGCGGATGGTGCCCGGCGTGCCGCCAATCAGCTCGCAGACCGGCTTGCCTTCAAGCCGCCCGCGCAGATCCCAAAGGGCGGTGTCGAGCCCGCCAAGTGCGCGCTTGAGGTAGGAGCCGGGGAACTTGTGCTCCTTCTCGGGGATCAGATCGACGAGATAATCGATGTCGAGCGCAGATTGGCCGAGTGCATAGGGGGCCACCTGCCGGTGCACGATCTGCGCGGTGATGTCGGCATAATACGGAGCCACCTGGCCCCAGCCAATATCGCCCGTGTCGGTAGTGACCTTGACGAAGCAGACGAACTCGTTGGTGAATGTTTCGATGTGAGCGATTTTCATGTGATTCAAACCCGTGCCGACATTTTGGTCTGTCCTAACGGCTCGATTGGACTTACGATAAGGTCCAATCTCGCAAAGCTTGCAGACCAATTTTGGCAGACAAGGGTCACAGCTCATGAAAACCAAGGCCGGAGCCATTCTTTCCTCGATCCGGATTGACAGAACGCTGGACCGGAAAATCAGCGTGCAACTCTATATGGGGTTGCGCGAAATCATCCTGTCCGGTGGTCTCAACGGTGGCGAGCGACTGCCGGCGACGCGGACGCTGGCCAGCGAGGTCGGCGTGTCGCGCACCACGGCGCTTGACGCGGTCAGTCGACTGATCTCTGAAGGCCTGCTGGAATCGCGGATCGGCGCGGGCACCTTCGTCAGCCACACCATGACGGGCCGAACGCCGGTCAAGCCGAAGGCGGTGGGGGCGGAGAGCGAGCGGCAACCACGGCTGTCGCCCTCGACCATCCAGGCGCGCAAGCTGTTTGCCGAGCGGCGGCGGCTGCCGCACAAGTCTCAGGCTTTCGTCACGGCGCTCCCGGCGCTGAATGCCTTTCCGATGGCGCAATGGGCGCGGCTTTCGGCGCGGCATCTACGCTCGGACCGCGACGCGGTGATGGGCTATGGCAATCCTTACGGCCTGCCGCGGCTGCGGGCGGCGATTGCCACGCATCTCAATGCCAGCCGGGGCATCCAGTGCGATCCGGAACAGGTCTTTGTTGTTGGCGGGGCGCAGCAGGCGTTTTCGCTGATCGGCGGCATGCTGCTCGACCGGGGCGAGAAGGTCTGGTTCGAGAATCCCGGCGCCATCGGTGCGCGCAACGCCTTCATCTCGCAAGGCGCCGACCTGATTCCCGTCGGGGTGGATGACGAGGGAATCATCGTCGAGGAGGGGCTTGCAAAGGCACCGGATTTCCGGCTGGCCTTCGTGACACCCTCGCATCAGCAGCCACTGAGCAAGATCCTCAGCCTGGCGCGGCGGCTGGCGCTGCTGGACGCGGCCGATCAGGCTGACGCCTTTATCGTCGAGGATGATTATGACGGTGACTTCTATTTCGGCGATCAGCCGCTTCCAACCTTGAAAAGTATCGATACCAATGGCCGAGTGATCTATGTCGGCACGTTCTCCAAGACGCTGTTCCCCTCACTGCGGCTTGGCTTCATGGTGGCGCCTGCGAGCATGGTCGATGCAATGTCGAACATCTTTTCGGCGGCGCTCAGCGGTGTGCCGACCTGGCCGCAGGCGATTGTGGCCGATTTCATCGACGAAGGCCATTTCGCCACCCATATCCGGACCATGCGGCAGCACTACAAGCGCCGCCACGAGATCCTGCACGAACATGCGCGGCAGCTCGAACCGCACATGCAGATTCAGCGCGCCTCAGCCGGTTTTCATACGGTGGGCTATTTCAAGGACCCGGCGCGGGACGAGAAGGGCTTCATCGAGGCGGCAACGGCTGCGGGCCTCACCCTGTCCGGGATCGGCCGCTACTGCCTGACGCCGATCGAGCGAAAGGGCGTCGTCATCGGCTACGGCGCGGCAAGTGACAGCGATATCAAACAGGGGCTGGATGTGATGGCCCAACTGTTTGTTTAAAGCGCTATTCCCGCGAAAGTTGGTGCGTATCCCCGCCTCGCTCGCTTGCCGTGGTTGCCGAGATTTGCCTCAGGTGCAATGGTCTGGACTCGGGTGACCTGTCGTCACAAATTGGTATGCAAAAATATCTATAATGGATATGCGGTGCAGTCCAATGAGGGGCTACGCTTCTTGTCATCTGCGCGGGTTACAAACAATAATGCGCTGATATTCAGAGGGTTCAAAGGGAGTTTGACATGATCATGAAACTAGCAATGGCCGGGCTTTTGGCCACCACAGTGATGGCCGTCGTGCCGGCACAGGCAGAGACGCTGCGTCTCTTGACATGGGGCTCCTATGCTCCTGACGAACTGGTGAAGAAGTTCGAAGAGAAATATCCTGATATCACCGTCGAAGTGACGTTCTCGAACAACGAAGAAATGATTGCAAAGCTGCGCGCCACCGGTGGTGCCGGCTTCGATCTGGCCCAGCCGAGCCATGACCGCATCTTTGCGGTGCAGCAGGAATACAACATCTACAAGCCGCTCGATCTGTCGAAGATCAACACGGATGCAATGCAGGCCAAGCTGCTTGATGGCGTCAAGGCCAACACCACGATCGACGGCGAAGTCTATGCGGTGCCCCACCAGTGGGGCACATCCGGCCTGATGGCCAACAAGTCAGTTGCGCCGGACGTCAAGGCCTGGGGCGATCTCTGCGATCCGCAGTACAAGGGCAAGACTTCGATGCGCCTGAAGCGCACCATCCTGCTCGGCATGGCGTTCGACATGGGTGAAGATCCGTTTGCGGCCTATGCCGATCTCGACAAGTACCAGTCTATTCTGGACAAGGTCGCCGACAAGCTGATCGACTGCAAGGACAACCTCAAGGCCTACTGGAAGGGCGGCGACGACCTTTCGGCGATGATGATGTCGGGCGAGATCGTTGCGTCCGAGACCTGGGATTCGACCGCCTACAAGCTCTACGGCGAGAACAAGGACATCGTGTTCGTGCCGCCGAAGACCGGCGCGCTGGCCTGGATCGACACCTTTGCCATTCCGCGCAAGGGCGAAGCCGACGATGCCGCCTACAAGTGGATCAACTTCGTGCTCGAGCCCGAGAACGTGAAGATCATGTCGGCCAGCACCGGCGCGATTGCGGCTGTGGAAGGTGGCAAAGACCTGCTTCCGGATGACAAGAAGGCTGCCGTCAATGCCGCCTTCACCGATGCGGACATCGACAATCTGAAGTTCTTCGCCAACATCCCGGCCGGTGTCGAGGACATGGAAGGCAAGACGCTTGAAAAGATCAAGGCTGCCACCGGCTCTGAATAAGCCAGGCCCCACGACTATCTTTTCGTGAGATGATGCGGCTGCCCGTCCATCCTGGGCAGCCGCACTGAAACCTTCAAAGACACCTGACGACACTGCACTGGGCACTCGATGCAATCCATGACCGAGAACGATTTGGCCGCCACCGAGAACGATCTGGAATGTGTCCAGGTCAGGAAGCATTTTGGCTCGGTCCGAGCTGTTGATGACGTCTCCTTCGAGATCCCCAAGGGATCGTTCTTTTCCATTCTCGGCCCGTCGGGCTGCGGCAAGACCACGCTGATGCGGATGATCGCGGGATTTGAATCGCCGACTGCCGGCGATATCCGGATCAAGGGCAAATCGGTGATCGGCACCCCGCCGAACCGGCGCAACGTGAAGATGGTGTTCCAGCACCTGGCGCTGTTCCCGATGATGAATGTCTATGAAAACATTGCCTACGGCCTGCGCTGTGCCGGCGCTTCGAAAGACGTGATCCGCACCAAGGTGCATGATGTTCTCGAACGCATTTCGCTGCCGGACGTCGCCAACCGCGAGATCAGCCAGCTGTCGGGCGGCCAGAAGCAGCGTATCGCCATTGCCCGCTGCATGGTCCTCGACCCCGACGTGCTGCTGCTCGACGAACCGCTTGGCGCGCTGGACCTGAAGCTGCGCGAAGCCATGAAGATCGAGCTCAAGCTGCTGCAGCACCAGTTCGACACGACCTTCGTCTACATCACCCATGACCAGTCCGAGGCACTGGTGATGTCGGACAATGTGGCGATCATGAACGAGGGCAAGTTTGTCCAGATCGGAACGCCGCAGGAGCTCTATCACAACCCGTCAGCGGCCTTCGTGGCTGGCTTTGTCGGCGATACCAACCGCTGGGCCGGTAAGGTGACCCGTGTTGAAAGCGGCGCGGTCGAAGTGGTCACCGAAGCCGGTTTGACCATGCGCGGTTCGGTGCGCGGCGCTGGAACCCCCGGAGTGGGGGATACCGTGAGCGCCTTTGTCCGGCCGGAATTCATCTCGGCGGAAAAGTCCGGCGTCTCGGCCAAACCCGTCGATCCGGCGCACAATGTGATCAACGGCAAGGTCGACAGCATCCTGTTCAACGGTGCCAACAGCCGCATTCTGGTTCGCGATGGCGCCGGCGAGCTGATCGAGGCCGATGTGGTGCTGACGGGCGGCACCCAGGACCTGAAGCCAAAGGATGACGTCACGCTTTCATGGTCGCCGGAGCAGACCATGAGCTTCAAGGCGTGAGGGCGATCCGATGATGCAGAAGGATATCAAGCGGCTGTCGCTCATTCTGCTGTTCGCACCCTTCGCGCTGTGGATCTTCCTCTTGATCGTGCTGCCGCATCTGGGGATGTTCTACATCTCGGTGCGCGAGAAGGTCGGGCCGCGGATGTACGAATTCGGGCTGGGCAACTACATCAATTTCTTCACCGAGCCGATCTACTGGAACACGCTGATCCGGACAGGATCGATGTCGCTGCTGGTCACTGCACTGGCGCTGCTGCTCGGGTTTCCGATTGCCTATTACATCGCCAAGATCGCCGGCAACCGGACCCGCGGGGCGCTGTTCCTGATGTGCCTGATCCCGCTGTGGGTCAGTGACCTGATCCGGGCGTTCGGCTGGATCCTGCTGCTGCGTGAAACCGGCATCATCTCCAGCAGCCTGCAATGGGCGGGCGTGATCAACACGCCGATCGAGTTTCTCTACAATGACGCAGCGGTGATCATGGGGCTGGTCTACACCGTGATCCTGTTCATGATCGTGCCGCTGGTCTCGACGCTGGACGGCATGGACAATGCGATGATCGAGGCCGGCTACAATCTCGGCGGCAATGGCCCGACCGTGCTCAGGCGGATCATCATTCCCTATGCCATGCCGGGGATCGTCTCGGGCTGCATCGTGGTGTTCATGCTGACCGCCGGCAGTTACCTGACGCCGATCCTGCTGGGCGGGAAAAACTCGAGCTGGTTCACCGAGCAGATCTACGACCAGTTCATCACCCGCTACAACTGGGAATCGGGCGCGGCATTCGGCTTCCTGCTGCTGGCCTTCACATCGCTGGTGGTCTGGGGCGGACTGAAGCTCTCGGGTCAGACACTCAACTCCACGGTGGCGAAAAGCTGATGGCTATCAAACCCAACACCGCGTTCCTGACCAGCTACCGTATCTATGTGGCCGCGTTCTTCGTCTTCCTTGCGGCGCCGCTGGTGGCCGCGGGCATGTTCGCCTTCAACGACTCCGTGTTCCCGTCGCTGCCATGGCAGGGCTTCACGCTGGACTGGTTCTTCAATGATACCGAGCCGAAACTCGGCATGTTTCATGACCGCAGACTGCTGAGGGGGCTCTATTATTCCTTCGTCATCGCCAGCTTCGTGTCGTTGCTGTCAGTCTTCGTCGGCACCTGCAACGCGTTCCTGTTCGTGCGCTGCAAGTTTCCGGCCAAGGATTTCTTCTACATCATGATGGTGCTGCCGCTGGTCATTCCCGGCGTCATCCTCGGTATCTCGATCCTGCTTCTGGCCAGCAATATCGCCAATGGCGCAGAAGAGGCACTGTCGCTGGATCTGGATTTCCTGCGGCCCGGCATCATCCTGGTGGTTCTGGGGCAGTTCTCCTTCATCACCACCATCACTTCGCTGGTGATCATCGCGCGGTTGAAGAAATTCGATGAATCGATGGAGGAAGCGGCGTTCAATCTCGGCGCAAGCCGGGTGCGGGTACTTCGGACGATCACCCTGCCGTTCCTGTTTCCGGCGATGGCTGCGGCCGGCATCGTGGCGTTTCTGGTCTCGTTCGAAAACTTCAACACGACGCTGTTTCTGGTCGGTTCCGAAGCGCCGTTGACGATCACCATGTATGACCGGATGGTCAAGGTCGGCTCAACGCCGGTGCTCAATGCGGTGTCGTTCTTCCTGATGATCGGCTCGGCGCTGCTGGCCCTGGTGTCGATCCTGGTGCAACGCGACAAGCCGCAGACCTGAGCTCCACGAGGAGCCAAACCCGAGAGTGGTGCACCCCGTGCAAAGCTATGACTTCGTTATTGTTGGCGCAGGGTCTGCCGGTTGCGTGCTGGCCAACCGGTTGACCGAAAACGGCAAGTACTCCGTGCTGCTGCTGGAGGCCGGCGGTCATGACCGCAACTTCAAGATCTGGATGCCGATCGGCTACGGAATGGCGTTTTACGACAAGCGCATCAACTGGATGTACACATCCGAGCCTGATCCGGGCACGGGGAACCGCGTTAGCTACTGGCCGCGCGGCAAGGTGATTGGCGGGTCCTCCTCGATCAATGCCATGGTCTATATCCGCGGCCATTCCGGCGATTTTGACGACTGGGAGGCTATGGGGAATCCCGGCTGGGGCTGGAACGGCGTGCTGCCCTATTTCAGGAAAAGCGAAACCAGCGACCAGGGTGGCAGCGAATGGCGCGGCGACAGCGGACCGCTGCATGTCTCGACCATGGACAGGGATCTGCACCCGACCTGCCAGAACTTCATTCGTGCCGGTGAGGAATGCGGGCTCAGCTACACTGCGGATTTCAATGCTGCCAGCAATGAGGGCATCGGGCTCTACCAGAACACGGCCAAGGGCGGCTTCCGCATGTCGGCCGCCCGGGCATACCTTCATCCGGCAAGAAAGCGGTCCAATCTTCGGGTGATTTCGCGCGCCCATGCAACGCGGATTCTCTTCGACGGAACGCGCGCCACGGGCGTCGAGTATGTCCGTAACGGCCGTACACACCAGGTTCACGCGGGCCGGGAGGTGATCGTCTCGGGCGGAGCTGTGAACTCGCCGCAACTGCTGATGCTGTCGGGCGTCGGCCCGGCGGAAACGCTCAAGCGGCACGGTATCGAGATTGTTCATGAGCAGGCCAATGTGGGCCGGCATCTGCAGGACCATTTATGTATCGACCACACCTACAAGGCCAAGGTCAGAACGCTCAATGATGATCTGCGACCGCTGCATGGCAAACTGTTGCATGGACTGAATTATGTGCTCAGGCGTCGCGGTCCCCTGTCGCTCGGCGTCAACCAGGCTGGCGGCTTCATCAAAACCCGGCCGGAGCTTGAGCGGCCCAACATGCAGCTCTATTTCTCGCCGGTGAGTTACACCAAGGCGCCGCCCGGAAAGCGGCCGCTGATGAGCCCGGACCCGTTTTCCGGCGTGATCATGGGCACCCAGCCGACGCGGCCGACAAGCCGTGGCCATCTTGACCTCAAGTCTGCCGATCCGTTTGATGCACCTGCGATCCATCCGAATTATCTCTCGACAAATCATGATGTAGCCGAGCAGCTCGAGGGCGCGCGGTTCCTGCGCAGACTCGCCCAGGCGCCGGCATTCGCCGAGATTCTGGACGAGGAAATCCGTCCGGGCCGGCAGGTGGAAACGGATGAGGAGATGATCGCCGATATCCGCGCAAGGGCGGGGACGGTGTTTCATCCGGTCAGCACCTGCCGCATGGGCGAGAGCGCGACCAACTCGGTTGTCAATTCGCGGCTGCAGGCGCACGGCCTGGAAGGGCTGCGCGTGATCGATGCCTCCGTCTTTCCGACTGTGACATCGGGAAACACCAATGCACCGACAATCATGGTGGCGGAAAAGGGGGCAGACATGATCCTCTCCGACCACGCGGGAGCCTGAGATGACACAAGAAAGCGAGTGCTTCAGCGCGGACTTCAAGCCGGCGCCCTACTGGTGGGATGCAAGCCCGCGACAGCCCGACGATCTGAGCAAGCTGCCCGCAACCGCGGATGTGGTGATCATCGGGTCGGGCTATACCGGTTTGCATGCAGCGGTGCAGACTGCGCGCGCCGGGCTCGATACGGTTGTCGTCGACGCGGAGGCCGCCGGTTTCGGCTGCTCCACCCGCAATGGCGGGCAAATCTCGACCAGCGTCAAGCCGTCCTATTCCACGCTTTGCGAACGCTACGGCGAGGCGCTGGCCGTCCGGATTCTCAAGGAAGGCCAGGCATCGCTGCATCATGTGCGGGACTTTGTCTCTGACGAGGGGATCGATTGCAGTTTCGACGAGGTGGGCCGGTTTCACGGCGCCCACACCGCGCGCCAGTATGACAAGCTGGCGCGCGAGGCGGAACACCGGCACCCCGGCTTTGAGACCGGGGCCTTCATGGTGTCGCGCGACAAGCAGCACAACGAACTGGGCACCGATGCCTATTATGGCGGGATCGTGTTTCCGCGGCATTCGAGCATCGATCCGGGCAAGTACCATGCGGGCCTGCTTGGCGTGGCAAGGGCTGCTGGTGCAGCTGTTGTCAGCCAGTGCCGGGTCAATGATCTCGAGCGCGGGCCACAGGGCTTCGAGCTTTCCACCGACAAGGGCCGGATTCGCGCGGGCAAGGTGATCATCGCCACCAATGGCTATACCGGCCCGCTGTCGCCGTGGCAGCAGCGTCGGGTGATCCCGATCGGGTCCTACGTGATTGCCACCGAAGAAATTCCGGCCGAGACCATGGACCGGTTGTTTCCGACCAACCGCATTCTCTCCGACACCAGGAAGCTGGTCTATTACTACCGCCCGTCACCGGACCGGAAGCGTATTCTGTTCGGTGGGCGGGTGTCGCTGCAGGAGACCGATCCGCGCAAGAGCGGACCAAAACTGCTGGCCGAACTGGTGCGGTTGTTTCCCGACCTCAAGGGCACCCGGATCAGCCATTCCTGGGCCGGCATCGTGGCGTTTACCTTCGACACGCTGATGCATTGCGGCGAAGACAACAATCTCTTCTACGGCATGGGCTATTGCGGCTCGGGCGTCGGCATGGCCGGGTATCTCGGCGCGAAACTCGGCAGGGCGGCCGCAGGCGTGGACACGGATCTCGGGGCCTTCAGTGAAATTCCGTTCAGGACGCGCCCCTTCTACACGGGCAATCCGTGGTTCCTGGCGCCGTCGGTGGCGGCTTACCGGTTGCGGGACAGGCTGGGGATCTGAAGATCCTCAGCCTTCCTGCGGCT
The DNA here is from genome assembly GCF_002733955.1 of Hoeflea sp. Lineage (GTDB taxonomy): Bacteria > Pseudomonadota > Alphaproteobacteria > Rhizobiales > Rhizobiaceae > Hoeflea. The sequence continues at coordinate 159,408 of NZ_NVXQ01000003.1, read as the reverse complement.
TCTTGCTGACCACGGCCTCGGCCTCGATCTCGACGCGGAAATCACCGATCAGATTGCCGACAAGAAACGTGGTGTTGGCCGGTGGATTGGTGGTGAAACGCAGCCCGTGGGCGCGGGCGGCTGCCTCGATATCCTCGTCACCGCGCAGATACATGCGGGTGCGCAGGATGTCTTTCGGGTCGCCACCGAGAGCGCGGACGGAAGCTGCGATCTTGTCGAGAATGTAGGTGGTCTGCCCGCCTGCGTCGTTGATCGCGACGGTGCGGTCGACGCCATGGGTGGCGGTGGTGCCGGACACGACAATACGGTCGCCGTCCCGCAACGCGCGGCAATAGCCCGCAATCGGCTCCCAGAGTGAGCCTGAGAACACCCGCGCCCGGTCCGGATTGTCCGGATCGGTGACGGCGGTTAGAGCGCTGGGCATGGCCGCGAGATGATGGCTCAGGTCTCCGGAGGCCGTGAGGAAGGGCGGCTGGCGGTATTCGTCGCCGCAATCGCCCGGGATCATTTTGGTGGCTGCGAAGGCCTGATCCAGCAGGGCATGGTCATCCGCATCGAGTTCGAACTGGAACAGCCGCAGATTGTCGTTCCGGTGCTGGTTTTCGCCAAGCCGCGCGCCAACGATGACGCCTGCGACATGGGCGTGCTCCAGCACCCAGCGGGTGGCCACGTTGGAAATCGAGACGCCATGCTTTTTGGCGATGGTATCGGCAGCTTTGAGAATCCCCTGATAGCCGTCCCAGCCGCCGGCGGTCTGGATGAAACGGAGATATTTCGAGCCGCTCCAGTCCTCAACCGCTTCGGGCTCAGGCTTGCCAAGCCAGCGTTCGGACAGGAAGCCGCCGCACAGGGTGCCATAGCCGAGAAGCCGGACGCCGTGTTTCTTGCAGGTTTCGGCGAGGTGGCCCGCGGCGCGGCGGTCGATCAGCGAGAATGAGACCTGGTTCGAGACCAGCGGAATGCCTTCGGCCAGGGCCAAGGCGAGATGGGCGGCGTCGAAATTGGTGACGCCGATCTGCCCGATCAGACCTTCGTCCTTGAGCCGTTTGAGCTCATGCAGCGCATCAAGCCAGGCCGGGTGCTCGAAGGTCCACCAGTGGAACTGGAGCAGATCGACCGTCTTCACACCGAGACGGTCAAGCCGATCCTGAATCCCGGCGCGCACGACTTCCGGTGTCATCGGCCCGGGTTCCGGGCACCATTTGGTGAAGGCCTTTGGCCGGGTTTCCCCGTTCCAGCTGCGCAGCAATTCGCCGGTGATCAGCTCGGCGCTGCCATAGTGATCGGCCATGTCGAATGTATCGAAACCGGCAGCGGCATACTCAGACAAGGCCTTTGCGCCGGCCACGGGATCAAGCGTGCTGCCATCCTTTTCCTGGTCGGCGACCTGCCAGAGACCGGTGAGGATACGGCTGATGGTGAGGCCCGGAGCAAGGTCGGTGCGGTCAGGTTTCATATCAGTTGTCCTTGTTTCGAAGCCCAAGATGACGGGAGACGGAGCGCACTTCCGGCAAAATTCCCTGAGGCCGCCAGAGCAGGATGGCGCAGAGCATGACGCCGATGATGACGATCTGCAGTGACGCGGCGCGGGCCTGTTGGTCGGCCGGGAAGATTTCGGAAATCAGCGCACCGGAGAGCGCCCAGATGGCCCAGACCAGCACGGCACCCAGAATGGCGCCACGGTTGTTGCCGGAGCCGCCGACGATCAGCATGGCCCAGACCTGGAAGGTCATCATCGGCAGGTAATTGCCCGGGGCGATGAAGCCGATGAAATGGGCCTGCACCGCACCGGCCAGCGCCATGATGGCGCCGCCGAGCGCGAAGGCCTGAATGCGCAGCAGGATAGGGTTCTTGCCTAGCGCCTGTGCCGCAACCTCATCCTCGCGCACGGCTCTGAGCGCCCGGCCCCAGGGGCTGCGCAAGAGGTGCTCGAGCAGGAAATAAAGCACCAGCACGACGAGCGCCGTGAGCGCCAGGTTGAGCACGTTGAAAGCAAAAGGCTCGCTCTGCAGGCCGGAAAACGGTCGCGGGATGAAGGCCATGCCGAAGGCGCCGCCGGTGAGGCTTTCGGTGTTCTGGAACACAAGCTGCAGCGCCACGGCGATGCCGAATGTGGTGATTGCCAGGTAGTCGGACCGCATCCTCAGGGTCAGCAGACCTACGGCAAGCGCCAGCACTCCGCCGGCCACCATGGCTGCCAGCCAGCCCAGCACGATGGGCAGATCGAAGCCGCCAATCCGCTCGACCGCATCGGGCGTCGTCAGAGCGGCAGAGACATAGGCGCCGAGGCCGACGAAGCCGGCGATGCCGACATTGAACAGGCCGGTCTGGCCCCATTGCACGTTCAGGCCCAGACAGATGATGGCATAGGTCAGGGCAATGGTGAGGAAGAAGGCGGCGTAAGCAAGGATTTCCATTCTCAGGCCTCCTTCTGACCGAAGAGGCCCTGCGGGCGCAGCATCAGCACGATGACGAGGATGACAAAGGAAATGGCTGCGCGCCATTCCGCACCGATGATCTGCACCGCAAAGGCTTCGCTGAGCCCGATGATTAATCCGCCGAGCATGGCGCCGGGGATGGAGCCGATGCCGCCTAGAATGGCCGCGGAGAACAGCGGTAGCAGCAGGTCAAAGCCCATATAGGGGCGGATCTGCACCAGCAGGCCTGCCATGACGCCGGCGATGCAAGCCATGCCGGCGCCGATGATCCAGGTCACACGCACCACCTTGGCGACATCGATCCCGTAGACGCCTGCAAGGCCCGGATCTTCGGAAACCGCCCGCATGGCGCGGCCGGTGGCGCTGTATGTGACCAGCAGATGCAGCGCGAGAACCAGCAGCGCGGTGAGCCCGATCACAAGAAGCTGGTCCGGCGTCGCGCGCATTCCAAGACCCAGCGGCTTGGCGATCTGCAGCGCCTTGGTGAAATAGACGGGCTTGGCGGTGAAAATGAACTCGAGCAGCGAGCGCAGCGCCATGGACGCGCCAAAGCTTGCCATGACGATGATGATCGCATCAGCGCCCCTGGCCCGCAGTTTTCCGAACAGGACCCGGTCGAGCCCGAGGGTCAGGGCCACCGTCAGCGCCACGCCGCCGAGCATGGCAAGCGGCAGGCCCCAGCCGAAGCTGAAGGGATAGACCGGGGCGCCGAGACCGGCTGCAAGACCGCCGAGAACGCCTGCGACGGTGAGGGTAAGATAGGCGCCCCAGGCGAGAAAATCGCCATGGGTGAAATTGGCAAAGCGGAGAATGGAATAGGTGAGCGTCAGGCCGATCGCCCCCAGCCCGATGGTGGAGCCGGCAATCAATCCGTCGATGATGGCTTGCGGGTTCATTGGCCTGCCTCCGCTGCGCGATGGCCGAGAAACAGTTCGCCCAGAAACTTGCCGTCGTGAAGCACGTCGGTCGGTCCGTCATGGGCCAGCTTGCCGTCGACGAGCACCAGAGCACGTTCGGTGAGTGTCAGGGCTGCGCGAACATTCTGTTCCACCAGCACCAGCGTCACGCCGGTTTCGGAGATCCTGCGCAGGGTTTCAAACACCTGGCCGACGAGCTTGGGCGAAAGGCCGGCGGAAGGTTCATCGAGCATCAGCACCTCCGGCTCGGTAAGAAGCGCCCGTGCTGCGGCAAGCATCTGGCGTTGGCCACCGGACAGTGCGCCAGCCAGTTCGCGCGGGCGGGCGGCGAGGTCGGGAAACATATCGAGCATCGCCTCGATCCGGCCGGGGCGCTCGTGCTTGGGCAGCAATTGCGCGGCGATCTGCAGGTTCTCGATGATGGAAAGACGGGTGAAGATGTTTTCGGTCTGGGGCACGAAGCCCATGCCGTTGCGCGCCAGAAGGTGCGAAGGCAGGCCGGTGACATCCGTTTCGCCGAGCCGCACCTGGCCGCCGAAACAGGGAACCAGCCCGGCGATGGCCTTGATCATGGTGGATTTTCCGGCCCCGTTGGGGCCGAGAATGCAGACGGCTTCGCCCTTTTTGACGGTGAAGCTCACGCCCTTGACGATGGGCAGGTCGGGATCGTACCCGGCCTGCAGTTGCGATAGCGACAGCGCGGTCATGTCGGCATGCCCTCGAGATAGACATCGATCACGTCAGCGCGCTTGGTGACCTCGGCAGGCGTGCCCTCGGCCAGCGCCTTGCCCGCGGCCATCACCATGACGCGGGGGCAAAGACGGGCGATCATCTCCATGTTGTGTTCAATCAGCAGCACTGCAATTCCCAGCTCGTTGATCGCGACAATCCGGTCGATGATCAGATCCAGAAGCGCCGGATTGACCCCGGCGGCCGGCTCATCAAGCAGAATGACGCGCGGTTCGGCCATCAGTACGCGCGCCAGCTCGAGCAGTTTTCTCTGCCCGCCAGAGAGGACCGCCGCAGGCTGGTCCTCGAGATGGGAGAGTGAGACGAAGTCGAGAATGTCGCGGGCGCGCGCAGCATTGGCGCGTTCCTGCTGGGCAACGAGGCGCGGTGCGGCAAGGGCGGAAAACAGGCTTTCGCCGCGCTGGTTCTGCGCCGCGGTCATGACATTTTCCAGCACCGTCATGCGCGGGAAGGGCCGCGGGATCTGGAAGGTGCGCCCGAGACCGGACTGAATGCGGGCTTCCGGACGGGCCCGCGTCAAGTCCTTGCCGGCCAGGCGAATGCTGCCCGCGTCAACCGGCAAGGCGCCGGCGAGCAGATTGAACAATGTCGACTTGCCGGCGCCGTTGGGACCAATGACGCCAAGTATCTCGGAGGCCGCAAGGTCCAGGGAAATATCATTGACGACGCAGAAACCACCGAAGGATTTGGTGATGCCGCGGGCCTCGAGGATGGAGGGCTGACTGGGGTCTGTCATTCACTCAACCAAAGTTGATCAACTATCATTTATCATTTACAGGATCATGTTTGAGGCCTAAAGTAAAGCTGCAAACGGAAGAAGGCGGCATTGTCAGAATGAACATTCAGACCAGCTCAAAGTTTGACGGACCCGGGCTTGATCATCTCGCGCCGGTTGGCCGGGAAACGGTTCAGGACCGGATTTACCGGCAGCTTCGCGATGCCCTGATCCAGGGCCGGTTTGATGCCGGCGAGATCTTTCTGGCCGGTGATGTGGCGCAGCGGATGTCGGTGAGTTCGATGCCGGTGCGCGAAGCGCTGGCCCGGCTGGTTTCGGAGCGCGCGCTCGAGGCGATGGCAAACCGGCGGGTGCGGGTTCCCCTTCTGACGCTGGAGCGGGCGCGCGATATCGCCCAGGCGCGCACCCTGATCGAAGGTGAACTCGCAGCCCGGGCGATTGCCAATCTGACCCATGCGGATATCAAGCGGCTGGAAATTCTGACATCCGAGTATGAGGACACAGGCGAGGCGCAGGATGTCGCCACGCTCAACCACGCTTTCCATTTCAAGCTCTACGAGGCCGCCGGGTCGTCGGTGTTCATGCCGATCGTCGAAAGCCTGTGGATGCAGGCTGGGCCCTATGTGCGAGCGGCGGCAAAGCTGCACAGCCCGCTCACCGATACGGCGGCCACGTTGCATCACCGCGGCATTCTCGCGGCGATCAGGGCTGGTGACAAGGCGCAGGTTTCGGCCGAGCTGACTGCCGATATCAGCCAGTCCTTTGCCATTCTCGAACGGGCCGGGCCAGAGTTCTGGGTTGCTGAAAACGGAGCCGCGTCATGAGTGCCGATGAAGGGTTTGAGCTTTGGGACCTGAAGGTAGAGGTGGTGGCCCCGGAAGGTGCGAAGATCTGGTGCGGGGCCAAGGTCGGCGACTATTTCGAGCTGCGCGGCGAGATGCTGCATTTGCCGCCGGGACAGGGCATGTCGATCTACTCTCTGGCTTCGGTGCTGCCGCTGCTGGCGGCGAAACAGCGCCAGACCGATCCCAATGACTGGATGTCAACGGACGCGGAAATTGCCTGTCCGGACCCGCATTGCCCGTCGCGGCTGAGAATTACCCGCACGAAGCTCAGGCGCTTCAACCATTCAGAGACGACAGCGGTGCCGCTGGGAGATGACAATGCAGACATTTGACCTCGCGCCCGGACACCGGATCTCGCGTGTTATCAAGGGCGGCTGGCAGCTGGCCGGCGGCCACGGCGAGGTCGACCGGCAGGCCGGCATCGAGGACATGATTGCCTTTGCCGATGCGGGGATCACGACATTCGATTGCGCGGACATCTACACCGGCGTGGAAGCGCTGATCGGCGATTTTCGCAAGGAGTATGAACGGGTGAGGGGCACTGAGGCGCTGAGCCGGATCAAGGTGCATACCAAATTCGTGCCGGATCTGGGCAATCTCGCCACGCTGACGCGGGCAGATGTTGTCGAAGGAATCGACACCTCCCTCAAGCGCCTCGGGATGGAACAGCTCAACCTGGTGCAGTTCCACTGGTGGGACTACGAGATCGACCGCCAGGTCGAGGTGGCCGGCTGGCTGGCGGAGCTCCGCCAGGAAGGCAAAATCGCCAATATCGGCGGTACCAATTTCAACACCGAGCAGATGCTGCGGATCGTCAAGGCCGGGGTGCCGCTGGTCTCGATGCAGGTGCAGTATTCGCTGATCGATGACCGACCGTCTCGGTCGATGGTCGAAGCGGCTCAAGTCCATGGAGTCAATCTGCTGTGCTATGGTTCGGTCGGTGGCGGGCTGTTTTCCGAGCGCATGCTGGGCGTGCCGGAACTGCAGTCTCCCTTCGAGAACCGTTCGTTGATCAAGTACAAGCTGATCGTCGACGAGTTCGGCGGTTGGGACCTGTTCCAGGAGCTTCTTGAGGTGCTGTCTGCGATCGCCGCGCGCCATGACAGCGACATCGCCTCGATTGCCAGCCGCGCCGTGCTCGAGCGCCCGGGAGTTGCCGCCGTGATCGTCGGCGCGCGCAACCGAAATCACCTTGCGCGCAATCTGGCCATTCCGGGGATCAAGCTTACTGCCCAGGATTTCGCTGCGATTGATGCCGTGCTGGCGCGGGCCAACCCGGTGCCGGGCGATGTCTACACGCTGGAGCGGGACCGCAACGGCAAGCATGGTTCGGTGATGAAATACAATCTCAACAAGGAAGGGCACTGATCTCGTGGATCTGATCGCGCGCGCCCAGGCTGAAGTCGTCAACCGGCACAAATTCTTTGTCGAGTGGTTCACCGGGCGTGCAACGGATGCGGATCTGTCGGTGTCGCTGCGGGCGTTTGCGTCCGACATGATGATGATCGAGCCCGATGCCAACACCATCGGCACGGCGGAGATTGCCGCCATGATCAAGGCGGCGCGCGGCAAGCGCCCGGCGGATTTCGAGATCAGAGTGGACTTGATCGTAGCACATGAGCTCGGTGAGGGCATCGTGCTTGTGGTCTACGACGAACACCAGGTGATCGACGGGCAAAAGTCTGCGCGCCGCTCCTCTGCCGTGTTCAGCGCCGACCCGGAGGCACCTGAGGGGGTGGTCTGGCGGCAGCTGCAGGAGACGTGGATTTTGGCATAACGAAGCGGGCGAGAGAGGCCCCATAACAAGGAGAACGCGAATGAACATGATCAGAAAATCGGGCCTTGCCATGGCCATGTTGTGCGCTTCGGCGCTGAGCTCGCAAGCTTGCGACATCACCATCGGCATGGTGATGGAACTGACCGGACCGGCTGGCGCCTATGGCCAGGCCGGGGCGAAATCGGTGGAAATGGCCTTCCGCGACATCAACGAGGCCGGCGGTGTGCTGGGCTGCGATCTTGTGACCGATACCCGCGACAGCCAGAGCCAGGGCAATGTGGCCGTCGACCAAGCGACGCAGCTCGTCAATGTCAAGCAGGTTCCCGTCGTCATCGGCGGCATCATCTCGTCGGTCTCGATCCCGATCCTGACATCGGTGACGGCCGCGGCCGAAGTGGTTCAGGTTTCGCCGGCTTCTTCGAGCCCGACGCTGACGCAGCTCAGCCGCGACGGCAAGACCGGCGGTTACTTCTTCCGCACCATCACCTCGGATGCGCTGCAGGGAATCGCGGCGGCGAAATACGCCATCGACTCCGGGCTCAAGAAACTGGCCATCATTCACGTCAACAATGATTTCGGCCTCAACCTGATGCGCGAATTCTCAGCCTCCTACGTGGCTCTGGGTGGCGAAATTACCTCGGCGACGCCGTATAACGAGAACCAGCCCAACTACAGCGCCGAAGTGACCGCGGCGATGGAGGGTGAACCGGAAGCGCTCTACCTGATCAGCTATCCTGTCGACGGCGCAACCGTTGCGCGGGCCTGGATCAGCCAGGGCGGGCCGCAGAAGTTCCTGCTCAATGATGGCATGAACTCGACCGACTTCATCGAGGCTGTCGGCGCACAATATCTTGAAGGCGCCTTTGGTACGTCTTCGGGTACCACCGAGACGGACTCGACCAAGTATTTCTACGCCAATTACGAAGAGTTCTCCGGCGGCATTGCGCCATCGGCGCCTGCGGCCGACCGGTCCTATGATGCGGGTGCGATTGTCGGGCTGGCGGTCGCCAAGGCTGGCAAGGCCGAGTCTGCAGCGATCCGCGACGCCATCCGCTCGGTTGTCGACCCGGAAGGCGAGGTGATCTATGCCGGACCGGAAGAGTTCAAGAAGGCGCTGGCGCTGATCAATGAAGGCAAGGCGATCAACTACCAGGGCGTGATCGGCAATGTGTCGTTCGACCAGTATGGCGACATCTCCGGTCCGTTCCGCCTCTGGCAGATCAAGGATGGCGAAGTTGTCACCAATGGCCAGATGACGGCCGCCGACGTGGCTGACGTGAAAGCTCGATGAAATAAGACAGACCATCAGTCTGCTGAGGTTAAATAAAAAAGGGGCGCCGGTTTCGGCGCCCCTTTCTGGTTCAGTGCATTTGCCTAGCGGCGCAGGAAGCGCGGCGTCAACAGATTGACGTCGGTTGCCTCGTCGCGGTGGCTGCCGCCAAGGCTTGCGAACCACCATGCGGCGCCGGCGCCGAGGGCAGCGGCTGCGCCTGTGGCAAAGCCGTAAACGACGGTCAGCGTCCGGGTGTATTCGACGACGTTGGCGGGGACTTCCTCGCCGGTGCCTGTCTCCACGCCCAAGCCTGCGAGGGCTGCGCCAAAGGCAGCGACGGCTGCGACGGCAACGGTTGATACGGCCCAGACCGAAAGGCCATGGACGCCGTCGCGAAACTCGACTTCGCTCTTGGCTGCATCATTCCAGCGGCTGCGCATGCGACCGGCAATGTAGCCGCCGGCGGCAGAGCTTGCGAGGGCCGTCAGGAAAAGCCACAGACTTGCGACAAGAACCTGCCAGGACGGCTCGCCATTGGCCAGCATCGGATCTCCGAGCGCCAGTCCGGCTGTTCCGCCAAATTGTCCGAGAACGGTGGATGTGGCGATAGCGATGACGCTACCTCCCCATACTGCACCCCATTCGAGATAGGACTGCCCCTGTGGCAGATTATCCGGATGGACCGATGCAGTTTTTACGCCTGCCGGTTCCATGTTCTTACCGGAGACCAAGAAGCGAAAGGATGAACATGACAACGACCACGAGGCCGACCAGATAAATGATACCGTGCATTTGAAATCTCCTTGGGCATTTTCAGGCCAGCACCATGCGATGGCCCCATGCAGCCACAACGAGGATCCCCCGGTAAAGTTCCCGTGATCGGATTTGAAACGTGAAACGTTGTGTCGCTGGCCTGTCAGCGCGTCCCGGTCAGGCGGACTGCAATGTTTCCAGGCAGCCTGCGAATTCCTCGGTCGCCATCAGCTTCCGGCAGCGGGCAAAGCGGCCATCGGCATAGGCTCGGAAATCTTCGGCCGAGTTGTCGTTGGCCAGCTGGATCAGCCCCCACAGCGTCCAGAGCAGATCGCACATGGCCTTGTAGATCACCATCCGCGCCCGATCGGAGGCGACCGGTTCGCCACCGAAATAGGCTTCGAGCAAGGCCTGGTCCTGTGCAGCATCGAATTCGCCCTCGACCGAAAGATCGCCTAGATCCCACATCGGATCGTTCATGCCGGAATACTCCCAGTCGACGATGAAGATGCGGTCGCCGGTGTCGAGAAAATTTTCGCACAGCGGATCACAATGACAGGCCACCAGGGGTGCGGGATTTTTCGCCAGTGCAGTCCTTACGGTTTCGGCTTCGCGAACAACATCGTGATAGCCGTCGGGCAATGCCACGTCCTTGGTCGACAGAATTGCCAGGTACTCATCGATCATCGAGAACAGCTCGAAGGTGAACGGGAATTCGGCTCCGGACGTATGCAGGCGGCGGAAGGCTTCGCCGGCGCGGCGGACGGCGCCGATATCACCGCGGAAACCCTCGGGGGTCATGGTCGCAGCACCGTCGACAAAGCGGGTCGCCATGACGCCGGTCTCGGGGTCTGCATGGATGACTTCGGGGCTGACGCCGGCTTCAGCCGCCGCACGGGCAGCAACCGCCTCATGCGCCCGGTTGATATATTCCTCGGTGCCTGCGCCGGGTAGGCGGACACAGGCATCTCCGACGCGGAAGACCAGATTGGTGAGGCCGCCAAGGCGCTCTACAGGTCCGGTGTATGCGGCGAGCGAGGGGATGGACTTGAGACTGGCGCGCAGCTGGTTTTCTGTTTCATCTGGCATGGCGGAGCGCTTCCTCTTTGCTATTTCAGTGCTGACACAGTTCCACAAAGTCGTTGAAAAGGCTATGGTAACGGTCAACGGATCAACAGCGGAGCTGGACATGAATGTTGAAGACAAGACGGCCCGGCTGGGTGCCGTGTACCAGGCCGAGAGTGCCGATGATGTGGCGCGGGTGTATGATTCCTGGGCCGAGAAATATGATGAGGACATGTCGCTTGCCGGCTACCGGCATCCGGCCATTTCGCTGGCGATCCTTGCACGGCATGTTCCGAAAGGCGCAGGGCCGCTGCTCGACGCCGGAGCCGGCACAGGGCTGATTGGCGAATGGTTGGCAATCACCGGTTTTGAGACTGTCGAAGCGCTCGACATTTCCTCGGGCATGCTGGCGGTGGCGGAACGGAAAGGCATCTACAAGGGCCTGCACAAGGCAGCCCTCGGCGGGACGTTGCCGTTCAGCGACAACCAGTTCGCCGCCATCATTTCAGCCGGCGTCTTTACCTCCGGCCATGTCGGGGTCGAGGGGCTTGATGATCTGCTGCGGATCTGTGCGCCGGGCGGCACGATTGTGCTGACCGTCAAGGATGTGCTCTGGCAATCAAGTTTCAGCGCGCGGATTGCCGAGCTGGAGGCGGAAGGCAGGCTCGCGTTGGTGGACGACACCGGTCCCTATGTCTCGATGCCCGGCGAGGAGGGAACCACACCGAGCCGCTGCATTGCGCTGAAGGTAAGCTGAATCCGGTTCAGGCTTTCACCTTGGTGTTTGCCGGATCGTAAAACGGTTTCAGGCCGATTTTGGCCGGGACCCGGTCGAGCGCGATGACAAGTTCGTAAGCCCCGTCTTCGAGGAATTCCTTCGAGACACCTGCCTCGTTGCGGACATAGCCGTAACCAATGCTCTTGCCGATGGTGTAGCCGTAGCCGCCCGATGTCAGATAGCCAACCGGTTCGCCATTGCGCAAAATGGTTTCGCGGCCGACCAGAACCGCATCGGGATCATCGATGACAAAGCCGGCGAAGCGTTTGGTCAGAGACTTGTCGGCGATCGCCTTGAGAGCTGCTTCGCCGATGAAACCGGTGTTGGAATTCTTGCGCACCGCCCAGCCAAGACCGGCTTCCTGCGGCGTGTCGTTGGGGGTGATGTCGGAGCCCCAGGCGCGATAGCCCTTTTCCAGACGCAGCGATTCCAGGGCGCGGTAGCCGATGGGACGGATGTCCCAGGTCTTGCCGGCCTGCATCAGGGCGTCAAAGACCTCGCCGATGGCTTCGATCGGGATATGGAGTTCCCAGCCGAGTTCGCCGACATAGGTGACGCGCAACGCGCGCACGGTGCTGCCGGCGATGCCGATCTCGCGGACATGGCCGAAGGGGAAGGCCTCGTTGGAAACATCAGCTTGGGTCACCTTCTCCAGCACGTCGCGGGCATGCGGGCCCATCAACGACAGGGTGCCGTAGGCCTCGGTGATGTCCTCAATCTGCACATCCGCGCCCTCGGGCACATGCTCCCGGATCCAGGCCAGGTCATGTGTACGGAAACCGGTGCCGGTGACGACGTAGAACCTGTCATCGGCGATCCGCGCCACGGTGAGGTCCGCCTCGATGCCGCCGCGGGTATTAAGAAGCTGGGTGTAGGTCAGACGCCCGACCGGCTTGGTCACGTCATTGGCGCAGATATGGCTCAGTGCTGCGAGTGCGCCCGAGCCGCTGATCTCGTATTTGGCAAATGAGGACTGGTCGAAAACACCGACTTTTTCGCGGACGTGCTTGTGCTCCTCGCCGACCGCGTCAAACCAGTTCTGGCGGCCCATTGTCGGAATGTCAGCCGGCTCCATGCCTTCGGGCGCGAACCAGTTGGGACGCTCCCAGCCGAGCTTGGAGCCGAAGACGGCGCGATGGGCCTTGAGCCGGTCATAGAGCGGAGAGACGATGCGGGGACGTCCGGACTCGTATTCAACGTGGGGGAAGCCGATGGCGTAGTGCTTGCCATAGGCTTCGAGCGTGCGGTCGTTGACCCATTGCCGGTCCCTGTGCATGTCGGAAAAGCGGCGGATGTCGACGACCCAGAGATCGAGCGGGGCTTCGCCATCGATCACCCATTGCGCCAGCACCCAGCCGGCGCCGCCACCGGCGGCGATGCCAAAGGCGTTGAAGCCCGCGCCGACAAACATATTGACGCATTCCGGCGCGGGGCCAAGAATGAAGTTGCCGTCCGGGGTGAAGCTTTCCGGGCCGTTTATCATCTGCCTGACGCCGACATTGGCGAGCGATGGGACGCGCTCGATGGCCTGCATCATGTGCTGTTCGAAATGATCGTAATCGTCGTCAAAAAGCTGGAACTCGAACTCGTTAGGCACGCCGCCGGTGGTCCAGCCTTGCGGGTTCGGTTCGTAACCGCCAAAGGACAGTCCGCCGACCTCTTCCTTGAAATAGGTGCGGCGGTCGGGATCGCGGATGGTCGGCGCGTCGCTCGACAGCCCGTCGAGCTTCTCGGTGATGACATATTGATGCTTGACCGGTTGCAGCGGAACGTTGATGCCGGCCATGACGCCGATCTGGCGGGCCCATTGCCCGGCGCAATTGACGACCTTTTCGCAGGCGATGTCGCCCTTGTTGGTCTTGACCGCAAGAATGCGGCCATCCTGCATGTCGAAGCCGGTGACCCGCACGTTCTCGAAGATTTTCGCGCCATGCATGCGCGCACCCTTTGCGAGCGACTGGGTAATATCGGATGGGCTGGCCTGGCCATCGGTCGGCAGCCAGCTGGCGCCGACGAGATCATCGACCTGCATCAGCGGGAACTTGGCCTTTGCCTCCTGCGGCGACAGCAATTCCATGTCCATGCCGAAGCTCTGGGCCGTCGTCGCCAGCCGCCGGTACTCGATCCAGCGGTCCTGGTTGGTGGCAAGGCGCAGGCAGCCGGACATCTTCCAGCCCGTCTCAAGGCCTGTTTCCTGATCGAGCCGCTTGTAGAGATCGACCGAATATTTGAGCACCTTGGTGATTGATGCGGAGGAGCGAAGCTGCCCGACAAGACCTGCCGCATGCCAGGTCGAGCCCGAAGTCAGCTGACCCTGCTCAAGCAGTATGACATCGGCCTTGTGGTCGCGCGCCAGATGGTAGGCGGTCGAACAACCGATAATGCCGCCACCGATGACGACGATTTGTGCTCTGTCTGGAAGGGTCATTGCGATGTCTTTCCGTAGGTCGAATGGTACTGGTCGAGCGCTGCGTCCAGGCGCTCGAGATTCTCAGTGGTGTAGGCCTGGTAGTCGGCGCCCGGCGCATCAAGGTGGAGTTCGGAGACGAGGCTCCACAGCGTTTCGCGCAGCAGCGAGGCGCATTGCATGGCGTGGAAGGAGCGGGTGAGCGCCGCATCCGGGGCAGCGCCGAGTGCGGCCTCGAGCAATATGGCGGCTTCTGCCTCGTTCATTTCGGCATTGGATGCGGCGCCTGCAATGTCGAACATGGCGGTGGAGAATCCGGCATATTCGAAATCGATCAGCCAGAGCTTGTGGCCATCATCGAGGACATTGGCGGGCAGCAGGTCATTGTGGCCGAAGATGATCGGCAACGGTTTTTGTGCGGCCTCAAGATGATCGGAAAGCTCGAGCCAGACCGGCAGCCGGTCAGCCATCCGCGAGTTTCCAGCCTTCAGAGTGCGGGCATAATCGCGGATGACGTGAAACACCCAGAACATGAAGCCCGGACCTTCGATGTGGCGTGGCATCTGGGTGTGGAAATCGCGGATAAGGCGGCCGATCCGCTCGGGATTGGCACGGACATCGCCCGGCTCGAAAGTCTTTGCATCGAGAAAAGCCGAGACCATGATGCCGGGTTCGAAATACTCGACCCGCGGGGCGAAGCCTGCTTCATGGGCGGCGCAGGCGGTCATGATCTCGCGCTTGCGGTCGACATGGTGAAACGGGAAATCGCGGCCGAGCCGGACCACGTGGCGGCCGGTGGCGTCGGAGACGAGCCAGCTTTCATTGCTCAGACCGCCGGTCAGCGGCTCGATGTCGATCCTGCCCGAGAAGCAGGGCAGGGCGCGGATGTGATCAAGGGTAGCAAGGTCAGTCATGGCTTACTCCAGACCCAGGCGATGATGGGCGCGACTGGCGCCGGCGGAAATCAGCCGGTCGGCAATGATGGCGATGGCGGCGATCGACAGGCCTGCGACCAGGCCGCGTCCGGTGTCGGCCTTAGTCAGGGCGATGTAGACTTCCTGACCGAGATCGCGGGTGCCGACCAGCGCCGTGATGACCAGCATCGACAGGGCGAACATGATGGTCTGATTGAGCCCGAGCAGGATTTCGGGCAGCGCCAGCTTGAGGCGCACCCGGGTGAGGATCTGCCACTCGGTGCAGCCCATTGCACGGCTGGCCTCGATCAGTTTCGGATCGACCTTGCGGATGCCGAGCGCGGTGTAACGGATGGCGGGGGCAATGGCGAAGGCGACAACGGCGATCATGGCGGTGAAATCGCCAACCCGGAACAGCATCACGGCGGGCATCAGGTAGACGAAACTCGGCAAGGTCTGCAGCATGTCGATGGCGACCTGGACCCAGGACCAGACCCGGTCGCGGGTGGCGGCGAAAATTCCGATGGGGATGCCGATCAGTGAAGCGAACAGTGCCGAGATGCCGCAGAGATAGACGGTGATCATCGCCTTCTCCCACTGGCCGGTGACGGCGATGAACAGCGGAAGGCAGAACGTGAGCAGGGCCAGCCGCCAGCCGCCAAGCCTGTAGCCGGCAAAACCCAGAAATGCAGTCACGCCAAACCATGGCAGATCGCCAAGGAAGCGCTTGAACGGGATCAGCACATTGATCAGCATGGCGTTCTTGATGGCTTCCAGCGTGTCGAAATAGTTGATGTTGATCCAGGCCACGACCTCGGACCAGAAAGTGCCGGTGGAGAGCTGCAACGCCTCCGGATAGGTATGGATGCCCGGGATCACGGATCCCAGCGCCGTGGTGGCAATGAGGAGCCCCAATGCTGCCACCAGGTAGGGGTGGCGGGCAAGAAAGCCGGAGGACTTCGCTTCGGGCGATGGGGCGGACAGCTTTTCGGCCGCAGCCTGGCTTAGCCGGTCCATGGCAATGGCGAGTGCCACGATGGCGAAACCGGCTTCGAGACCGGCGCCGAAATCGAGCCGGCGCAGGGCGGCCAGCACATCGAAGCCCAGGCCGCCGGCGCCGATCATCGAGGCGATGATCACCATGTTGAGCGACAGCATGATGACCTGGTTCATGCCGACCATCAGGCTTTCGCGCGCGGCGGGCACCATCACCCGCCAGGTCATTTGCCGTTCGGTGCAGCCGACCATGTGACCGAGATCGATGATTTCGCCGGGGACACCGCGCAAGGCCAGAATGGCGATGCGGGTCATCGGCGGGGTGGCAAAGATCAGCGTGGCGATCACGGCAGCGGTCGGGCCGAAGCCGAACAGGAACAGAACCGGCACCAGATAGGCAAAGACGGGAATGGTCTGCATCAGGTCCAGTAGCGGCATCACCATCCGCTCGACCCAGCGCCAGCGCCAGGCGGCGACACCGAACAGCAGGCCGAAGAGCACACCGAGCGGGGCGGCGACCAGGATCGAGGCCAGCGTGATCATGGCGCTGGTCCATTGTCCGAACACGGCCAGGAACAGGAAACAGCCGCCCGCCAGCAGCGCCAGGGACCGGCCGCCGAGCCAGTGGCCAAGCAGCATCACCAGACCGATGACGGCAACCCAGGGCAGAGGCGGCACAATCTGGATCGCCGAGGAACCGCTGCCTTCGAGGAAGCCGGTGGACAACAGGCTGGCAGCCAGCGTGTAAGGCACATCGAGCACGGCAGAGATGAAGCGGGTCAGATCGGTAAAGCTGAACAGGCCGAAACTGGCTTCATTGATCAGCCATTTCATGGCCGAACTGATCCACTTGGCGAGCTTGATCACATAGGCTTTGGGGTAGTCGAAAGCCGCGGGAAACCAGGGTTTGGCGTAGAGCCAGAACATGACAAACACGGCTATGGCAATCAGCCAGGCAAGAGGCAGCCGGAAGGGTGAGCGGGACGCCTGAGCCGTGTCGGGTTCCAACAATGGAGTGCCGGACATCGCCATGATCAGCCCTGCAACATCAGGGAAACGACCGCTTCACGATCCAACCGGCCAATGATCCGGCCGTCGTCATCGGTCACACCGAGATGGGTCGCGCCATCGAGAAACAGCGGTGCTGCTTCGGCGATGTTGGATCTGGCGGAAATGCGGGCGCCGTCCTCTTCACCGCCTGCGACGGCGGTCATCAGGCTGCGGGTGCGGATCACCTTGGCGCGGGCGACGTTCTTGGTGAATTCGGCCACATAGGGAGTGGCGGGCGTCAGCACGATGTCTTCGGGCGTTCCGGCCTGGACGATCTCTCCATCCTTCATGATGGCGATCCTGTCGGCGAGACGAATGGCCTCGTCGAAATCATGGGTGATGAAGACGATGGTCTTGTGCAGCTTGGTCTGCAGCCGCATGAACTCGTCCTGCATTTCCCGACGGATCAGCGGGTCGAGCGCCGAGAAGGGTTCGTCGAGGAACCAGATTTCGGGTTCGACTGCGAGCGAACGGGCGATGCCGACGCGCTGCTGCTGGCCGCCGGAGAGCTGGCGCGGAAAGGCGCTTTCCTTGCCAGCCAGGCCGACGAGCTCGATCATCTCGCGCGCCCGGGCCTCGCGCGCGGCGCGGTCCATGCCCTGGATATCAAGCGGAAAGGCGACGTTGTCGAGTACGGTGAGATGCGGCAACAGCGCAAAATGCTGGAACACCATGCCCATCTGGTGACGGCGGATTTCGATCATCCGCGATTGCGAAGCCTTGAGCAGGTTTTCGCCCTTGAACAACACGTCGCCGCCAGTGGGTTCGATGAGCCGGGACATCAGCCGGACAAGGGTGGATTTGCCCGACCCTGAAAGCCCCATGATGACGAAGATCTCGCCCTCGTGCACATCGAGATCGACCTGCCGTACGGCGCCGACAAGCCCGGCCTCGGCGATGGCATCCGGGTCCGGGTGCCGGTCGTGGCTGGCCAGAAATTCTTCGGCCTCGGCGCCGAACAGCTTCCAGACATTGCGGCAGACGAGCTTGGCTTCGGGAGTGGTCATGGATAACTCGGTCGGGACTGCGTGAAGGTCTTTCGGGATGGAGGGCAGTTCAGGAACTCGGTCCTCGATCCTGCAACCGGGCCCGAAGACCCGGTTGCGATGTTTTCACAGACAGGGAGCCTGTCGGTGGCTGGATTACTTCTTGATCCAGCCGGACCAGCGGTCTTCGTTGGCAGCCATCCAGTCGGCGACAACGGCGGAGACGGTCTTGCCGTCGAGATCGACCTCGGTGATCATCTTGCCCATCTCGTCATTGTCGATGGTGAAAGCCTTGATCGCGTCATAGGCGCCGGGCCACTTGTCCTTGACGCCGGCCCAGCCGACTTTCCAGATTTCGCCGAAGGGCTTGCCGCAGTCATAGGCCATGTCCGGATTGATGCCGGTTGAAGCGTCATTGTAGCAATCTGAAGAATATTCCGGGAATTCGACCCAGGCGCCGTCATATTTGGCCGGGGCCCAGTGCGGGGCGTAGATCCACAGCATGATTGGCGCCTTGCGCTGATAGGCGCTTTCAAGTTCGGCGAAGAGGGCTGCATCGGTGCCGGCGTGGATAACTTCGAACGGCAGGTCGAGCGCTTCGACGCGTTCGTCATCAAAACCGCCCCAGGTCACCGGGCCACCGAGATAGCGGCCCTTGGGTGCGGTTTCCGCTGTCGAGAAGGCTTCGGCGCAGGCTTCGTCCTTGAGCGCTTCCCAGTTCGGCAGGCCCGGGCATTGCTCGGTCATGTAGGAGGGGTACCACCACTCTTCCTTGGCCTTCATGCCGGTGGGGCCGAAATTCTCGACCTTGCCGGTTGCCGTGGCTGCGTCCATGGCTTCGCGGCCGGTGGTTTCCCACATTTCCATGGCGACATGGAGATCGCCGGATTCAAGTCCTGCGAACTGGGCCAGGTAATCGGCCTGGACATATTCGATCGAGTAGCCGGCCTTTTTGAGCACTTCGCCCATGATCTCGGTGGTGATCAGCTGACCGGTCCAGTCGTGGAGCGTCAGTTTGATCGGGTCTGTCGATTCCTGTGCTGCCGCCGGAGCTGTCAGCGCCATGCACGAAGCGCTCGAAATGACGAGTGCTGCGGTCAATTGCCTGAAAGTGCGGCCGGAAAAGAGATTGGCTGAATGCATGTCGAGCCTCCTGTTCACCCTGTTGTGTCCCACATTCCGGCGCTTTCACAGACAGCCCGAAAGGCCAGTCGGCAGCGCACCCGTGCGCGACTTGTTAACCTCTTGATCCCACACCACGGTTCCGACCTTGTCAATCAATTCTGTGGTATTTTATTGCTTTGATGCCCGGATAGTTTGGTTTTGATTGATTGGCAGGCGGTGATCGCATAAAAAAGAAGCAGAGCAACAAGGCGCTTTCGATGCTGTCCAAACGTCATACGGAAATCATGCGGATACTGGCTGATGAAGGCACAGTGACGATTTCAGGACTCGCGGCCCGGCTTGGAGTTTCGCTTGAGACCGTGCGGCGTGATGTCCGGCCGCTGACGGAAAACGGGTCGGTGCTCAAGATCCACGGCGCGGTGGGGCTCGCCGGCCAGGTGGGGGAAGCGCCGTTCCAGCGCCGCATGCGCGAGAATGCCGAGGCCAAGCGACGGATCGCGCGGGAGATGGCACAGCTGATCCATGATGGCGATTCCGTGATGCTCGACACGGGCACCACAA
Organism: Hoeflea sp.; assembly: GCF_002733955.1. Taxonomy (GTDB): domain Bacteria; phylum Pseudomonadota; class Alphaproteobacteria; order Rhizobiales; family Rhizobiaceae; genus Hoeflea. The sequence continues at coordinate 140,037 of NZ_NVXQ01000003.1, read as the reverse complement.
CCAGCTTCGTGGCGCGCGAGCTGCTTGGCCATCGCCGGCTCACGGTGGTGACCAATTCCTCCGACATTGCCCGGACACTGGCGACGGTGAACGGCAACAAGGTCTACATGGCTGGTGGCGAGCTCAGAAGCGATTCAGGGGCTGCTTTCGGGGTGTCGGCGATCGAGTTCATCGCCAAGTTCTCGGTCACCCACGCGATCATTTCCGCCGGTGCCATCGATGCCGGGGCAGGGGTGATGGATTTCGATCTGGAGGAAGCCGAGTTTGCCCGGATGATGCTGTCGCGCGGCGCTCAGAGTTATGTGGTGACGGATCACACCAAGTTCGGTCGCCGCGGGCTGGTGCAGGTGGCGGAGTTTGAGGCCATCGGTCACGTGGTGACGGATGAAGCCGTCTGGCCCGAAATCGCAGCAATGCTGGAGGAGGCGGGCACACGCCTGATCATCGGCGGATCTGCGGCGACAGCAGACGAACCTGAAACGGGTGAATGAAGCCACCCCGGGGGTGGCTTCATGTGTCGGCTTGGGTGGTTAGCGCCGGATGATCATTTCTTCCGGGCCATACGGGAAGTTGGTGATGTTTTCGGCCCCGGTCTCGGTGACGATGAAGATGTCATGCTCGCGGTATCCGCCGGCGCCCGGCATGCCTTCGGGGATCATGATCATCGGCTCCATCGAGACGACCATGCCCGGCTCAAGCACCGTGTCGACATCCTCGCGCAATTCCACGCCAGCTTCCCGGCCGTAGTAATGCGAGAGAACGCCGAAGGAGTGGCCGTAGCCGAAGGACCGGTATTTCAGAAGGTCCCAGCCGCGATACATGTCGTTGAGCGCCAGCGCGATGTCCGAGCATTTCTTGCCCGGGCCGATCATGTCGGAGCCGGCCTTCATCACGGCGCAGTTTTTCTGCCACAGGTCGAGATGGGCATCGGTGGCTTCTTCGCAGAACAGGGTGCGCTCGATGGCGGTGTAGTAGCCGAAGATCATCGGGAAGCAGTTGAGTGAGAGAATATCGCCACGGGCGATCTTCTTGTTGGTGACCGGGTTGTGCGCCCCGTCGGTCATGATGCCTGACTGGAACCAGGTCCAGGTGTCCATCAGTTCGACAAAGGGGAAGCTCTTGCTGATTTCGCGCACCATGGCCTGGGTCGACGCAAGTGAAACTTCGTATTCCGGCACGCCTTCTCCAATCGCTTCCATCACCGCACGGGCGCCGACATTGCAGATGCGGGTGCCTTCGCGGATCAGCGCATGCTCCTCGGCGGATTTCATCGTCCGCATCCACATGGAAGCTTCGGCGACATCGACGAAGTCAATGCCCGGGAAGGCCTCGCCGAGCAGGTTGCGAAACTCGAGCGAGACATGGTCGAACTCGATGCCGACGCGGCGGGCGCCTGCCGGGATGAGCGATTTCAGCGCGGTGAAGAAATTGTCGCGGCGCCAGTCGGAATAGATGATGTTGTCACCGTGGCTACGCCGCCAGGGCTGGCCGCCATCGATTCCGGCAGAAACGGTTGTGGCGTTGTCCTGGGTGAGCACGAAGCCATATTTGCGACCGAAATAGCAGTAGAGAAAGCCCGAGTAGTAGCAGATGCCGTGATAGGAGGTGAAAACCGCCGCATCTATCTGTTGGGCTGCGAGATGGGCGCGCATGGCATTCTGGCGCCGGTCCATTTCTGACGCCGAGAATGGCGAGTATTCCTTGTCTCCGTTCTTCCATTGGAAGACGTGCAGCATGTCGTCGGTGCTGGTGAGATTTGTCATTGTGAGGATCGCTTCAATTGGGCCTGATGGCCCGCGACCCTATTGCCGCGGACGTTGGCCTGGCCGGGAAGTGAAACCGGCTCTTACTGTATAGTCGATAGAGGCGCCGAAGCCGAAGCTGGAATTGACATGGGTTTGTCGGTTCGCGACGTCCGTTTTAGGCCGGGGAGCCGTTCGCCATCAGCCTGGCGACATGCCCCGCAAGCGCTCGGAACGGCGACGCAGCAATTCGAGCGTGGTCAGAAGCAGCATCGACACGCCGACAAGAAGCGTTGCGACAGCCAGGATGGTCGGGCTGATCTGTTCGCGAAGCCCGGTGAACATCTGCCAGGGCAGAGTTTTCTGGCCTGCCGAGCCGACGAAGAGAACAACCACCACCTCGTCAAACGAGGTGATGAAGGCAAACAGGCCGCCGGAAATCACGCCGGGCAGGATCAGAGGCATCTGCACTCGGAAAAATGTCGTGACGGGGTTGGCGCCCATATTGGCCGCTGCCCGGGTCAGTGACTTGTCGAAACCCACGAGCGTTGCCGTCACGGTGATGATGACAAAGGGGATGCCAAGGGCTGCGTGCGCAAGCACAACGCCGACATAAGTCCCCTGCAGGCCGATGCGGGAATAGAAGAAATACATGCCGGCCGCGGAGATGATCAGCGGCACGATCATCGGCGAGATCAGGATCGCCATGATTGCCCGCCGGAACGGCACATGCGGTTGCGACAGGCCGATTGCAGCCAGCGTACCCAGCGAAACCGAAAGCAGCGTCGCGGCGGGCGCAATCTGCACCGAGTTCTTCAGCGCCTGCTGCCAGTCCGGATTGGTGAAGAAATCCCGATAATGCTTGAACGAATAGCCTTCCGGATCGAATGACAGCATCGCCGGGGTGAAGGTGAAGAAGTTCTCGGCGTTGAAGCTCAGCGGAATGATCGTGAGAATGGGCGCGATGAGGAAAAAGAAGATCGCCCCGCAGATGAACTTGAAAGTGTTGTGCCAGAGCACCTGACCCGGGGTGGCGTAGATTGGCGTTCCGGAGCGGTAGCCGCCGGTGGAGAGCCAGTAGGACAGCCAGGACAGAACGAAGCCGACGATCACGCCGCCGACGATCCCGGCGGGGCCTGCGATGAGCAGGCCACCGAGCGCAAAGACCACGGTGGCGGCCAGGATGCCGGCGCGTTTGGACGGGATGAAGCTTGCGAGAACCCAGGCAAGGGCTACGCCGCAGACAGCCCCGAGCACGGTACCCAGAAGCGCGGTGCCATTGGCCGTGCCGACGAGAAAACCCATGATGGCGCCGGCGAGCGCCATCAGCGGCAGGACGAAGCGGACAAGATCGACTGCAGGCTTGGTGTATTTGCTCATTGTTCTATCCCAGGCTCACATTGTCGATGCCCACGATCCGGTCGTAGACCCAGTAGAGCACCAGCACGACCGCCAACAGGATCGTCCCCAGCGCAGCCGCGAGGCCCCAGTTGAGCGAAGACGAAATGTGGTAGGCGATCCGGTTGGAAATGAAGGTGCCCGTCGTGCCACCCACCAGCTCAGGCGTGATGTAGTAACCGATGGACAGGATGAAGACGAGGATCGATCCGGCGCCGATGCCGGGCACGGATTGCGGGAAATATACCCGCCAGAATGCGGTCCAGTTGGTGGCGCCGAGGGATTTTGCCGCCCGCACATAGCTCGGCGGAATGGTTTTCATCACCGAATAGAGCGGCAGGATCATGAATGGCAGCAGGATATGCGTCATGGCGACGATGGTGCCGAACTGGTTGTTGATCATTACCAGCCGGTCCCCGTCGGCGACGAGGCCGAGCCAGACCAGGATGTCATTGATGACGCCCTGTTGCTGCAGTAGCACCTTCCAGGCTGAAGTCCGCACCAGCAGTGACGTCCAGAACGGCAGCAGCACGAGGATAAGCAGCAGGTTGGAAGTCCTCAGCGGCAGGTTGGACAGAAGATAGGCGATCGGATAGCCGAGCAGGATACACGAGCCCATGATGACCATGCTCATGAACATGGTGCGGCCGAACAGCATCATGTAGATCTGCTGGTTTTCGGGTTGCTGCTCGATGCCTGCCGGCGTCAGCTGCAGATCGACGGAGGAGAGGAAGTAGCCCGCGGTATAGGGTGAGGAGAACGCCTTTATGGTGCCCCAGATCTGCGCGTCGGCCCAGTCCTTGTCGATGTCGAGAAACTGTTCGCGCAGCGAAATGGGCTCGAATCCGTCGACCGCGCTGTCCGCCGCCTGCAGCATCGCAGCACCGGGACCGGAATAGGCGGCGACGGCGGAGGCGGGCTGCGCGATCAGGTCGCGATAGAGCATTGTGTAGATGAAATCTTCGGGCTGTTCTTCCGACAGCACATCGTTCTTGTTGGCGACGATACGCTGCCAGGACTGCCAGGCGGAGGCGGTCTCGGGCAGAATCTCGGCCACCCCCGGGGCCTGCATCATTGCCACCCAGGCGGCTGGGTCTTCCCATGTCGGGTCGAGAGCCTCGAACTGCTTGGTATATTCGTCTGTGTCCATCCGGCCGATGCCGCGTCCGGTCTTGCGCAGCAGGGACGACATGCCGGTGGTCTCGTAATTGAGCCGGGATCCGAGACGTGTGTGGGTCTTGAACTCTTCCGCCTCGGACAGGTCCACATAGAGCGCGGCATAAACGTCGTCGCCTGGCGCGCTGGCGCCTCCGTCCTCATAGTCCCACTGCTCGAGGGCGATGACGGTGCGTGGAATGGTTTCCGAGACGATGTCGTTTTCGACCGAGCGGAACAGCATGTCCGCGATCGGCGCAATGAAACTTATCAGAACGAACAGCAGGAGGGGCGCGACCAGCATCAGGGCCCGCAGTTTCTGGCGGCGAAGCGCGATCTGCAGGCTTTTCTTCAACGGGGTGCCGTCAGCGGAAAGCATGGGGCCAGTTGAAGGGCTGTTGGTGGCATCGGTCATGGGCCGGCTCCGTCCTGCTATCGCGTCAAATCATGCTGCATGCTTGGTGCGGAAGGGGCCGGCTGGCGGCCCCTTCCGATCTTTCTCGTCGATTACTGTGCGAGCCAGGCCTGGAATTTTGCATCCAGGTCATCGCGGTAATCAGCCCACCATGTGTAGTTGTACAGGAAGGTGTTCTTCGAGTTGTTCGGATCCGTCGGCATATGCGGAGCCATGTCGATGCCGAGGTCGGCATGCTGGCCAACCAGCGGAGCCGACGACTTGCGTGCCGGACCGTAGGAGATGTACTTGGCCTGGTCGGCAAGACGCTGCGTGTCGGTGGCGAACTTCACGAAGTCCTTGACCCGAGCGAGGCGGTCTTGGGGAAGACCGGCCGGGATGATCCAGCCGTCAAGGTCGAACACCTGGGCGTCCCAGAGCATGGCGACCGGCTGATCCTGTTCTTCGATCAGGCTGAAGAGTCGGCCGTTGTAGGTCGAGCCCATGACGACTTCGCCGTCGGCGAGCAGCTGCGGCGTATCAGCGCCTGCAGACCACCAGACAACCTGGTCCTTGATGGTATCGAGCTTGGCGAGTGCCTGGGCCTGGCCTTCTTCGGTTTCGAGAACGTCATAGACGTCTTCCTTGGCGACACCGTCGCAAAGCAGAGCCCATTCCATGTTGTTGATCGGACGCTTTTCGAGCGAACGCTTGCCGGGATAGGCCTCAAGGTCGAAGACATCGCAGATATTGGTGGGCGGTGTGTCGCCTACCATGTCGGTGCGATAGCCGAAGGTTGTGGAATAGACGATCTGCGGAATGAAGCAGTCGCTGACGATCAGATCGCCGAAGTCATCGGATGCCGAGGAGCCGTCATCGCCGGCGGCCAGCAGCTCGTCGGGATCGTATTCCATGGCCAGGCCTTCATCGCAAAGGCGAATGGCGTCAGCGGCAACAACATCGACCAGGTCCCAGGTGATGTTGCCTGCTTCGTTCATGGCGCGCAGCTTGGCCACGGCCTCGTTGGAGCTCTCGTCCCAGATCACTTCAACGTCGGGATGCTCTGCCTTGTAGGGCTCGGCATAGGCATTGATCTGGCTCTTCTGGTAGGCACCGCCCCAGCTGACGATGGTCATCGAATCCGCCATGTCGGCTGCCTGGGCATGGACGCCGGTCACCGCAAGTGCGGCTCCGCACATCAGTGTTGCGAGTTTGGATTTCATGTCTGTTCTCCTTGTTAGGATACCCGTTTATGGTTCCCCCCATGGATCGGGCCATCGCTGGGGGTATGGTCTAGTGTTTAGGCGTCGAGTGCCCGGCAGTCCTGGGGACGCCAGCCGATCTCGATCACTTCGCCGGGCTTGAGCCGGCGCTGGTCGGGTGCATTACGGGTCTTGACGATAAAATCGTCCTTACCCGCGACCCGCAGCCGCGTGCGGTAGATGTCACCCATATAGATGAACTCCAGCACTTCGGCCTTGAGCGTGTGAGCGTCCGGTAGCAGACGTTCACGGTTGAACTCGACCCGTTCGGGCCGAATTGAAACGAGGGTTCTGTCGCCGACACTGCTGACATTGACAGGAACGGTGTCGATCAGGTCGCCATTGTCGAGACGAACGACAGCGAGGTCCTTGTCAATCTTCTCGACCTTGCCCATCAGCGTGTTGTTCTCACCGATGAACTGGGCAACGAAACTGTTCTTGGGCTGCTCGTAGAGCTCGTCAGGCGGGGCGAGCTGCTGGATGCGGCCATCTTCAAACACGGCAACGCGGTCCGACATGGTCAGCGCTTCGGTCTGGTCATGGGTGACATAGACCACGGTAATGCCGAGATTGTCGGCAATGTGCTTGATCTCGAACTGCATGTGCTCGCGCAATTGCTTGTCGAGCGCGCCAAGAGGTTCGTCCATCAAGACCAGCTCGGCTTCGAAGACCAATGCGCGTGCCAGGGCGATGCGCTGCTGCTGTCCGCCGGACAATTGCGCCGGCCGGCGGCCGCCGAAATCACCCATCTGCACCATGTCTAGCGCGCGCTGAACCTTGGCCTCGCGCTCGGCTTTGCCGATCTTGCGCACTTCCAGCGGGAAGGAGAGGTTTTCTGCCACCGTCATGTGCGGGAACAGGGCGTAATTCTGGAACACCATGCCGATGCCGCGCTTGTGCGGAGGGATGTTGTTGATCTCCTTGCCGCCAAGCCTGATGGCGCCGTTGGTGGCGGTCTCGAAGCCCGCCAGCATCATCAGGCAGGTGGTCTTGCCGGATCCCGACGGGCCCAGCATCGTGAGGAACTCGCCCCGGGCAATGGAAAGATTGAGGTCTTTTACAACGAGGTTTTCACCGTCATAGCTCTTCTGGACGCCGTCGAACACGACGAAGCCGTCATCCGTGTTGGTTGATACCAAAACACGCTCCTAATTGCTGCGGGCTGTTGCGCCCTTCCCCTTATAGACGGTCCGGCAATTGATTTGCCGGTTGCCGATTGTTTTCGTGTCGTCACGTCAACGTATCTGATGTTTGCAGATACTGGCGCAGCTGTCTACCCGCACTGAGCATATGAATCTGGCGCATGCGAATAGCCATCCACGCCCAGGCTAAACAGCTGCTTTTCCGGGTGCAGGAAGGACGTTGCAACTGCGAAAGCCGACGGAGACGGGTTGCGGTTTCCATGCGGCGAATGGCGCATGCGCATGCAAGCCTTTGCCTCTGACTGACCAGCCTGCGCGCTCGGCCAGAGTCCGGTTGGACCAGTGAAGGTTTGACGGCTGCGATCTGTCAGTTGTAGCCGGTTCGCTTCATCTCTCTGGTTGTCAGGGCCTGGGCATTTCCCAATGCGTCGTCAATCGATATCCGGCCGGCAAGGGCTGCCGAGAATTGCTGGCCGACGGCGGTGGCGATGCGCTGAAACTCGGGAATGGAGACAAACTGGATGCCGACATACGGGACCTCGTCTATCGTGGGGTCAAGCGGATCGGCCCCGGTGATGCTGTCGAGGGTCATCTTGGCAAAGGCAAGCTTGGCGTATTCAGCGTTTTCATAAAGCGAAGTGCGTGTTCCTGGCGGGACGTTGGCCCACCCCTCCTTCTCTGCGACAAGCGCCTGGTAGTCCTTCGAGGTGGCCCATTCTATGAACTTCTTGGCGGCGTCGGTGTTCGGCGTGCTGATCGGTATGGCCAAGGCCCATGCCCACAACCAGTTGCTGCGTTTGCCCAAGCCATGGTCGGGCGCAAGAGCGAAGCCAACCTTGCCGGCGACCTGGGACGTCGCTGGATTGGTGACAAAGGATGCAGCGACGGTTGCGTCGATCCAGATTCCGCACTTGCCACTTTGAAACAAGGCCAGATTTTCATTGAAACCGTTCTGTGCTGCATCCGGGGGGCCGGATTCATTGAGCAATTCAATGTAGTACGAAAGCGTCTCCTTCCATTCCGGGCTGTCGAACTGTGGCCGCCAGGCCATGTCGAACCATTTTGCGCCAAACGAATTGGAGGCCGCGGTCAGGAACGCCACGTTCTCGCCCCAGCCAGCCTTGCCTCGAAGACATATTCCGTTGATGCCGGCGTCCCGGTCAGTCAGGGCGAGGGCGGCCTTGCGAATGAACTGCCAGTCTGGCGCTTCCGGCATGATCAGGCCGGCCTTTTCTATCAAGTCGGTGCGGTACATCACCATCGATGATTCACCGTAGAACGGTGCGGCGTAGAGCTTGCCATCCACGCTCAAACCATCACGGATTGCGGGAAGAAGATCTTCGGCATCGTAGGAGGCCGGAAGATCGTCAAGCGGCGCCAGCCAGCCCCGCCGGCCCCAGATCGGAACTTCGTAGGTGCCGATGGTCATGATGTCGTAATGGCCGCTTCCCGTGGCAATGTCGTTGGTAACCTGCCGCCGTAGCGCGTTCTCATCAAGGGTTACCCATTGCAACTCGATCTCCGGATTTTCCGCGGTGAAATAGGTGGAGAGTTTCTGCATCCGGATCATGTCGCCATTGTTGACTGTGGCGATCGTGAGCCTGTCGGCCAGAGCAGCAGCGGTCGCTCCAACCGACATTGCCAGAGTGATCAGAAACAACCTTGCGAATTTCATGGGTAGACTCCGGCTTGCTTTGGATAGGCTATCCAGGTTCATGGTGGGCCAGTGCTCCGGTCTTGATCCACACGGACCACGTCGAATATTATCTGATGTTAATAGAAGCGCAGGCTATTTGAAACCAATGCAATCCTGCGGGGAAGTTGTTAATCAGATCTCCAGTCCTGCTCCCTTATTCGCTGAAGTGAATGGAATTTGTTCACGCAACCTTGGCCGGTGCTGGCGAGCAAAGGTTCTGCATCGTCAACAATTTGGTGGGGGCGATGACGCGATGCACAAGAAAATGTGAACGCTGATGCAGGCTCAAAACGCCCTGGTTTCGTTGCAAACCGGGGTTTTGTCTGGCATCGATTTTCCAAAATGCCTTGTCTGACCAACCTTGGTTTCCTTGAAAGACTGGATCACGTCTTGAAACGATCAATTATCGTATGGGCTGCCATTCTGAGCGCCCTCAGCATCGCACAGGTGCATGGCGAGACTCCCCTAACGGTGGAGATCGTGGTCGCCGAACGGAAAGCGGAACAGCAGACGCTTTCGCTGACCGGTGAAATCCGGGCCAAGGAAACGCTCATGGCGGCGTTTCCCATCGGTGGCCGGGTCACCGAGGTCATGGTCGAACTCGGTGCCAAGGTTGAAAAGGACGCTCCCCTGGCACGGCTCGATTCGATTCAACAGGAACTGGCGGTCCGGACCGCGGAAGCCGGCCTGACCACCGCAAAAGCCGATCATCGGCAGGCGGTTGAAGATCTCGAACGCGCCGAACAGCTTCTGACCAGCGGCGCCACGACACGGGCCGCCCGCGATGCAGCGTATGATGCCTTGCGGACTGCAGAAGGTACGCTTGAACAGGCGGAGGCGGATCTGGAGCGTGCAACCAAAGCGCTTTCAGATACGGTGCTGCGTGCTCCTTTCGCCTCCACAGTCACCGCCCGGAACATCGAACCGGGCCAGATTATCGCGCCCGCCCAGACGGCCATGGAACTGGCGCTGGACAAGGGATTCGAAGCGGTCTTCGAGGTTCCCGAAGTGATGATGATCCGTGAGGCGCCGAACTCCAACATCATCCTGTCTCGGCTTTCCAGGCCGCAAGAGGAGTTTGAAGGCCGGATTGGCGAGATTTCGCCGCTGATCGATGAGCGGACCGGAACGGTTGCCGCGACTGTGGATGTCATCAACCCGCCGGCCGGCCTCGGCTACGGCGACCCGGTGCGGGGGTCGGTTACCGAGACGTCACCTGAGCAGATCAGTCTCCCGTTTTCGGTCATCAGCGCCACGGCGGACGGCCCGGCGGTTTGGCAGGTCGACAGGGAAACCATGCAGGTGTCGCTGCATCCGGTTACAATCGACCGGTATGAGACGGGCCGCATCCTGATCCGGGACGGCGTCGAAGACGGCGACTGGATCGTCGGCAAGGGCGCGCAATTGCTTTATCCGGGCCGTCTCGTCCGCCGCGCGGGAGACAGCCAATGAGATTTCCGATCCTTCTTCTCAGCCTCGCGCTAAGCTTGCCGGCCAGCGCCGAAGACGCGGCTCTTCAGACCGAACAGCAAGCGCGTCCCGTGGTCTCGCTGATCGTCGACCCGCAAGCCGGCATTTCGCTCAGCTACACCGGCACGGTCGTGGCGAAGACCGAAACCGCGCTTGGTTTTCCGATGAGCGGCACGGTTGCCACCCGTCCTGTCAGCACCGGTGATCTGGTCAGCAAGGGCGACGTGCTTGCAGCTCTCGATACGACGGATCTCGATTCCGACCTGCGCACAGCGGACGCCGGCGTATCCGTGGCCGAGGCGCAGTTGCGTCCCGCCACCGATGCGCGCGAACGGGCCAGGACACTGGCCGAACGCGGCGTTGACAGTGCGACGCGGCTTGAGGACGCCGAGCGGGCCCTGATTTCGGCGCAGGCGCGGCTGGATCAGGCCAAGGCCTCGCAGGCCCGGGCGCAGGATGTGAAGAACCTTGCCATTCTGACTGCTCCCTATGACGGCGTTGTCACCAACACGTATGCAGAACCCGGAGCGGCGCTGTCTGAAGGCCAGACGGTCTTGCAACTTGCTGCGATCGGCAAGCGCGAAATCGTCATCGATGTCTCCGAGGCGGAGGCTGGGCTGCAAAAGCGTGGTGACCAGTTTGTTGCCAGCCTGCTGGTGAGCGAAACCATAAAAACAGACGCAGTGCTGACCCGCGTGGACCCGGTGGCTGAAAAAGCCACCCGGACTTACCGGCTGCATCTGAGCATCGAGGATGCGCCGCAGGCATTCCGGCTCGGTTCGCTGGTCAAGGTCTCGCCCGCCATGGGCAAGCAGGCGGATATCATCCTTCCCCGCTCGGCCTTGCTGGAACCGCCCGGCGTCTGGGTGGTAGACCGCACCAGCAGTGCGGTTTCCTTGAGGCCGGTGGAGGTCTCGGGCGCATCTGGTGATTTCATCATCGTCAGTTCCGGTCTTTCCGCCGGAGATGAAGTTGTCGTCAAAGGTATCCATTCACTTGAAGAAGGGCAGGCCGTCGGCCCGCGTGTGTCGGAATGAAAAAATTCAACCTCTCCGACTGGGCGCTGCAGCACCGTTCGTTTGTCTGGTTCCTGATGATCGTTTCGGTGGTCGCAGGGATCATCTCCTACATGTCGATCGGGCGCGAGGAAGACCCGGATTTCGCGATCAAGACGATGATCATATCGGCGGCACTGCCCGGCGCCGACACGCGGGAAACCCTGACCCAGGTGACGGACCGGATCGAGAAGAAGCTCGAGGATCTGGACGAGCTCGACTTCACCCGATCGGTCACGCGACCGGGGCAGAGCATCGTCTATGTCGAGCTCCTGGCAAGCACATCGGCAAAGGACCTGCCGGAAATCTGGCAGCGCGTGCGCAACATGATGTCGGATATTCGCGGCGAGTTTCCGGCCGAATTTGCGGGCTTCAGTTTCAATGACAGCTTCGGCGATGTGTTCGGCAACCTGTATGCCTTCACCTATGACGGCTTTTCGCCCCGGGAAGTGCGCGATTATGCCGAGATCGTTCGCCGCTCGGTGCAGGCCCTGCCCGATGCCGGCAAGGTGGAACTCTTCGGCACCCGCGATGAGGTGATCTATATCGAGTTCTCGACAGAGCGTCTTGCCGCGATGGGCCTGAACCAGGAGGCGGTTCAGGCGACGCTGTCCGCGCAGAACGCGATCCTGCCGTCAGGCGTGATCGATGCCGGGCCGGAACGGGTGCTGGTGCGGATCGGCGGCCAGTTCTCCGGCGCCGAAAGCCTTGAAGACATCAACCTGCGTGTCGGGGACCGGTTCTTCCGCCTGACCGATGTCGCCGACATCCGCCGATCCTACGAGGATCCGGCGACGGCGCTGTTCCGCTACAAGGGGCAGGAGGCGATTGGCCTGGCCGTGGGGATGCGCAAGGGCGCCAACATCATCGATTTCGGCGAAGAGCTCGATACCGTCATTGCCAAGGCGCAGGCAGAGCTGCCGATCGGGGTCGATATTCACCAGGTGGCGGATCAACCGCATGTGGTGGAGGAAGCCGTCGGGCATTTTCTGCAGGCGCTGGTGGAAGCGATCATAATCGTTCTGGCAGTCAGCTTCATTTCGCTCGGGTTGCGCGCCGGACTGGTTGTTGCGATGACGATCCCGCTGGTGCTGGCGATCACCTTCGTGGTGATGGCCTATACCGGGTTCACCTTGCAACGGATCTCCTTGGGCGCGCTGATCATTGCGCTCGGGCTTCTCGTCGATGATGCGATGATCGCGATCGAAACCATGATCACGCGGCTGGAGCGGGGAGAATCGCTGACAAAGTCGGCCTCCTACGCCTGGACCTCCATTGCGTTTCCGATGCTGACGGGGACACTGGTGACGGTGGCAGGCTTCATTCCGATCGGGCTCAACACTTCGGCGGCCGGCGAATTCACGTTCTCGCTGTTCGTGGTGATCGCGGTCTCGCTGACGGTTTCCTGGGTTGTCGCCGTGCTGTTTGCGCCGCTTCTGGGCGTAACGTTCCTGCCTGCCAAGCTGAAGCATCACAGCGGCGAGCCAGGGCGCGTCTCGCGGGCCTTCCATGTCGTGCTCAGGGCCAGCATGAACCATCGCTGGATCACCATCGGGCTGACGCTGGCTGTCTTTGCCTTTTCGGTCTTCAGCATGCGGTTCGTCGAGCAGCAGTTCTTCCCGAATTCCGACCGGCCGGAGCTGATCCTCGACTTCACCCTGCCGCAGAATGCCTCGATCTCGCAGACATCCGGCGAGATGGCGCGGATGGAAGACATACTGGCGGACAATGACAAGGTGTTGTTCTGGTCGACCTATGTCGGACAGGGCGCGCCGCGCTTCCTGCTTGCCTATGACGTGACAACGCCCGGTCCCAATATCGGGCAGATCGTGATCCAGACGCCTTCCGTGGAAGCGCGCGACGCGTTGCGGGCCGAGCTGAAGCAGGTTGCTGCCGATGAATTTCCCGGCGTCGATATCTTCGTCAAGCTGCTGGAAATCGGACCTCCGGTCGGCCGCCCGGTGCAGTACCGTATCTCCGGGCCGGACATCGAAACCTTGCGCGATTACGCCCGCGATCTGACCGCGGTGGTGGCAACCGACGACAGGCTTGAAGGGATCGTGATGGACTGGAATGAACCCGTGCGCGTGGTGCGGGTCGACATTCTGCAGGACAAGGCGCGCCAGCTGGGGATCACGCCACGCGATATCGCCTCCGCCCTGAACGCGATCTATGACGGTGCGTCGGTGACGCAACTGCGCGATGCGGCCTACCTCGTGGATATCGTTGCACGAGGCGATGCCGCCTCGCGTCAATCGGTCGAGGCGCTTGCGGATCTTCAGCTGTCGGCGGCAGGGTCCGTCACCATTCCGCTGCGTGCGGTTGCAACCTTCAGCTATGAGACGGAGCCGCCGGTGATCCATCAGCGCGGCCGGGCGCCAACTGTTACCATAAAGGCTGCGATTGCTTCCAAGGACCAGCCCGCGACCATCGTGGCGGCGCTCAATGACAAGATCGAGGCGTTCGACGCCGCGCTTCCGCTTGGATATGCCGTTGAGGTCGGTGGCTCTGTGGCTGAAAGCGCCAAGAGCCAGGAGCCGATTGTTGCGGTTGCGCCAGTCATGATCCTGGCCATGCTGATGCTGATCATGATCCAGGTTCAGAGTTTCAGGCTGGCATTCGTCGTCATCTGCGTGGCGCCGCTGGGGCTCATCGGCGTTGTCGCCGCGCTGGTCCCCTCGGGCGCGCCGCTGGGCTTCGTGGCGATCCTCGGGGTGCTGGCGCTGATCGGGATCCTGATCCGCAACTCGATCATCCTGATCGACGAGATCGAGGTGCTTCGCGGCAAGGGGCAGTCGGCATGGGATGCCGTGTTCAACGCATCCGATGCGCGGGCGCGTCCGATCCTGCTGACGGCAGCCGCCGCCAGCTTGGCCCTGATCCCGATTTCGCGGCAGATCTTCTGGGGCCCGATGGCCTACGCCATGATGGGCGGGATCATTGCGGGCACGGTCATCACGCTGTTCTTCGCGCCGGCTCTTTATCTGGCGGTGTTCCGGGTCAAGCGCGAAGACGACCCCGATCCCAATGCCAGCGAGCCCGTGCCGGACGGCGCAAGCGCGGCGCACTGATGCGTGTCCAAGTCCTGCGGCGCCGCGCTTCCGACCGGAGATGCGGCGTACACATGCAAGACTTCATCCGTGTGCTGATGACGTGAGAGTCAGGCCGGTGGCTGGCTCTCCGCAGGGACGGCGTGTTTTTCGAGCCCCTCTGTGAATTCCGCAATCAGGGAGCGGACCACTTCCTTGTGGGCTTCCAGGGTGCTGGCGCCGCCGGCAATAGCGGTTTCGTGGACCGTGCGTTGCCGGTCGGCGCTTGTGCCATGCTCTACGATCCGCCGGGTGGCCTGAACCTCGTCCCAGCAGCCAAGCGCCTCAGCGTCCTCGCGCACCATCCCGATGATCTCCTCGAGAAGATCGGCAAAGACCACCACCTCGCCGCGCGCGAAATCGATCATTCCTTTCGAGACACCGTAACGCTGGGCGCGCCAGCGGTTCTCGCCGACCAGGAACCGGTCATAGATGCGCCAGCGCTGGTTGCTCAGTCGCAGCCGCCAGAGCATGTGCATGATGGACTGGGTCAGCGCTACAATGGCAAGCGCATCGTCCAGCCTCGGCGAGACATCGCAAATGCGCGACTCCAGGGTCGGGAAGCGGGAAGACGGACGCAGATCCCACCAGATCTTGGAACTGTCCTCGATCAGGCCGCTGTCGATGATGACCTGGACCGAGCGTTCATACTCGGACCAGGACGAGAACCGCGGCGGCAAGCCTGTTCTCGGCATGTTGTCGAAGACGGTCAGCCTGTAGGCGTTGAGCCCGGTGTCGTCGCCTTTCCAGTAGGGCGACGAGGTCGACAGGGCGAGAAGATGCGGCAGGAAATAGGGAAACTGCGCCATAAGATCGATGCGGGTCTCGTCGTCATCGATACCGACATGCACATGCATTCCGCAGATCAGCATGCGGCGGGCAACCCCGCCAAGATCACGCTCCAGCGCACGGTATCGCGGCTTGTCGGTGAAGTGCTGTTTGTGCCAGTCGGCGAATGGATGGCAGGACACTGCAAGCGGCGCCAGGCCATGCCGGCCGGCGACTTCTGAGATCACTGTGCGCAAACGCGCCAGGTCAGCGCCGGCCTCGGCGACGGTTCTGCAGATACCGGTGCCGATCTCG
This sequence comes from Hoeflea sp., assembly GCF_002733955.1. Lineage (GTDB taxonomy): Bacteria > Pseudomonadota > Alphaproteobacteria > Rhizobiales > Rhizobiaceae > Hoeflea. Next base: position 124,551 of record NZ_NVXQ01000003.1, on the reverse strand, counting down.
ATCTGGCATTGCAGGAATTCAGGGCTGACCTTGTCTCCGAGCTCGGCTGCGCAATCCCGCATCAGCGATTCCGGTGCTGCGGCGAGGTCGAGGCTCTCGCTGTCAACAAGCAGGTATTCTTCTTCGACGCCGAGGGTAAAGCTGGGTTGGCGGTAGCTCATGAGCGGATTTGACCTTGAAAAAGCTGCAGGTGCAAGCCGGGTTGCAATCGGGGCTGGCTTTCAAACACCGGATCCAGCTGAAGGTTCCATCCCCGAGCAAGAGCCTACAGCAGATCCCCGGGCCGGTCGCCGCGGAAGAAAGCGTCAAGATTGTCGAGCGCCCGGAAGCCCATTGCGTCGCGGGTGCGCCGCGTGGCGCTGCCGATATGGGGCAGCATGAAGATGTTCCGGTGCGGTGCGAAGGCGGGGTTTCCGCCGGGCTCGGCGACAAAGCAATCGAGTCCCGCAGCGGCAAGGCGGCCACTGCCGAGTGCATCGAGAAGGGCTGCTTCGTCGACCAGCGCGCCGCGTGCGGTGTTGACGATGACCGCGCCTTCGGGCAGCTGCGCAAACCGTTCGGCGTTCATCAGGCCGGTTGTCTCGGGCGTTGCTGGGCAATGCAGGGACAGGAAATCGGACACCGGCAAAAGGCTGTCGATCGAGCTGTGATAGGTCGCGCCGAATTCCTGATCGGCGGGCAGGCGCGTCCGGTTGTAGTAATGGATCTCCATGTCGAAGCCGCGGGCCTTGCGGGCGAAGGCCTGGCCGACGCGCCCCATGCCGACGATGCCAAGGCGCGCGCCCGTCACCTGTTTGCCGACCATGAAGGACGGGCTCCAAAAATCCCATTTGCCGGAGCGGACCAGATGATCCCCCTCGACGGCATGCCGCGCTGCACCGAGCATCAGCAGCATGGCGATTTCGGCCGTGGCGTCGGACAGTACGTCGGGAGTGTTGGTCACGGCTATGCCGCGGGCTTTCAAGGCAGGCAGATCGCAATGGTCAACGCCGACGGAATGATTGGCGATGATCTTCAGTCGCGGGTCGAGCCTTGCTGCGATATCCGCGCTGAAGCGCTCGGAATGGCAGGGGATGATCGCGTCGACCTGGGCACTCATGGCCACGATCTCGTTGTCTGTGCTCAGACCGTCGTCGAGATTGATGATGGTGTCGTAGTCCCGTTTCGCCCGCTCAAGCGTCGCATCGGACAGCTTGCGGGTAATCCACAGCTTCGGCCTGGTCATTGTTTGCGCCTGCGCACGCATTCATCCCAGAAGTCGTAGATAGCCATCGCCAGCACGACGATGATGATCATCATGAACGGAAACCCGCCCCAGAAACCGGCAAATCCGGTGGAAATGCTGTGCGACAGGCCGACCACGAAGATGACCAGCAGCGCGGTTCCGATGAAGCCGGCTATCAGTTTAACTGTGTAGGACATGGTTTTCTCCTTTGGCGGCGTTCAAGCGGCTTCCTCGGCCAGTCTGGTCTGGAGCCAACCGGCTGTTCTGAGAAGCCGGTCATCCTTTTCTGCGGGTCCGATCAGTTGCACGCCGATGGGCAGGTCGTTGTCACCGACCAGAAGCGGCAAGGTGATCGTTGGCAGGCCCGCGAGCGTCCACAATGTACAGAAGATCGGGTCTCCGGTGCCCTGATCCAAAAGCGGAGCTTCGCCGGCAGCGCTTGGCGCGATGATGGCGTCGAATTCGACGAAGAAATCAGCGAAGAACTTTTCCGCTGACGCCTTGACCGCCAGCGCGTCCTCGTACTGGGCCTTGCTGATCTGGCGGCCGCGCTCGACCACGGTTTGCAGCAGCGGACTTACCTGGTCCCAGTGGGCGTCGAAACTCTCGGCGAGATGCATGCAGATTTCGTATTCGTGGATGGTGGCCTGTACCGAGACAAGCCCGGCCATGGTGTCGGCTGGCTGCAGCCTCGAAACCCGCTCGCCGAGCGTTTCGATCACCGCTTCAAGGCCCTCGCGGGCATCATTGGCGAGGCGGTCATGAAACGGCATGTCAAAGACGGCAAAATCGGGCTCCACAGGGGCCGTCTCCGCCGCACCTTGGGCCATGCCGGGCCGGGGTCTCGAGAAGCTCGCCGGGTCGGTCTGGTCGTAGCCGCTGATCACGTCGGTAAGCAGGGCGGCATCTCCAAGCGAACGGGCGAAGACGCCGACCTGGTCGAGCGAGACCGAGGTTTGCAGGATGCCGCGGCGCGAGATGACGCCCCTGGTCGGCTTGAAGCCGTATACACCGCAGAAGGAGGCGGGACGGATTACCGAGCCGTTGGTCTGGGTGCCGATGGTCAGGGGCACGTGATGGGCTGCAACGGCCGCGGCGGAACCGCTGGACGAGCCGCCGGGCGTGCGATCGGGATTGTGCGGATTGCGGGTTTGGCTGGGATTGAGAAAAGCCAGTTCCGTCGTCACCGTCTTTCCCATGATCACCGCGCCGGCTTCGCGCAGCCGTTCAACGATGGCGGCATCGGCATCGGGCTGTCTGCCGGCAAAGATCGGGGTGCCCCGTTCGGTCGGCATGTCGGCGGTGTCGACGATGTCCTTCAGGCCGACAGGCACACCGTGCAGGGCGCCGATGGCGAAACCCGAGCGCCGGATCCGGTCCAGTTCGGCAGCCTGATCGAGGGCCTGCTCCGGGTCGAGATGAGACCAGGCCCCGATCGATGCGTCGGTCTGTTCGATCCGGGCAAGACATGCCTTGACCAGATCGACCGAGCTGAGCAGTCCCTGCCGGATCTGGCTGGCGGCCTGCTGGGCTGTCAGTGAAGCCGGATCCTGCTTCACGGGACGTAGGTTCCGAAGAGATAGTCTGGGAACCAGAGCGCAATACCGGGGAACTGGTACATGATCGCCATGGTCAGGATCACGATGCCGAGATAGGGCATGATGCCACGGAAGATCTCCATGAGTTCGATCTGCTTCTTGAGCACGCCCTTGAGATAGTAGGCCGACATGGCCATGGGCGGAGTCAGGAACGAGGTCTGCAGATTGAGCGCCACCAGCATGGCGAAGAAGTAGGGATTGACCCCGAAAACCTCGAGCAGCGGCAGGAAGATCGGCACGAAGATGATCAGGATCTCCGACCATTCAAGCGGCCAGCCGAGCAGGAAGATGATGATCTGAGCCAGGATCAGGAACTGCCAGGGCTCAAGGTCCATGCCGCCGACCCAGTGGGCGATGATGTCGTGACCGCCGAGATAGGAAAACACCGAGGCAAAGGTCCAGGAACCGACAAAGAGCCAGCACACCATGGCCGTTGCCTTGGCGGTCAGGAACACGCTCTCCTTGAGTTTCTTCCATGACATCGAGCGGTAGAGCAAGGCCAAAATGATGCCGCCGAGGGCGCCCATGGCGGCAGCTTCCGCTGGTGTCGCGAGCCCGCCGAGAATGGAGCCCAGCACTAGCGCGATCAGGACCGTCAGCGGGACAAAACTGACGAGCAGGTTCCAGTAGATCTCGCGCGGCGGCGGGACATCTTCCATCTGCGGCTTGGGCGCAAGGCTGGGCGTGATCCAGACCCGGACCATGACGTAGACGATGTAGAGGCCCGCAAGCAGCAGGCCCGGAAACACCGCAGCTGCATAAAGCCGCAGCGGCGATAGATCGGCGATCGCCGAGTAGACGATCAGCATGATCGAGGGTGGGATCAGGATGCCGAGCGTACCGCCGGCGCAAATCACGCCCGAAGCGAAGCTCTTGTTGTAGTTGGCGTTGGCCATGGCCGGGAAGGCCAGCAGGCCCATCAGGGTGACAACGGCGCCGACGATGCCGGACGCGGTCGAGAAAACCGCGCAGGTCAGAAGGGCCGCAATCGCCAGGCTGCCCGGCAGGTTGCGCGCGGCCATGTAGAGCGAGAAGAACAGCTTGTCGACGATATTGGCGCGTTCCACAACATATCCCATGAACAGGAACAGCGGGATCGCCACCAGCGTCGGATTCTCCATCACCGAATAGGTGTTCTGGTTGAGCAGATAGAAGATGTTGTTGTTGAAGATGTCGGTAAAGGTCTCGATCGGGTGACCCTGGTGATAGGCGTAGTAGCCAAAGGCGACACCCATGGCCAGCAGGGTGAAGGCGATCGGGAAACCCAGCAGGACCAGCACGATAAACAAGCCAAGCATCAGCAGGGCGACTTCGGGATTTGTCATCTCTTACTCTTTCTCACAGCGCCATGCGAAATTGCTATTTGCCCGGAATGACGGAGCGGATCGTGTCCATGTCCGCCTCGGTGAGCAGGTCTTCGGTTTCCTTCACATCCTCCAGCCTTTCCGGCCAGACGCCGGTCCGCATCGCGATCACGCAACGGACAAGTTCGGCGGAGCCCTGAAGCATGAGCAACCCGCCCGAGACCGGTATCAGAGACTTGAAGAAATAGATCTGGATGCTCGCGGGGCTGTTGAAGCTTACTTCCTTGTAGCGCCAGCTATCGGCGGCGATTTCATACCCGAACCACACCAATGCGAGGATGCCGGGGAAAAAGAAGAGGAAGTACAGCACGAAATCCAAGGTGGCCTGTACCCTGACCGGAAACAGGCGGTAGACGACATCGGCCCTGACATGGGTGTCCTGAGCCAGCGCATAGGCGCCGCACATCAGCAACAGAGCGCCATACATCTGGATCATCATGTCAAACGCCCAGACAGTCGGCGCATTGAGCACGTAGCGGACGAATACCTCGTAGGAGACCGACAGTGTGAGGATCAGGATACACCAGCCGAATGCCCGTCCGACCCAGAGGCTCAGGCCCTCTACGGCGTAAACAAATTTCATAAATTACCCCCTCCAGGATAGCCGGGATGTTTTTCGCCCATCCCTGAGCGTCCGACGTCCGGGGGCCGCAGGGGTCCCCGGAACATTCGCTTGCTGCACTCCTCGGTCAGCCGAAGTAGTGCTTGTAGGCCTGCTGATAGTTGGGCTGGTTCAGGTTCAGATAGCCCATGACGTTCTTTGCGTAGGCCATCTGCGATTCCATCACCTTGGCGAAGAACGGGTCTTCGTCGGCGATCCGCTTGGTGACCACATCCCACGCTTCAAGCTGTGCTGCCATGACGCTGTCTGGTGTGCGGAAGACGCTGACGCCGTCCTGTTCCTGCAGCTTGACGAGATCGTCGGCATAGCGCTTGGTGTTGCCCCAGTAGAAGCCGGAGTTCTCGGCCATGGAGGCGTTGCGGATGATCGCCTGATGCTCGGGCGACAGCGCGTTGAACTTGTCCTTGTTGATGGTGACCTCGAAGCACTCCTGGCTCTGGTGATAGGAAGCCAGGTGATAGAACTTGGACACATCCTGCATGCCGAAGTCGCGGTCGGATGTCGGGTTGTTGAACTCCGCCGCGTCGATCAGGCCGGATTTCATCGCCGGCTGGATTTCGCCGCCCGGCAGCTGCACAACGGACATGCCCATTTCGAGCAGAACGTCAGCGGCGAGGCCGACGGTCCGGTATTTCAAGCCGTTCATCTGGCTCGCGTCGGAGATTTCTTCCTGGAACCAGCCCAGCGGCTGCGCCGGCATCGGCGAGTTGAAGAAGGACACGACGTTGAGGCGCAGGTTGTCCATCAGTTCGTCGAACAGCTCCTGGCCGCCGCCGGCATAGATCCAGCCCAGCATTTCCTGGCTCGACCAGCCGAAGCAGGGGCCGGTGCCAAACAGCGAGGCTGCCTTCGACTTGCCGTACCAGTAGGCCGACACGTAATGGGCTGCATCGAGCACGCCGCGGTGGACTGCGTCCTGCATCTGACTGGTCTTGACGACCGCGTCGACCGACAGGACTTCGATCATCAGCGATCCGCCCGACATTTCGTTGACGCGGCTGGCAAATGACTGAGCGTTCTCGAGAAAGATGCCGCCGCCCCAGGCAGCCTGCATCTTGATTGTGGTGGGTGCGTTCTGAGCAATTGCCGGAGTAGCCAGAGCTGCGGCGCCAGCAACAGCGGAGCCACGCAGGAATCTTCTGCGATTAAGAGTATTAGACATGTTTCCTCCCAAGGAATGTATGCGGTTCCCTGTCCTTTTTCGCCGGCTCCGTGATGCTTCCGGTTGATCCGGAATTGTTGACTTCAACTCTTTCGACGCGACAGACGTTTCATAGTGTCATTTGAATTCTTCGAAAACAAGTGCCGTGCGGAATGCGTCGGGGAAAACGAGAGTATCGGACCTTAGCCATTAGTCTGATATTGCTTCTGCATTGGCAGCCCTGTGTAGGGCGATCTGGGTCAGAAACGGGCCGATGATTTCAAAGGCGATGGTGCTAGCGACTGCGACAGCGAGCAGATCTTCTGCCATCGTGGGGAAGCGTTCGCTGGCGACCAGCGCCATGCCGATGGCCACGCCCGCCTGGGGCATCAGGCCCAGACCGGTGAGGCGGCTTTCGGTTGGCGGCAGCCCGGCCAGACGTCCGCCAATCCAGCCGCCGAGCAGCCGGGCCAGCGCCCGCAAGACACAATAAGCCGCGCACATGTAAGCGATTCCGGCCAGGTTGGCTGTTTCCAGCGATGCGCCGGCCATGACGAAAAACAGCAGCATGAAGGGCCACTCGATCCGTTCGATCTCGTTGAAGGGCCGTTCGTGATGGCGGGCGAGATTGACGATCGTGGCGCCACAGACCATGCCTGTGAGCAGAAACGAAAAACCGAAATACAAGGCAAGACCGGAACACAGGAAGACTAGCCCCAAGGCTTCGATCAGGGTCGGTTCCCCGGGTTTGATTCGTCCGGTCAGAAAAGCAGCCGGCAAGCCGATCGCGAGCCCGAGCGCAATTGCGCCGCCTACCTCACGCGCGCCATGCAGCATGGCCACCATCGCGTCCTGGTCCATCAGCATGCCGGCAATGGTGAGGGCTCCGGAGAAGGCCAGCAGGCCCCAGGCATCATCGATGGCGACGATGCCGAGGAGGTTGCCTGCAAACCGTCCCCTGGCGCCGGTCTGGGTGATCACATCATGGGTGGCGGCGGGATCGGTCGCCGCAGACAGTCCGCCGAGCAGCACCGCGATGGCGACCGGCAGGCCGATCAGCCACAGCCCTGCCGACACCACCGCCACGGATACTGCGACCAGGGTCAGCGAGATGATCATGATTTCGCGGCCTTGGGCTTTCAGGGTTGAGGGGTTGAGGGTGCCGCCAAGCAGAAAGGCCACCATGGTCAAGGCCGTGGGTGCATAGAACTCGTTGGATTCGTTGAAGCTGTGCGGCAGCAGGTCAAGCACTGGCGGGCCAAGCAGTGCGCCCAGCAGGATCAGCAAAGTGACGCGGGGGACATGGACAATCCGGCCGATCTTGTCGAGCAGCAGCCCGGCGAGAAAGAGAATGCCGATGGCGACCAGAACTTCAGCATTTTCCATCGGTGCAGACCCAATTCAAAACCGTGGTTGACGTGCTCGCTCAGCAAGACGGCCCGGAAAGGCTTCCCGGGCCGCTGTTTTACGTCGTGTCAGTTGCTCAAGGCCTGGTCATGCCCGCCATATCAACCGCGGCCTTGGAAGACAGATCCTCGAGGCTGTCATAGGCGAGCTGGATGGCGTAGCGCGGATTGTGCGCATAGGCACCGTGTTCCTTGGCCAGGAACTGGTAGTTGTAGGCAGCGCGCAGGAGGCGCGGCGTCCAGCTCTGGTATCGGTTCGGGAACTTGGCCTCGTCGGGGTCGGCCGCACCGTTCTCATTCAGATCATTGAAGAAATAGGGGTAGGCATGGGCATCATAGACGATTGCCTTGCCGGAGACCTCCTTGGCATAGACCATGACGGCCTCGCCGAGTTTCTCGTGCAGGCTTTCGATCTCGGCGCGAATGCCTTCCTTGGTGTCGCCATCGCCATCGATGTCGGCCGGGGTGATGCGGATATCGCGAACCGTTTCCGCGCCCTGGTGGCAGGTGCTGCACTGGTCGATCGCGACCACCTTGGTGGTGTGCGGATCATGGCATGTGGTGCAGGTGTTGAAATCCGGCACATGGGCGAACCGCTCGGCATAGGTCTTGCCGTCATACTGGTAGCCGCCGCGCACGGCGCCGCCGAACATGGTGGCTGCGGAAGCGGCGTAGTGGACATTGATAAAGCCGAGCTCGCCGTTGATGGAGTCGTCATCAGCGCCGGCGATGGCCGCGTTGACGCTGTCGCTCGAGGCGCGGCCCTGGTGGCAGACCATGCAGATGGCCGAAGGGCTGGCCTCGGTCATGACAACGCCTGAGGGGAAGGTAATCTGTTCGAGCTCTGCCGCAGACTTGTTGTGGCAGGCAACGCAGTCGATCGGCGAACCGGTTGGTGCGGGGGCATCGACCTTGCCGGCCAGGGATCCGTCAGCGCCGAGAAAATCCATCAGGCCGGGACCGGAATGGCAGGTGGCGCAATCTTGCGGCACGGCGCCGTCCTCGTTCCAATGTACGAAGGCTTCGGATGTCCGATCACCATGCGGAGAAGCGATCCAGCTTTCGACGATAGAGGTGACAGGGGATTGATCCTGCGCCTGAGCCGCCGGAATGGCGATGAAAATCAGAGACATGATGGGCAAGGCTAGGCGAAAGTAAAACACGTCGGGTCCTCCAGCAGTTCAGTCAGATTGGGTTCAACCGGCAATTCTGGATGCTTGTTTTTTCTTCTGATTATGAGGCCCGGGCGAAACACTGCATTGATCTGGCTCAATGGCGGGGGTGTTTTGTGCTGCTAGGGTTCAAGCACCAACCAATTCAGGACTTGGCTTGATGCAGGAATTCTCAGGCCGGAACGAACAAGGTGATGTCGACAGTGTTGCCCGGCTTGATAATTGACCATGCGCGGCGTCCCGAACAAAGGGTCGAAGAGGGTGCTGCAGTGACGCAGGTTGCGTTGCTGGGAGCGGATCTGCCGGGGCTTCGGCCAAAACTGCTATGCGCACAGGGTGACCGGGTCGGGCGAGGGCTGGCTTTGTTTCATGACCGCGCCAATCCGGAGGTGGTCTTTGTTTCCCCGGTGTCCGGGGTTGTCGACACGATCACGCTCGGCCCGCGGCGCAGCTTGTCGGCACTGGTCATCCGACTAGAGCCCGATCAACACGAGCCGGATCCGACCAGCGTGGCAACAAGCCCGGACGAGATACGCGAAACGCTTCTCGCCAAGGGATTCTGGCCGGCCTTTCTGACCCGCCCCTATGGCCGCATTCCCGCACCCGATGCGGTTCCGGAGGCCATTTTTGTAAACGTGACCCCCGACAACCCGCATGCACCTGATCCGAGAGTGGTGCTTCGGGATCAAGGCGATGCTTTTCCGGCGGGACTGAAAGCCATCGCGCATCTGACCAGCGGAACGGTCCATGTCTGCCAGACCCCGGGCACGGATCTCGCCGCGGGATGCGGTGACCGTATCCGTGGATCGTTCTTTCCAGAAAGCCAGGCTTCCGGTCTGAGCGGAACCCATATTCACCGGCTGCATCCGGTCGATCAGAACCGGTCGGTCTGGAGCATCGGCTATCAGGATGTGGCCGCGATCGGCAAGCTGATCGAGACCGGAATTCATGACTTCAGCCGGATCGCCGCTCTGGCAGGGCCGCGCGCCAGGCAGCCAAGGCTGATCAGGACCATCGCCGGCGCCAATTTGCAGGAACTGATCCGCGAGGAAACTTTGCCGGGCAATCATGGCTCGCCGCTCTGTGTCGTTTCCGGCTCGCTGACAAATGGGCGCCAGGCTTCCTGGCTGGGGCGCTATCACCAGCAGATCACACTGCTCGACGATGTCGCGCCTCAGAGCAGGATTTCAAAGGGCGGCCTGATGGGGCTGTTTCGTCGGACTTCATCGCAACCTGCACCGTTGATCCCGACTGCCGCCCTGGAGTGGGCGCTGGCTTTTGGTGTTCCGGTCGTTCCGTTCCTGCGGGCGCTGAGTGTCGGTGATGCGGAAACCGCCAGCCGTCTGGGGTGCCTTGAGATGGTCGAGGAAGATGTCGCCGCCGTCTCGATGGCTTGCAGCAGCGGGGCCGATTATGGCCGGATGCTGCGTCACGTGCTTGATGAACTGGCGGAGGACGCATGACCGGCTGGACCCTCGATCCGTTCCGCATGCGGCAACGTTCCGGGTGGACACCGGCGCGGGTGACGGTTGCGCAACTCATCGCTTTGGCGGCACCCGTGGCCGTGAGCCTGGTGGAGCGGGGGACGCCGCAAATTGCGGTGTTGCTGACCGCTGTTGTCACCTGCCTGATCTGGGAACTGGCGTTCGGTCTGATCCGTGGCCGGCCACTGAGTTTACATACTGCAACCGTGGCGCTGATTTTTGCGGTGCTGGTGCCCGCATCAATTCCCGTCTGGCAGATCGTTGTGGCTGTCAGCCTTGGCGTCGTATTTGGCGAACTGGTGTTTGGCGGCCGGGGCTACGGCATTGTTTCGGGTGCCGCGGCGGCTGCCGGATTCCTTGTGTTTTTCTTTACCGGAACCGAGCTTGCCAGCAGCAGCGAGATCATGGCGCTGGCGACGCTGCCGGGGCTGGTTCTGCTTCTTGCCGGCGGACTTGTTTCCTGGCGAATACTTGTTTCCGTCACTGTGGTTCTGATCATCGCCGGTTTGATTCAGGATGGTGCGAGCAGTTTACCGAGCGTTGCCATCACGGCAGTGTTCGGCATGGTTTTCCTGATCAGCGATCCGGTCGCGGGAGCGACGACGAATCCGGGCCGCGTGGTGTTCGGTCTGTTGGCCGGGGTGCTGATCGTGCTGTTTGATACCGCCGCCGGCCCCGTTGTGGCTCCGGCTGCGGTGGTGTTTGCCTCGCTTCTTGCCAGCCTCTTTGCACCGCTGATCGATCACATGGCGGTGGCCCTGATCGTCAGGCGACGGAGGGCGCGGCATGGCTGAGGTGTTTTCGCCAATTCGCAAATTCTTCGCGCGGTCCAACGACGACCTGGTCAAGATCATCGGCATGGCCGTGCTGGTGGCGCTGGTTTCTTCCGCGGCCGTCTCGGTCACGGCGGTCATGCTGAAGCCCTATCAGGAGGCCAATCGGGCCGCAGAGCAGCAGGCCCGCATGGACAAGATGCTCGATACTCTGCCGGGCATGCGCGACCTGATGATGGAAACCGGGGTCGACACGCTGGAAACCCGGCTGGTCAATCTTGATGACGGCAGTTTCGCCAGCAGCGAGGACTCAGCGGCGTTTGATCTCGATGCCGCGCTTCAGGATGCGGAGGCGAGCATCGCGCTGGAGCCTGACGCAGATATCGCCGGCATCAAGCGGCGTGCCAATCAATCGCCGGTCTATCTGCTGCAGAAGGACGGTGAGCTGATGCTGATCGTGCTGCCGGTTTATGGTGCGGGCTATCAGTCCACCCTCCAGGCGGCGCTGGCGATCGAGGCGGATCTGGTCACGATTGCGGCGCTGGCGATTGTCGAGCAGGGGGACACGCCCGGTTTCGGTGCCCGGATCGAGGAACCGGACTGGCTGGCGCAATGGCCCGGCAAGAAATTCGCCGATGAGACCGGGACCGTTCGCATCGAACTGGTGCGCGGCGGGGCATCGACACCTTACGAGGTCGACGGCATTTCCGGCGCCACGCGCACCAGCACCGGGATGACCAATCTTTTGCGGTTCTGGCTCGGGGACAAGGGGTTCGGCCCGTTTTTGACCCGGCTTCGGCAGGAAGGGCTCTAGCATGTCGCTTCACCACCATCTCACCGCCCCCTTGATCGGCAACAACCCGGTCACGCTGCAGATCCTGGGCATTTGCTCGGCGCTGGCGGTGACGACCACCTTGTCGACCGCGATCACCATGTCGGTGGCGCTGACCGTGGTGCTGTGCCTGTCGAACGGCGTGATCAGCCTGATGCGGCATCACATTCCGCCCTCGATCCGGCTGATCATCCAGATCACTATCGTGGCTTCCATCGTCATCGTGATCGATCAGTTCATGCAGGCTTTCATGTTCGAGATGAGCAAGAGGCTGTCGATCTTTGTAGGGCTGATTGTCACCAACTGCCTGGTGCTTGGACGGGCGGAGGCCTTCGCCATGCGCAACCCGGTGCTGCCGAGCGTCGTGGACGGGCTTGGCAATGGTCTCGGTTACAGTCTGGTGCTGCTGATTGTCGGGGCGTTGCGCGAGTTTCTCGGAACCGGCGCTCTGATGGGTGTGCCGCTGGTGACCACCGCGGCCGATGGCGGCTGGTTCCAGCCGCTGGGCCTGATGCAGCTGGCGCCAAGCGCGTTTTTCATTCTCGGGCTTCTGGTCTGGCTCGTTCGGGCCATGCGTCCCGAGCAGGTGGAGCAACCGGAATTCCGGCTGCGCACGTCGGAGGATCGCCGGCCATGAGCGAGCTGCTGATCAAATCCATCTTCCAGGAAAACCTGGCGCTGGCCTTCTTTCTCGGCATGTGCACCTTCTTGGCCGTGTCCAAGCGGGTCGATACCGCCTTCGGTCTGGGGCTCGCGGTGATCGTCGTCCAGGCTATTACCGTGCCGGTCAACTACCTGATCTTCAACATGCTGTTGCTGGAAGGCGCATGGGCCTGGGCCGGATTGCCGGAGGTCGACCTGACCTTCCTCAAGCTGGTCAGCTTCATCGGTGTGATTGCAGCGATGGTGCAGATCCTGGAAATGACGCTTGACCGGTTCGTGCCGCGGCTCTACCGGGCGCTCGGCATCTTCCTGCCGCTGATCACCGTCAACTGCGCCATTCTCGGCGGCAGCCTGTTCATGGTCGAGCGGCATTATGATTTCGAGGAGTCGGTCGTCTACGGGATCGGCAGCGGGATCGGCTGGGCGCTGGCAATTATCACCTTTGCAGCCATCCGCGAACGGCTCAAATACAGCGACATGCCCAAAGGGGTGGAGGGGCTCGCCAGCGCCTTCATCGTCACCGGGTTGATGTCGCTTGGCTTCTCGGCCTTTGCTCTGGTGACACCATGACAGAGATTGTTCTTGGTATTTCGCTGCTGACGGCCATCATTGTGCTGCTTGCCTTGACGGTAATGATGGCGCGATCGCTCTTGTCTCCCTCTCGCCCTGCTGTGTTGACCGTCAACGGGGCGAGCCAATTCGACACGCGCACCGGTGGAAAACTCCTGAATGCGTTACAGGACAACGGCATCCTGATCCCGTCGGCCTGTGCCGGCGCCGGCACCTGCGGGCTGTGCCGGGTGAAGATCCTGAAGGGCGGCGCGGCGCCCCTGCCGACGGAAGCTGCGCGGCTGACCAAGGTCGATCTTCGCGACAATGTTCATCTTGCCTGCCAGGTGGTGATGCGCGGCGATATGGATGTCGAGGTCGACAATGATCTGATGTCAGCGGAGCAATTCGTCTGCACTGTTGAAAGCGTGACCGCACTCACACCACTTATCCGCGAGATTGTCCTGCGTCAGCCCGACGGCATGAGAGCCGATATCGAAGCTGGTTCGTTTGTGCAGGTGACGGCTCCGGCATTCAAGCGGGATTATGCGGATATCGATGTGCCCGTCGAACACCAGGACGTCTGGCAAAATCTGCGCGCGCTCAAGGTTTCAAGCTCGGAACCGGTGACCCGGGCCTATTCGGTTTCCAACCGTCCGCAAGACACCGAAGCGGGGCGGATCGTGCTCAATATCCGGCTGGCTCTGCCACCGCCATCGGTTCCCGGTGCGATGCCGGGCGTGGTATCGTCGTGGCTGTTTTCACTTCGTCCGGGTGATCAGGTCGACACGTCAGGGCCCTTCGGCAGTTTCCGGGCCCAGCCTGGGCAAGCGGAGATGGTGTTCATTGGCGGGGGCGTCGGCATGGCGCCTTTGCGCGCCATCATCTTCGACCAGCTGGAACGGGCCGGCAGCAAGCGTCGGCTGACTTATTGGTATGGCGCCCGCAACAAGGGTGATCTGCCGTATCAGGACGAGTTTGATGCGCTGGCTGAAAGGCACCCGAATTTCGACTGGACCGTGGCGCTGTCGGATCCGCGCGCGGAAGACAACTGGCAGGGCAGCACCGGGTTCGTGCATATGGTGGCCTGGGCAAATCACCTGAAGGATCATCCGGCTCCGGAGGCCTGCGAATACTACCTGTGCGGCCCGCCCTTGATGATCCGCGCCGTGCTGGCGATGCTGGATGATGCCGGTGTCGACAAATCCCATATCTTCACAGATGATTTTGGAGTCTGAGCCATGGCGATGACGCGACGCAATTTCCTTTTGGCCGGTGCCGGTGCGATGGCATTGAGCCTGCGTCCGGCATCTGCCGGGACCAAAGCTGTCGGCGGCCCGGCGTTCGGCAGCAGCTGGCGTGCGGCCTTGCCGGAAGCAAGCAGATCAGAAGCGGTGCGCAAGCTGGTTGCCTCCATCGTCACCGAGATCAATCAGGCGATGTCGCCCTATCTGGCGCAGTCGGAACTCTCCGTTTTCAATCGCACCGAGACCCTCGATTGGCAGCGATGCTCCGAGCCGCTTGCTCTGGTCGCAGAGCACGCACTCGAGATGTCCCGGTTGACCGGAGGCGCTTTTGATCCGACCGTTGGTCCTGTGGTCAACCGGTTCGGTTTCGGGCCAATTCATGGAGCGCAGGCAAGGCCTGAGGATCTTTCCGTTTGTTCCTACGGATTGCGCAAGCAGGCACCGGGCCTGACGCTGGATCTGTGCGGGATCGCCAAGGGCTATGCGCTCGATCGGATCATGGATGGCTTGCCGTCTGTCGGCGTCGAGGCTGCATTGATCGAGCTCGGCGGCGAGGTTCGCACGCTCGGTCATCACCCTGACGGCAGGCCTTGGCAGGTGGGCATCGAACGCCCTGATGCCGCGCAGGACGAGATGGCGCACATCGTGGCGCCGGGCAAAATGGCCTTGGCGACATCGGGAACGGGACGGCAGAATATCAACCTCGGCAAGAGCGGAGTCAGCCACCTGATTAACCCGTACACTGCGCGTCCGGTTGATGCGGTGCCGGCTTCGGTGTCGGTTCTGGCTGACACCGCTATGCGTGCGGACGGTTTGGCGACAGCACTGATGGTGATGGGCATGGAGCACGGGGCCGCCTTTGCAGAGGCGCATGCCATTCCGGCCCTGTTTGCCCGGCTCGAGAGCGACGGCAGCCACGAAATCATCACCGGTGGTTTTGACGCTTACATGAGCGCATAGGAGGAACAGACGATGGAGACTTTTCTGCTCGCATTTGGACTGGTTCTTTTGTCCGTGATCGGGCTGGCCCTGGGTGTCATCTTCGGACGGGCGCCGCTCAAGGGATCCTGCGGCGGGCTGGCCTGCGCCACCGGGCTGTCCTGCAGCGGTTGCCGCAAGGGGCGGGGCTGATGAGTGGGCGGCCCCGCATCAAGACCTATATGACCCGCGAGCTGATCACGCTGACGCCGGAAATGGAAATCAACCGGGCGATGAACCTGCTGATCGACAATAAGATTTCCGGCGCGCCGGTGCTCGATGCGAACGCGAACCTGGTCGGCATGCTGTCGCAGAAGGATTGCCTGAAGGCAGCCTTGCACGCGAGCTATTACCGGGAGTGGGGCGATACGGTGGCCGATTACATGTCTGACCGGCCGGAAGCCCTGGATGCGGATCTCGATTTGGTCGAAGCGGCGGAAGCCTTTCTGGCCAGTTCCTTCCGGCGCTTTCCGGTGATGTCGGAAGGCCGTCTGGTCGGCCAGATCAGCCGCTCGGATTTGTTGCGCGCGCTGTCAGGCAACTGGCAATAGCACTTGCTCAGCCCAACAAGTGGGCTGTCGCCTGTGCGATGATGCGCTCTTCATCGGCCGCGACGACAAAAGCCTGACGTTCGCTCTCTGCCATGGTCAGGCGTTTGGTGCGCGTTGTGTTGGCTTCGGGATCGAGGTTGAAACCCAGCCATTCCAGTTTCTGCAACGTCATGGCACGGACCGGTGCGGCGTTCTCGCCGATGCCGCCGGAAAAGACGATGGCATCGACGCCACCAAGACCAGCTGCCGCCGCGCCGATTTCCTGGACCAGGCGGTCGACAAACATTTCGACGGCGAAAGCGGCATCGGGCTGGTCGCTGGCCAGCAGGGTGCGCATGTCGCCTGACAGGCCGGAGACGCCCGACAGGCCGCTCTGGTGATAAAACAGCTTGCTGACGGCTGCGATGTCACCGCCATGTTGCTCGATGAGCCAGAGCACCGCGCCGGGATCCAGCCGTCCGGGTCGTTGGCCCATCATCAGACCATCAAGCGGGGTAAAGCCCATCGATGTCCAGACGCTTGCGCCGTCCATCATGCCGCAGATCGAGCAGCCATTGCCGAGGTGGCAGGCGATCACCCGTTTTCCCGATAATCCGAGACTGGCCAGGTTGGCGGCGACATGCTCATAGGACAGGCCGTGAAAACCGTAGCGGATCAGCCCGTCCCGGGCGTAATGGCGTGGCAGCGGCATTTCGCGCCGGACTGTGGGAACAGTGGCGTGAAAGGCGGTGTCGAAGCAGGCAATCTGGGGAACGCCGGGCAGGGCCCGGGTGGCGGCATCGATGCCAGCCAGATTGTGCGGCTGGTGCCCCGGCGCCAGGGGTGTGAGCTCGGCGATGCCGGCGCGAATGTCCGGATCGATCCTGATCGGAGCGTTGAACCGTTCACCGCCATGGACAATGCGGTGGCCGACGCCGGAGATCGCGCCTGCGCGCGGCAGGATGATGTCGGAGATCAAACGCGGCAGGACATCGGCATGGGTCTGATCGGAGCCGCCAAACTGCCCGGTTTCACCGGCCGAGGTTTTCAGTCTCGGGGTTTGGCCGTGGCCTATCGCTTCGACCAGGCCGGAGAAACTGCGCTCGAAGTCAGGTGTGAACAGCGCGAACTTGATCGAGGACGAGCCGCAATTGAGTGCCAGCAGGCTTGCTTGCGGAGCTTCACTCATCGGTTTGCGTCCTTTCCTTCTCGGGTCCCGGCGGTTCGCCTTGTGCCTTTTGGCTCAGGGTCTCCCGTTGTGCCGGATTGCGCGGGATGCGCAACCCAAAACCGTGGCTGGTCTGGTCCGCGCGACGAATTTGGTCTGATTTTTGTGCGGATTCGGAAGCAGCCTCTGAATTGTGCACAAGCAAGCATAAGTCGGTTGCCAAGGGGAAGCGCGCGTTTTATCTTTTGGTCAAAAACAATGACGGGTGCAGCCAAAACAGTGTCAAACAGGAGCGTCAGCCATGACCAAATCACCGACGTCTAGCCATACCCATCTTCTCAAACGCCGCCAGATTCTTGCGGGGTCCGCAGCCGGCGCTGCAGCGCTTGCCATGCCCGGATTTCTCGGCAAGGCCCGCGCCGAAGGACCGCTCAAGGTGGCCGCGATCTACACCGTGCCGGTCGAGCAGCAATGGGTCAGCCGCATTCACAAGGCCGCCAATGCCGCAGTCGCCCGAGGCGACATCGAATATGTGTTTTCGGAAAACACCTCGAACAATGATTACGAGCGCGTCATGCGCGAATATTCCGAAGCCGGGCATGACCTGATCATCGGGGAAGTGTTTGCGGTCGAGGATGCGGCGCGCCAGGTGGCCGCCGATTATCCGGAAACCGCGTATCTGATGGGATCGAGCTTTCTGCCCAAGGATGACGCACCGAACTTTGCGGTGTTCGACAACTACATCCAGGACGCGTCCTATCTGTCCGGCATCATCGCAGGCGCCATGACCAAGTCGAACAATATGGGCATGGTCGGCGGATTTCCGATCCCCGAGGTCAACCGGCTGATGCATGCCTTCATGGCCGGCGTAAAGGAAACAGCGCCCGAGACCAAGTTCCAGGTTGCCTTCATCGGCTCGTGGTTCGATCCGCCGAAAGCCAAGGAAACCGCCTTCGCCCAGATCGATGGCGGAGCCGACATTCTCTATGCGGAACGCTTCGGCGTGTCCGATGCGGCCAAGGAAAAGGGCGTGCTGGCGATCGGCAACGTGATCGACACCCAGTCGGACTATCCTGAAACCGTGGTGGCATCGGCGCTGTGGCATTTCGAGCCGACGCTCGATCACGCCATCGAGATGGTCAAGGCCGGCACCTTCAAAGCCGACAATTACGGCGTCTATTCCTTCATGAAGGAAGGCGGCTGCTCGCTGGCGCCGCTGGGCACATTCGAAGGCAAGGTTCCGGAAGAGGCGATGAAGCTGGTCAAGGAGCGGGAAGCCGCGATCAAGGACGGCTCCTTCGTGGTCGAGATCAACGACGAAGAGCCCAAGTCCAGCTGATGAACGCTGCACAAGGCTCGGAGGCGGAGACCGTTCTCCGCCTCTCGGGCATTACCAAGAGATTTGGCACGCTGGTCGCCAATGATGCCATTTCGCTGTCGCTGAAGCGCGGCGAAGTGGTGGCGCTGCTTGGCGAAAACGGCGCCGGCAAGACGACGCTGATGAACATCCTGTTCGGTCACTACACCGCCGATGAGGGAGAGATCGAAGTGTTCGGCAAGCCGCTGCCGGCGGGCGATCCGAATGCAGCACTTGGCGCCGGCATCGGCATGGTGCATCAGCACTTCACGCTGGCCGACCAGATGACGGTGCTCGAGAATATCGTGCTTGGCACGCAATCGCTGTGGTCACTCAATCTGGGCAAGTCCCGCGCCCGAGCAAAAATCCGCCAGCTCGCCACTGACTATGGTCTCGAGGTCGACCCGGACCGGATGATCACGGAGCTTTCCGTAGGAGAACGGCAGCGGGTCGAGATTCTCAAGGCGCTGTACCGCGAGGCGCGCATTCTCATTCTGGACGAACCGACGGCGGTGCTGACGCCGATGGAAACCGAGGCCTTGTTTGCCACGCTTCAAAAGCTGGTGGCGGCGGGACTGTCGGTGATCTTCATCTCGCACAAGCTGGGCGAGGTTCAGTCGGTCTCCGATCGTGTCGTGGTGCTGCGTGGCGGCAAGCTCGCCGGCGAACGCATGACCTCAGAGGCGACACGGCGGGAGCTTGCGGAGCTGATGGTGGGTGGGCAATTGCCGGTCAACGAGATCGGCCCCTCGACACCGCGCGATGTGCTGTTCGAGCTCCGGTCCGTGTCGACGCCGAGCATGGGCGGGGCAGCACTCAGGCAGATCTCGATGCAGCTGCGTGGCGGCGAGATCACCGGGCTCGCCGGGATCTCCGGCAATGGCCAGGCGGCTCTGGCTGCCTTGATCGCGGGCACGCTGGAAGCCCGCGAGGGTGAGATCGTTGTTCATGGCGCGCCAGCCGGACGCTGGTCGCCGCGTGCGGCACTCGATCGGGGGCTGGGCCGTATTCCGGAAGACCGCCATGCCACCGGCATGATCGGTGACATGAGCGTGGCCGAGAACGTGATTTCGGAAGCCTATCGCAGCCCGCGGTTTTCGCGGTTCGGGTTTCTCGACTGGAAAGCCGCTGCAGCTTTTGCCGATGACATCATCAAGGCCTATGACGTGAAATGTCCCTCGGCGGACGCGCGGGTGCGGCTGCTGTCGGGCGGAAACATGCAGAAGCTCATCCTCGGCCGGGCGCTGGATGGCGACCCGGACATCATCCTGGCCAGCCAGCCGACGCGCGGGCTCGATGTCGGCGCGGTCGCCTATGTGCATGCGCGGCTGATCGAGGCGCGGGACCGGGGGGCTGCGGTGCTCTTGATTTCCGAGGATCTGGATGAAATCCAGACGCTCTCCGACCGGATCCTGGTGATACACCGGGGCCGATTGTCGAAACCATCGCTGCGGGGCGAGCGCAGCGTCATGGAGCTGGGTGAACTGATGGCCGGGCACGGCGTCGAAGAAGGGGCTGATCATGCGGCTTGAGCCGAGACCGTCATCTTCCGGGGCGGCGAAAATCCTGTGGCCGGCGGGGGCGATCTTGGCAACGGTGGTGTTTTCATCGGTGCTGGTGATGATCGCCGGGGCCTCGCCGTTCACGGTGTTCTGGCTGGTGATCAAGGGGGCTGCGGGGTCGCAGTTCGCGCTTCTGGAGACGCTGACCCGGGCGACGCCGCTGATCTTTACCGGGCTGGCCGTGGCCGTGGCGTTCAGGGCCAAGCTCTGGAACATCGGCGCTGAAGCCCAGCTTTATCTGGGTGCGGTGATGACGGTTGTGATCGGCACAGGCGCGGTGACGCTGCCCTCGGCCGGTCTGATCCCGCTGATCATGATCGCGGCGATGCTGACCGGCGCGCTGACACTGCTTGGCCCGGCCATCCTCAAGACCAAATTCGGCGTCGACGAGGTGGTGACGACGCTGCTGTTGAATTTCATCGTTTTGCTGTTTGTCTCGATGCTGCTCGAGGGGCCGCTGAAGGATCCGATGGGCATGGGCTGGCCGCAATCGAAACGGGTGATCGCGGATGCGCAGCTGCCGCGGCTGATCAAGGGCAAGCGGCTGCATTTCGGATTTATCCTCGCCATTGCTTCGGCCATCGTGGTCTGGGTGATCATGAAGAAGACCACGCTCGGCTACGAGATGCGCGCGGTCGGGCATAATGCGGAAGCAGCACGGTTTGCCGGCATTCCGGTCAACCGGGTGATTGCCAAGACGGCGCTGCTGTCGGGCGGGCTTGCGGCACTTGCGGGCTTCTCTGAAGTGGCGGGTCTGAAGGGCAACCTGACGCTCGATCTGTCGCCGGGCTACGGCTACACCGGCATTGTCGTCGCAATGCTGGCAATGCTGAATCCACTCGGGGTGATTGCGGCTGCGATCTTCGTGGCCGGGATTTTCGTCGGCGCGGATGCGATGAGCCGAAGCGCCAATGTGCCGAGCTACATCGCCGAGGTGATGGTGGCAACGTCGCTTCTGACCATGGTCGCCGCCATCATGCTGATGCGCTACCGCGTGCGCTGGAGATGAATGTGAGCGAAGCATTTGAAATCCTCTTCACCGCCAGTTTCTGGGTTGCTGCCATCCGCATTGCCTCGCCGCTGATCTTTGCCACCATGGGCGAACTGATCTGCGAGCGGGCCGGCGTGCTCAATCTCGGGATCGAGGGCATCATGGTGGCCGGCGCGTTTTCCGGCTGGTTCACCGTCTATATGGGCGGGGATCTGTGGACCGGCGTGTTTGTCGCGGCGCTGACAGGGGCGATGTTCGGGCTGCTGCACGGGTTCCTCACGGTGCCGCTGGGGCTGTCGCAACATGTGACCGGCATCGGGATCACGCTGCTTGCCGCAAGCCTGACCTATTTTACCTACCGGATCCTGCTGCCTGAGGTGTCGTCGCCACCGAAGATCGAGCCATTCCAGCCTTTTGCGGTGCCGCTGCTGTCGGATATTCCGGTGATCGGGCCGGCGCTGTTCAACCAGACGCCGCTGACATACCTCGCCTATTTTACCGTCGCCGCGGTGGCCTTCATCTTCTACCGGACGCCGGTGGGCGTGGCCGTGCGGGCGGTGGGTGAAAATCCGGCGGCGGTTGAAGCACAGGGTATTTCGGTGACGGCGGTGCGGATCGGTGCAGTGATGGCAGGGTCGGCGCTGATGGCTGTCGGCGGCGCGTTTCTGACCATGTCGGCGTTCAACTCGTTCTTCTTCGAGATGATCAACGGGCGCGGATGGATCGCCATCGCGCTGGTGGTGTTCGGTTCCTGGCGGCCGGGCAAGGCGCTGATCGGCGCCATCCTGTTTGCAGCCTTCGATGCCTACCAGGTGCGGCTGCAACAGATCACCGGCGGGGTGATTCCCTACCAGATCTTCCTGATGATGCCGTTCGTGCTGTCGATCGTGGCGCTGGTCGTGGTGGCCCGCCGCGCGACCTATCCAAAGGCGCTGATGGTTCCCTACCAGAAAGGCGAGAGATGAGTTTTGATACCTTGCTCAAGGGCGGCGTGCTGCCCGATGGGACAACTGCAGACATCGCCATTCAGGACGGGCGGATTGCCGCCATTTCGCCCGGTATCGATGCCGAGGCCGGCGAAGTCATTGACGTGTCCGGCAATCTGGTGTCGCCGCCCTTCGTCGATCCACATTTTCACATGGATGCGACGCTGTCCTATGGCCAGCCGCGGATCAATGCTTCGGGTACGTTGCTTGAAGGGATCGGCCTGTGGGGCGAACTCAAGCCGCTGCTGACGCATGAAGCGGTCAAGGAAAGGGCGCTTGCCTATTGCGACTGGGCGGCGTCGATGGGGCTGCTTGCCATCCGCACCCATGTCGATGTCTGCGACGACCGGCTGCTGGCGGTAGAAGCGCTTCTCGAGGTGAAGCAGGAGATCGCGCACTATATCGATCTGCAACTGGTGGCGTTTCCGCAGGACGGGCTCTATCGCTCGCCGACCGCGCGCGAGAACACGATCCGGGCGCTGGATATGGGCGTAGACGTGGTCGGCGGCATTCCGCATTTCGAGCGCACCATGGCCGATGGCCGGGCGTCAGTGACCGAGCTCTGCGAGATTGCTTCCGAGCGCGGGCTGATGGTCGACATGCATTGCGACGAGACCGACGACCCGCTGTCGCGCCACATTGAGCAACTGGCTTACGAGACCCAGCGGCTCGGGTTGCAGGGCCGGGTGGCAGGTTCGCATCTGACCTCGATGCACTCGATGGACAATTACTATGTCTCCAAGCTGCTGCCGCTGATTGCCGAGGCGGAAGTTGCTGCCATTCCCAACCCGCTGATCAACATCACGCTGCAGGGCCGCCACGATACGTATCCGAAACGGCGGGGCATGACGCGGGTGCCTGAAATGCTCAAGCACGGCATCCGGGTCGGGTTCGGCCAGGATTGCGTGCTCGATCCCTGGTACTCGCTGGGCACGGCGGACATGCTCGATGTTGCCTTCATGGGGCTGCACGTGGCGCAGATGACCAGCCCGGATGACATGCGCCGCTGCTACGAGATGGTGACCACCCAGAGCGCGGCCATCATGGGCCTCAAGGACTATGGACTCGAAGTCGGCAAGCGGGCTGATCTCGTCGTGCTGGATGCCGGAAACCCGATCGAAGCCATTCGCTTGCGGGCGACGCGGCTGATGGTCATGGCGCGCGGCAAGGTGATTGCCCGGCGGGAACGGTCGCCGATGCGGCTCGAAATTCCGGGCCGGGAAGCTGACATCGACCGGCGCTTCAACATACCGGAACCGCGCTGAGCCGATCTGGATTGGCTGAGCCGATCTGGATCACCGGTTAAAGAACAGGGTTAATACTTACGTAAGTGCACTGGACTACACTGCGCGGAGTTGTTCTGCGTCAAGGGTATCCAGTTATGGCCGAAGCCAAGCGTAAATTGTTCCACATGTTCCGGGTCTCGCGCAAGCTTGCCTTGCTGTCAGGTGGATTTCTATTTGTGCTGGGGGCTTCCGGAACTGCTGCCCTGGTGTTTGCCCCGGCCAACATTATTCCCGGCTATGAGGAAGAAACAAACGGTCACTGCAAGACCGTCTACCAGTCGGAATTCCGGCGCGGCAAGGAAAAGCGGCTGATCGCGGTTATCTCCGGCGACGACCTCGAGCCGAGAGAGCGCGTGAAGACCGGCCTGCGGCTCGCGCGCCATCTGTCGGAAACGGTAAATCCGGATCTCGTCATTGTCCAGGTGGCCGATCACCGCGGCCCGACGGAGCGGGCCGAGCTTCGCGGTTACGCAATCGGCGCCGAAATCGTCTACGCTCCGGTGCCGACCAGAACATTGGCCGTGTCACAGCCGTGGGAGGTGCGTTACGTCAACACACTGCCTTCCAGCACCGGCTATTACTTCGGCGACCGGGTCAACATGCCGCAATCGGAAATCGAAGCTGTCGCGCAGGAGATCGAGCTCGTTGCCGGCTGCGATGGCGATCTGGTCGACGAGGAAGCCGAAATCGTTGCCGCCAGCGGGGACGCGGAGCCGGCGAAAGCCGCCGGCCACTGATCCAGCCTGAACCTATTCGTGTTATTCGCTGCGGGTTTTGCGGGCCGGGAACAGGATCACGTCGCGGATTGACGGCGCGTTGGTCAGGAGCATGATCAGGCGGTCAACGCCGATGCCAAGTCCACCTGCCGGCGGCATACCCTGATCGATGGCATCGAGAAACTCGTCATCGAGCTGCTTTTCCATTTCGCCACGGGCGTGGGCCTGTTCGAGCTGTTCGACCATGCGTTTGCGCTGCTCTTCCGGATCGTTGAGCTCGGAGAACGCGTTGCCCAGTTCCCAGGCGTTGCAATAGGTCTCGAAGCGCTCGACAAGGCGCGGCTCGCCGGGAACTTCCTTGGCGAAAGGCGAGATGTCTTTCGGGAAGTGGGTGACATGCGATGGCTGGATCAGCGTGGATTCGACCTTCTCCTCGAAGATGAAGGCCAGGCATTCGCCCCAGGTCCAGTCGTCCTCGATCTCGAATCCGGCAGCCTTGGCTGCGGCACGGGCTTCCTCGTCGGTGGCAATGGCGCGGAAGTCGATGCCAGTTGCATCCTTGACCGCATCGGGCATGGCGACCCGCTTGAACGGACCCTTGAAGGACAGTTCCTTGTCGCCATAGGTGATCTCGGTGCTGCCGTGGATCGACATCGCAAGGCTTTCAAACAAGCGCTCGACCAGGCCCATGATGTCTTCGTAGTCAGCATAGGCCCAGTAGCACTCGAGCATGGTGAACTCGGGATTGTGCCGGGTGGAGACGCCTTCGTTGCGGAAGTTGCGGTTGACCTCGAAGACCTTGTCGGTCAGTCCCGAAACCAGCGCCCGCTTGAGATAGAGTTCCGGCGCGATGCGCAGGTACATGTCAAGCTTGAGCGTGTTGTGGTGGGTCTTGAACGGCTCGGCGGTGGCGCCGCCATAGATTGAATGCAGCATCGGGGTTTCGATTTCCATGAAGCCGTCATCTTCCATGAAACGGCGAATTCCAGAGATGATCTTCGAGCGCTGCTGAAAGCGGAGCTTGGAATCCTCATTGGTCAGGATATCAAGATGGCGCTTGCGGTAGCGCTGCTCGATGTCGGACAGGCCGTGCCACTTTTCCGGCATTGGCAGCAACGACTTGGTCAGCATGATGATTTCTTGGGCGTTGACGGTCAGTTCGCCACGCTTGGTGCGGCGGACTTCGCCGGTAACACCGATGATGTCGCCCATGTCGATCAGCGGCAGGAGATCACGCGCGTCCTGCGGCGTCGTGTCCTTGTGACTGAAAATCTGCACCTTGCCGGAGGCATCATGGATATCCATGAACATGCCGGAATTGCGCGAGGAATACACCCGCCCGGCTACGGTGATGATGTCGCCGGTCAGGGTATCAGGTTCAATATCGGCATATTTCTCCGCCAGTTCCTGATTGGTCATGGTGCGGTGGAAATGCGCCGGATAGACCTCGGCCACCGTCTCGCGCAGCTTGGCAAGCTTCTGGGCGCGCACTTCGGTGACGTCGGACGAAAGGCCGGGCTCATTTGTTGTGTCGTTCATTGTCTTACCCGTTGTTTGCTTTGGCTGCTTCGACGCCGGCCTTGACTGCGAGTTCGGCCTGCTTGAGGCGCTGGCGCACCACTGAACGGCCAAGAATGGACATGGAATCAAACAGCGGCAATGACCGCGATGAACCTGACACGGCGATGAACATCGGCGCGAGAAGGTTCCTGAGCTTGATGTCGTTGCGCTCGGCAATGGCGCGCAGTTCGGCCTCGATGCTTTCGGCGTTCCACTCGAAGATCTTCTCGAGATCCGGCTGAACCGTCTGCAGGATTTTCAGAACGTCCTCGAGCGAGACTTTCTTGATCCTGGAAAAATCGTCTGCCGTCAGTCCCAGATCGCCTTTGAGCAAGAAGCCGGTCAGATCGGGCAGGTCCGAGAGCTTGGTAATGCGCGACTGAGCCAGCTTCATGCCTTCGCCGAAGCGTCCGTTTTCCTGTGCCCATGCCAGAACACGGGAGACGAACTCTTCCTCGGAAATGCTTTCGCGCAGCCAGCGGCCATTGAGCCAGTCAAGCTTCTGCAGGTCGAAGATCGCGCCGGCCTTGTTGAGGTTTTCCGGATCGAAATTGGCAACCAGCTGGTCGATGCTCTGCAGTTCCTCGCCCTCGGCAATCTGGATGAAGAACAAGCCAAGGAAGTTCATCAGCGCCTCGGGCAGGAAGCCGAGCGCCGCGTAATAGGAAATCGAGGTCGGGTTCTTGCGCTTCGACAGCTTCGACTTGTCGGCATTGCGCATCAGCGACAGGTGCATGAACACCGGCGGCTCGAGACCGAGATACTGGTAGATCAGAATGTGCTTTGGCACCGAGGACAGCCATTCCTCGCCGCGGGCCACGTGGGTGATCTTCATCAGGTGATCGTCGACCACATTTGCCATGTGGTAGGTCGGCATGCCGTCGGCCTTGAGCAGGACCTGCATGTCGACGGCTTCCCAGGGGATCTCGACCTCGCCATAGACACCGTCGACGAATTTGCAGGTGCCTTCGGTCGGGATCTTCATGCGCACCACGGACGGCTCGCCGGCCGCCATGCGTGCGGTGACTTCCTCGGCCTTGAGGTTAAGGCAGTGGCCGTCATATTTCGGTGGCTTGCCGGCGGCGCGCTGGGCTGCGCGCATTTCGTCCAGCCGCGCAGGCGTGCAGAAGCAGCGGAAGCCGTGGCCGTTCTCGACGATCTTTTCGACATAGGGCGCGTAGAGGTCCTTGCGCTCGCTCTGGCGATAGGGGCCGTAGGGGCCGCCGATGTCGGGGCCTTCCGACCAGGACAGGCCACACCATTTGAGTGCGTCGAGAACCTTCTGTTCAAACTCCGGCGTCGAGCGCGCAGCATCGGTGTCCTCGATGCGCAGGATGAACTCGCCGCCGTTCTTCTTCGCGAAGAGATAGTTGAACAGCGCGATGTAGGCAGTTCCGACATGCGGTTCGCCAGTCGGAGACGGTGCGATGCGCACCCGCGTTGCAGTGTTGGCCATTTTGTATTCGCCCGCTTTCAGGTCCGGTTGATTGGTGCGCGCGGCGGCTTGTGCCGGCTGCGATCGCTGTCCGGTTTCGCTGCAGCCAGGCAAGGCGCGGCGGAGACCGGCAGGCGCTGCCTTAGGCCATATTGTGCCGGTTGCGTCAAGTATAAGGGTTTGCGGGAGGGCTGTCGCCGGTTGAGCAGCGCGACGAGGACTGATGTCGGTCGCGGTCTCATTTCTGATTTACGTACCTCAAAATTTGGGCTAGAAGACGCGGCAGGAGGAGTGAATGCGACCAACCGTACATGACATTGCGGCTGAGGCCGGGGTCAGTCTTGCGACTGTTGACCGGGTGCTCAATGGCCGCCCGGGCGTGCGCCAGAAGACAGTCGAAAAGGTTGAAGCCGCAGTTGAACGGCTTGGCTATGTGCGCGATGTGTCAGCTGCCAATCTTGCCAGAGGCCGCGTCTATCCGCTTCTGTTCGTGGTGCCTGAGGGCCCCAACAGTTTCATGCGTGGGCTTGAAGCCGAAATCCGGTCCGCCATGCAGCGGTCCTCTGCGGAGCGCACTTCGATCACGATCGAAACCGTACCGCCGTTCGATCCCGCTGCCATTGTCGCCGTGCTTGATCAGGTCGATCCCGCGGCGGTGACTGGCGTGGCGCTGGTTGCCGCGGATACGCCCGAGGTTTCTGCTGCCGTCGACCGGCTGATTGACAAGGGGATTCACGTCACAACGCTGGTGTCGGACCTTCCCGGTTCGCGGCGAACGCATTTTTGCGGAATCGACAATTTGGCTGCTGGGCGCACGGCGGCAGGTCTGATCGGGCGGTTTTGCGCGGGGCGGTCCGGTAAGGTTCTGGTGGTCGCCGGGTCGATGGCGCTTTCGGACCACATGGACCGGGCGGCGGGCTTTGCCGCGATCTTGAATTCCGAGTTTCCGGGCCTTGAAATCGTCGGTCCTGTGGAGACCAATGATGACGCGGACAGGGTGCGCGAGGCCGTCAGGACGGCGATGGCGGCCAATCCGGACATCATTGCAATCTACAATCTCGGCGCTGGCAACCGCGGACTGCTTGAAGCCTTGCCGCAGGCGGACAGGGGCAGGCTCGCGGTGGTCGTGCACGAGGTTACCGACGTGTCGCGCAAGGGGCTAGCCGAGGGCCTGTTCGACGCGGTGATCAATCAGGATTGCGGCCACGAGGTGCGCAGCGCGATCCGGGTGCTGAAGGCTCGTGCCGACGGGCTGGTGCCGCTCAGCGCCCAGGAGCGTATCCGCATCGACATTTTTCTCAAGGACAATTTGCCATGACCGGCTGGTCTGAATGCAATCGTCCAATCCACTCTTGAAAGGATCTGCCGCCATGTATCTCGGACTTGATCTTGGTACATCATCGCTGAAAGCGCTGCTGATTGATGACACGCAACGCATTCTCGGTTCCGCAAGTGCCCCGCTGACTGTCGAAAGGCCGCATCACGGCTGGTCGGAGCAGGATCCCGACAGCTGGATCACGGCAACAGTCAAGGCTTTGGCAGAACTGGCGAAAACCCACGCTTCGGAGCTTGCGAAAGTGCGCGGCATCGGGCTGTCGGGCCACATGCATGGTGCCACCACAATCGACAAGGACGGCAAGGTCATCCGCCCCTGCATCCTGTGGAACGATACAAGAAGTTTCGAGGAAGCAGCAGAGCTTGATGCCGATCCGCAATTCCGTCGTCTGACCGGCAACATCGTGTTCCCGGGCTTTACCGCGCCGAAGCTGAAATGGATGGCGGCCAACGAGCCGGAAGCATTTTCGCGCGTGGCCAAGGTGCTCTTGCCGAAGGATTATCTCAGGCTCTGGCTGACTGGCGAGGCGATTTCGGAAATGTCGGATTCTGCCGGAACGTCCTGGCTCGATGTCGGCAAGCGCGCCTGGGACGATGGTCTGCTGTCTACCACCGGGCTCGGCCGGAGCCAGATGCCTACGCTGGTTGAAGGCACCGAGCGGGCCGGCGCGTTGCGGGCAGAGGTGGCCTCTGAACTCGGGCTGCCTGCGGGTATACCGATTGCAGGCGGTGCAGGGGACAATGCGGCGTCGGCTTGCGGTATGGGCACCGTCGGCGACGGGCATGCGTTTGCGTCGCTCGGCACATCCGGCGTGCTGTTTGCCGCCAACAACCGCTATTTGCCCAATCCCGACAGCGCGGTGCATGCATTCTGCCATGCGCTGCCCGGGACCTGGCATCAGATGGGCGTGATCCTGTCGGCGACGGATTCGCTCAACTGGCTTTCGAGAATAACCTCGGCTGAGCCGTCAACGCTGACTACCGAGCTTGGCGACGCATTGCTGGCGCCGGGACCGGAAATGTTCCTGCCCTATCTCTCGGGCGAACGGACGCCGCATAATGACGCGGCCATCCGTGGCGGTTTTGCGGGTCTCGGCCACGAATCCGATCGTTCGGAACTGACCCGAGCCGTGCTGGAAGGTGTGTGCTTTGCCTTCCGTGACAGCCTGGCCGCTCTGGCCCAGGCTGGCACGTCGCTGACCCGGGTGACCGCCATCGGAGGCGGTTCGAAGTCGAACTACTGGATCGAAGCTCTTGCCACCGTGCTGGACCTGCCGGTCGATATTCCCGAGGGCGGCGATTTCGGCGCGGCGTTCGGCGCCGCCCGGCTCGGGCTGATCGCGGCCGAAAACGCTGACCCCTTCTCCGTGTGCACGCAGCCGGCCACGGAACGAACCATTCACCCCAATCGCGATCTCACGGGTGCCTTTGACGAGGCATACCAGACCTATCGCGCGCTTTATCCAGCACTCAAAGGAGCCATGTCATGAGCACCGGATTTTTCGGAGACGTCACCAAGATCAAGTATGAAGGCCCGGACAGCACCAATCCGATGGCCTTTCGTCACTACAATGCGGACGAAATCGTCGGCGGCAAGCGCATGGAAGACCATCTGCGGTTTGCTGTCGCCTACTGGCATTCCTTTGCCTGGGAAGGCGGCGACCCGTTTGGCGGCCAGACTTTCGAGCGGCCCTGGTATCCCCAGAACTCGATGGACCTGGCAAAGCTGAAGGCCGACGTGGCGTTCGAAATGTTCTCGGCGCTTGGCGCGCCGTTCTACTGCTTCCACGATGCCGATGTTCGTCCGGAAGGCTCCAACTTTGCGGAGAACACCCGCAACCTTGAAGAGATCGTCGACTATTTCGCCGGCAAGCAGGAAGAGACCGGCGTCAAGCTGCTGTGGGGCACGGCCAATCTGTTTTCCAACCGCCGTTTCATGTCGGGCGCTGCAACCAACCCTGATCCGGACGTGTTTGCCTTCTCCGCGGCAACCGTGAAGTCCTGCATGGATGCCACTCAAAAGCTCGGCGGCGCCAACTATGTTCTCTGGGGCGGGCGCGAAGGCTACGAGACCCTGCTCAACACCGATCTGAAGCGTGAAGACGCACAGCTTGGGCGCTTCCTCAACCTGGTGGTCGAATACAAGCACAAGATCGGCTTTGAGGGCACGATCCTGATCGAGCCGAAGCCGCAGGAGCCGACCAAGCACCAGTATGATTACGACGTGGCGACAGTCTACGGGTTCCTGAAGCGGCACGGTCTCGAAAACGAGGTCAAGGTCAATATCGAGCAGGGCCACGCTATCCTTGCCGGCCATTCCTTCGAGCACGAGATCGAGCTGGCCCAGGCGTTGGGCATTTTCGGTTCCATCGACATGAACCGCAACGACTATCAGTCGGGCTGGGACACCGACCAGTTCCCCAACAATGTGCCGGAAATGGCGCTGGCCTATTACGCCATCCTGAAGGGCGGCGGGTTCGCGACTGGCGGTACCAATTTCGACGCCAAGCTGCGGCGTCAGTCGCTCGACGCGGAAGACCTGCTTTATGCCCATATCGGCGGCATGGACACCTGCGCGCGGGCGCTGAAGGCGGCGCACAAGATGGTCGAGGACGGCGTCCTGACTAGCTTCGTCGAGGGTCGCTACAAGGGCTGGGGCGGTGCTGAAGCGAAAAAGATGCTCGACGGCACCTATTCGCTCTCCGACATCGCCGACTATGTCACCAGGGCCGACATCAACCCGCAGCCGAAATCCGGGCGGCAGGAATATCTGGAGAACATCGTCAACCGCTATGTCTGACGCATGATCGAAACATTTTGATCTAGGGGCGGCGGTTCATTGCGATGAGCCGCCGTTCTTTTTGGCGGTCTTTTGTTTGCGTGGCGGTGTTCTGTCGCGTAAATCAGGCTTCCAATCTGAAAGATCATCCCGGAAGGAAGTTCGCCATGCAATTTGCCCGCCTGAACGGTGTCGTCATTCATCATCAGGTGATCGGTGCTGCGCCTGAAAAGCCCACGGTCGTGTTCGCCAATTCGCTGGGCACGGACTACCGCATCTGGCGCGACGTGATCGTGCGGATGGTCGGAGACTATTCCATCATCGCCTATGACAAGCGCGGCCACGGCCTGTCGGAATCGGGTGACGCAGAGATCACCATGGATGATCACATCAATGACCTGATCGCGCTGATCGAGCATTACGAAGCCAAGAACGTGATCCTCTGCGGGCTGTCAGTCGGCGGCATGATCGCGCAAGGGCTGGCGGCCAGGCGGCCCGAGCTGGTGCGGGCGCTGATCCTGTGCGACACCGGCCACAAGATCGGCACGGCCGACATGTGGGATGCCCGGATATCGGCAATTAACGAGATGGGCATTGCCGGGCTCTCCGACGCCATTCTGGAGCGCTGGTTCACCAAGGAGTATCGCAGCGCCGACAATGCCGAATTCACCGGCTACCGGCTGATGCTCGAACGCACGCCGGTCGAAGGCTATGTCGGAACCTGTGCCGCAATCCGCGACAGTGATTTCACCCAGTCCAGTTCCGAACTGGTGGTGCCGACGATCTGCGTGGTGGGGACTGAAGACGGCTCGACTCCGCCTTCACTGGTGGGCGAACTGGCGCGACTGATCCCTGGCGCGATGTATCAGGAGATCCCGGGAGCGGCACATCTGCCGTGCATCGAGAAGCCGATCGAGCTCAGCGAGACCATAAAGGCATTTATCGAGCGGCTTTCGACAAATTGACGTCGGGGCATCCCGGCACCATCCACCCCAGGGGACTCACATGACCCAAGACAGCTCGCCTCACACACTGGCCCGCCGCTTCCCCGACGATTTTCTCTTCGGGGTGGCGACCGCCTCCTACCAGATCGAGGGCGCCGCGCAGGCTGATGGCCGGAAGCCGTCGATCTGGGACGCATTTTCGCACATGCCCGGACGGGTCAAGGGCGGGGATACCGGCGATGTTGCCTGCGATCACTACAACAGGCTGGATGCAGATCTCGACCTGATGGCGGAACTGGGTGCAGAGGCCTATCGGTTTTCCATTGCCTGGCCCCGGATCCTTCCCGATGGAACCGGCGCGATCAACGAGAAAGGTTTTGATTTTTACGACCGCCTGCTGGATGGGCTGAAAGCGCGCGGCATCAAGGCGTTTGCGACGCTGTATCATTGGGACCTGCCGCTGGCGCTGACCGGCCGGGGTGGGTGGACCGACCGGGATACGGCGGAGGCCTTCGCCCGGTACGCGGGGATCGCAACCCGACGTCTCGGCGACCGGCTCGACACGATCGTGACCTTCAACGAGCCCTGGTGCTCGGTCTATCTCGGCCACCTGATGGGTGTGCATGCGCCTGGCGAGCGGTCGATGGAGGCGGCGATGGCGGCGCTTCACGTCACCAACCTGGCGCATGGTCTCAGCGTTCAGGCAATCAGGGACGAGCGGCCCGGGATCCCGACAGGCATCGTTCTCAACGCGATGAGCGTGATGGCGGCAAGCGACAGCGATGCGGAACGCAAGGCGGCACAGCGCGCCAATGATTTCCACAATGGAGTGTTTTTCGGGCCGCTGTTTGCCGGCGCCTATCCGCACGCCGTACTCGAAGGATGTCCGGACCTGGCCGGTCACATCAAGGACGGCGATCTCGAGACGATCCACCAGCCGCTCGATTTCTGGGGACTGAACTACTACACGCCTATGCGGGTGCGCGACGATGCGTCAGTGCCGTTTCCGCATGTTGCGGGGGCACCCGCGGTCAGGCCGGAGACAACCGATATCGGCTGGGAAATCGAGCCTGAGGGGCTCTCCCATGTGGTCAAGGATCTCTATGGCCGCTACACGCTGCCTCCGTTCTACATCACCGAGAATGGCGCAGCCGACAATACTGAGGTGGAAAACGGTGCGGTCAGCGACACGATGCGGCTCGAGTATCTTTCCACCCATCTCTCCGTTGCCGCTGACCTGATTTCGGAGAACTATCCGCTGAAGGGCTATTTTGCCTGGAGCCTGATGGACAATTTCGAATGGGCCGAAGGCTATTCGCAGCGGTTCGGCATCGTGCATGTGAACTATGAGACGCAAGAACGAACCATCAAGCAGTCCGGGCACTGGTACGCGTCGCTGATCGCGGGACATAAAGCCGGCTGAGACGGTTATTCGGCTGGTTTAGCGGGAACCAAGACCGCAACGGCACGTTGATGGTTGTTCTTCAGTCGGAGCCGCCGTCATGGATCAAACCGTCATATCTTTCGACTGGGCGCGTATGCTTCTGGGTGAGGCGCCGCCCTCGTTCCTGTGGGAAATTCTTTTCCGCACGGTCGTCATTTACATCTACACGTTCGGACTGATCCGCTGGATCGGCGGCCGCAGCATCTCCCAGCTGTCGCTGGTCGAGTTCCTGCTTGTGATCGCGCTGGGTTCGGCTGTCGGCGACTCCCTGTTCTACCCGGATGTGCCGCTGCTGCATGCGATGCTGGTCATCACCGTCATCGTACTGATCAACAAGGGGCTCGATTTCCTGATCCTCAGATCCGACAGCGCACAGACGGCGATCGACGGCAAACCGAACTGGCTGGTCGAGAACGGGCGGCTCAACATCGAACAGTCGTCGGACCGGGGAATGGGCAAATCCGAGGTCATGGCCTTGCTCAGGCTGGAGGGCGTGCGCAACCTTGGGGAGGTTGAAAATGCCTTTCTCGAAGCCAATGGCGACCTCAGTGTGTTTCTCGCCGATCCGCCGAGGCCCGGGATGCCGATCGTCCCGCCCCAGGAAATCCGCCCGTTGCCGCAGATCGACGTCCATACCTCGGGTGCGGCGCGCATCGAGGGGCTTTGCTGTTTCGAATGCGGAACGCTGAGGGCAGGGGACGAGACCGAATGCCATCATTGCGGGCATGATGTCTGGACGCCGGCGCTCGTGGCGCCTTCTGTCAGAGTCTAGGTGCCAGTCTTCAGCAAGCTTGTACCGCTTCAGCGGACCACGAAACCGTGGGCGAAGGGATCTTCCTCGTCATCGATGGTGATGGTGTTGAGCCCGGTTTCCACCGCCCAGCCGGCAATGGAAGGGATGATTGCGGGTTTGTCTGCCACTTCCGTCGCTTCCTCGACGCGGCCATGAAACAGCGAGCCGATAATGCTTTCATGGACGAAGGCATCGCCCGGTTTGAGCCTGCCCCTGGCGGCCCATTGCGCCATGCGCGCCGAGGTACCGGTGCCGCAGGGTGACCGGTCTATCGCCTTGTCGCCGTAGAAGACGGCATTGCGGGCATGGGCTTCCGGTTTGGTCGGGGCGCCGGTCCAGAGGATGTGGCTCAGGCCGCGGATGTCGGGCTTCTCCGGATGCACGAACTCATGCTCGCTGTTGAGGCGGTCGCGAAGAGCGGGGCTCATGCGCACCAGATCAGCGGCGGAGAAATCCGCCATGTCGGCGAAGTTTTTCTGAGCGTCGACGATGGCGTAGAAATTGCCACCATAGGCGACGTCGACGGTGATCACGCCCAAGCCATCGCAGTGTGTCTGGATGCCGGTGGAATGCAGGAAGGCCGGAACATTCGTCAGCCGCACTTCCGTGATCTTGCGGCCCTTCATCTGGTAGCGGGCGACGATGCGTCCGGCGGGCGTGTCGATGGCGAGAGTGCCGGGTTCACGGGGGCTGACCAGCCCATTCTCGATCGCCATCGTCACCGTGCCGATGGTGCCGTGGCCGCACATCGGCAGGCAGCCTGATGTCTCGATAAACAGGAAGGCGATGTCGCAATCGTCGCGCGTCGGCGGATAGAGGATGGTGCCGGACATCATGTCGTGGCCGCGCGGCTCGAACATCAGGCCGGTGCGGATCCAGTCATATTCAGAGAGGAAATGCGCGCGGCGCTCGAGCATGGTTGCGCCTTCGAGCTGCGGCCTGCCGCCGGTGACAACACGCACCGGGTTGCCGCAGGTGTGGCCGTCGATGCAGAAGAAACGATTGCGCGCCATGGATTACTCGCCGGTAGGGGTTCAGAAACGGTCGGGCCGGCAGGCCTTGATGTCAATACTCGGAGTGTGGCCACCCACCAGATCCGTGATCAGGCGACCCATTGCAGCCGATTGGGTGAGCCCGAGATGGCCATTGCCGAAAGCCAGCAGGATGGACGGATCTTCGGGCAGGGCGCCCACCACGGGCAAGGTGTCGGGCAGCGAGGGCCGGAAGCCCATCCATTCGACGCCGCCGGTGGTTTTCAATCCAGGCAGGAAGCTTGCGGCCTTGTCGAGCATGGCTTTCGAGCGGGCAAAATTGGGCGGCAGATCGAGGCCGCCGAGTTCGACCGCGCCGCCAACACGCACGCCGGTTTCTAGCGGCGTCATGACGAAGCCGTGATTGCCGAAGATCAGCTGGCGTTTGAGATCGAAGGCGCCAGCGGGCAGGGTGGTGTTGTAACCACGCTCGGTGTCGAGCGGGATCCGGAGCGGGGTGACGGGATTGATCAGCCGGGTTGACCAGGACCCGGCGCAGACGACAATTCTTTCTGCCTGGCGTGTGGTGCCATCCGCGAGCCGGGCGGAGGGGCCGCTTTCGCTGCGTTCAAGTCCGACGATTTCGGCTTTCTCGAATCGGGCTCCGCAGCGTTCTGCATGGACCCAAAGTGCCTGTGCAAACATCTGCGGCTCGGAGACGGTTTTCCAGCCGGGAACGAAGGTGCCCGCGACAAAGCGGGGAGACAGGCCGGGTTGCAGCTCCGCGAGGCGGCTGCCGCGGACATGCTCGAAGGCAATGCCGGCCTGCTCGCGCTGGTGCCAGCCCTGTTCCGTGGCCTTGAGCTGGGCTTCGCTCTCATAGAGTTCCAGCGAGCCGTCATGGCGCACCATGCCGGCAATGCCGGCCCGGTCGACCAGCGTCATCATTTCGTGCTCGGCGAGCCGCATCAGTGCAGTCTGCATGCTGATCGAGGCCTGCTGGCGGGCCGGCAGGCTGGCCTTTGCGAACTGCCATAGCCAGGGAGCGAGCTTCGGCAGATAGGAGGGGCGGATTGACAGCGGGCCGAGCGGATCAAGCAGCCACTTCGGGGCCCGGAGCAGGATCTTCGGTGAGGCCAGCGGCATGATGTCAGAAAACGCCAGTGCTGCGGCGTTGCCCTTGCTGGTTTCCTGCGCCAGGCCGGAGCGGTCGATTATAGTGACCGAGTGGCCTGCTTCACTCAGCAGTGCCGCGGTGGCGATGCCGACAACGCCACCACCAACAATGATGACGCTGTTCGCGCTCATGCGTCCTCGGAACTTGCGGCAGCGCGTGCGGCCAGCATCTGTTGCTGACGCATGCGGAAACGCGCCCGGTCTTCCTTGCTGCGGGTCTCGTAGCAATGTGGACAGGAGACGCCGTCTTCGTAAAGTTCGGAGGCCTGTTCTTCCGGTGTCACCGGATTGCGGCAGGCGCGGCAGAGGATTTCATCGCTTTCACGCAGGCCATGGGTGACGGCGACACGCTCGTCAAAGACAAAACAGGAGCCCTGCCAGAGGCTTTCCACTTCCGGCACGTTCTCGAGATATTTGAGAATGCCGCCTTTGAGATGGTAGACATTTTCATAGCCTTTTGCGCGCATGAAGGCGGTTGCCTTTTCGCAGCGGATTCCACCGGTGCAGAACATGGCGATGGGCCTGGACTTGTCCTCAAGGCCGGCTTCGTCGACCCAGCTGGGGAACTCCCGGAAGGTGTGAGTCTCGGGATTGACGGCTCCCTTGAAGGTGCCGATCCCGACCTCGTAATCATTGCGGGTGTCGATCACCACCGTCTCGGGATCGGAGATCAGCGCATTCCAGTCCTCAGGATCGACATAGGCGCCGACGCCCTCGAGTGGGTCGATGTCGGGAACGCCCATGGTGACGATTTCTTTCTTCAGGCGCACCTTCATGCGCCGGAACGGCATCTTGTGGGCGCTGCTTTCCTTGTGCTCCAACGACTCAAGGCCGGGAATTGCGCGGATATGGTCCAGCACCGCGTCAATCGCTGCGCGCGTGCCGGCGATGGTTCCGTTGATGCCTTCACGGGCGAGCAGCAAGGTGCCCTTGACGCCCTGATCTTCGCACAATCGAGCCAGCGGCGGCTGCAGTTCCTCGTGCCCGGTGAGCCGTGCAAAATGGTAAAGCGCGGCGACAACCACGGGCTGGTTCGAAACGGGTGTTTTTGCAGGTGTCTTCATGCGTTCGGCAATAGCGCGTTCGCGCAGCTCAGGCAATCGGTCTGTAAGGGGCGGGCGGCCCTGCAGCATGGACAATTCCTGAGCGAAAGGCTATTCGGAGCGCTCCAGTTGATGCCGCGAAAGGACAAGCGCCATGGGCGACAAAACCGAGGCCCTCATTTCCATTCTCAAACTCCAGCCGGTGGTGCCGGTGCTTGTCATCAAGGATCTGGCCCATGCCGTGCCGCTGGCGCGGGCGCTGGTGGCGGGCGGCCTCAAGGCAATCGAGATCACGATGAGGACGCCGGTTGCGCTGCAGGCCATCCGTGCGGTGGCCGACGAGGTTGAAGGCGCAGTCCCGGGTGCGGGAACCGTGCTCAATGCGGGCCAGTATCACCAGGCCGTCGAGGCCGGATCGCAGTTCATCGTGTCCCCGGGCACGACGCTCGAATTGCTTGATGTCGCGCGCAAATCGTCGGTTCCGCTGCTTCCGGGTGCAGCAACGCCGAGCGAAGTGATGGCGCTGAAGGAAGAGGGCTACAAGGTTCTCAAGTTCTTCCCGGCCGAACAGGCGGGTGGTGCTGCCTATCTCAAGTCTCTGTCCTCGCCGCTGGCTGGGATGCAGTTCTGCCCGACCGGCGGGATCACGCCTGACAATGCGCGGGACTACCTGTCGCTGCCCAATGTGGTTTGCGTCGGCGGTTCGTGGGTGGCGCCAAACGCGCTGGTGGAAGCCGGCGACTGGGATGGCATTACCCGGCTTGCAACCGAAGCCTCTCGCCTGTCGGCCTGAGGCCGTCGCCAAAAGCGCTATCGCCGCTGAGCATGGACTGGTGACGGGTATTGGCCGGTCACCAGCCGGTGCCGGATGACCCGCACCGCATTTGAAAGCGGGGTCCGGGCTTCCTATCTTGAGCTGGAAGTGGCCTGATTGTGTGGCCGCACCCAGGAAGACAAGGACCCCGTCGCCATGTTTGATCCCAAAGCCCTGCTTGACCAGTTTCTCGGCTCCAACATTCCAGGCACCGAAGGCAGCATCCGCGACAAGGCTGGCCAGGCCACGCAGATGGCCAAGGACAACCCGCTTGCAGCGAGCGCGATTGTCGCCGTGCTGCTGGGGACGGGCACCGGGCGCGCCATTGGCGGATCGGCACTGAAGCTTGGCGGCATGGCCGCGATCGCCGGGCTCGGCTATCAGGCCTGGAAGAACTACCAGGCCGGCAAGGCGCCGAATGATGCGGGTGGCGCACAGGATGCGGACCTGCTTGCACCGCCGTCCGATTCCGAGTTTTCCGCTGAGCCTGAAGCCGTGAACGGAGATTTCGCGCTTGCCCTGATCCGGGTGATGATTGCCGCGGCGCGCGCCGATGGTCATGTGGATGATGCCGAGCGGGCGCGCATCCATGACAAGCTGGCCCTGTCGGGACTAGGCGCAGACGCGGTGGCGTTCCTGGATGACGAGCTGTCAAAACCCGTCGACATGGATGCGATCATTGGTGCTGCTTCGAGTGAGGCGCAGAAGGTGGAAATGTTCACCGCCGCACGGCTTGCGATCGAGCCGGACAGCCGTGCAGAACGCGGCTTCCTTGATCTGCTCGCAGGCCGGCTGGGACTTGCGGATCCGCTGGTGGATCACATTGAAGCAACGGTGGCTGCGGCCAAGGTCTGAGGCCAGCGCCGTTCATCTTCAAACCCTTTCCATTTTGAGATGAACGGCACTAAAGTCCGGCGATGCAGTCACGCGTTGCCATCGAGAAACACTTCCGTCTGACCAGAATCGCTCTGTTTGTCGTCTGGGCTGTCCTTTCGACCATCGTGGTGGCGTGGTCGGTCAGCGCCGCCAAGCAGCGGGCGCTGTCGGACGTGATGCAGAAGGCCGGCGAAACCCTGTCGGTGCAGACCGAAATCCTGTCGGGCGTGCTCGACAAATACCGCTTGCTGCCACCATTGCTGTCGCAGCAATCATCGATCCGCGCGCTGTTCGTTCGGGATGCCGAGGGCAACGCGCAAGCGGTCGACGCCCGCCGGACGGCTGAGGCGATTGCGGGTATGTCTGCTGCCAGAGATGTGGCGTTTTTCTTTCCGGACGGGGAGCTGCTGGCGAATGCGCGCGGCCCTTTTGCCGAACGCGAGGAGGGCTTGCCGCGACTCATCGCAGTTGCATTGCAGGGGCGTCTCGGACGGGCGGCGCTGTCGAATAGCGATGGCGAGCGAACCTATGCCTTCTCCTCGGGTGTCCGGCGGGAAGGCAAATTCGTTGGTGTCGTCATCGTCTATGTCGATTTCTACCGGGTCGAAGCCGCCTGGGCGTTATCGGCGCGGCGCATTTTCGTCACCGACCCGTCTGATACGGTTTTTCTGGCCAATGATGCTGACTGGCGGCTCAACCGGATTTCCGGTCTGCGCCAGGCTGGCAGTCCCGACCACTATCTCATCGATGGCCGCTATCAGGAGCGGATCGACCTGGTGCGCCGTTTGCCGGTGCTCGAGTGGGATTTGCACGTCCTGGCTGATCCTGCCCCTGTCGGAGCGGCACGGCTCAATGCGGCGGCGATTGCCTCGCTGGCTGCCTTGCTGCTCGGCGTGATTGCCCTTGTCGTACTCCGTCGCAATGAAGATGCGCTTATTAGGGCCCGCTCCGACCGGGCGACGGCTCTGCGTCTTGAGCGCGTGGTCAGAGACCGGACGCGGGCACTTTCGGTCACCAATCAGTCGCTGAGCCAGGAAGTCGAGGTTCGCCGCGAGGCGGAAGACCGCTTGCGCAAGACGCAGGACGAGCTGGTCCAGACTGCCAAGCTTGCGGCGCTGGGGCAGATGTCGACAGCCCTGAGCCACGAGTACAATCAGCCGCTGGCTGCGATCCGGTCCTATGCAGACAACGCCATCCGTTTTCTCGAACGCGGGGCGACATCGGAAGTGTCAGGCAATCTCGTGCGGATCAATGGCCTGGTCGACCGGATGGCGGAACTGTCGCGGACCCTGCTGTCGTTCTCCCGCAAGCCCGGCGCGACCATCGGCCCTGTTCCGCTGGGCACGATTGTCGACGAGGCGTTGCTGCTGGCACGCCCCCGCGCCCGCGCTGCAGGCATTGCCTCGATCACCGTTGGCGAGGCTGTTTCCGGTCTTCATGTGATTGGTGGGCGGATCAGGCTCGGGCAGGTGTTTGTCAATCTGGTCAACAACGCCATCGATGCCTTGTCGGGACAGACCGATGCGCGGATCGGGATCGACGCGCGACGGCAAGGTGACCGGGTTGTCGTCACCGTGGTCGACAATGGTCCCGGGATCAAGCCCGAGCTGTTGCCGAAAGTGTTCGAGCCGTTTTTCACCACCAAGGGGGTCGGCGACGGCATCGGCATAGGCCTTTCCATCGTCGACAATATCATCCGGGATTTTGGCGGCACGATCATGGTCACAAACCAGGCGGAAGGTGGCGCCTGCTTCACCATCATTCTGCAGGCTGCTGAACCTGGACATGCAGACGGCGCAGGAGAATCCGCCCTGAGATCGGAAGGGGCCACTGTATGATGCTGGACAAGGCGTCAGCTTCATGATTTCAGGCTCTGCAGTGACACCGAGGGAAGGAACCGGTTCTTGGACGACACTTCTTCAGCGCTGAGGCCGCAGGACCGGGTGGTCCACCTGGTCGATGATGATGAAGATCTTCGCCATGCGCTCAAGCAGTCGCTGGAGCTGGAGGGGCTGAGTGTAACCTGCCACACCGGTGCGGAAGACATCGCGGATCTGCCCTTGCGCAGCCTTTACGGTGTCATCGTGTCCGATATCCGCATGCCGGGCATGGATGGATTGACGCTGATGCGCCGGATCCTCGGCATCGACCCGACCCTGCCGGTGGTGCTGATCACCGGGCATGGCGACGTGCAGATGGCGGTGGAGGCGATGCGCGCCGGGGCCTATGATTTCATCGAGAAGCCGTTTGCCGCAAACCGCTTGTTCTCGGTCGTCGAGCGCGCGCTGGAGAAGCGACGGCTGGTCTTGGAAAACCGCTCGCTGCGCAATGCGCTTGAAGGCAGCAATGATCTCTCCTCCAGACTGGTTGGCCGCAACCCGGCAATCCAGCGGCTCAGGGCGCAGATCTCTGCCGTCGCCGATACCGATGCGGATGTTCTGATCACCGGCGAAACCGGGACGGGCAAGGAAGTTGTGGCAAGGGCGCTTCACGATTTCGGGTCGCGTTCAAAGGGCAATTTCGTGGCCATCAACTGCGCGGCGCTGCCGGCCGATATTTTTGAGTCCGAGCTGTTCGGTCATGAGGCTGGCGCCTTCACCGGAGCGCAGAAACTCAGGATCGGCAAGCTCGAGCATGCCAATGGCGGCACGGTTTTCCTTGATGAAATTGAATCGATGCCGATCGACATGCAAGCCAAGCTGCTGCGGGCGATCGAGGGGCGGTCGATCGAACGGCTGGGATCGAACCGGCAGGTGGCGCTTGATGTGCGCTTCGTGGCGGCGACCAAGACGGACCTGATCAACAATCCTTCCTTCCGGACAGATCTCTATTACCGGCTCAACGTGATCACACTCGAAATCCCGGTGTTGCGCGAGCGCCGCGATGACATTCCGCTGCTGTTCTTTCACCTGGCGCGCGAAGCCCGTGCC
The DNA here is from genome assembly GCF_002733955.1 of Hoeflea sp. Lineage (GTDB taxonomy): Bacteria > Pseudomonadota > Alphaproteobacteria > Rhizobiales > Rhizobiaceae > Hoeflea. The sequence continues at coordinate 82,801 of NZ_NVXQ01000003.1, read as the reverse complement.
CGCTATCGCCGGGAGATTCCCGATGTCACGCCGCAGATCGAGGCGGGGCTGCTGGCGCATGACTGGCCGGGCAATGTGCGCGAATTGCGGAACGTGGCCGACCGTTTCGTGCTGGGAATGTGGTCGGGGTTCGGCTCCGACCAGGGTGCGGGTCTGGAAACCGGCACCGGCAATCTGTCCGAGCGGATGGACGCGTTTGAACGGGCGGTAATCACGGCGGAGATCAAGCGCAATGGCGGGGCTCTGAAGCCGACCTATGAGAGCCTCGGCATCTCCCGCAAGGGCTTGTATGAGAAAATGCGCCGCCTGGGCGTGTCTTCCGACACAGAAGGGGATGGGTCGTAGGCGACCCATCAGTGAGCCCGGGCGGGTCGCGCGGCGCCCATCTGAGTGCCTGACAGCCCGCCGTCTAGGCGAGCTTCGGTGTCATTCAGGCCGTTTTTCAGCTATTCTGGCAGCCTTGAGCAATTCTGACCACGTGGCACAGGGATTGCTCCTGTTGGGTTGAACGCGATGGACGGGAGGACGTCGCTGGGAGGACCCGGGTGAATGTCCGGCCTTTCCCTTGTCCTCCGGTCTGCGCTTCGCTTGACAATTTTCGGGCATGTTGCCCCAGTGGAGGATATCTCATGAAAAAGCTTCTTCTCGGCGCCGTTTCAGCCGCCGCCCTGCTTTTCACCGCAAATGCCGCTTCGGCCAATTGCGACGATGGCGAAATGGTTATCAAGTTCAGCCACGTCGTGGCTGCGACCGGTCACCCCAAGGGCGATGCCGCCACCCTGCTGGCCGTACGGGTCAATGAGGAAATGAACGGCAAGGCCTGCATGGAAGTGTTCGCCAACTCGACGCTGTTTGATGACGACAAGGTTCTCGAAGCCCTGCTGCTCGGCGACGTCCAGCTGGCAGCGCCTTCGCTTTCGAAGTTCGAAGCCTACACGCTCAAGTACCGTCTGTTTGACCTGCCGTTCCTGTTCTCGAGCCTCAAGGCCGTTGACACCTTCACCCAGTCAGAAGCCGGCAAGGGCCTGCTGACCGTGATGGAAGATGTGGGCTACACCGGTCTGGGCTACTGGTCCTCGGGCCTGAAGCAGTTTTCGGCCAACAAGCCGCTGCTGACACCTTCCGATGCCGACGGCCTCAAGTTCCGCGTTCAGACCTCCGACGTTGCCGTGGCGATGATCGAAGCCATGGGCGGTTCGGCGCAGAAGCTGGCGTTCAAGGAAGTCTATGGCGCGCTGCAGACCGGCGTTGTCGACGGTCAGGAGAATTCCTGGTCGAACATCTACACGCAGAAGTTCTTCGAAGTGCAGGACGGCGTGACGGAAACCAACCACCAGCTGCTGGCCTACCTGCTTGTGACCTCGACCGAATGGCTCAACAGCCTCGATGATGATTTCCGCGAGCAGTTCGTCAAGATCACCAACGAAGTGACGATCGAAGCCAACGCTTCGGTTGCCGCCAAGGAAGCTGCGAACCGCCAGAACATTCTCGACGCGGGCGGCACGATCCGCGAACTCGATGCCGAGCAGCGCAAGGCCTGGGTCGATACCATGAAGCCGGTCTGGACCAAGTTCGAAGGCGATATCGGCACAGACCTGATCGACGCCGCAGTCGCCTCGAACTAGGCTGAACCTTGTTGCACAGCGGATCCGGGGGAGCTCTCCCGGGTCCGCACTTTATGATGCCGGCGGGATCCGGCAGCTGGGGGCCGCGATGAATATCTACTTGCCTTATCTCATCATGGGCACGGTGATCGTGCTGTTCTGGGTGGCGGAACGCCGCAATCCGGAGGCCGTGACACGGTTCGAGGAAAACGTGCTCGCCGTGTTGCTGGCGCTGATCACCTTCGTGTCGTTCACTCAGGTGATCGCGCGCTACGGGTTCAACAGCGGCTGGACCGGCGCGCTCGAACTGACCCGGATCCTGTTTGCCTGGATGATCCTGTTCGGCATGAGCTACGGTCTCAAGCAGGGCATGCATCTGGGCGTCGATGCGCTGCTGCGGCTGTTTCCCAAGCCGGTGTTCCGGTTCTTTGCAATTTTTGGCGCTGTCTGCGCCTTTCTCTATGCGGCGATCCTGATCGAGTCTGCATGGCTCGGAATATTCGGCGCAGATACAAGCGGCGGCGCGATGGTCTACTGGGCCAAATTCTACCAGATCGGTATCGGGCTTGATGATTTGCGCTATCCGGAATGGATGCAGGACACGTTTGGCCTGAAAGAGCGGGTGCAGCGCTGGATCGCCTATCTCATTCTCCCCATCGGACTGGGCCTTTTCGGTTTTCGCGCGCTGCAGGCGGTCGTGGCGATCTGGCGCGGCGAGCGTGAACTGGTGATTGCCGGGCATGAGGCGGAAGACCTCGTTGCCGAAAACCGCAACGTGTTGAAGGACTGATCCGCCATGGAAACCGCAATCCTCTTCGTGCTCGTTCTCGGGCTGTTGTTTGTCGGCGTGCCGGTGGCGGTCTCGTTAGGGCTGTCGTCGATCATCCTGATCGCGTTCTTCTCCAATGACTCGATGTCGTCGGTCGCGATCCAGCTGTTCACGGCCTCGCAGAACTACACCCTGCTGGCGATTCCGTTCTTCGTGCTGGCCTCGGCCTTCATGTCGACCGGTGGCGTGGCCAAGCGCATCATCCGGTTTGCGATTGCGACGGTCGGGCACTTCCGCGGCGGCCTGGCCATGGCCAGCGTGCTTGCCTGCATGTTGTTTGCGGCGTTGTCCGGGTCGTCGCCGGCCACCGTGGTCGCCATCGGCACCATTGCCATCGCCGGCATGCGCCAGGTCGGTTACTCGAAGGAATTTGCGGCCGGCATCATCGCCAATGCCGGAACGCTCGGCATTCTCATTCCGCCTTCCATCGTCATGGTGGTCTATGCGGCGGCGACTGATGTGTCTGTCGGCCGGATGTTCCTGGCCGGCGTGATCCCCGGCGTGGTTGCAGGCCTGATGCTGATGATCGCGATTTACATCGTGGCGCGGATCAAGGGGCTTCCTTCGGAACCGTGGCGCGGATTTGGCGAGATCGTTGCCGGCGGCAAGGAAGCCGGCTGGGGCCTGTTCCTGATCATCATCATCATCGGCGGGATTTACGGCGGCGTCTTTACGCCCACGGAAGCCGCTGCGGTGGCCGCGGTCTACTCGTTCTTCATCGCGATCTTCATCTACCGCGACATGGGACCGATGGCGGGGGTTGCCTGGGTCAGCGAAACCGATTCACGCAGCGCCCGTGCGGGGTTCTCCGGCGTGGTCTATGCGGTGGCGTTCTATTTCGTCTGGATGATCCTGTCATTCTTCGCCACCAATGACTCCGAGACAATCACTTTTGCCGGCCGGTCCAATCTCGGGCTTGCGATCGCGGCTGTCATTCTGGTTGCCTACACGGCTTGGCGCGGCGACAAGGGCCTTGCCGGGGTTCCCGGCGCGGTGATTGCCGGGCTTCCGGTGTGGGGCCGCAACCTGTCGCTGATGGGCCGCAATTTCGGCAAGGCGTTCTTCAACGAAGACACCCGCAAGGTGATGGTGGACGCATCGAAGACCACCATCATGCTGATGTTCATCATCGTCAATGCGCTGCTGTTTGCGCATGTGCTGACGTCGGAACGGATTCCCGATGCCATCACCGACCTGATGCTCGGCTACGGCTTCACCTGGTTCACCTTCCTGATTGCGGTCAACATCCTGCTGCTGATCGGCGGACAGTTCATGGAGCCATCCGGCCTGCTGCTGATCGTGGCTCCGGTGGTGTTTCCGATCGCCATGGAGCTTGGCGTCGACCCGGTGCACCTGGGCATCATCATGGTGGTCAATATGGAGATCGGCATGATCACGCCGCCGATCGGGCTCAACCTGTTCGTGACTTCCGGGATTACCGGGATGAGCCTGGTACAGGTGGTGCGCGCGGCACTGCCGTTCGTGGCGGTGCTGTTCCTGTTCCTCATCCTCGTGACCTATGTGCCGGGGCTGTCGACCTGGCTGCCCTACAGCCTGATGGGCCCGGAGATCGTGACCAGATAGGTATTTGGGGGCCTCAAACAAAAACACCCAAACTCAAATTTACCGGGGCGCGCAAGCGCCCCTTTTTTTGCCCGGGTGCTGATCGCCGCTCGATTCGAGGACAGGTGGTTGATCACGCCAACTGATGGATGGCGTCAAAAAAGTCATGGAACCGGCCGTTGTGCAGCCTTGGAGCCGGTGCCATGCTGTCTGAATGATGCACGATATCAATTTCCCACTCATCCTGGCGGCGGCCTTCATAGCCACGGCAAGCGCCGGGCCTTCGACACTGGCCATCGCGGGGACAGCGATGGCGCAGGGACGGGCACAGGCCCTGGCGCTGGTGTCTGGTATCGTTTGCGGGTCCTGGAGCTGGTCAATTGCAGCGGCGCTCGGGCTTGGCGCCGTGATGCAAGCCAATGCCTGGACCTTTGAATTGCTGAGATATCTTGGCGCCGGGTACTTGCTTTTCCTGGCCTGGAAAAGTGCTCGCAGCGCCCTGACGCCGGGGACCGCGCAACTGCGATCGGTGTCAGCCAGAAGCTATCGGGCGGCCTATGGAAAGGGGCTTGCAATGCATCTGACCAACCCCAAGGCGATCCTGTTTTTCGGCGCCCTGTTCTCGGTCGGGGTACCGGTTTCCGCGTCTCCACTGCAGATCGCCTCGGTGGTGGTTGCGGTTGGTCTGCAGAGCATATGCATCTTCACGGCCTATGCGCTGCTGTTTTCCAATGGACGCATCGTTGAGGTCTATCTGCGCCTCAAGCGATGGTTCGAGGGTGCGTTCGCTTTGGCATTCGGAATTGCCGGCGTTGGGTTGCTGGCCAGGAGGCTCTGAGCTTCCCGATCTTTCGGCCGGCAGGTTGAATAGGCATTTTCCTGCCGTTTTGTGCGGCAACGGGTCAAATCACGCCAGTTCGTCTTCAGATCTCGTTAACTTTTGGGGCGCACCCTGATCATAAGACATGCCACTTCACTCCTCCCAAGAACGGCATGACGGATGAGGGCGGCGCAAGCCGCCCTTTTTCTGTTCAGCTCTCCGCCAGAAAATCTCCGACCCGCGCGATGGCGTTGGTGATGTTCTCGTCGGAGTTGGCGCAGGATACGCGGATATAGCCTTCGCCAAGCACACCGAAATCCGGACCGCCGATCAGCGCCACACCTGCCTCTTCAAGCAATGCACTGGCGAGTTTCTTGGCTTTCCAGTTGGTCTGCGAGATGTTGGGGAAGGCGTAGAACGCGCCCTTGGGCAGAATGCAGGACACGCCGGGCAGTTCATTGAGAAGATCGGTGACCAGCCGGCGACGGCGGTCGAAGGCGGTGAGCATCTCGTCAACCGCATCCTGTGGGCCGTCAATCGCGGCGATGCCGGCGAATTGCGACGGGGCGTTGACGCAGGACCAGCAATTGACCGCGAGCTTGCGGACATAGCCGATCAGGCTGTTGGGCCAGATCGACCAGCCCATGCGCCAGCCGGTCATGGCCCAGGTCTTGGACCAGCCATTGAGCACGATCAGCCGGTCGCGGATCTCTGGATAGGTCAGCAGTGATGTGTGTTTTTCTCCGTCATAGGTCATCACGTCGTAGATCTCGTCGGACATGATAACGACCTGCGGATGATCGGCCAGCCCGGCGACGAGCTTGTCGATTTCGGCCTTGGGGGTGACCCCGCCAGTCGGGTTGGCCGGCGAGTTGAGGATCAGCAGCCGGGTCTGCGGGGTGATCAGCGCGAGGGTTTCTTCGGCTGAAAAGGCAAAACCGTTTTCCTCGCGCATCGGTACGGGAATCGGGTTGGCGCCGACATGCTCGATCATCGAGCGGTAGATCGGAAAGCCAGGGTCGGGATAGAGGATGTCGACACCGGGTTCGCCGAGCATCCGGATCGCGGCATACATGGTGGGCTTGCCGCCGGGCATGATCATAACGCTGTCGGGAGATACCTCCATGCCTGTCATGGAAAGGGTTCTGCGGCAGACGGCTTCGCGGGTCTGCAACAGGCCGTTGGCAGGGGTGTAGCCGTGATGACCCTCGCGAAGGGCCTTCACCGCGGCCTCGACAATGTGCTCCGGGGTTTTGAAATCCGGCTGGCCGATGCCGAGGTTGATGATGTCGCGGCCCTGGTTGGCGAGCTCGGTGGCGCGCGCGAGTACCGCGAAGGCATTTTCCTCGCCGATGCGATCGAAGGCTGCAACTGGGTGGATCATCGGAATTTCCTCGCGGCGGTGTTGTCTTGTCCGGTCAACTCATGTCCTATCCCGGCGCGAAATTCAATTCTGGTGATGAAATGCGTGATTTGAGCAAATGGACAGGGCGATCTGCGCCGCAGGGTTTCTCTGCAACCGGGCGGTATGTGATGATCGAGCCATATCAGCGCGAGGTCCATGAAACGACATTGTGGAATGCGCTGGGCGGGGCAGGCGTCAGTGACCTGATCCGCTATTTTCCAAATGGCCCCTACGAGAGCTCATCGGAGTTTTGCGACTGGCTGGATCATGCCCAGGAAGCACAGGGCAGCGTGACTTGCGTCTTCCGCAGCCGTGTTACCGGTGATATCGTCGGCATGGCAACGCTGATGCGGCCGGATCCGGCGAATGGCGTTGTCGAGGTCGGCGCGGTGGCTCATGGTGCTGCGATGAAGCGTTCGCCGATGTCGACAGAGGCGCATTACCATATGGCGCGGCATGTCTTCGATACGCTAGATTACCGCCGCTACGAGTGGAAATGCCACAACGAGAACGGGGCCTCCAAGATCACCGCCACGCGCCTCGGGTTTCAGTTTGAAGGCGTCTTCCGGCAGCACATCGTCTCCAAGGGTGGCAATCGGGATACTGCCTGGTTCTCGATGATCGACGGCGAGTGGCCTGCGTTGAAACAGGCTTTTGAGGCATGGCTCGATCCATCGAATTTTGAGCTCGACGGCCGCCAGAAAAGGCGTCTGGAAGAGGTCAGGGACGCGCAGGGATGAGGGGGTTGCGGCGAGCCTCGTCCGCTGAGCGCGCGCGACTGGAAGACTTCCAGCGGACAGCCTATGCGCGCACGGAAGCCACGGTCGGCGCACGCGCAATTCCGCTGGAATGGGACTATGCCGCGATTCTTGAACAGTGTGAGGTCTGGTTTGATGAAAGCGGCGGCGTTCTCACCGGGGTTCTGATCCTGCGGGTTCTCGACCAGGAGCTGTTTCTGGAATCGATCGCCACAGCGCCCGAGGCTGCAGGGTCGGGCCGGGGGCGCGTGCTGCTCGAGGCCACGTTCGAGCGGGCACGTGAACTCGGCAAGACACGCCTCGGATTGATCACCAACGGTCTCAATCCTGCCCTTTCCTGGTACAGGAGAATGGGATTTTCGGTCGACCGTGAAGAGAAGCAGCCCGGGCGTCTGGTCATTCACATGTCTGCGGATGGGCCGGCCATTTGAGGCTGTTTGAACAGTGGATGTGTTGGCCCTCAGAGGGCTGTACAGGTTCGGGGGTGTTGCAGTGACCGTGAAAAAGCTTATCTGGTGCGTAAACGCCGATTGCAAAGGACAACGCCCATGAGCGAACCGACCTCATCAAACCGCTCTTCCGCGATTGCCGCGGCGGTCATTCTCGGGGTGACCGGGCTGGTGTTTTATTTCATGCCGGCCATGATGATGTCGCTGTCGGAGATCTCGCCGTGGCTGTCCTATGCCCTGGCGGCGTTTTTCGTGCTGGCGTTCTTCGCGGTGTTCTGGCTGCGCGGCAGGAGCCGGCGTCAGCCTGGAGACAAACCCGAGTAAGTTTCAGGCCTGCAGCGAAGCCGCGAGCAACAGCGCTCCGAGTGCAAATACCATCGCAGCACCCAGTATTTCGATAGCTGTACCGACAGTGCCGCCCATGGATGCCCCGGCCAGCCGGACAGCTGCGCCCTTGGCCATGACCGCAAGCGTCGCCAGTGCGGAGACCGTGATGGCCGTGCCAAGCGCCATGGCGAAAGCAGAAACGATGCCTGCCATCCAGAGCCCGTTCAGCATCGAGAAGGTGAGCACGATGAGTGCGCCTGAGCAGGGTCTCAACCCGACGGCAACAACCGCGGCCCAGGCTTCGCGGACACTGAAATCCTGACCGGATATCAGCTTGGGATCCGGCACATGGGCGTGGCCGCAAGTGGCGCAAACCTCACCCTCGGCGTGCGCATGACGGTGGTGATCATGATGGTGGTGGTCATGGCCATGATGATCGTGATGATGATGGTCACCATGCGCGTGGGCGGTCTGCAATGGAATACCACCCAACGCCGGGCCACCCAACGCCGGAGCGGGGCGCAGCGAGAGCAGCTTGCGGCTGAGAAGCCAGAGGCCGAAAGCGGCTATCAAGGCATAGCTTGCCACTTCCATGAAATGGGTGGCCTGGGTCATGGAAACCGAGAGGCCTCGCAGCAGGTAATAGGCGACACCAACCACTGTGATCGCCGTAAGGGCCTGCAGCATTGACGAGAACAGGGCGAGGACCACGCCACGCTTGAGCGCCACTTCGTTGGCGATCATGTAGGACGATATCACCGCCTTGCCATGGCCGGGTCCCGCGGCATGAAACACGCCGTAGAGGAATGACAGGCTGACCAGTCCCCACATCTGCCAGGGGTCGGAGCGCATGGCTTTGAGCGCTCCGGTCAATGCGCGGTAGAATGCCTGCTGCTGCTGGTTGATCCAGTAGAGGAAAGATCCACCGAAGCCGGTCGGCGAGATCGCCGGTTCGGCTGAACCGATGCCCAGAGACGATTGCGCATGAGCCGCACTTGCAGCCAGGCTCAGGACAAAGGCTGCTGCTACAAGCCGGCGAGCAGAGCTGGTCAAGAGCATTCGAGCTCCAGCCGGGTGGCAAGCAGTTTCGACAGGTCGCCGCTGCCGGTGGTTTCAAAAAAGGCTTCTGTCAGAGACGCCTGGTTCTGAGCGATGATCTCGTCGGGATCGGGGCGCACCACGGTGTTGGCGCAGCGCGTTGCGGAGCCACCGGTTACCATCATGTCTTCGTCATTGATGAAATCGATCGCCGCATACATGGTCGGGTCGAACACGCCGACGGCGATCTTGCCATCGAGAACAAGTTGCTGGTCGGGCACGACAGCAAAGAACATCAGCAACTGACCATCCTGGTAGTCGACGTTGATGTTTTGGGGCAGCGAAATGCCGATGTCTTTTCCGTTGGCGGTGATGCTGACATAGTAGTCGAATTCTGCAAGCGACTGGGTGACCATTTCGCTGATATTGGCGAGTTCGGCCGGGTCCAGCACCAGGTCGGAATTCTCGTCAAAATCCAGAATGACGCTCGAGGAAAAGACCTCATCGAAGCGCCAGACATTCCGCAATTCAATGACATGGCCGTCGGCCGAGGTTTCAATCTCGAGACGGGCTTCGGCAAAGACGTGGGGGTGAGCAGATGCGGCGGCGGGTAGCAGGAAGCCTGCCAGCAAGGCCAGAACTCGAAGTCGCCCGATCCTGTCAATATTCATGAATTGCCGCTCCGCCTGCTTTGTCCGCTGAGGTTGCTTTGCACTGAATATGGACCAAATTTCGGCACCGGGAAAATTGTGCCTCCATTGATGTCACTGCGCCGTCTTGAACCACTGGTTCAGGTAGTCGACAAACGCGCGAACTTTCGCCGGAAGATAGCGGCGATGCGGGTAAATGGCGTAGATTCCGCGATCCGTCGATGAAAACTCTTCGAGAATTGGCACAAGTGTGCCGCTCGGCTGGCGTTCCTTGAAAATGAAGTCGGGAAGGACGGCCACGCCAAGACCGGCCTCGGCTGCGCGCATGGCCGTGAGCGGGCTGTTGACCTCAAGCCGGCCATGTACCGAGACACTGATCGCGGTTCCGTCCCTGGCCTCGAAGCGCCAGTTGTTGAGGAAGCGGCCATTGGTGTCGATGATGCAGGGGATGTCGGCGAGCTGCGAGGGGTGGGTGATCGGACCGTTCTTTTCGAGAAACTCCGGCGAGGCGCAGGCGATCAGCCCGAATGCCGAAAGCTTGCGGGCAATCAGGCCGGAGTCCTCGAGCTTGGTGATGCGGATGGCCACGTCATAACCTTCTTCGACGAGGTCGACGAAGCGGTCATCGGAAATGATCTCGAGCGTGATTTCCGGGTGTGAGGCCGCAAAATCGATCAGTGAACGGCCAATCGCGGCATCGGCGAATGTGCGGGGCGCCGAAACCCGGATCCGGCCCTTGAGATCGGTCGCGCCCTCGCGGACAAGATCCGCGAGATTGTCGATCTCCTTGAGAATATCGGAGGCGGTGCGGAAATAGATGTGTCCTGCTTCGGTCAGCGAAAACTGCCGCGTGGTGCGGTTGAGAAGCAACGCACCGAGATCGTCTTCGAGCTCGCGGACATATTTTGACAGCAGCGCCTTGGAACGGCCGACCTTTCGCGCGGCCGCCGAAAAACCCTCCGCCTCAACCACATCGATGAAGGCGCGAATCCGGGTCAATGTATCCATCTGGGGCAGGTCCTTCAGGTTCGCGCCGGTCTGCTGAGGACCACGGCACTGTCATCTTTGTTCGAACGATTACGTGATATTCGTTCAGGATTAGTGTTTTTCAAGTCCAGATGAAGAAATCACTTGATTGCGACAGGCGAAAATCCTAAATCGCGTTTGCCCAAAGTCGCACGTGCCTGTGGGTGTCCGCCGACCCTCGAATGGTGAGGAATCGGTAAGGTACCTGGAACTAACCCCTCCAGTCGTTTCTCCGGCCAACCGGTTGAGCGAGGACATCTTGAAGCAACGACGGTGCGGGCCTTTCTGGTGTCTGCCGGCTTTCCAACAGCCGGGGTTACTGAAGAGGCACACCTTCATTGCCGGAAGTGCGGTCGGGTTCTCCAACCAATCCAAGGCAGACTGAGCGGATCATCGCCCGATCACGGCGTGGTCCATAAACGCATCAAGCGTTCACACAGCCTTCCGGCGCCTCCAAAGGCCGGAACGGGGAGGTGACCGTACGATGCTCTGTCTGAATTTGGCCCTGATACCGGGCCTGGAACGGAGCACCCGATGACGACTGCGCGCATCCTCGATTTCATCCGCACCCGACGCCCCGATGGCCCTTGCCTGGTGGTCGATCTCGACGTGGTGCGCGACAATTTCCAGTCGTTCCGCAAGGCGCTGCCTGACAGCGCGGTCTTCTACGCGGTGAAGGCAAATCCGGCACCGGAAATCCTGCGGCTGCTGGCCAATCTCGGCTCCAACTTCGATTGCGCGTCCGTCGCCGAAATCGAGATGGCGATCAAAGCGGGCGCGACGGCTTCTCGCGTGTCCTACGGCAACACCATCAAGAAAGAACGCGACATTGCCCGCGCCCATGCGCTCGGCGTTTCGCTGTTTGCTGTCGACAGCCATGAGGAAGTGGAAAAGGTCGCCCGCGCCGCTCCCGGCGCACGGGTGTTCTGCCGCGTTCTGACCGACGGCGAAGGCGCCGAGTGGCCGCTGTCGCGCAAGTTCGGCTGCGTGCCGCAGATGGCGGTCGATGTACTCGTCTATGCCCACCAGCTGGGGCTGGTGTCGCACGGGGTGTCGTTTCATGTCGGTTCGCAGATGACCAACCCCGAGGCCTGGGACTCGGCCCTGGGGGACGCGAAACGCGTGTTCGACAAGCTGGCGCAGCAGGGCATCCATCTCAAGATGGTCAATATGGGCGGTGGTTTCCCGACCCGTTACCTCAAGGATATCCCGACCGCCCAGGTCTATGGCCAGGCGATCTATGCATCGCTGCGCAAGCATTTCGGCAACCAGCTTCCCGAAACCATCATCGAACCGGGCCGCGGCATGGTCGGCAATGCCGGCGCCATCAAGGCTGAAGTGGTTCTGGTCTCGCGCAAGTCGGATGAGGACGAAGTGCGTTGGGTGTTCCTCGATATCGGCAAGTTCGGCGGTCTGGCCGAAACCATGGACGAGGCGATCCGCTACTCGATCGTCACTGCGCGTGACGGGGATGCGGTGGAGCCTTGCGTGCTGGCCGGTCCCACCTGCGATTCCGCAGATGTGCTCTATGAGAAGACGCCCTATCCGATGCCGGTTTCGCTGACAATCGGAGACGAGGTTCTGATCGAAGGCACGGGGGCCTATACGTCGACCTATTCGTCCGTCGCCTTCAACGGCATCGAACCTCTCCGATCCTACGTGATCTGAACGGAACCTCCGTTCAGATCAGACGTTTTCCCCTCACCCTGCGTGCGGGGTGTTGCCGCGTACCGTTTTCGTCAATGCCGTGGTCGAGGATCCGCCGATGTCGTCCGAACTGACTTACACCCCAGCCCCTTGTTTCATCATCGAAGATGAAGCCGCCTCCGACGCATTTGCGCGCGAGGCGCTGCTTGATCGTGTGATGGGGCCGGGACGCCGGCGCAAGAGCTCGGAGAAGCTTCGCCGCGGCAAGCTGGCGTCGCCCGGTCTCTCGTTCATCGCAAGAGGCCGTGAAGGCGAGTTGCTCGGCAGCGTCCGGCTGTGGGATGTCGCAGTGGCTGGAAAGTTGTTGCTGCTGCTCGGACCGCTGGCAGTAGAGGCGGCGACAGCAGGGCAGGGTATCGGCTCGGCGCTGATGCGCCACGCCATTGCGCGGGCCGGCCAAATGGGGCACGGCGGCATCATTCTTGTCGGCGACGCGCCCTTTTACCAGCGGTTCGGGTTTTCGACCGAGGCCACAGCCGGTCTGATGATGCCCGGTCCGGTGGAGCGGAACCGACTGCTTGGGCTCGAATTGAGTGAGGGTTATCTCTCAGGACTCTCAGGCCTGCTGGTCGCAACCGGTCGGCGCAGCCTTCGCCCGGATGACTTGCGCCAGAAGGATGCGCCGCTAAGCCGGGTTGCCTGATCCCGCTGCGATGCAGACAGAGCCAGGGCGTGTGCTCAAGCGTCGGGGCGACAGTGTTATGCCACGCTGGAGGGTGTCGTCACCCACTCGTGCGGGCCGCGTGCAGCCTGCGAGATTGACAAGGGGCTTCAACGTCCCTATCTGAGCGGCTTCGGGTCTGGAGCCCCGGCCGTCCGCAGGCGTTACGCCCTGGTGAAGTCTCCAGCTTTCGAGCAGTCACCTTTTCGATGACATGCCAGACGGTGGAATGCGGACACCCCTCGAACACAGCATGTCATGACAGGAGAACTGCCATGCGTGACCCCACGCCATTGCCAAATCTGAGCACACTGAAAGACCAGGCCAAACGCCTGAGAACCCGGCTGCAAGCCGGCGGCGAAACCGTCGGACATTCCAAAGCGCTGGAATTGATTGCCGCGCAACACGGGTTCAACGACTGGAACACGCTGCATGCCGCACTTGGCAACCGGCCAGGACTTGAAAGCCTTGCACCGGGTGCCCGCGTGACCGGAGCCTATCTCGGACAACCATTTACGGCCCGGGTGGTCGGCATCCAGGCGATCACTTCGTCGCCGGGAAACTTCCGGGTGTCGCTGGACCTTGATGAAGCGGTCGATGTTGTCACCTTCGACAGCTTTTCGTCATTCCGCAAAAGGGTGAATGGCCTTGTCGGCAAGGATGGCGTCAGCCATGCGCGGACCTCAAACGGTCGCCCGCAACTGGAACTGTCCTGGTCTTGACCGGGGCAGTCGTCAGCCGGCTATGTCGACAACACCACAGTCGCCTGCTTGCGAACCGAACGCGAGCAGGCGGCCTGGCTTGTTCCAGGCCATGGCGGTAATCGGCCCTTGCCCCGGGCGGCGCAGCAGGGCCTCCTTGCTGTCTGCGATCCGGACGGCCAGCACCATGCCGTCGCCAAAGCCGATGGCGACCAGATCCTCGGTCGGGTGACAGGCCACGCAGGTGACCATGGTGTCTGCGCGTTGTCCCAACTCCAGCGGGGCCTTGCCCATCGGGCCGTCCTTGGCCGAGAACGGCCAGACGATGGCCGACGGGGCTCCGGATGATGCGAGCCATTTGCCCTTGCTGGACCAGGACAGGGACTTCACCTTGGCCGGATAGCCGGTCATCCGCATGTGACGCTGTTCGGCCCCGGGCTTGCCGTCGAGTTTCCAGCCGTGCAGCGCATTTTCCTGCATGGATGTCACGAGAAAACGGCCGTCGGGGCTGAAGGTGACCTGGTTGTGGGCGCCCTTCCATTCGAAATCGAGCGCCGGGGCGCTGCCGTGGACAAAGGCCAGGGAGACGCCGTTGTAGCGCGCCATCGCCAGCCGCAGACCCTTGGGGGCGAAGGCAAGGCCTTCTATTGTGCGGGCTTCCTCGAAGGTTTTCTCGGTCTTGTCGGCGAGCAGCACCGTTGCCGTCTTGCCATCGGCAAAGGCCACAGCGTTCTGCGGACCGGCTGCGACGACGCTTACCCATTTGCGGGCCGGGCCGCGGAGCGTGGTCTCGCTACCATCCGCATTGAGCCGCATCACCTTGCCGTCCTCACCACCGGTGACCAGGCCCTGGCCGTCCCAGGTCAGAGCGGTGGCAAGCAGCCCGTCGTGAAGTTCATGGCGGTGGGTTCCGTGGTCAAGGCGGACCACCTGGCCCGATGCCAGCGCGAACACCGGAACGTCACCCAGGAACGCGGTTGCAAGGCAATGGTCGTCGAGATCAATCGGCGCAACTGTCGGCATGATCGTCGCTCCCTCAGGCCTGGCAGGCCAGGAAGGTGCGCTCTAGTTTCTCGCGGTCGAGGTCGCGGCCGATGAAGACGAGGCGGCTTTCGCGCTTCTCGTCTTGCTTCCATGCCCGCTGATGATCGCCTTCGACAATCATGTGCACGCCCTGGATCACGTAGCGATCGGCATCGTCCTCGAAGGCGATGATGCCCTTGAGGCGGAGGATATTGGGACCTTCCAGCTGGGTGATCTTCTCGATCCAGGGGAAGAAGCGCTTCGGGTTGAGCGGGCCTGCGCGCAGGGAGATCGACTTGATGGTGAGATCGTGAATGTCGGCTGGAGCAGCATGATCATGGTGCGCGTGGCCATAGTGGTCGTGATCATGATCGTGCCCGAGGTGGTGATGCTCGTGATCGTGATCATGGTCGCAATCGGGGCCGCAGGCGTGGTCCGGGTGGCCGTGATCAAGGAAATGCGGATCGTTGTCGAGCGCACGGCTGAGATCGAAGGCGCCGCGGTCGAGCACGGCATCAAGGGGGACTGCGGCGCGCTCGGTGCGGTGAATGCGGGCTGACGGGTTGATCGCGCGCACGGTACGTTCGACAGCGTCGAGCTCTTCGGGGGTGACCAAGTCGGTCTTGTTCAAAACCACAACATCGGCAAAGGCGATCTGATCCTCGGCCTCGCGGCTGTCCTTGAGGCGTGCGGGCAGATGCCGTGCGTCTACAAGAGCCACGACGGCGTCGAGCCTGGTCTTGGCGCGGACGTCGTCATCCATGAAGAATGTCTGGGCGACGGGAACGGGGTCGGCCAGGCCGGTGGTCTCGACGATGATGGCATCAAAGCGGCCGGGACGGCGCATCAGGCCTTCGACCACGCGGATCAGGTCGCCGCGCACGGTGCAGCAGACGCAGCCATTGTTCATCTCGTAGATTTCCTCGTCGGATTCGACGATCAGATCATTGTCGATGCCGATCTCGCCAAATTCATTGACGATGACGGCATAGCGCTTGCCGTGCTGCTCGGAGAGTATGCGGTTGAGCAGGGTGGTCTTGCCGGCACCGAGATAGCCGGTCAGGACGGTCACGGGGATGGGAGCCACAGGGGTGGTAACGGGCGCTTCGCTCATCGGATCTCTCTGTCAGGAAGGTGTGTTTGACCCCCATATAGGCGTTTCGCGCAGCTTATGCCACTCACAAGGAGATGATGTGATGGGCCAGAGCTTCACCGGACTGGTGCGCCACCTCGGCACGGCCGCCGATGCACCAGTCGCCACAGGCAAACAGGGTGTTCTGCGCGTTGCCGAGAAAGGGTTGGTCCAGCGGCTTTTCCACCAGCGCGTAAAGCCAGCGATGAACCTCGCAATGGATCGGTTCAGGCAGATCCTGACCAAATCCAGTTTGGCGCCGCATTGCCTCAAGCATCGCCGCCTTGACCGTATCGCGCCCGGCTTCGAGGTGTTTCCGGCTCCATTGCGGTGTTGCGTGAAGCACAAAGGTTTCGCCGGTCCGGTTCGGTTTCGAGCCATTGCGTGCAATCAGCGCTAGCGTGTCGCCATCCTGTCCCCGGATCAGATCCGGGACCTGTGCCGGAGGGCCGTCAAATGCCAGCATGGCGGACCAGCACGGCGCCATGCTGACATTGCGCAATTGGGCAAAGACCGGATCAAGCGGCTCGAGCAGATCAAGCGCCTGGGGAGAAGGCATGGCTGCGACCACGCGAGATGCACGGTAAACCGGCCCGTCGCCCTCGGCAGCCTCAGTGCGCACGATAAATTTCTCATCCTGCCTGGAAATGCTTTTCGCCCGTGTCCGGTAGGTGATGTCCAGGCCCTTGGCCAGGCTCTTGCCAATGGCAGACATGCCGGGCTGGCCGACCCACCATGTGTGGGCGCTGTCCTTGCCGACGGGATCCCAGGCAGCCAGATCGGCATTGCGCGAAAGTTCGTCGAGGAGGCCGGAAAAACCTGCGGTCCGGTTGGTCAGGTACTGCGCGCCGTGATCGAAACTGCCCGCATCGGCGCGGCGCGTGGACAGCCTTCCGCCGGCAGACCTCGATTTCTCGATCACGACGACCTTGCCGGAATGGCTGGAGAGTTCCCGCGCCAGCGTCAGGCCGCCGAGGCCGGCCCCTATGACGAGGATATCGGTTTCAATCATGTTGACGTCCTGACGGTCTGCGTTGGCGAAGGGCTCGCTTCAGCAACTAGGGCGTTGTCGAGCAATTCAAGCACCCTGGACGGCAGTCAGGGGTGGCTCGGTGCAGATGATCCCAGCTGCTGGCTTCCGCTCAGGTCAGCTCATCGACATCGAAAGCCGCCATGTCGGCCAGCAATTCGCCCAGTCCGCGCAGGGAATGGGCCAGTATGGCTTCGCCCTTGCCGGCAGATGCCTGGCTGGCCTTGCCGGCCGCCCCTTGCGGATTTAAGTCCGACATTTTCCAGCCAAAGGCGTGCGGACCGTAGGCGCGCAAATGGGTGAAGCGACGGGCGTACTCTGCTTGTCGCGAGGGGAAGTCCTGAAGCGCGTCCATGCGAACCAGATCAGGTCGAATGGCCAGCATCACCGAGGTTTCAATGTCACCGGCATGGATGTCGAAGGCCTTGTCGTCTGGGGCGACCAGATCGGTCGGAACGCCAAACCGGGTCCAGCTGGTGGCGACTGCAAGCATGTTGAAGCGCACACGGGCCTCTGTGGCGACGATTGTCAGCAATGGCGAGTTTCCGCCGTGGGCGTTGAGCAGCATCAGGCGGCGGATGCCGCGATCGGCACAGTCCGATGCAATGCCGATCCAGCGATTGACCGCTTCCTCGAAGCCAAGGCTTCGCGTACCTGACACATCCATGTGCTCGATAGAATAACCGGTTGATTCGACGGGCAGCAGTTCGGCGGCGATCCCGGAGGGAGCGGCCGCGCACAGCCGTCGCGCAACTTCCCCGGCAATCAGCGCATCGGTCTCGAACGGCAGATGCGGGCCGTGCTGCTCATGCGCTCCCAGGGGGAGGACAGCAATGGAGACCGGTTGTTTGGTCATAGGGTGGTTATTCCGCGTGGGCCTGAGTAGAGTTTGAACCGTAGGGTGATGGGCCGAAGCCCGCAAGAAGGAGCTGTCCATGTCCGGCAAAAAGAAGACCAAGTCGAAAAAGACCAAGAAGGCCGAACAGGCAGAAACGCTGCTGATGATCACCCAGACAGCTCGCAATGCGAGAACGGCGCTGTCGCGCCATCTCCTGGATCTCGGGCTTTATGCGGGGCAGGATGGTGTCATGCTGGCGCTCGATGAAGAGGACGGGCAGACGCCGGGCGCGATTGCCGCGTCGCTCGGGGTCAAGGCGCCGACCGTGACCAAGACCATCGGCCGTCTCGCGGCCCAGGGGTTCCTGCGTCGTGAAGGATCGCGCGACGATGGGCGGATGATGCTGGTGTTCCTGACCGAGGCGGGGCGGGATCAGATCAAGTCGATCCGCAAATCCCAGCGCAAGGCCGAGAAAACTGCTTTTGCCGGTTTGAAAAAGAAGCAGATTGGCGAGCTTCTGGCGCTTCTTTCCACGGTGGACGCAAATATCTGCGCGTCCCTGAGCGCCGATGCTGTTCCGGCAACTGCCAGGAATGCCGCAGCAGGCACCGGGCAGGAGCCTGATGAGCTTTCATCCCCCGAAGATGTTTCCACAATCAACGCAGACTGATTGCCAGTCCGGTTTAAACCTTTTAGTTTGTTGAATTGGTTGAAACGGGGCGCAGCGCTCCGGCGGAGGGAACCGGAATTTGGCGCAGAAGATTAAACTCTCGACTATTGCCGAGGCGTTGGGCCTTTCGACAGCAACCGTTTCCCTTGCATTGCGTGACAGCCCCCTGGTGGCCGATGTCACGCGCGACCGGATCAAGGAAAAAGCCATCGAGCTCGGCTATATCTACAATCGCCGCGCAGCCTCGCTCAGAACCTCGCGGTCGGGAATCGTCGGTGTTGTCGTTCACGACATCATGAACCCGTTCTATGCTGAAATTCTCCGGGCCATCGAGACCGAGCTCGATCGCAGCCGGCAGACCTTCATCCTGTCCAATCATTACGATTCGGTCGACAAGCAGCGCAATTTCATCGAGACGTTGCTGCAGCTCGGCGGTGACGGGGTGATCATGTCACCGGCCATCGGCACGCCCGCATCCGATATCCGGCTGGCCGAAGACAATGGCATGCCGGCGATCCTGATTGCCCGATCGGTCCCGGAAATCGATGTGCCGACCTTTCGTGGCGATGACGCCTATGGCACCGCTCTTGCCACCAATCACCTGATCAGCCTTGGGCACACCCGCATCGCCATGATTGGCGGCACCGATCATACCTCGACGGGCCGGGACCGCTATGCGGGCTATGCAAATGCGCTGAAAAAGGCTGGTATCGAGGTGGATCCGGCGCTCAGAATTCCAGGACCGAGAACCAAGCAAAGCGGTTTTGAAGCAGCGGTGAACTTTCTCGCCAATCCGTTGAAGCCGACTGCGGCGGTGTGTTGGAATGATCTCGTGGCCATTGGCTTGATGAACGGTATTGCACGTGCGGGCCTCGTGCCTGGGAAGGATATTTCAGTGACTGGATATGACGATCTCGAGGAAGCGGCGATTGCCACTCCTGCCCTGACCACTGTCTGGAACGGACAGTCGGAAGTCGGGCGTTTCGCGGCGCGGGCCTTGCTCGACAAACTCAATGGCTCCAGCGAGGCCGACGGGCTGCACCTGATCAAGCCGGAAATGCGGATCAGACAATCGACCATGCCGCTCAATCCGGGAGCAGGCCGATGAGTGCTGAGCGTGCGATGGTGCTTCTCGCCGGGAAAGTGCACCCCCGTGTCCGTGAGCGCGTCGAAGCGGAATTCGACGCCGTTTCCATAGAAGCCGCCGATGCCGGCCTGCTGAGCGACGAGACCCGGAACCGGGTCCGTGGGATGGCGTCGGGGACGAGGATTTCGGCGGATTTCATCGATTCCCTGCCTAATCTCGAGGTGATTGCCAATTTCGGTGTGGGCTATGACGCGGTCGATGCCGCCCATGCGGCGACGCGCAAGGTCATGGTCACCAATACGCCGGATGTGCTCTCCGATGAAGTCGCCGACACCACTGTCGGGTTGCTGCTCAATGCCTTGCGCGAGTTGCCGAAAGCAGAGGCCTATCTGCGGGCCGGGCGCTGGGCCTCCGAGGGAGCTTATCCGCTGACCTCGCTTACCCTGAGAGGTCGCACCGTCGGCATTTTCGGGCTCGGGCGGATCGGGCTGGCGATTGCCCGCCGGCTGGAGGCTTTCGGTTTGCCGATCCATTATCACACTAGGACAAAGCGGTCCGACGTTGACTATACTTGGCATGAAAAGCTGATCGACATGGCGACGGCGGTCGACACGCTGATCGTGATTGTGCCTGGCGGGGCTGCGACGGAGAATGCCGTGAACGCAGATGTTCTGGCGGCACTGGGACCGCAAGGCGTTCTGATCAGTGTCGGGCGCGGCACGACCATCGACGAACCGGCGCTGATCTCAGCGCTTGCTAACCGCACCATTGCCGCAGCAGGACTAGATGTCTTTGCGCATGAGCCGAATGTGCCGCAGGCGCTGCTGGATCTGCCCAATGCCTGCCTTTTGCCGCATGTGGCATCGGCCTCGGTGTCGACCCGCAACGGCATGGCCGACCTGGTGGTCGACAATCTGAAGGAGTGGCTCGCGGGCCGGCCGGCGATCACCCCGGTTCCCGAGTGCGCTGGTTTTGACCGCGGATCGAGCTGAGCGGGACCCAAGGATCAAAATCCCGGGGCCGGCACGGACCTGAACCCAGGCAAGGAAAAGCCCGGTCACAGATGCGTGGCCGGGCTTGCTTGAACGGTTACGACGATGGCGGGTCTATTCCGCGGCGGCCGGCTGGGCGTGGCGGGCGCGAACGGCTTCGCCAAAGGCGGCAAAGATCTTGTCGGAGATCACATCGTTGCCGACCCAGTATTCGGGATGCCATTGAACCCCGAGGGCAAAGCCCGGCGCGTCGATCACGCTGACGGCTTCGATGGTCCCGTCTTCCGCCACCGCTTCGACGGCGAGGCGGGGCGCAAGCGTTGAAATTGCCTGGCGGTGCAGTGAATTGACGCTTACCTCGCCGTTGCCGACGATGGCTGCGAGACAGCTGCCTTCCCTGACCTTGATCGTGTGCCGGATCGCAAACGCCTCATCGCGGTCGGGCGTCTCCGGCTTGCGATGGTCCATGCGTCCGGGCAGGTCCTGGATTTCGGTCGCCAGCGAACCGCCGAGTGCGACGTTGAGTTCCTGGATGCCGCGGCAGATGGCGAGCAGCGGAATGCCGCGCTCGATGGTGCGGCGGATGAGCGCCATGGAAAGCTGGTCACGGGCAGGGTCGAAGGGTCCATGATGCTCGGTCTCATCCTCGCCGTAATGGGACGGATGCACATTGGTGCGCGAGCCACTGATCAGCACGCCGTCAACGCGGTCGAGCACCATGTCGATGTCGGCGCCCTCCGTCAGGGCCGGCACGATCAACGGCAGAACGCCCGAGCCTCTGACCGCCGCCATGATGTATTGATCCGGCGATGCATGCCATGTGTATCCGTCGAATTCGCGGATATCTGCCGGTATTGCGACCAGTCCACTGTGCATCGCCCAATTCCCTCGATCTGAGCCGCCTAAAGCGGCGGCATGCGATCTCTGGTTCTTGCGTTTCACGGGGGTTTTGTCAATTCCACGGTGCGGAGATGGGCTCTTGAATATTATGAATATTTTTACCCAAATTTGCGTGGTTTCGAACTGGCAAGAAAAATTGACCAATCGGCCTGAAATTGCCGTCTTGCGCTTGAAAGGCCTGTCGCAACATGGTTAGGTCAACCGCATGTCGTTGGGGTGTTATTGGTGGGCGAATCCCTTGCCTCGCGGCGCTAATTCAACTGGGAGGTTTTTATGGATCGTCGTTCCTTTATCAAAAAGGCTGGTGTAGCCGGTGCAGGTGCTGCTGCCGCAACCACGCTGGCCGCTCCGGCACTTGCGCAGACAATGCCGAAGGTCACATGGCGTTGCTCGTCGGGTTTCCCGAAGGCGCTCGACACGATTTACGGCGCAGCCGAAGTTTTCGCTCAGGCTGTGTCTGAAGCCACCGATGGCAATTTCGAAATCCAGACCTACGGTTCTGGCGAAATCGTCGGTGCACTCGAAGGTGCGGACGCGGTTCGCGACGGCACCATCGAAATGGCGCATACGGCTTCGTACTACTTCTTCGGCAAGGACCCGACCTGGGCTTTCGGCACCGGCGTTCCGTTCGGCCTCAACCAGCGCATGACCAATGGCTGGCTCTATGAAGGCGGCGGGCTTGACCTGCTCAACGAATTCTATGAAGGCAACAACATGATTGCTTTCCCGGCCGGCAACACCGGTGCCCAGATGGGCGGTTGGTTCCGCAAGGAAATCAACACCGTTGCCGACATGCAGGGCCTCAAGATGCGCATCGGCGGCTTCGGCGGCCGGATCATCCAGGAAGTCGGCGTTGTGCCGCAGAACATTCCTGGTGGCGACATCTATGCCGCCCTTGAAAAGGGCACCATCGACGCTGCCGAATTCGTCGGTCCTTACGATGACTCCAAGCTCGGCTTCAACAAGGTTGCTCCCTACTTCTACTACCCTGGTTGGTGGGAAGGCGGCGTGACGCTGATGAACCTGATCAACCTCGACAAGTGGAACGAACTTCCCAAGGCCTATCAGGGCGTGGTCAAGTCGGCTTCGGCCTATGCCAACAGCGTGATGATGGCGCGTTACGACACCCTGAACCCGCCGGCTCTGAAGAAGCTCGTCTCGGAAGGCACCAAGCTTCGTCCTTACAGCCTCGAGATCCTGGAAGCCTGCTTCAACGCGGCCAACAAGGTCTATGCCGAAATCGGCGCGGAGAATGCAGCGTTCAAGAAGCTGCATGATTCCTACATGGGCTACCGCGGCGACGGCTACCTCTGGTTCCAGCTCGCCGAGTACAACATGGACACCTTCATGATGATCCAGCAGCGCGGCGGCAAGCTCTAAGCTCCGCTTCCAAAGCTGATTTTCGAAGCCCCGGCGCCGCAAGGTTCCGGGGCTTTTTCGTGTCCAGGGCGCAAGATAAAGCGAAGGTGGAGGGGGCATTGCCAGGGGGTGAAACAGGGACGGGGTTCCGTTGGCCACGAGCGCGGCGGAGCGTCGGACTGTGGCTTCACCAGTCCAAAGCCAACTCAGGGTCCGGCATTGATGGCTTGTGTTTCAGCCGTGCCTGCATATCCGTCTTGAAATCCCCACCGCAATTCGGCTTGCCGCAAGACATGAGAAAACCCGGCGGTGGGATGCCGCCGGGTTTGGTGATTTCAACCTGCAAAGGCCAGTCAGTCGAAATTGGGCAGGCCGGTTGCTCCGCCCGGAGCCGGGAGCCCGCCGGGTGCGGGAAGCCCACCGGGAGCAGGCTGCGCATTGTCGCCTGCAGGTTCTGACGGTTCGCCAAAGCTCGGCATGGCCGGCATGCCATCGCCGGGTTCTCCGAGGCTCGGTGACCCGGGCAGGCTCAGGCCGCCATCGAGGCTCAGACCCGAGCCGGGCAGGCCAAATCCGCCGCCACCGATGTTGTTGATTTCCTGATTGATGTCGCTCTGGTCCATGATCACCGGCGGGGTCTTGTAATGCGTGACCAGCCCGGGGAAGGCAATCAGAATGCCCAGCATCGCGACCTGGATGACGATGAAAGGCAGGGTCCCGGTGTAGATCGCCCTGGTCGAAATCGGTTCGATCATCCGGTCCGTGGTCTTGTCATACCAGGCTTTGATCGGAGCGACCGATCGCAGGTAGAACAGCGCGAAGCCGAAGGGCGGCGTCAGGAAGCTGGCCTGCAGGTTGAACCCGAGCAGCACGCCGAACCAGATCAGGTCGATGCCGAGCTTTTCCGCCACCGGCGCCAACAAGGGAACCATGATGAAGGCGATCTCGAAGAAATCGAGGAAG
Source organism: Hoeflea sp. (assembly GCF_002733955.1). Classification (GTDB taxonomy): domain Bacteria; phylum Pseudomonadota; class Alphaproteobacteria; order Rhizobiales; family Rhizobiaceae; genus Hoeflea. The sequence goes on along the minus strand of NZ_NVXQ01000003.1, from coordinate 59,269 downwards.
CAGCCGAGGATGAAGATCACGATCGAGACGGTGATAAGGAAGCCGATCTCTCCGCCCGGCAGCGCCAGCAGGAGCTCTTCCACCCAGCGGTCACCGGAGATGCCGTAGAATGTGAGAGCGAAAACGCGCGCGCCGATCAGGATGAACATCACGAAGGTTGCCAGTTTCGCGGTCGAATCCAGCGCCTGCAGCAGTGTTTTCCTGTCCAGCCGGCCTTTCATGATCGACATGATAAGTGCGCCGGTCGCCCCCATGGCGCCGCCTTCGGTCGGTGTTGCGATGCCGAGGAAGATGGTGCCGAGAACCAGGAAGATCAGCGCCAGTGGCGGGATCAGCACGATCACCACCTGCTCCGCCATTTTCGACAGGTAGCCGAGCTTCATCTTGCGATTGAGAAGGGCGAAGCCATAAGGAATGAGCGTGGCAACCAGGGCGGACCAGACCACCCGTGTTTCATAGCGCAGGTCATCGAACACGAAGTAGTCGCAGATGAAGAACAGCGCGATTGCCAGGCCAATGATGATGAACAGCGAGCGGCCGCCATTGCCCAGTGGCCGGGCTTCCGGCGGCAGCGCCGGGACCCATTGCGGCTTGATCAGGGTGATGACGAAAATGTAGGCGCAATACATGCCGACGATGATCAGGGCCGGGAAGAACGCGCCGACATACATGTCACCGACGGAACGGCCGAGCTGGTCGGCCATGACGATGAGGACAAGCGAGGGCGGAATGATCTGCGCCAGCGTTCCCGATGCGGCAATCGTGCCGGCTGCGAGGCCGGGGTGGTAGTTGTAGCGCATCATGATCGGCAGGGAGATCAGGCCCATGGCGATGACGGAGGCGGCGACAACGCCGGTGGTTGCAGCAAGCAGCGCGCCGACGACGATGACGGCAAAGGCCAGACCACCACGCATGGTGCCGAACAGCTGGCCGATGGTGTCGAGCAGATCCTCGGCCATGCGCGAGCGTTCGAGGATCAGCCCCATGAAGGTAAAGAACGGAATAGCCAGCAGCGTGTCGTTGCGCATTACATCGAAGACACGGTTCATGTTGGCCTGGGCCAGTGGCCAGAACAGCCGGATCTCCGGGGAGATATGGCTCAGCTCAACACCGGCAACGAAGAAGTACATGCCACCGGCAGCAAGGGTGAAGGCGACCGGGTAGCCGAGCAGGAGCATCGCCATGACGGTGACGAACATGATCGGCGCGAGATTGTGGGCGATAAGATCAAGCATCGGAGCGGCCCTTCATGTCGGCGGCAGCCTCGACCTGCGGCGGCATGGAGTGATCGTGCCCGATCTCTTCTTCCATCACACCGCGGATGATGGCGGTTCGCTTGATGATTTCGGAAACAGCCTGTGCCGTCAGCAACATGAAGCCGACCAAGATGCTTGCCTTGGCTGGCCAGATGATCAGGCCGCCGGCGTTGCTCGACATTTCGCCCGAGAAGAAAGAGCGCCAGAAGAACGGCCAGGCGAGGTAGGTCATCATCAGGCAGAAGGGGAGCAGGAAAAAGATATGGCCGAAGAGATCGATCCAGTCGCGCGTGCGCTTGGAAAGATTGCCGGCGACGACATCGATGCGCACATGCTCGTTCTTGCGCAGTGTGTAGCCGGCGGCGAGCATGAAGACTGCGCCAAACAGGTACCACTGAACCTCGAGCCAGGCATTCGACGACATGTCGAACACTTTGCGGATTGTTGCGTTTCCGGCACTGATCAGTACGGCGGCCAGCACAAGCCAGGACACATTGCGCCCGACAAACTCATTGATCCGGTCAATGACACGGCTCAATGCCAAAAGACTTCCCATATTGCCCTCCTGGCCATGTCACCTCCGTTAAATCGGAGTGTGATCAACCATCGTTCCCATTTTGCATCATCCATAGCAGCTGGATGGTGTTGCGCCAGCCCATATCAGGAAAACTACATGAAACGCAACGAGTGGTGCATTTGTTTTACCAGTTAGATGAGCGGCGGCTGTGGCCTCTGCCGGTCAGTGCAGCTATACCGCTTGTCCGGGATGGAAACAGGGGGCAGAGGTGCACAGGAGCGAGTTGTTCGACGTTTCAAACGAGATCGTGCTGGTGACGGGCGGCGGCTCCGGACTTGGCCTCGCGATGGCCCGGGCGCTTGCCGCAAACGGTGCCAAGATTGCGCTTGCCGACAATGATAAAGCCAGCCTGGAGACCGCCGTTACCACGATCGTGGCGATGGGTGGGCAAGCAATCGCGGTTGCGCTGGATGTTCGCTGTGACGAGGCCATTTGCCAGGCGTTTGACAAGGTGGAGGCGGCGCTTGGTCCGGTCAGCGTGCTGATCAACAATGCAGGGATAGCGCATCGCGACAAAGCGACACATCTTGAGCGCGATACCATCCGCAAAGTGCTGTCAATCAATGTCGACAGTGTCCTGATAGTCGCGCAGGAAGCGGCCCGCCGCATGATACGGGATGGGCGCGGCGGGTCGATCATCAACATATCCAGCATATTGTCGGATATTCCGATGCGTCAGGTGGCGGCTTACGGCGCCTCCAAGGCGGCTGTCAGCCAGATTACCAAGAGCCTTGCTCTGGAGTGGGCCAAGCACGGGATCAGGGTGAACGAAATCCGACCCGGCTGGTTTGACACGGATCTGACCGCGCCTTTCCTGAAAGGCCCGGGCGCCGGGGTGATGGCCGGGCAAAACCCAACGGGACGGCTGGGGGAGGCCCATGACCTTGACGGCGTTGTGCTGCTGCTCGCGTCAAAAGCCAGCGCTTTCATGACCGGAAGTTCGATTGTCGTCGACGGCGGCCACTCCATCGGCCGCTAAATCGGTCGCCACTGTCGTTGTTGGCGACAGATAGTTTCGTTTGCGGCGGCCAGCCAGGCATCTGATTGCGCAGTCCCGCATCGCGCATGAATTCGATTGACCACTGCGCCATCTGGCTCAAATATCAGCTCAAGGCTTGCGGACCGGGAGAATGTCCGTGGCGGGGTTGGGGGGCAGCTCCGCGCTAGGCGGGAACAGTTTGAGGAGACTGTAAATGACACTGCATGATGTTTCGCTCGACGACAAATTCGACCTGAGCAAGGACAGGATATTCGTGACCGGGTCACAAGCCGTTGTCCGGCTCATGATGATGCAGCATGAGCGAGACCGTCTTGCGGGTCTCAACACGGCAGGCTTCGTTTCCGGTTACCGTGGTTCGCCGCTTGGCGGGCTTGACCAGCAGATCATGCGTGCGCAGCGCTCACTGAGCGAGCACAACATCGTGTTTCAGCCCGGACTGAACGAGGAACTGGCAGCGACAGCCTGCTGGGGGACGCAGCAGTCGGGCCTGGACGGTACCGGCAAGTATGATGGCGTGTTTTCGCTGTGGTACGGCAAGGGGCCGGGCGTGGACCGGTCAGGCGACGTGTTTCGTCACGCAAACCTGGCCGGTTCATCCAAGCATGGAGGCGTGCTGGCGCTGATGGGCGACGACCATACGGCGGAAAGCTCGACCAACGCGCACCAGACCGAGTTCAATTTCATTGACACGATGATCCCGATCCTCAATCCGGCCGGCGTGCAGGAGATGATCGATTACGGCCTGCACGGGTTTGCGATGTCCCGCTTCGCGGGAACCTGGGCGGCGCTCAAATGCGTCAAGGACAACGTGGAGTCTACGGCGTCGGTGGAGGCGGGGCTCGACCGGCTCAAGATCATCCTGCCGGACTTCACCATGCCGCCCGGCGGCCTCAACATCCGCGCCAATGACCTGGATTTCCTCGGTCAGGAAATGCGGCTGCATGAATTCAAGCGCGATGCAGCAAGCGCCTATATTCGCGCGAACGGCCTCAACCGGATCGTCTATTCGGGCGGCGCCAACGCCAGGATTGGCATTCTGACGGTGGGCAAGAATTATCTGGATGTGCGCCAGGCGCTCGATGATCTGGGCATTGACGAGGCGCGGGCCAACCAGATCGGTGTCCGGCTTTACAAGGTTGCCTGTCCGTGGCCGTTCGACCTGGCCGACATGACCGAGTTCGTCGATGGCCTGGATATGGTCATCGTCGTCGAGGAGAAGCGCTCGCTGCTCGAAAGCCAGTTGCGTGAAGCGCTTTACGGAACCGCTCGGCAGCCCGTGGTGGTGGGCAAGCGGGACGAACGCGGCGAGTGGCTGTTCCCGGTCAAGGGCGCGCTTGATCCCAACGATATTGCCGTTGCGGTCGGTGAGCGCGTGCTCAAGGTGGTTGGCCACGCCGAGGACATCGACGCCAAGGTCAAGCGCATCCGCCAGTTCCAGAGCATGCTGGCAAGCGTGTCGGACGTGGCCTCGCGGACGCCCTATTTCTGCTCGGGATGCCCGCATAATTCCTCGACCAAGGTTCCCGAAGGGTCCGTGGCTGCCGCTGGCATCGGCTGTCACTTCATGTCGTTGTGGATGGACCGCGACACCTCTGGCTTCACCCAGATGGGAGGCGAGGGCGCGCAATGGGTCGGCCAGGCGCCGTTCACCACGCGCAACCACATTTTCCAGAATCTAGGCGACGGCACCTACAATCATTCGGGTGTGCTGGCGCTGCGCTTTGCCATCGCCTCAAAGGCCAACATCACCTACAAGATCCTTTACAATGACGCCGTCGCGATGACCGGCGGCCAGACTCATGAAGGCGGCCTGACGGTTGACGCGATTGCGCGGCAGGTGCGCGCCGAGGGCGTGGAGCGGATCGCGCTGGTCAGTGATGAGCCTGACCGGTACCCGGCGGGGACCGCCTGGCCGCCGATGATGAGTGTTCATCACCGTTCGGAAATGGATGCGGTGCAGCGCGAACTGCGCGATGTTCCCGGCGTGACCGTGCTGATCTACGACCAGACCTGTGCAGCGGAGAAGCGCCGGCGCCGCAAGCGCGGCACCTTTCCCGATCCGGACAAGCGGGTGATCATCAACGAACTGGTCTGCGAAGGTTGCGGAGATTGCGGCGTCAAGTCGAACTGCGTCTCGATCCAACCGGTCGAGACCGAATTCGGTCGCAAGCGCAAGATCGACCAGTCGAGCTGCAACAAGGACTTTTCCTGCACCGACGGGTTCTGTCCGTCTTTCGTGACCGTGTATGGGGCCCGTATCCGCAAGACCGACACGAGCGTGCTCAAGTCCGCGCCGGATCCGCTGGAGGGATTGCCGGAACCGGAAATCGCCTCGCTCGAGAGCGGATGGGCGTCGATCATCGACGGTGTCGGCGGCACCGGCGTCGTCACCATTGGCGCAATACTGGGAATGGCGGCGCATCTCGAAGGCAAGGGCTGCGGCATGATCGACATGGCCGGCCTGGCCCAGAAGGGCGGGGCGGTGTTTTCGCATGTGCGGATTGCCCGCACGCCGGCAGAGATCCAGGCCATCCGGATTTCGGCCGGCAAGGCCGATCTGATCCTGGGCTGCGACCTGGTGGTTTCGGGATCGCGCAAGGTGCTGACATCAGTTCGTGAAGGCGAAACCGCTTTCCTGGTCAACACCAGTGAAGTGATGCCCGGCGACTTTACCCGCAACGCGGATTTCTCCTTGCCGACCGAGCGGCTCAAGCGGGCGATCGTCAAGGCGGCGGGCGCCGAGAAAACCAGTTTCTTCAACGCGACGGTTGCCGCCACGCGCCTGTTCGGCAATGCGATTGCCGCCAACATGTTCATGCTCGGGATGGCGTCGCAGAAAGGCGCACTCCCGCTATCGCCGGCCTCGGTCGAGGAAGCCATCCGGCTCAATGGCCAGTCGGTAAAAATGAACATCGAAGCGTTTCGCTGGGGTCGCAAGGCAGCGCATGATCCGGCATCGGTGGAGGCTCTTGTGTCCGACCAGCATGCCGAGCCAAAGACTAAGCTGGAGCAAACGGTTGCCGATATTATCGAGCGTCGTGCCGAATTCCTGCAGGACTATCAGAACAAGGCATGGGCTGCGAAGTACCGCGACAAGCTGCGGCCGCTGGTCGAAGCTGAAGAGTTGGCAACGGGCAAGGCCGGTCCGGTGTCTGAAGCCGCGGCAAGGTCGCTGTTCAAGCTGATGGCGATCAAGGATGAGTACGAGGTGGCGAGGCTTTACAGTGATGGCAGCTTCAAGCGCCAGCTCGGCAAGCAGTTCGAGAGCTATGACAGGCTCGAGTACCACATGGCGCCGCCGGTCCTGGGGCGGAAGGATAGCAAGGGGCATCCCGTAAAGACGACATTCGGGCGCGGAATGGCAATGCTTTTCCCTTTACTGTCGACGCTCAAGGTTTTGCGCGGTACGCCACTGGATGTGTTCGGTTACAGCGCCGAGAGGCGTCTGGAGCGGCAGATTCTGGCTGACTTTGTCGATGAATTGGGGCAAATGAGTCAGGTTCTCACGAAAGAAAATTCCGTGAAAATGGCTGAATTTCTCTCCTATCCCGCGAAAATCAAAGGTTACGGGCATGTTAAACAGAGGAATTTTGAAGAGGTTTATCCTGAAAAGGAAATTGTTAAGCATTCAATTCTAAAAAATATACAATACGCCATGTCCGTTGCCGCCGAATAATTGCGTCTGTTCGTTTAGCAACCTCTAATTTTGAGAATGTTAACCCAGATTCCGGAATCGGTAGTTCGTTGTCTTTGCAGCTCAAATTGGGGCCTGGGTAAATGTGTTCTTAATCTCCGTTTGGTATGTTGCTGTCTCAGATTCAGGGATAAGTGTTCATGCCATCCGCAGACAGCACATCATTTGCAGACGAAGTACGTCTGTCCTTTGTAGCCTCGCTTTACCACAAGCGGGGCACACTGGCTGCGGGCATGGTCGCGCATCTTGTCACCACGCTGGCGATCTATCTGCGTATTGATGATCCGTTTTATCTCTACGCCGCGATTGCGCTGTTTGCGACCTGGTTTGTCCGAAATCTAGACATGATGGCCTTCGACCGGGTGGACAAGTCGACGTTCACGCTCAAGGACACGTTGCGCTGGGAAAAGCGCTATGTGGCGGGTTCCCTGGTTGCCGCCTTTCTGCTCGGCACGGTGTGTGGCCACGCGCTTGTCATGGCGCAGGATCCGTTTGCCGAACTTGCCGCGATATCTGTGACCGTGGCGACAATGATTTCCGTGGTTGGCCGCAATTTCGGATCCAAGCTCAACGTCGACATGATCATCCTCGCAGCCTGCCTGCCCATGATGGCTGGGTTTGTGATGGCGCGGGATCCGTTCATGATGGTGCTGGCCGTGCTGTTGCTGCCGCTGTTCCTGACAACGCGTTCGATGGCGAACGGCGTGCGGGATTTCCTGTTCAACTCAGTGACTGCCGAACGGAAAACCTCGGAGCTCGCCGAGCGATTTGATACCGCGCTCAACAACATGTCGCATGGCTTGTTCATGCTTGATGGTGACGGCCGGATCGAAGTTGCCAACCGGAAGGCGCGCGAGTTCTTCAGAATTGACAGAACCACCGACCTGACGGGTCGCGCGATGAAAGCCGCCTTGCGGCTCGGCACTCGTAGTGGCGTCATCGCCAAGGAAAACGTAGTTCAGATCAATGAGCACCTCGAGAGCCTGCTCTCTGGCCGGGACAGCAGGGCGCTGGTGCGCTTCGACAAGAACACATGGCTGGAATTTACCGCCCGGTTCCGCGGCGAAAAGGGCGTGGTCCTGATCTTTGAAGATGTGTCGGAACGTATCCAGTCGGAAAAGCGCATCCTGCACATGGCGCGCTTTGACAATTTGACCAATCTGCCCAACCGGTCCTGGTTCAAGGAAGTTGTGGGTCTGAAGGTCGCTAACGCGCAGCCGGACCATAATCTGGCGCTTGCGGTTCTTGATATTGATGATTTCAAGCACGTCAACGACATGATGGGCCATGTCAACGGCGACAAGCTTTTGTGTGCGATTGCCAACAGACTTCGGTCGCTTTCGCGGCAGAGTTTCGTTGTCTCGCGTTTCGGCGGTGACGAATTCGTGCTGTTCATGCCGCAAGTGACGGATGTCGACGATCTTCACGCGACGATGGACCATGTCATCGATACATTGCGGGGCACCTACATCATCGATGGCCACAAGCTGTTTATCAGCATGTCGGGTGGTGTCGTCATGTCGCCGGTGGCCGACGTGCAGCTCGAAGAGATGCATATTCAGGCTGATCTGGCGCTCTATGAAGCCAAGCGCCGTGACAAGAACCGCTGGACCCTGTTCGAGGAGTCCATGGATCAGCGCTATTCCGAACGGCAGGGCATGAAAGCCGCGCTGCGAGAGGCGATCCGGACCCAGTCCATGGATCTGTTCTATCAGCCGATGTTCAATCCGCAGGGCACCCGTATCGTTGGCGCCGAAGCACTGTCGCGCTGGATTCACCCGGAACTTGGTCCTGTGTCGCCAGCCGTCTACATTCCTCTTGCAGAGGAAATGGGCATCATCAGCGAGCTGACCCGCTGCGTCATCGACCGCGCTGTCCAGGATGCCGCCAACTGGCAGGGTGACCTGCAGGTCTCGGTCAATCTCTCGGCGCATGATCTCAATGACCGGGCAATCATTTCCGTTATCGCCGATGCGCTTGATCGCGCCAACCTGGCGCCGGGCAGGCTGCAGCTGGAAATTACCGAGAGCGGTCTCATGGATGACCTCAAGACCGCGCGCGAAATCCTGACGGAACTCAGGTCCATGGGCATGTCCATTGCCATTGACGACTTCGGGACCGGATATTCCAGCCTCAGCTACCTCGACATGCTGCCGCTCAACAAGGTCAAGATCGACCGCTCCTTCGTCAGGGATCTGACCAAGGATCCCAAGAAACTGAAGCTGTTGCGCGGAGTTGTCCACCTGGCGCGCGAGCTTGGGCTCGAGGTGGTTGTTGAAGGCGTGGAAACCGAAGACCAGCTAGTTATGATCAGCGACAACAATTGCGCCGATATCATTCAGGGCTATATCTTTGGAACTCCGATGCCGCACGGCTCCTTCATAGAGCTGGCGAACAAGCTTTCGGCCAATCCGCGCAAGCTGACCCTTGTCGGCCAATCAAGCCAGACGCGTCAGTCGGGCAACTGAGCCAACGCGATCTTGCCGGGCCAGCCGGCGGTTTCTCTCCAAAGCACGATCATGAATTCTACCCGGCACTTTCTTATAGGTGCATTGTTTTTTCGACCGATTTTCGGAGTTCGTTAACCCTAATAGATAGTTAACCGGTCTTTGGGTACGCGCTGCGATTGATTAACGCAAATTTAACGATAAGCTTTCGTCGTAGATCACGATGGAGATTTGTCATCAATGACCAACGCCTCCCAAGCCAAAGTCTCGGGGTTCAGCGCAGGTGTAATGCGTTTTCTCGAAAACATTGAGTATCGCCGCGTCGACAATGCGGACGATCTCGAGGATGTGGCACGGATACGCTACAAGGCGTTCACCATGGTCGGGCTCGCGCCGCAAAACGGTTCGCTGCTGATTGATGACCTGGATTTCAAACCAAATGCTCACGTGATGGGCATCTTCTTTGACGAACAGTTGGTCTCGACCATTCGCGTACATCATGTGACGTCGGCCGAGCGCGACAGTGTTGCCGTTTCGCATTTTCCGGACGTCATGAACCCGTTGCTTGATGCGGGGCAGACCTTCATCGATCCTGTGAGATTTGCGGCCGACCCGGATATCATGCGCGAATATCCGGCGCTGCCATACCTGACCTTGCGGGTCGCGACGATGGCGACGGACTATTTCAAGACGGATTACTGCCTGTCGGTGATCAAGCCGAACCACCGGGCGTTCTACAAGCGAATCTTCAATTCACATCCGCTTGTGGAGCCGCGCTATTTTGAGAAATACGACAGCAATATCGAGCTGCATGCATCAAATGCACATGTCGAGCTGCAGAAAATCTATGACCGCTTTCCCTTTTTCAATTCACAGCTGTGCGAGCGTCGGCTGATGTTCGCTCCGCGTCAGGAATTGCTGATGCCACCGCTGACAATCCGCCCGACGGCACGATACGCGCTTCAGCAGGCCAGCTGAGTTCCGCCAGGGCTTTGCATGGACCGGGAGATGGCGCCTTTGCGCATTGGATCGGGGTTTCGCAACCGTGCTGTGACCTGATGTCCATTGCACATTGGCCGGGGTTTGTGTAATCCCTCCATGAATTTGCCAATTGGGGAGCTATCATATGGCTGAACAGATGAACGGTCCTGTCGAAACCGGGGCTGCTATGGATTACGCCGAGCACGACAAAACCTACAACTTGTTCCTTGCCGGCGCGAAATACGGAACCATCCACATCGTGACCTTGCTGATTGCCATGGCGATCTATTTCTTCACTGGTGCCGGCGCGATCACCAGTATTCTGGCATTTATCGTTCTGAGCGTCGGCGCCGTCCTTCTCGCTCGTTGAGCCCTTCGCTGCGCGTTGGCGCGGGTCATTGATGAACCGTGCTGACGCGCCCCATTCTGTTTGCCAGAGGAGGGGCTCTCGTGGGCGCCACTGTTTTTGTAGCTAAAGAATCAGATTCGCTTGAATCGCGTGTCGCCGCATCGCCGGAGACCGTGAAGAAGATGACCGCACTTGGTCTTGATGTCATCGTCCAGAAAGGCGCCGGTGAGAAATCCCGGATCGCCGATGCAGATTTTGCCGCAGCCGGTGCGAAGCCCGGAACCGCAGCCGATGCCAAGAAGGCGGACGTGGTGCTGCGAGTACGGCGTCCTTCCGAGACCGAGATCAAATCGCTGAAATCCGGTGCCATCGTGCTGGCGCAAATGGATCCTTATGGCAATGAGGCAGCTCTCGCTGCGCTTGCCAAGGCCGGTGTGACCAGCTTTGCCATGGAGCTGATGCCACGTATCACGCGGGCTCAGTCGATGGACGTGTTGTCGTCGCAGGCGAACCTCGCCGGTTACCAGGCGGTCATCGAGGCGGCGCATGTGTTTGACCGCGCGATGCCGATGATGATGACAGCTGCAGGCACGGTGCCCGCTGCCAAGGTGTTCGTCATGGGGGCCGGTGTTGCCGGCCTGCAGGCGATTGCCACGGCGCGTCGTCTGGGTGCTGCTGTTTCGGCTACCGATGTGCGTCCGGCGGCAAAGGAACAGGTTGCCTCGCTTGGCGCCAAGTTCATTGCGGTCGAAGACGACGAGTTCAAGGCGGCCGAGACTTCCGGCGGCTACGCCAAGGAAATGTCGAAGGAATACCAGGCCAAGCAGGCGGCGCTGGTGGCCGATCACATCTCCAAGCAGGATATCGTCATCACCACTGCACTTATTCCAGGACGCCCTGCGCCGAAGCTGATCTCTGGCGACATGCTCAAAAGCATGCGCCTGGGCTCGGTCGCGGTTGATCTGGCGGTGGAGCGCGGCGGCAATATCGAAGGCTCCAAGGCCGGCGAGACCGTGACAGTCGATGGCGTGACCGTGATCGGCATTCTCAACATGCCGGGCAAGATCGCGGCAAGTGCCTCGCTGCTTTACGCCAAGAACCTCCTGACCTTCCTCGACACCATGATCGACAAGGAAGCCGCGACCGTTTCGGTCGACATGGAGGATGAATTGGTCAAGGCTACCGCACTGACCCATGGTGGCGCAGTTGTTCATCCCGCTTTCGGCGGTGAAACCAGCAAGGGAGCAGCATGATGTCAGAGTCTGTACTCGATACCGCTCTTGATAATCTCGAGCAGGCAGTGATCGCTGTCCGTACGGCTGCGGAAACCGCCGGTCCGGCGGGCGACGGCGTGGCTGCCGCTGTTCACGCCGCAAGCGGCGGCGCGATCGATCCGTTCGTGTTCCGGCTTGCGATCTTCGTGCTTGCGATCTTTGTCGGCTACTACGTGGTCTGGTCGGTGACGCCGGCGCTGCACACGCCGCTGATGGCGGTCACCAACGCGATTTCCTCGGTCATCGTGGTGGGCGCGCTGCTTGCAGTCGGCGCTTCGCTGTCCGGCTGGGCGACGGGCTTCGGCTTTGTCGGGCTGGTGCTGGCTTCGGTCAATATCTTCGGCGGCTTCCTCGTCACCCAGCGGATGCTGGCCATGTACAAGAAAAAAGAGAAGTGAGGGCCGGCTGATGTCAGAGAACTTTGCCGCATTCGCCTACCTCGTTTCAGGCGTTCTTTTCATCATGGCTCTCAGGGGCCTGTCCCATCCCACCACCAGCCGGCAGGGTAATGCCTACGGCATGGCCGGCATGGCGATCGCCATTGTCACCACGCTGCTGCTTGCCAAACCGTCCTTCGGCGGATTTGCAATGATTGTTGCTGGCCTTGCCATCGGTGGCGGCGCAGGCGCCTACATCGCCCGCAAGATCCCGATGACCTCGATGCCGCAGCTGGTTGCCGGTTTTCACAGTCTTGTCGGTATGGCGGCTGTTCTGGTGGCTGCCGCGGCGCTTTATGCGCCGCATGCCTTCGGCATCGGTGACGTCGGCGAAATCCACGCCCAGGCACTCATCGAGATGTCGCTGGGTGTTGCCATCGGTGCGATCACATTCACTGGTTCGATCATCGCCTTCCTGAAGCTGGATGGCCGGATGTCGGGCAAGCCGATCATGCTTCCGATGCGCCATGTCATCAACGCGGCCCTGCTGATCGGCATCATCGTGCTGATCGCGGTGCTGGTCGCGTCTGAAAGCTACACGGTGTTCTGGCTGATCGTGGCCCTGTCGCTGGTGCTCGGTGTGTTGCTGATCGTTCCGATCGGCGGCGCCGACATGCCGGTGGTGGTTTCGATGCTCAACTCCTATTCGGGTTGGGCTGCGGCCGGTATCGGCTTCACCCTGGGCAACCTCGCCCTGATTATCACCGGGGCGCTGGTCGGCTCCTCCGGTGCGATCCTGTCCTACATCATGTGCAAGGGCATGAACCGCTCGTTCATCTCGGTCATTCTCGGCGGCTTTGGCGGAGAGGCCGAGGCCGGCGGCAGCGACGATATCGATCGCAGCGTCAAGCTCGGTTCGGCTGATGATGCGGCGTTCCTGATGGCCAACGCGTCCAAGGTGATCATTGTGCCGGGTTACGGCATGGCTGTCGCCCAGGCGCAGCACGCTACCCGCGAACTGGCCGACAGCCTGAAAGAGCAGGGTGTCGAGGTCAAATATGCCATCCATCCGGTGGCTGGCCGCATGCCGGGCCACATGAACGTGCTGCTGGCCGAAGCCAATGTGCCTTATGACGAGGTCTTCGAACTCGAAGACATCAACTCCGAATTCGCACAGGCTGACGTGGCCTACGTGATTGGCGCCAATGATGTGACCAACCCGGCCGCGCGCGATGACAAGTCGTCCCCGATCTACGGCATGCCGATCCTGGATGTCGACAAGGCGCGGACCTGCCTGTTCGTCAAGCGCTCGCTCGGCTCCGGCTATGCCGGTATCGACAACACGCTGTTCTACAAGGACAGCACGATGATGCTGCTTGGTGATGCAAAGAAGATGACCGACGACATCGTCAAGGCCATGGAACACTGATCCCAATCAGTCGCGAATGCAAAAAAGGCCCGGATAATTCCGGGCCTTTTGTTTGTCAGATGTACCGTGATCAGTTGGCAGCGGAGCGGAGCTGAAGTTCTGCCACGCCGACGGCGACGTTCACGCCTTCCTGCGCCTGAACGCTGACGGGCTGAAGCGAGAAGGTGTCGTCGGAACCGCCGACGAGGACATTCACGCCTGCGCCCGCGGCTGCAGTCGCCTCGGCAGAGACACCGCGATAATCACCGGCGAGAGAACCGATCGTGTATTCGTAATCGGAGGTCGGTGCGAGGACGACCCACTCGATGACGGTTGCGCCGGTCACGCCGATGTCCACGCCAAACTTGTTGATGACGCCGAAATAGGCTTCCGTGGCTGCATCCTGGTTGGCAGGCGTGTATTCGCACGACAGGTCCTTGGACGAGCCGAAGATGAAGCCGGTGCCGCCTTCGACGACGCATTCGAGCAAGCCGAGCTCGACGCTGTCTGCCTTGGCGGGGACCGTTGTGGCACCAATTGCGGCGGTGGCCAGAAGTGCTGCTGCAGCTGTGATTTTTGTTTTCCCGATCATTTTGAACTCACTTTCTTGCTTGTTGGTTCGCCATGACAACGTGCTGATCTGTCAATGGTTCCGCAGCGCCGAGAGTGGAATCGGGCAAAAGGGTAGGCGCGGTCAACGCCCGGCCGGGAGCGGGTTTTCAACCTGCCCGACAGGAAATTGGTGGTCACGTGGACTGGAAAATTACCGTGCTGGCGCTTGATGCAGCCGCGAGGCCGAGCGATCAGCGAACGCGGGCCAGTCCATCGATGGCAGGACGGTACTTGGGATCAAGTTGCGCTGCTCGGGCATAGGACTTGGCAGCCCGGCTCTTCTCGCCGCGGCGTTCGTAGATCAGCGCCTGGTTGGCCCAGGATTCGGCAATGCGCTGGTCGAGCTCGATGGCCCGGTTGAAATCGGCGAATGCATTTTCGTCGTCATTGAGCGCAACGTAGGAAATGCCCCGGCCGTTGTAGGGTTCGGGCGAATTGGGCGCCAGCGAGATCGCGGCCGAGAAATCCTCGATCGCCTGCGGGTGCTGATTGTTCAGTTGCTTGATCAGGCCGCGATTGTGGTAGGCGCGGGGATCGGTGGTCTGAAGGCTGATGGCGCGGTTGAAATCATTCATCGCCTCATTGGTCCGACCGGCCTGGCGGTAAAGGTTGCCGCGGCCGATATAGGCGACATCATAGCGCGGATTTATTCTCAGCGCCCGATTGTAGTCGTTCGCAGCCTCGGTCAGGTTGCCCATCGACCTGTGGATCAGGGCACGGTTGGCGTAGGCCTGGTAGAAGGACGGGTTGAGCTGGATGGCGCGGTTGAAGTCATCAAGGGCGTTGCTGTACTTGCCGGACTTGCCATAGGCCGAACCGCGGACATTGTAGCCCTCGGGATCACTGGGATTGCGGCGGATGACGTCCGTCAGCGAGGCAATGTTTTCTTCCGTGCCCTGCGACCGGTCGATGGAGATGGTGTCCACCGGCGTTGTGGTGTTGCAGCCCGACAGCGCCAGGCTCAAGGCCGATACTGCAGCCAGCATCAAAAAACGAGTGTTGAAGGTACCCCGTTGTTTCGCTTCCATGGCCGAAATCAACCGCATCGCTTGTGCCCCACCTGTTTTTCCGGGAACGGCCCGGACACCACACTGAAAAAGGCGGAGACGAATATTCGTCTCCGCCTCTTATTCATGCAACCCTAAAAGGGCGAAAAAACGGCTTGCTCAGCGAGCAGGTGCTGCCGGACGGCCGCCACCGATAAGGCCTTCGCGCTGAGCCCGCTTGCGGGCCAGCTTGCGGACGCGACGGACAGCTTCTGCCTTCTCGCGAGCACGCTTCTGCGACGGCTTCTCGTAAAAATCACGCATCTTCATTTCACGGAAGATGCCTTCACGCTGCATCTTCTTCTTGAGAGCGCGGAGCGCCTGATCGACATTGTTATCGCGGACAAGTACCTGCACGTTGATCCCGTTCCTTCGAGTTTTCGGTTAGCTTAAGCAACCCTGGCAAACAAAAATTCCGTTCGTTCGGCCGTGGGCGTTACGATTGGGGTGGCAGATAACAGCTTCCACGGCCGAAGTCCAGTCCCCCGCCAGCTTGACAACGGACGCTGCCGCGTATTTTTCGTGGAGCTTCAAACCACGACAGTCCTGGGTTTGAGATCAAGACCGGTGGTGCGACAAAACATACTGCGACATTCATGGCCGCCTGGAAGTCGCAAAAGAGCCGATGCGGGGCAGATGAATTTGCTCTTGCTGGATTGAAGCCTTTCTAACCTGTTTGGAGCCAGACAGCCATGCGCAAATATTCTGCTTTTGCCGTTGCCCGCGAGGCGATGCGTGGTCACAAGGGCTGGCCTGCGCAATGGACCTCGCCCGAGCCGCGCAAGTCCTATGACGTGATCATCGTCGGCGCTGGCGGGCACGGGCTGGGGACAGCCTATTACCTGGCCAAGGAGCACGGCATCACCAATATCGCGGTGATCGAAAAAGGCTGGCTTGGCGGCGGCAACACCGGCCGCAACACCACCATCATCCGTTCGAACTATCTCTATGATGAAAGTGCGGGTCTCTATGACCACGCGCTCAAGCTCTGGGACGGGCTGTCGCAGGATCTCAATTACAATGTGATGTATTCCGCGCGTGGCGTGATGATGCTGTCGCACAATGTGCATGACACTCAGGTGTTCAAGCGGCATATCCACGCCAACAGACTCAACGGCGTCGACAATGAGTGGCTGACGCCCGAGCAGGCCAAGGACTACTGCCCGCCGCTCAATATCCTCAAATCGGCGCGCTATCCCGTGGTCGGCGCCGCCCTGCAGCGCCGCGGCGGCACCGCGCGTCACGACGCGGTGGCCTGGGGCTATGCCCGTGCGGCAGCCGACATGGGTGTCCACATCATCCAGAATTGTGAAGTGACCGGGGTTCGCCGCGCCGATGACGGATCGGTGTCCGGTGTCGATACCAGCCGCGGCTTCATCGGCGCGAAGAAGGTCGGCGTGGTGGCCGCTGGCCATACCTCGGTGATCATGGAAATGGCCGGCGTGCGGATGCCGCTCGAAAGCTACCCGCTGCAGGCGCTGGTGTCGGAACCGGTCAAGCCGGTCTTCCCTTGCGTGGTGATGTCGAACACCGTGCACGCCTATATCTCGCAGTCGGACAAGGGCGAGCTGGTGATCGGCGCAGGCACGGACCAGTACACGTCCTATTCTCAGACCGGTGGTTTGCACATTCTCAGCCACACGCTCGATGCGATCTGTGAAATGTTCCCGATCTTCACCCGGATGAAGATGCTGCGCTCCTGGGGCGGTATTGTCGACGTGACGCCGGACCGGTCGCCGATCCTGTCGAAAACGCCGATCAAGGGGCTTTACGTGAATTGCGGCTGGGGCACCGGCGGGTTCAAGGCGACCCCGGGATCGGCCAATGTGTTTGCGCACACGATCGCGCGCGACGAGCCGCACAAGATCAACGCGCCGTTTTCGCTGGAGCGCTTCCAGACCGGCCGCCTGATTGACGAGGCGGCGGCTGCGGCCGTGGCGCATTGAGGCTGGAGAAGATGAGCGAGAAATCCATCAATCTGGCTGAGAAACTGTCCGCATTCACCGAGCTCTGGTCGCCAAAGATCGTCGCCGGCTTCAATGGCCACGACGTTATGGTGGTCAAGGTGAATGGCGAGTTCAACTGGCACTCTCACCCCGACACCGATGACTTCTTCCTCGTGCTGTCGGGGCGGCTGACCATCCAGATGCGCGACGGCGATGTCGTGCTGGGACCGGGCGAGATGTATGTGGTGCCCAAGGGTGTCGAGCATTGCCCGCGGGCCGACGAGGAAACCCATCTCGTCATCATCGAGCCTGCCGGAACTCCCAATACCGGCGATCCCGAAACCGCCGTGATCAAAACCAAGATCTGACCAAGGACCAAGCGATGCTTCTGATCCATTGTCCCTACTGCCAGGAAGAGCGGCCCGAGCTCGAATTCCGCAACACGGGTGAAGCGCATATCGAACGGCCGAAAGACATCGCCGCGATCAGTGATGAGGAGTTCGAGAAGTTCTTCTTCATCCGGACCAACCCGAAAGGTGTTGCCTATGAGCGCTGGCGGCACATCCATGGCTGCGCCAGATTCTTCAATGCCGTGCGCGATACGGTCAGCGACCGCTTCGTGACGACCTACAAGGCTGGTGAGCCCCGGGTCGAGGTCGTCCGCGGCGAGGATGGTGTCCTGCAGGTCAAGGGAGCAGCACAATGAGCGGCGGGAACCGGATCAAGGGCAGGGGCAGGCTGACGCCGGCAAAAACCGTTCGCTTCAACTTTGACAACAAGCTGCTGACGGCGGTCGAGGGCGATACGCTGGCCTCGGCGCTGCTTGCCAATGGCATTCACCTGACCGGACGGTCGTTCAAGTATCATCGCCCGCGCGGCATGCTATCGGCCGGGCCGGAAGAGCCCAATGCACTGATGGATGTCGGCCGCGATGCAGTGCGGCGGACGCCGAACATCCGGGCGACGGTGCAGGAAGTCTATGACGGCATGAAGGCCCGGTCGCAAAACCGCTGGCCGTCGCTGGCCTTTGATGTGGGCGGGCTCAACAATCTGGCCTCGCCGTTCTTCGCGGCAGGCTTCTACTACAAGACCTTCATGTGGCCGAAAGCGGCCTGGAAGAGGATTTATGAGCCGGTGATCCGTGCTGCGGCCGGTCTGGGTGTTGCGCCGACCGAGCCGGATCCGGATCATTACGCCAACCATTTCGCTCATTGTGATGTGCTGGTGATCGGCGGCGGTGCGGCGGGGCTCTCGGCGGCACTTGCCGCGGCCCATGCTGGGGCAGACGTGATCCTTTGTGACGAACAGCCGGAAACCGGCGGTGCGTTTCACCACGAAACCGATGCGACGGTCGACGGTCAATCTGGCTGGGACTGGGCGCAGGCCGTGACAGCCGAGCTTCGGGCGATGTCCAATGTCCGTGTGCTGACGCGGACCACGGCGTTTGGCTACCAGGCACAAAACCATGTCGCTCTGCTGGAACGGGTGACCGAGCATCTCGCCAACCCGGATCCGTCACTGCCGCGGGAGCGGCTGTGGCAGGTTCGTGCCAGGCAGGTGGTGATCGCCACCGGCGCGATCGAGCGGCACATGGTGTTTGCTAACAATGACCGGCCCGGCATCATGCTGGCGTCAGCGGCGCGGACCTATCTCAATCACTACGGCGTTGCAGTTGGCGCCAAGGTTGGCGTCTACACGGCCTGCGATTCAGCCTGGAACGCAGCCTTCGATCTCAAGCAGGCGGGCGTTTCGATTCCGGCGATCGTTGACGTGCGTCCCGATCCCGACCCGGCGCTGGTGGCGCGGGCAAAGGAACTCGGTATCGAGGTTCTGGCCGGTCAGGCAGTGCTCGACACGTCGGGCAAGCTGCGGGTCAAGTCGATGAAGGTCGGCAAGTCATCAGGTGGAACGGCGCGCGACATTGCGATTGACGCGCTGATCATGTCGGCCGGGTGGACGCCTTCGGTTCACATGTATTCGCAGTCGCGCGGCAAGGTGGTCTGGGATGAGGCAACCGAGCGCTTTCTGCCCGGCCGCAATGTCCAGGATTGCGTCAGCATTGGCGCCTGTAATGGTGTCGATGATCTGGGCGAGGCTGTTGCCGGGGCGGCACAGGCCGGTCATGACGCAGCGATTGCCGCTGGTGTCACAGCGGGTGCCGCCTGGACTGCACCCGAGGCTGAAACACAAACCTCATGGGCCGGCAGCATGATGGGCTCGGCGGCTGGCGCCGGCGCCGACACCACCGTGAAAGCCTTTGTGGACTTCCAGAACGACGTGACGGCCAAGGATATCAGGCTCGCCGTGCGTGAGGGCATGCACTCGATCGAGCATGTCAAACGGTTCACCACCAATGGCATGGCGACGGACCAGGGCAAGACATCGAATATTCACGGGTTGGCGATTGCCGCCGAGATGCTCGACAAGCCCTTGCCGCAGGTGGGGCTGACAACGTTCCGCTCGCCCTACACGCCGGTGACCTTCGGCGCGATCGTCAATCATTCGCGCGGCGACCTGTTCGATCCGACCCGGCGCACGCCGATACACGGCTGGGAAGAAGCCCATGGGGCGGTGTTCGAGGATGTCGGGCAGTGGAAGCGGGCCTGGTATTACCCGCGCGCCGGCGAAGACATGCATGAGGCGGTCAATCGCGAGTGCCGGACGGTGCGTGAGGTTGCCGGCATGTTCGATGCGTCGACGCTCGGCAAGATCGAGGTGGTGGGCCCGGATGCAGCGCAGTTTCTCAATCTGATGTACACCAATGGCTGGGACAAGCTGCAGCCGGGGCGTTGCAAATACGGCATAATGCTGCGCGAAGACGGCTTCATCTATGATGACGGCGTGGTCGGGCGTTTGGCCGAAGACCGTTTTCACGTGACCACCACCACCGGCGGTGCGCCGCGGGTGATGCATCACATGGAAGACTATCTGCAGACCGAGTTCCCTGACCTGAAAGTCTGGCTGACCTCGACCACCGAGCAATGGGCGGTGATTGCGGTGCAGGGGCCGAAGGCGCGTGAGATCATTGCGCCGCTGGTGGAAGGCATCGATCTGTCCAATGAGGCC
The DNA here is from genome assembly GCF_002733955.1 of Hoeflea sp. GTDB lineage: Bacteria > Pseudomonadota > Alphaproteobacteria > Rhizobiales > Rhizobiaceae > Hoeflea. The sequence goes on along the minus strand of NZ_NVXQ01000003.1, from coordinate 39,236 downwards.
ATGCCGCATATGAGCGTGCGCGAGGGCAAGATCTGCGGCGTGCCGACGCGGCTGTTCCGGATGTCGTTTACCGGTGAGGCGGGTTACGAGGTCAATGTGCCTGCCGATTACGGCGAGGCCGTATGGAAGGCGCTGTGGGAACGGGCCGAGCCGCTGGGTGCCTGCGCTTATGGCACCGAGACCATGCACGTGCTGCGCGCCGAGAAGGGCTACATCATCGTCGGTCAGGACACCGATGGCACGGTGACGCCGGACGATGCCGGCCTGAACTGGGCGGTGGCGAAGAAGAAGCCTGACTTTGTCGGCATCCGTGGCATGAAGCGGCCGGATCTAGTGGGCGGCGGGCGCAAGCAGCTCGTCGGATTAATGACCAAGGATCCGAACATCGTTCTGGAAGAGGGTGCACAGATTGTCGCCGATCCGAACCAGACGGTACCCATGACCATGATCGGTCATGTCACATCCTCCTACTGGTCGGAAAATTGCGGCCGGTCGATTGCCATGGGCGTGGTCGTCGATGGGCGCGCGCTCAAGGGCAAGACGCTCTATGTGCCAATGCCGGAGCGGACCATTGAAGTTGAAGTCACGGATACTGTTTTCATCGACAAAGAGGGAGTGCGTCTGAATGGCTGATATCGCTCACGCCACCCGTATCGAACCGCTTGCCGGGCGCGTCGGCGGCGCAGCCGGCGTCAGCCTGACACCAGCGGCTCCTGCCAACCGGGTCTCTCTGAGAGCCGGCTCCGGCGATGCCAAGGCTCTTTCGGACGCGTTGGGTCTCGACCTGCCGATGATGCCGAAGACTTCGGCGAGCAATGGGAAGGGCCGTCTGGCTGCCTGGCTCGGGCCGGACGAATGGCTGATCATTGATGAGACAGGTGATCCGCTTGCAGATCTGGGCAAGACAGGTGTGCTGCACTCGGCCGTCGATATTTCCCATCGCAACACAGCGATCCTGGTGTCCGGCATCGGCGCGCGGGCAACGCTGGAGAGCGGCTGTCCGCAGAATCTGAGCGACAAGGCTTTCCCGATGGGATCTGCCACGCGCACGGTGATGGGCAAGATCGAAGTTGTGATCCTGCGCACCGGCGAGAATGACTTCCGGGTGGAATGCTGGCGGTCGTTTTCGGACTACGCTTTCGCCTTGCTGAGCGAAGCCGCGAAGGATTGTCTGGCTTAGGGGTGCGGGTCCTTCCGAGGACTCAGGTTTCTACCCAGTCTTTCGGGTCGAACTGAATGATGGTCAACCAGGTGGCTGTCATCGCAGGTTTCTTGCCGCCTTCAATCTCGATGGTGACCTCATAGGTGGTCATCATTCTGCCCGGGCCGCGAAGCCTTGCATCCTTGAGGGAGAACCGGCCGCGGATACGAGCGTCGACCGGCACCGGAGCCATGAAACGGATCTTGTTGAAGCCGTAATTGATGCCGAAATGGTCTTCTTTCACCTGTGGTACGGCATCGGTGTGCATGGCGGACAGCATGGACAGCGACAGAAAACCGTGGGCGATTGTTCCGCCGAAGGGGGTTTCTGCGGCACGCACCGGGTCGACATGGATGAACTGGTGGTCGTCGGTCGCATCGGCGAAAACGTCGATTCGCGATTGCGGCACATCCATCCACTTGGACACGCCGAGTTCGGTTCCGACGAGATCCTTGATCTCCATGACTGAAATCACTCGCTGCACGTAAATCTCCCCAGTTCAAACGTGTGTCGGTTGTGCACTCAATAAAGCGATACGCCAATCAATGCATCAACTTAATGACGTCAGCTCTGGATGAGGAGCGGTGGGTCGGGTGTCGCATGTCGCCAATGCGGTTCTAACCGGGCATCTCCTGCCAGCAGACCACGGAGCGGGGCGGGACCGGTTTTTCAACCGAGGCCCCCGGGCTCGCCGGGCACCACAGCCCTTGCGAGGCGGGAAGCACACAGCGCAGGGCTTGATGGCTGCGGTTGAAGACGATCGTCAGGCGTTTGCCGGGCGGCCCAAGCACCATCATGAAGCTGTTGCGATCTGGATCTTCCCACTCGGCCGGTGTCATCGGTTGCCCGTTGCTGCCCAGCCATGAGACCTGGTCCGGATTGGCGGAGCCGTCCTCATCTTCGAGAAACGCGACCCGCCCGAGCAAGGGCGAGGTTTTTCTCAGTTCGGCCCAGGCGCGGGTGTAGTCGAGCCGATCCTGGTTGAGGTCATCCCAGTTGCGCCAGGTTATGACATTGTCCTGCGCATAGGCGTTGTTGTTGCCTTGCTGGCTGTGCCCGAACTCGTCGCCAGCCGTCATCAGGATGGAGCCGCGGCTGGCAAACAGCGTTGCAATCAGGGCTCGCGCGTCGGCCTCGCGGCCTGCAAGGATGTCCTCGTCATCGCTTGGCCCTTCCACGCCGTTGTTCCAGGAGTAATTGGCGTTGTGACCGTCGCGGTTGTCCTCGCCATTGGCCTCGTTGTGCTTGGCCTGAAAGCACACCAGATCGCCCAGCGGAAAGCCGTCATGGGCGGCGACGAAATTGATGCTGCGGGTTCTTATGGCGCTGTCGCGGGCGAAAATGTCCGACGAGCCTGAAAGCCGTGTCGCAAGAGCCCCGGTCATGGCTTGATCACCGCGCCAATAGCGGCGGATATCGTCGCGGGCATGGTCGTTCCACTCAAGCCAGGGCGGGCCGAAATTGCCGAGCTGGTAGCCGCCGGGGCCGATGTCCCATGGTTCGGCGATGAGCACCCGGTCGTGCAGCACAGGATCATCGATGATCAGCTGCAGCAATGTCGCATCAGGGGAGAAGCCGTTTGCATCGCGGCCGAGGATCGGCGCGAGGTCGAAGCGGAAACCATCGATTCCGGCCTGGGTCACGAAGTGGCGCATGGTCCTGAGCACCAGTTCCTGAACCTCCGGCCGATCGCAGGCCAGCGTGTTGCCGCAACCGGTATCATTGACCAGCGTACCCGGGGTATGGGCGTCGTGGCGGTAGTAGGTCGCGTTGCCAAGCCCGCGCAGCGACAGGGTGGGGCCCTCATTGTCGCTTTCGCCGGTGTGGTTGAACACCACATCGAGAAGAACGCCGATGCCGGCAGCATGCAGCGCCTCCACAGCATGGCGCAGATCGGCGATGCCGCCGGGGGCAAGCCGAGGGTCAAGCGCCATCATGGTCACGGGATTGTAGCCCCATGCATTGGTCAGTCCGAGCGGCGGGAGGTGACGCTCGTCGATCCAGGCTGCAATCGGCATCAGTTCGACGGCGGCGACATGCAGTTTGCGCAGATGCTCGATGATGGCGGGATGGGCCAGCGCGCGCAGAGTGCCGCGATCCTTCTCCGGCACGTCCGGGTGCAGCTGTGTGAAGGCCTTCACCGGGATCTCATAAATCAGGCCGCCCGGGGCAAAGCGTGGACGTCCGGGATTGAGCGGCGGCAGGGCAGGGTCGAGAATGGCTTTCGGTACAATACCTTGGGTATCTTCGCCAAGTTCGCCGAGGCGGGCATCATAGGCAAAAGGCCGGTCTAGCCGGATCGCATAGGGATCAACCAGCAGCTTGGACGCATCGAACCGGTGGCCAGCTTCGGGCTGCCAGGGACCATCGGCACGCAGGCCGTAGCGGGCGCCGGCCTTCACACCCGGCACGAAGGCCGAGAAAAATCCGTTATCGCCGCTTTCAAGATCGTGGCGGGCGATCTCGGTGTCGAGGTCATCGAATATACAGAGTGTGACCGATGAAGCCGAGGGAGCCCGTACTGTAAACCGGGCGCCTTCCGCAGTCAGTTCTGCGCCGGGGTTTCCCGGAACACCAAGATCCATGGTTGAGCCCATCAGGTGATGACGGTGGGAGCATCGTGGCCGGTGCGCTTGCCGATATCCGCAAGCGCTTCGGCGGCGTCGATCAGCGGCCGGAGAGCGGCCTGGGTTTCCTGACCGTGACGCGCGGGGTCGGGCTCATAGCGCTCCATGTAGATCCGCAAGGTCGCTCCCGAGGTGCCGGTGCCAGACAGTCTGAAGACCAGGCGAGATCCGCCTTCGAAAAAGATCCGCAGGCCCTGGTTGTGGCTGACCGATTGGTCTACCGGGTCGTGATAGGTGAAACTGTCGGCCTTCTCGATCGTCAGGGACCCGGTCTCAAGCCCGGGCAGGCGATCGAGTTTTTCCTCAAGGGCCTGCATGAGAGCATTGGCCTTGTCGGTCTCGATGGCCTCGTAATCATGCCGGGAATAGTAGGTCCGGCCGTATTCGGCCCAGTGATGCTGAACAATCTCGGCCACGCTCTGGCGCCGGACTGCGAGTATGTTGAGCCACAGAAGCACGGCCCAGAGACCATCCTTCTCGCGGACATGGTCGGAGCCGGTGCCGGCACTTTCCTCGCCACAGATGGTGCAGCGTCCGGCATCGAGCAGATTGCCGAAGAACTTCCAGCCGGTCGGGGTCTCGTGCATCTCGACGCCGAGCTTGGCCGCGACCCTGTCGGCGGCGCCACTGGTGGGCATCGAGCGGGCAATGCCCTTGAGCCCGTCCTTGTAGCCCGGCGCCAGATGCGCGTTGGCCGCCAGCATCGCCAGAGAATCCGACGGGGTGACGAACATGCCCTTGCCGATGATCAGGTTTCTGTCGCCATCGCCATCCGAAGCGGCGCCGAAATCGGGCGCGTCGGGGCCCATCATCAGATCGTAAAGCGCCTTGGCGTGAACAAGATTCGGGTCGGGATGATGGCCGCCGAAATCCTCAAGCGGGGTGGCGTTGAAGACCGAGGCTGCATCGACGCCGAGACGCCGCACCAGGATCTCGCTGGCATAGGGGCCGGTGACGGCGTGCATGGCATCAAAAGCGACCCGGAAACCATCGTTGACCAGCGCTCGGATGGCGTCGAAATCAAACAGCGTTTCCATCAGCTCGGCGTAGTCGGCGACCGGGTCGACGACCTCGATGGTCATGCCGCCGGCTTCAAACACGCCGATCTGATCGAGATCGACGTCGCCGAAATCGGCGATCTTGTATTGATCGATGACCTGGGACCGGGCGTATATCGCCTCGGTGATTTTTTCCGGCGCCGGGCCACCATTGGAGATGTTGTACTTGATGCCGAAATCTTCCGTCGGGCCGCCGGGATTGTGACTGGCGGAAAGGATCAGGCCGCCGAAGGCCTGTTTCTTGCGGATCAGGTGCGACGCGGCAGGGGTGGAGAGAATGCCGCCCTGACCGACCAGGACGCGGCCAAATCCATTGGCGGCTGCCATGCGGATGGCGGTCTGGATCACCTCGCGATTGTAGAAGCGGCCGTCACCGCCAATGACCAGCGACTTGCCTTCAAATCCCTCAAGACTGTCGAAGATCGACTGGATGAAGGCTTCGGTGTAGCCCGGCGTCTGAAACACCGGCACTTTCTTGCGCAGCCCAGAGGTGCCGGGTTTCTGGTCGGGAAAGGGGGTGACGGAGACGGTCCGGTTCATGGCTTTTCACTCATTGGTACAAGAAGTTCGGCATAGAGTCTGGCATAACTCAGGGCGCTGCGATCCCAGGACACATCGGCTTTCATGCCGCGATTTTGAATGCGTTCCCATAGCTTGGGTTCGGCAAAGGCCCGCATTGCACGGCGCAGCGCCTGACGCAGGGCATCGGGCGTGACCGGGGAGAACTGAAAGCCAGTCGCCACTTCGGCAGCAAGGGCCGCCTCGTTGGCGTCGATGATGGTGTCGGCAAGCCCGCCGGTGCGCGCCACCACCGGCACATTACCATAGCGCAGCCCGTAGAGTTGGGTGAGGCCGCAGGGCTCGAACCGGGACGGAACCAGGATCACGTCTCCGCCGGCCTGCATGAGATGGGACAGGGCTTCGTTGTAGCCGATGACCAGCCCGATGTCGCCGGGATGCCGTTCCGCGGCCTCCTGCAGCGCGGTTTCCAGAGACTGGTCGCCGGAACCGAGCACGGCCAGCCTTCCCCCCATGGCGACAATGTCGTCGGCAAGCTCGGTGAGGACATCGATGCCCTTTTGCCAGGTCAACCGGCTGACGACGGTGAAGACCGGCTTGTCGGTGTCTGGAAACTTGAAATAGTCGGCGAGCGCCTTGCGGTTGGTCTGGCGCTTCTTGGGTTTTGCCAGGCTGTAATTGGCGGCAATGATCTTGTCCGATGACGGATCCCAGACATCGGTATCAATGCCGTTGACGATGCCGTGCAGGCTGTCGGCGCGGGCATTGATCAAGCCATCGAGGCCCATGCCGAAAGCCGATGTGCGGATCTCCTGCGCGTAAGTCGGGCTGACGGTGGTGATGGCGGTTGCCATCTGCAGCCCGCCCTTGAGAAAACTGACATCACCGTAATATTCCACCCCGTCCATCGAGAAGACCGATTCCGGCAATTCGAGCTTGGGGAAGATATCCGGGCCGAACTGCCCCTGGAACGCGATGTTGTGGATGGTCATGACCGTCGGGGTCGACGCCGCCGTGCCCTGTTTCATGTAGACCGGCGTCAGGCCTGCCTGCCAGTCATGGGCGTGCACGATGTCAGGCGTCCAGTCGTCGAGCGCGCCTTCGGCGATGTTGGCAGCTGCGCGGCACAAGGCAGCAAACCGCAACCAGTTGTCGGGGTGGTCGGCATTGTCCGCATTGGTGTAGGGGCCGCCCTCGCGGTCAAACAGCTCGGGTGCGTCGAGGACGAGGTAATCCACCCCGTCCAGAACGCTTGCCAGGACTGTCGCGCGGACGCCCAGCAGATCGTCGAACCTGACAAGCGGCACAGGGTTGCGCAGCTTTGCCATGACCTGCTGGTAGCCCGGAAGCAGCACCCGCATGTCGACGCCATGGGTCGACAGCGCTGCGGGCAGGGCGCCCGCAACATCTGCCAGACCGCCGGTCTTGATCAGGGGATACACCTCGGAGGCGACAGAGAGCACTTTCATTCGTAAATCAGCCCCGCACGGTCAAGCATGTCCTGAGTGATCAGACATATCCCCGATTCAGTGCGATGGAAACGGCTGGCGTCGAGTTCCGGATCTTCTCCCACGACGAGACCTGCGGGGATCTTGACGCCGCGGTCGATCACCACCTTGGAAAGGCTGGCGTGACGTCCGATCACGCATTCGGGCAGCACCACCGCTTCGTTGAGGTTCGAGTAGGAGCGGCACAGAACGCCCGAGAACAGCAGGGACCGGTGAATCTCCGAGCCGGAGATGATGCAGTCGCCCGATACCAGCGAGGACAGGGCCATGCCGCGGCGGCCCTCTTCATTGTGCACGAACTTCGCCGGTGGCCGGATTTCGGCATAGGTCCAGATCGGCCAGGAACGATCGTAGAGGTCGAGTTCCGGCAGGATGTCGGTGAGGTCGATATTGGCCTGCCAGTAGGCGTCGACCGTGCCGACATCGCGCCAGTAGGCTTCCTTGTCCGGTGTTTCCCGGACGCAGGATTCCGAGAACCGGTGGGCAACAGCTTTGCCGTTCTCGACGATATAGGGAATGATGTCCTTGCCGAAATCGCGGCTCGAGCCGGGGGTGGCGGCATCTCGGCGCAGCTCGTCCATCAGGAAATCGGTGTTAAAGACATAGATTCCCATCGATGCCAGAGCCATGTCAGGCTTGTCCGGCATGGCTGGCGGATCGGCTGGCTTTTCGACAAAGTCGACGATCTCGTCCTTGTCGTTGACATGCATGACGCCGAAGCCGGTGGCTTCCATGCGCGGCACTTCAAGACAGCCGACGGTGACATCCGCGCCCGAATTGACATGCTGCTGCAGCATCAATTCGTAATCCATCTTGTAAATGTGATCGCCGGCCAGAATGACCATGAACTTGGGCTCGTAGCCTTCGATGATATCGATGTTCTGGAAGACAGCGTCGGCGGTGCCGTCATACCATTGGGTTTCGGAGACGCGCTGGCTGGCGGGAAGAATGTCGAAACTCTCGTTTCGCTCGGGCCGCAGGAAGTTCCAGCCGCGCTGAAGATGCCGGATCAGCGAATGGGCCTTGTACTGGGTGGCAACGCCGATGCGGCGGATACCGGAATTGAGCGCGTTGGAGAGGGCAAAATCGATGATTCGGGTCTTGCCGCCGAAATAGACCGCAGGCTTGGCGCGACGGTCGGTGAGCTCCTTGAGGCGACTGCCGCGGCCGCCGGCGAGAACATAGGCCATGGCGTCTCGCGCCAGTGGCTGAACCCTTTTATTCTCCATCTTTCCCTCCCGTTCTGCGTCGATCCGGACTAGCCGGGTGTGAACATCAGTGTGGCCAGTGGCGGCAGCGTCAGTTCGGCGATTGCGCGGCCATCCTCCAGCCGTGTCGTCACCTTGCCAAGGTTGCCCTTGCCGGACCCTCCGTAAATGGTGGAATCCGAATTGAATATTTCAAGCCAGGGCCCATCCTGAGGCAGCGGGATCTGGTAACCGGTCAGAACCCTTGGCGTGAAATTGGAGATGACAACGACCGGCCTTTCACCGGGAGCGCAGCGCACCCAGGCAAACACCGAGTTGGCGTCATCATCGGCGACCAGCCACTCAAAACCCTCCGGTTCGCAATCGCGGGCATGCAGGGCAGGTGTTGCGGCGTAGAGCCGGTTGAGGTCGCGCACCAGATCCTGCATGCCGTGATGGCGCAGGTCATCGAGATGATCCCAATCGAGCTGGCGCGCCTCGCTCCATTCGCCGCGCTGGGCGAACTCCTGGCCCATGAACAACAGCTTCTTGCCGGGATAACCCCACATGAAGCCGTAATAGGCGCGAAGATTGGCAAATTTCTGCCATTCGTCGCCGGGCATCTTGGTCAGCATCGAGCCTTTGCCGTGGACGACTTCGTCGTGGGAGATGGGCAGGACGAAATTCTCGGAAAAGGCGTAGAGCAGGCCGAAGGTCAGGTCGGTGTGGTGGTGCTTGCGGTAGATCGGGTCACGCTGCATGTAGGTCAGGGTGTCATGCATGAAGCCCATGTTCCACTTGAAACCGAAACCGAGACCACCTTCGTGGACCGGGGCGGAAACCTTGGGCCAGGATGTGGACTCCTCGGCAATGGTGACGATGCCGGGATGGCTGCCATAGACCGCCTTGTTCATGTTCTCGAGAAAACTGACTGCGTGGAGGTTCTCTCGCCCGCCATCCTTGTTGGGAACCCACTCGCCCTCCTTGCGCGAGTAGTCGAGGTAGAGCATGGACGCGACCGCATCCACCCGCAGACCGTCGATATGGTAGGTCTCGGCCCAGAACAGGGCGTTGTTGACCAGGTAGGAAGAGACTTCCCTACGGCCGAAATTGTAGATCGCGGTGTTCCAGTCTGGGTGAAACCCCTGGCGCGGGTCGGCGTGCTCGTAGAGCGCAGTACCGTCGAAATGCGACAGCCCGTGGGCGTCGGTGGGGAAATGCGCCGGCACCCAGTCGAGAATGACGCCGAGACCAACCTGGTGCGCACCATCGACGAACCGGGCAAAGCCCTCCGGTTCACCAAAACGGGCGGAAGGGGCATAAAGTCCCGTGGTCTGGTAGCCCCAGGAGGGGTCGTAGGGGTGTTCGGAAACCGGCAGGAACTCGATGTGAGTAAAGCCCATCTCGACGCAATAGGGGATCAACTCATCCGCCATCTGGTCCCAGGACTGGAATGAGCCGTCGGCATGTCTGCGCCATGATCCGGGATGAACCTCGTAGATCGACACCGGCTGGCGGCGGGCGTCGACCTTGCTCCAGTGGGCGCGATGGGCATTGTCGCCCCAGTCATGATCGAGGTCCGATGCCACGATTGATGCCGTGGCCGGTCGCAGCTCGGCACGGCGGGCAAAGGGATCGGCCTTGAGCGGCAGCCTTTCGCCATTCGGTCCTATGATTTCGTATTTATAGGCGGCTCCGGCTTTGACGCCGGGGGCAAAGATTTCCCATATCCCGACATCTGCGCGTAGCCGCATGACGTGGCGGCGGCCGTCCCAGTCGTTGAAATCGCCAACCACCGAGACCCGGCGGGCATTGGGCGCCCAGACGGCAAAATGCACGCCGTCAGCGCCTTCATGCTGAATCGGATGCGCGCCCATCTTGTCGAATAGCCGCAGATGCGAGCCTTCGGCGATGAAATAGTCGTCCATCGGCCCCAGCACCGGGCCGTAGGAATAGGGATCGTCAACGTCCCAGCTGTCGCCTTGGGAGTTTGCCGCCTTGTAACGCAGCGGCTGGCGCCCGGTTATGGCAATCGGACCCTCGAACAGCCCGGCAGCGGCGCCGGGGTCGAGCTGGCCTACGGACTGGCCGTCCAGCGTCATGGCAAGGAGGGTATCGGCACCGGGAACGAAGGCGCGGGCAAGAAAGCCGCCATTGAATTCCTGAAGGCCCAGAACGGAAAAGGGATTTCCATACGTACCGGAAGCTATCGCTTCTGCTTCTTCAGCCGAAAGGTGAGGCACCCTGGTCTCGGCGTCGGGCACGTTTCCCTTTTGGGTCATGGGCCGGCTTTCCATATTTCCTTTGCATACTGGCGTATGGTGCGGTCTGAGGAGAACCAGCCAACACGCGCCGTGTTCAGGATAGTACGGCTATTCCAGGCCTCTTCGTCAACCCACAAACTGTCAACCTGCCGCTGCGCCCTGGCATAGGCATCAAAATCGGCAGCCACCATGAACCAGTCGTGGTCATAGAGCCCGGCGATGAGATCGCTGTAACGGTTGCGGTCGTCGGGGCTGAACACGCCTGACGAAATGGCGCTCAGGGCCTGCGAGAGTTCCGGCGATGCCTCGATAATGCCGCGCGGGTTGTGGCCGGTGGCACGTCGCTCGGCGACCTCGGATGCAGTCAGGCCAAAAATGACGATGTTGTCATCGCCGACACACTCCTTGATCTCGACATTGGCGCCATCGAGCGTGCCGATGGTCAGCGCGCCGTTGAGCGCGAACTTCATGTTGCCGGTGCCCGATGCTTCCATGCCGGCCGTCGAGATCTGCTCGGACAGATCCGCTGCAGGCACCATGACCTCGGCGAGCGACACATTGTAGTTGGGGATGAAGGCGATCTTCAGAAGCCCGTGCACGGCGGGGTCATTGTTGATGACCCGGGCGACATCATTGGCAAGTTTGATGATCAGCTTGGCGTTGTGATAGCTCGGCGCCGCCTTGCCGGCGAAGAATTTTACCCGCGGTGTCCAGTCGCGTTCGGGGTGCGAGCGCATCTGGTCATAAAGCGCCACGGCCTCGATGATGTTGAGCAATTGCCGCTTGTATTCATGGATCCGCTTGATCTGGATATCGAACAGCGCGGATGGGTCGACCCTGATGCCCATGCGGCGCGCGACCAGATTTGCCAGCCTGATCTTGTTGTCGCGTTTGACGGCCGCGAAGCGGGCGCGGAACTCGGCGTCGCCGGCAAAGGAAGCGAGGGCTGAAAGCGCCTCGGCGTCATCCATGAAGTCATCGCCGATGGCTTCCCGGATCAGCGAGAACAGGCCGGGGTTGCACTGCATCAGCCAGCGGCGCGGAGTGATGCCGTTGGTCTTGTTGTTGATGCGGTCGGGATAGAGGCCATGCAGATCGGAAAACACAGTCTGCTTCATCAGGTCTGTGTGCAGTGCAGACACGCCATTGATGGAATGGGAGCCAATGAAGGCCAGGTTTCCCATGCGGACGCGGCGTTCGCCGCCCTCGTCGATGACCGAGACGGACCTGATCTGGTCCTCGTCGTAGCCGCGTTCCTTGCGGGCCTGGCGGAGTACCTTGGCATTGATGGCATAGACCAGCTGCATGTGACGCGGCAGCAGCCGCTCGAACAGCGGCACGGGCCAGCTTTCCAGCGCTTCTGGCAGAAGCGTGTGGTTGGTGTAGCTGAAGGTGGCGCGGGTGATGTCCCAGGCCGGATCGAACTCCATCTCGTGAACGTCGATCAGAAGCCGCATCAGTTCGGCCACTGAGACGGCGGGATGGGTGTCGTTGAGCTGGATGGCCACCTTGTCGGGCAACGTGGTCAGATCGCCATATTGCTGGATGTGACGGCGCAGAATGTCCTGCAGCGAGGCCGAGGAGAAGAAATATTCCTGGCGCAGCCGCAGCTCCTGACCGGCCGGTGTTTCGTCGGCCGGGTACAGTACCTGTGTGAGGGCTTCGGCCTTGTTGCTTTCGCGCAGCGCGCCGATGTGATCTCCGGCATTGAAGGCGTCGAGCAGGATCGGATCAATCGGCTGGGCGGTCCAGAGTCTCAACGTGTTGACCCGGTTGGCGCGCCAGCCGACGACCGGCGTGTCGTAGGCCACGGCCATCATGCGTTCCTGCGGTTTCCAGACAAAACGCTGGGTCTCCTCAGTCTCCGCCTCGAGCGTCTCCACCGATCCGCCGAACCCGATCTCGTAGGCACTTTCATGGCGCGGGAACTCCCACGGATTGCCGTGGCTGAGCCAGGTTTCGGGCAGTTCCACCTGCCAACCGTCACTCATCTGCTGCTTGAACAGGCCGTGGACATAACGGATGCCATAGCCATAGGCCGGGATGTCGACGGTTGCCATGGATTCCATGAAGCAGGCAGCAAGCCGGCCAAGGCCGCCATTGCCGAGGGCTGCGTCGGGTTCGAGCGCTGCTACTGCGTCAAAGTCGACGCCGAGCGATTGCAGGGCCTGCTGGACTTCCTCAAGCAGGCCGAGATTGGTCACCGCATCGCGGGTCAGCCGTCCGATCAAAAATTCCAGCGACAGGTAATAGACCCGCTTGGCGCCTTCCTCATAGGTCTTGCGGGTCGACGCCATCCAATGGTCGATCACCCGGTCGCGGATCACCAGGATGGTCGCGGTCATCCAGTCATGCGGCTTGGCGACCTTGGCATCCTTGCCGATGGAATAGGTCAGCCGCTCGATGATGTCGGCGGCGAGCGTGGCTGGATCGCCGCTGCGCAATTCGGGGGCTGGAAGATCGGCTTTGGCGGACTTGGATATCATCTGAGGTCCCATTCATCTTGGGGCGGCACGGCTGCACGGTTGCACTGGCCCGGGTCACGCCGGAAACGCTTGGCTATTTAGCAATGTAGTATTTTTGTGCGGATATCCAGTATTTAAATCCATTAGATTGATCAATTCCGGCAAAAATCAGAGTGTCTATTGCAAATGCCGTCAAAGGGGCGGGTGCGGAACGACTGCATGCATGGCCAGGCGGGCATGCGGCACGACCGAGCCAGTCTCCCAAACCGATCCTGCGATCCGATTTTCTCAAGGCCGCACATTGTGCATTGCACAATTTCGCGGAGTGGGCAGAATATGGCCATGAGTGAACGCCTGCCCTCTGTGCTGATCATTGATGAAAACACCACCCGCGCCTCGATCATCGAGGCGGGGCTGTCGGCTGCCGGGCATAGCCAGGTCACTGTCATCAATGAAATGCATGGCATCGCCGCCAAAATCGCGCTGCATGAGCCGGACGTCATTGTCATCGATCTGGAAAACCCCAACCGGGACATGCTGGAAAACATCTTCCAGTTGTCGCGGGCGGTGAAACGGCCGATCGCGATGTTTGTCGACCGCTCCGACAAGGAAGCCATGCAGTCGGCAATCGATGCCGGGGTCTCTGCCTATGTCGTGGACGGCCTTCGCCAGGAACGCGTCAAGAGCATTCTTGATATGGCCATCAGCCGCTTCAACGCTTTCTCCCGGCTCGAGCGGGAACTTGAGGAAGCCCGCGGTGCGCTGGAACAACGCAAGGTGATCGACCAGGCCAAGGGCCTGATCATGAAATCGCGCGGGGTCGATGAAGACACCGCCTACAAGCTGTTGCGCAAGGCAGCGATGAACACAAACCGCAAGATCGTCGATGTGGCCGAGAGCCTCGTGATGTCGGCGCGGTTGCTAGGGGATGAGGGCAAGTAGATGATCACCGAACTCAGCGCCGGATTTCTGCCCCTGACCGACAGCGCCATCCTGATTGCAGCGAAGGAACGCGGCTTTGCGGAAGCCGAGGGGATAGCGCTCAATCTGGTGCGCGAGACCTCCTGGGCCAATGTCCGCGACAAGCTGGCCGTCGGCCAGTTCGAGATTTCCCATGCTCTGGCGCCGATGCCGATTGCTGCCAATTTGGGGCTGACCCCGTTTGACACGCGGCTGATCGCGCCGATGGCGCTCGGCCTTGGCGGCAACGCGATTACCGTCAGCACTGCGCTGCTGGCCCGAATGCAGGATCGCAGCGGGTTCAGCGGCCTGGACGCGGCGGCGGCGGGGCGGGCGCTTGCCGATGTCGTTGCATCCGGCAGAGCGAGCGGCGGTAAAGCGCTGCAATTCGGCGTGGTACATCCGTTCTCGGGGCACAATTTCGAGCTGCGTTACTGGCTCAGCGCCTCGGGCATCACCCCGGACAGCGATATCGAGATCGTCATCCTGCCGCCGTCCCTGATGGCGGACGCGCTGGCGTCCGGACAGATCGACGGCTATTGCGTCGGCGAACCCTGGAATTCGATCGGGGTGGCCAGAGGTGCCGGGCGGATCATCACCACCAAGTCCTCGATCTGGGCCTCAAGCCCCGAAAAGGTGCTGGCTGTCCGGGAAGACTGGGCCCGCGAGAATGCCGAGACGCTTCATGCCCTGCTGCGCGCGCTCTACCGCTCGGCTGAATGGTGCGGCCAGCCATCCAATCATTTTGAGCTTGCAACCCTTCTAGGCTCATCCGCTTATCTGGATCAGCCTGCCGAATTCATTCTGCCGGCGCTGGACGGCTCCATCCTCGGAGCGTCTGCCCCTGGCGGCGGGCGTGATTTCTTCCAGCCGCATGCCCGCGCCGCAACCTTTCCCTGGCAGAGCCATGCCTTGTGGTTCTATTCGCAGATGGTGCGCAGTGGCTATGTTGACCATTCTGTTGCACATGCCGAAACCGCCCGCCAGAGCTACCGGCCGGACATCTACCGCACGGTCATGACCGGGATCGGCGTACCCGTGCCCTCGGCCAATTCCAAGGTGGAAGGCGCTCTGACCGAAACCATCGCGGTTGGCGCCTCCTCGAAATTTCTCTATCTCGGGCCGGACGGTTTCTTCGACGGCGCGGTCTTCGATCCCGACCGGCTGGATGCCTATATCGCCGGCCAGACGGATTGACCTGTCCGGGGCAGCGTTGCGATTTGTCTGTTTTTTAGCCCTTGCTTCATGCTGCTTTGCACAATTCGTGCGCACTCCCGAAAACTGATTTCAGTGGGAATTGATTTCTATATTATTGTTTTTACAAGATAAAAAAGAGTTTTGCCAAACTGGCACGCTCATTGCATCGCTCAAGACAGCTTTCCAAGGCTGACATAGGGTCCAATGACGGACCCATTTAGGCAACGCCGCCAAATCGAAGTGACCCGCATCCTCCCGCGGGACTCTCGATTTGGCGGCTTTTTTTATTGCGGTCACACAAACCGCCAAAGGAGACAGGGAATGGTCATGAAATTTACACGGCGTACCGCTCTTGCACTCAGCGCGCTGGCGCTGGCGTCTGCCACCATGCTGACACCGGGCCATGCCGAGATGCTTGACGTCGAGAAGGATGAGTTGAAATTCGGCTTCATCAAGCTCACCGACATGGCGCCTTTGGCGATTGCCTACGAGAAGGGCTACTTCGAGGACGAGGGCCTGTTCGTCACGCTTGAGCCGCAGGCCAACTGGAAGGTGCTGCTCGACCGGGTGATCACCGGCGAACTCGACGGCGCTCACATGCTTGCCGGCCAGCCTTTGGCAGCGACCATCGGCTTTGGCACCAAGGCCCACATCGTCACCCCGTTTTCGATGGATCTCAACGGCAATGGCATCACCGTGTCAAATGAGGTGTGGGAGCTGATGAAGCCACATCTGGAAAACGGTCCGGACGGCAAGCCGGTGCATCCAATCAAGGCCGATGCGCTGAAAAAGGTCGTCGACAAATTCAAGGCCGAGGGTCGCCCGTTCAACATGGGCATGGTGTTCCCGGTCTCCACCCACAATTACGAACTGCGCTACTGGCTGGCCTCGGGCGGCATTCATCCCGGCTTCTATTCGCCGTCCGATGTCTCCGGCCAGATCGGCGCCGACGCGCTTTTGTCGGTGACGCCGCCGCCGCAGATGCCGGCCACGCTCGAAGCCGGCACCATCGACGGCTATTGCGTCGGCGAACCCTGGAACCAGGCTGCCGTGTTCAAGGGCATCGGCGTGCCGGTGATCACCGATTACGAGATCTGGAAAAACAATCCGGAAAAGGTCTTCGGCCTGACCAAGGAATTCACCGAGCAAAACCCCAACACCACGCTGGCACTAACCAAGGCTTTGATCCGTGCAGCCAAGTGGCTCGATGAGAACGACAACGCGAACCGCATGGAAGCAGTCGAAATCCTGGCCCGGTCCGAATATGTCGGGGCGGATGCCGAAGTCATCGCCAACTCGATGACCGGCACCTTCGAATACGAAAAAGGCGACAAGCGCGAAGTGCCGGACTTCAACGTGTTCTACCGGTATTTCGCGACCTACCCCTACTATTCCGATGCGGTCTGGTACCTGACGCAGATGCGCCGCTGGGGCCAGATTTCCGATGCGAAGCCGGATGCGTGGTTCGATGAAACCGCCAGGTCGGTCTATCTGCCGGACATCTATCTCAAGGCAGCACGTATGCTGGTCGAGGAAGGTCATGTGGCCGAAGCCGACATCCCCTGGGACACCGATGGTTACCGTGCGCCGACGCCTGCCGCCGATATCATTGATGGCGTCGCCTATGACGGCAAGGCACCCAACGCCTATCTCGACAGCCTGACCATCGGCCTCAAGGGCGATGAAGTCGCTGGCGGCTGAGACCCGTTCCAACCCTGCGGAGCGCCTTGCCGGGCGCTCCGCTCCGGCTTGTCTTCTCACAAGGATCTGAAACGATGGCCAACGCCACCGATACCGCACCAACCGATCTCGCAGGCCGCGAGAAGGTCTTCTCCGCCATTACCAAGGCCAGCGGCTGGCTCGATGCACTCGGCTTTTCATGGCTGGTTCCGATCCTGCGCATGATCGCAGGCGACAGCCCGAAGACACAGTTGCGCGAACTCAAGCGGGTCCTGCTTATCCCGCTTCTCGGCATCCTGGCCTTCATCGTAGCCTGGGGTGTGCTGGCGCCAAAGGTGCAGACCTCGCTCGGCGCGGTTCCGGGCCCGGTTGAAGTCTGGGAACAGGCGGGCAATCTGTGGGACGACCACGTCCGCGAGCGGGAAAAGGCGGCCCAGTTCTACGAACGTCAGGATCAGCGTAACGAAAAGCTGGTCGCCGCCGGCAAGGACCCGAAGTTCCGCACCTATACCGGCAAGCCGACCTATCTCGACCAGATCATCACCTCGCTGTTCACCGTCGGTCTTGGCTTCGGCATCGCCACGCTGATCGCGGTTCCGCTCGGTATCGGATCGGGATTGTCGAAAACCTTCAATGGCGCGATTAATCCGCTGATCCAGATCTTCAAGCCGGTGTCACCGCTGGCCTGGCTGCCGATCGTGACCATGATCATCTCGGCCACCTATGCCACACCCTATGACTGGATGCCGAAATCGCTGCTGATCTCGGCGGTCACCGTCACGCTTTGCTCGATGTGGCCGACGCTGATCAACACCGCGCTGGGCGTGGCCTCGGTCGACAAGGATTTGATGAATGTCGGCCGCGTGCTGCAACTGCCGACCTCGCGTACCATTACCCAGGTGGTGCTGCCGTCCTCGCTGCCGCTGATCTTCACCGGATTGCGGCTGTCGCTCGGTGTGGGCTGGATGGTGCTGATCGCGGCTGAAATGCTGGCGCAGAACCCCGGTCTCGGTAAATTCGTCTGGGACGAATTCCAGAACGGCTCGTCCCAGTCGCTCGCCAAGATCATGGTCGCGGTGCTGACCATCGGCATCATCGGGTTCATGCTCGACCGGCTGATGTTTGCCCTGCAGCGCGCCTTCACCTTTTCGGCCAACCGGTAGGAGGACGCGATGACCATTCTCGAAATCTCCGGCCTGTCCAAGTCCTACGGCGAAGGTGCTGACCGCACGGACGTGCTGAGCAACATCAACCTGAAAGTGGCCGAGGGTGAATTCATCGCCATTGTCGGCTTTTCCGGCTCGGGCAAGACAACGCTGATCTCGCTGCTCGCGGGGCTGATCGAGCCCGATGAGGGCGGCGTGATCTACAAGGGCAAGGAAATCGATGGCCCCGGGCCCGAACGCGGCGTGGTGTTCCAGTCCTATTCGCTGATGCCGTGGATGACGGTGGCCGGCAATGTCAGCCTTGCCGTCGACAGTGTCTTCAAGGGGAAATCCCGCGCCGAGCGGGCCGCCATCGCCGATACTTATATCGACATGGTGGGGCTGAGCCATGCCCGCGACCGCAAGCCGGCGGAACTCTCGGGCGGCATGCGCCAGCGGGTTGCCGTGGCCCGGGCGCTGGCCATGCGGCCTGAAGTCCTGCTGCTCGACGAACCGCTCTCCGCGCTCGACGCGCTGACCCGCGCAAAGTTGCAGGACGAGTTTGCCGACATCTGCCAGAAGGAGAAGAAGACCATCATCCTCATCACCAATGATGTCGATGAAGCCATACTTCTCGCCGACCGGATCATCCCGCTGAAACCCGGCCCGAACGCCACGCTTGGTCCGGATTTCCCGGTCAGCATCGCCCGGCCACGCAACCGGGCCGACATGAACTCGGACGCGGATTTCATCCGGCTGCGTGGTGAAATCACCAGCTACCTGATGGAAGTTGGCGCCGAACGCGGTTCCGAGGACGAGCGTGAGATCCGCCTGCCCAACATCGTGCCGATCTCGCTCGGCAAGGAAAAACTGCCAAAGGCCTATGTCGAGGCGTCTACAGCTCTGAGGGACGACAATTTCCTGGAGTTCAGCCAGCTGAAGAAAGTCTACCCAACGCCAAAGGGTCCGCTGACCGTTGTCGACGGCTTCGAGATGAAGATGAAGAAGGGCGAATTCACCACGCTGATTGGCCATTCCGGTTGCGGCAAGTCCACGGTGCTGTCGATGGTGGCGGGCCTCAACCCGATCACCGAAGGCGCAATCATTCTCGACGGCAAGCACATCACCGAGGCCGGTCCGGACCGGGCGGTGGTGTTCCAGGCGCCGTCGCTGATGCCGTGGCTGACAGCCTACGAGAATGTGGCGCTGGGCGTCGACCGGGTTTACCCGAATGCGACCAAGGCCGAGCGCAACGACGTGGCGGAATATTATCTGCAGCGCGTCGGCCTGCTCGATTCCATGCACCGCGCGGCGTCCGACCTGTCGAACGGCATGAAACAGAGGGTTGGCATTGCCCGGGCCTTTGCATTGTCGCCCAAGCTGCTGCTGCTCGATGAGCCCTTCGGCATGCTCGACAGCCTGACCCGGTGGGAGCTGCAGGACGTGCTGATGGATGTGTGGAAGCGCACACAGGTCACCGCCATCTGCGTGACCCACGATGTCGACGAGGCCATCCTGCTGGCTGACCGGGTGGTGATGATGTCGAACGGGCCCAATGCGAGGATCGGCAATGTCATGGAGGTCGATCTGGAGCGCCCGCGCTCGCGCAAGGCGCTGCTCAACCACCCTGATTACTACGCCTACCGCGAAGAACTGCTTGAATTCCTCGAAGCCTATGAGGGCGGCGCCAACCCGTCCGAGGCTCAGCTGCAATCCATTTCTCAAAAACGGTCTGCACGGGTCGCCCGCCAAAAAGGCGCGGCCACCAGTCTGACCGCAGCGGAGTAAGCTCATGACTGAGAAACAAAAGCTTGTTGTCATCGGCAATGGCATGGCCCCGGGACGTATGCTCGAACACCTGTTCGAGACAGCGCCGGACGCCTATGAGGTGACGATCTTCAACGCCGAGCCGCGGGTCAATTACGACCGGATCATGCTTTCGCCGGTGCTCTCGGGCGAGAAAAGCTTCGAAGACATCATCATCCATGGTGACGGCTGGTACGTCGATCATGGCGTCATGCTTTACAAGGGCCACAAGGTGGTCGGGATCGACCGGGAGGCGAAGACCGTCAGGTCGGAGCATGGCGAGGTGGCCGCTTACGACAAGCTGGTGATCGCCACCGGCTCTGCGCCCTTCATCATTCCGGTTCCCGGCCACAAGCTGCCCGGCGTGCTGACCTATCGCGATCTTGATGATGTCGACGCGATGCTGCTCGCCGCCCAGTCGCGCGGCAAGGCCGTGGTCATCGGCGGCGGCCTGCTCGGTCTTGAAGCTGCCGCGGGCCTCAAGGAACGCGGCATGGATGTCACCGTGATCCACTTGATGCCGACGCTGATGGAGCGGCAGCTTGATCCGGCCGCCGGCTACCTTCTGGAGCAGGAACTCGAGAGCCGCGGCATCAAGGTCATCACCAAGGCCAGCACCAAACAGATCCTTGGCGACACCCGTGTTGAAGGCATCGAGCTCGAAGACGGCACCATTATCCCGGCGACGCTGGTGGTGATGGCGGTCGGCATCCGGCCCAGTGCTGCGCTGGCGAAAGACGCCGGGCTTTCGGTCAACCGCGGCATCGTGGTCTCCGACCACATGCAGACCAGCGATCCCGACATCTATTCGGTGGGAGAGTGCGTCGAGGTCAACGGCAATGTCTACGGGCTGGTGGCGCCGCTCTACCAGATGGCCGAGGTTGCCGCCGCGCATCTCGCGGGTGACACGAGCAAGCGGTTCGTCGAGACCTCGACGGCGACCAAGCTCAAGGTCACCGGCATCAATCTCTATTCGGTCGGCGATTTCGCCGAGGCCGAGGACCGCGAAGAGATCGTGTTGCGCGACGCGGCTGCGGGGGTCTACAAGCGGCTCGTGCTCAAGGACAACAGGATCCTTGGCGTGGTGCTCTATGGTGAAACCGCGGATGGCGCCTGGTTCTTCGATCATCTGAAGAAACAGACCGACATAACGGAGATGCGAGAGACCCTGATCTTCGGCCAGGCCTATCAGGGAGGGTCCCCCATGGACCCTATGGCAGCCGTTGCAGCCTTGCCGGATGATGCGGAAATCTGCGGCTGCAACGGCGTTTGCAAGGGAAAGATCACGACGGCCATCACTTCCAAGGGGCTGACCGGCCTAGACGAGGTTCGGGCCCACACCAAGGCGTCGGCCTCCTGCGGCACCTGCACCGGCCTTGTCGAGCAATTGCTCGCACTCACTCTGGGCGATGCCTACAATCCGGCGGCGGTGACGCCGATGTGCGGCTGCACCGAGCTTGGCCATGATGACGTGCGCCGCCTGATCAAGGCCAAGGAACTCAAGACCATTCCGGCGGTGATGCAGGAACTGGAATGGAAAACCTCCTGCGGCTGCGCCAAATGCCGACCGGCGCTGAATTATTATCTGGTCTGTGACTGGCCGGATGAATATGCCGACGACTACCAGTCGCGCTTCATCAACGAGCGGGTCCACGCCAATATCCAGAAGGACGGCACCTATTCCGTGGTGCCGCGGATGTGGGGCGGTATGACGTCCTCCACCGAACTCCGGGCGATCGCCGATGTGGTCGACAAGTTCAACATTCCGGCGGTCAAATGCACCGGTGGCCAGCGCATCGACATGCTCGGCATTAAGAAAGAGGATCTGCCGGCGGTGTGGGCGGATCTGGGCAAGGCCGGTTTCGTGTCCGGACAGGCCTATGCCAAGGGGCTGCGCACGGTCAAAACCTGCGTCGGCACTGACTGGTGCCGGTTCGGCACGCAGGATTCCACCGGTCTCGGCATCAAGCTGGAAAAATTCATGTGGGGCTCCTGGACCCCGGCGAAACTCAAGCTGGCGGTGTCGGGCTGCCCGCGCAATTGCGCTGAAGCCACCTGCAAGGATATCGGGGTCATCTGTGTCGACTCGGGCTACGAGATCCATTTCGCCGGCGCCGCCGGGCTCGACATCAAGGGCACCGAAATCCTTGGGCATGTAAAGACCGAAGACGAGGTCATGGAGCATGTCGTGGCGCTGGCGCAGATGTACCGCGAGCAGGGGCGCTATCTCGAACGCATCTACAAATGGGCCAAGCGCATCGGTCTCGACGAGATCCGCGACCAGATCATACAGCAGCCCGAAAAGCGGAAGGGCTATTACGACCGCTTCGTCTTCAGCCAGAAATTTGCCCAGGTCGACCCCTGGTCGGAACGGGTCTCGGGCAAGGACAAGCATGAGTTCAACCCGATGGCGACACTGAGTCTGGAGGCAGCGGAATGAACGCGATGACACAGGCATGGGTCCGGGTTGGCAGCATCAACGACATTCCGCGGCGCGGCGCGCGTTGTGTGAAGAGCGGGGAGATGAGCATCGCCATCTTCCGCACCGCCGATGACCGGGTGTTCGCGCTCGAAGACAAGTGTCCGCACAGAAACGGACCGCTGAGCCAGGGCATCGTGCATGACGGCTGCGTCACCTGTCCCTTGCACAACTGGGTCATCAGCCTCGAGACCGGTGTTGCGCAAGGGGCCGACGAGGGGCAGACCCTGTCGATCCCGGTGCGGCTTGATGGCGAGGAGGTCATTCTCGGCCTTGGTCCGGCGAAATGACCGCCGGCCCGGCCCGTACGGTCAAGACCACCTGTCCCTATTGCGGGGTGGGCTGTGGTGTCCTGGCGACTCTTGAGGAGGGTGGCGCCGTCACGATCAAGGGCGACCCGGACCATCCCGCAAACCTCGGGCGCCTGTGCTCGAAAGGCTCGGCGCTGGGCGAAACCATCGATCTCGATGGACGCCTGCTGTTTCCGGAAGTTGGAGGCCGGCGCGCATCCTGGGATACGGCGCTCGATCTCGTGGCATCTGCTTTCTCCAAGGCGATCGCGGAGCACGGGCCGGACAGCGTGGCGTTCTATGTCTCGGGACAGTTGCTGACCGAGGACTACTACGTCGCCAACAAGCTGATGAAGGGCTTTATCGGTTCGGCCAATATCGACACCAACTCGCGGCTCTGCATGGCGTCCTCTGTCGCAGGCCACCGCCGCGCCTTTGGTTCGGACACCGTGCCGGGAACCTACGAGGATCTGGAACTTGCCGATCTGGTGGTGCTGACCGGGTCGAACCTCGCCTGGTGCCATCCGGTGCTCTACCAGCGGATCGCGGCGGCCAAGGCGGCGCGGCCCGAGATGAGGATCGTGCTGATCGATCCGCGCCGGACAATGACCGCCGACCTTGCCGATCTGTATCTGGCCATTGCGCCCGATGGCGATGTCAGCCTGTTCCTCGGCCTGCTGGCGCATCTCGCCGACAACGGCTTTCTCGATGAGGCCTATGTTGCCGCCCATACCAGCGGCATTGATCAGGCGCTGGATGTTGCCCGGGCTCAGGATCTGACCGACCTGGCGGCGCAAACCGGGCTTGATATCGCCCAGCTCGAGCAGTTTTACGCGCTGTGGGCGGGAGCCGAAAAGGTGGTCACGGTCTACAGTCAGGGCGTCAACCAGTCATCCACCGGCACCGACAAGGTCAACGCCATCATCAATTGCCATCTGGCCACCGGCCGTATCGGCAGGCCGGGGATGGGGCCGTTCTCGGTGACCGGTCAGCCCAATGCCATGGGCGGCCGTGAGGTCGGCGGCCTCGCCAATATGCTGGCAGCCCATATGGAAATCGAAAATCCGGAACATCGCGACCGGGTGCAGCGCTTCTGGAAATCGCCGAAGATTGCCGCCAAGCCGGGGCTCAAGGCGGTCGACCTGTTTCAGGCGGTGGCTGACGGCAAGATCAAGGCACTCTGGATCATGGCCACCAATCCGGTGGATTCGATGCCGGACGCGAGCGCGGTCGAGGCGGCGCTTGCAGCCTGCCCCTTTGTGGTGGTCTCCGACATCATGGCGGAGACCGACACCATCCGGCACGCGGATGTGAAACTGCCGTCGCTGGGCTGGGGCGAGAAGGACGGCACGGTGACCAATTCCGAGCGCCGGATCTCGCGCCCGCGTGCCTTCCTGCCAGCGCCCGGCAAGGCCCGGGCCGACTGGTGGCAGATGGCCGAGGTCGGCAAGCGCATGGGCCATGCCGCTGCGTTTGATTTTCCCAATGCCGCTTCGGTGATGCGCGAATACGCGGCGCAGACGGCCTTCGAGAACGATGGCGCGCGCGATCTGGATCTTGGCGGGATCGCCGATATTGACGATGCCGCTTACGATGAGATGGCTCCATTCCAGTGGCCAAGGCCGGCGGACGATGGGTCGCTGACGCCCGACACGCGCTTCTTCGCCAATGGCGGTTACTTCACGCCGGACCGGCTGGCCCGGTTTGTCGCGGTGGCGCCATCTCGCCAGGTGGCGGGAAGCCGCGAGTACAGATTTACCCTGAACACCGGCCGCATTCGCGACCACTGGCACACCATGACACGGACGGCGAAAAGCCCGCGCCTCTCCGTGCATATCGCCGAACCCTTTGCCGAGATCCATCCGGCCGACGCCAGGGCTCTAGGCATCTGTGAAGCGGATCTGGTCCGCGTTGCAAGCGAGCGCGGCGAGATCGTCGTGCGGGCGCTGATCACCGACCGACAGCAGCCAGGCGCTCTCTTCGTGCCGATGCACTGGACGGATCAGTGGGCCTCAAGTGCCCGGGTCGACAGGTTGGTGGCGCCGGTTGTCGATCCGGTCTCCGGCCAGCCTGCCTTGAAGAACACCGCTGCCAGCCTGACACGGTTTGAAGCCTCGCAGTACGGATTTGCGGTCAGCCGCAACAAGCCGTTGTTCGAGTCCGCTGCCTATTGGGCCATCGCCCGCAGCACCGGCGGCTGGCGTGCCGAATTCGCTTTGGCGGAGGACCATGATGAAGTTCAGCCCTTCATCTGTGCGGCTTTGGGCATTGATACAGGAACCCCGCTGCTGTCCTTCACCGATCCTACCAACGGGGTGACCCGCCATGCCGCCTTTGACGGCACGTCCCTGCTTGGCGCGGTGTATCTGTCGCGGCAGCCGGTCACGGTGTCGCGCAGCTGGGCCGCCGATCAGCTCGAGCAGGATTACGCCAACCTGTCTTCGCGCTGGCGGATCATTGCCGGCCGACCGGCCAACGACATGCCGGACAAGGGCGCCATCGTCTGCGCCTGCATGAATGTCGGCGTCAACGACATCATCGGCGCTATCCGCAGTGGTTGCGGCAGCGTCGACGCCGTCGCGCGCGCCACCAGCGCCGGCACCAATTGCGGCTCCTGCAAAGCGGAAATCAAGGTGATACTCGATGAACATCAGATCATTGCAGCCGAGTAAATCGCGGCGCGTGCCGTCGCGCCAGGAACGGATGGCGCCGCTGGCGACGCTGCCGGTGTTCTACAAG
The DNA here is from genome assembly GCF_002733955.1 of Hoeflea sp. GTDB lineage: Bacteria > Pseudomonadota > Alphaproteobacteria > Rhizobiales > Rhizobiaceae > Hoeflea. The sequence goes on along the minus strand of NZ_NVXQ01000003.1, from coordinate 14,111 downwards.
CTTGAAGGCAAGAAGGTTCTGATCGCCGGCGGATCCGAGGCTGCTGCCTGGAAGGCGGAGCTTCTGGCTGCCGCCGGGGCCAAGGTTCATGTCTATGCCGAGCAGCTTGATCCCGTGTTCGCCGATCTCATCGCCGCCACTGCGGTGCCGGGTGCCTATGTCTGGCACCAGAGGCCGTGGTCGGCGCAGTGCCTTGCCTCGATGCAGATTGCGATCTGTGACGCGGAGAGCGACGGCGAGGCGCAGGCCTTCTACTGTGCGGCGCGGACCGCAGGCGTGGCCGTCAACGTGATCGACAAGCCGGCCTGGTGCGAGTTCCAGTTCGGATCGATCGTCAACCGCTCGCCGGCCGTCATCGCGATTTCGACCGATGGTGCTGCCCCCATTCTCGGCCAGGCGATCAGACGCCGGATCGAGACCCTGGTGCCGCCGGCACTCGCGACTTGGGCGCAACTGGCGCAGTCCATCCGCACGGCGGTGAACGACCGGCTGGCTCCGGGGCCGCAGCGAAGGGCTTTCTGGGAAGGTTTCGTTGACCGGTCTTTTGGCAAGGAACCTGAGGCCGATGCGGTTGACGAATTGCTGCGCTGGGCGAATGCGATCAAGGCGACAGGACCCCGGGGAGAGGGCAGGGTCACGCTAGTTGGCGCAGGTCCGGGGGACGCGGAGCTTCTGACGCTGAAAGCCGTTCGCGCGTTGCAGGCGGCTGATGTGATCCTGTTTGATGATCTTGTCTCCGGCGAGGTGCTGGAACTGGCGCGGCGCGAAGCCAGGCGCATGCTGGTGGGCAAGCGCGGCGGCCGCGAGAGCTGCAAGCAGGACGACATCAATGCAACGATGATCGCGCTTGCCAAGGCCGGCAAGCATGTGGTTCGGCTGAAGGGTGGTGATCCGATGATCTTTGGCCGGGCAGGCGAGGAGATCGCCCGGCTTCAGGACGAGGGGATCACCGTGTCGGTGGTTCCCGGCATCACCTCGGCCCTGGCGATGGCCGCCCAGCTTGGTGTGTCGCTGACGCACCGGGATCATGCCCAGTCGGTCCGTTTCGTCACCGGCCACAGCCGCAACGGCGAGCTGCCGAAGGATCTCGATTGGGCCGGTATCGCTGATCGCCGAACCACCACTGTGTTCTACATGGGTGGCCGCACGGCCGGCGAGATCGCGACCCGGCTCACCGAAAACGGCATGGATCCATCGATGCCGGTGGTGATTTCCAGATCCGTCGCCCGCGAAGGATTTGAACGCTGGACCGGGGCGCTGCGGGACCTTGCCGAAGGAATGACAATCATCGGATACGATGAACCTGTGCTCGTGGGTGTGGGGTCGGTGTTCGCAGTCCTCAGCGAAAGTCATGTCGGGGTGACGTCCGGCCGGGTTGCCGCCGTTGGTTGATGGCGGTGAATGACCGCCATTCCCGCCAGCCTGCTCTCGTTGGGTGAGCGTTCGCAACAATGTCGTCTGCCGTGTTCATGGAGGCAGTAAGCGGGCTGCGGGGCGAGAGGGCGAGGGGAAGACGGCATCTTCGGACCGAAGCTCGCCCTGGAACGCACATAAAGTTCATTGCGAAGAAAGTCTACGGGCTCGGAAATGGCAGGCGATTCTGGACCAGCGGAGCGGTCTGCCTGGCTCGGCTTGCACCTTGCAGGTGATTGGCCAACTGCTCTGCAATGAATGAATCGAAGCACATGCCGAACCGCCTGCAAGATGTGGTGGAGGCGCAAATGCAGGAATTGAGCTTGAGTGAGAGACAGAACGGCACGCTACAGGAGGTTCAGTGAGACTGTCGTCCACTGCGTGGTCCCGAACGAAAGTGCTGGGTGCTTGGGATCGAATGGTGGGCGTAACAGGGATTGAACCTGTGACCCCTACAATGTCAATGTAGTGCTCTCCCGCTGAGCTATACGCCCATCCGATGGGCCGCATACACCACAGAACCCCCCGTGCCGTCAATACGCAATCAACCGGTTTTTTGACGCTTTTGCGGATAGCGTGCAGGGCTTGGCTTCGGACGTGGGAAATGTTGCCCGTAACAGCAAAACCCGGACAGGTTTGTCCGGGTACAAGCAGTTTGTCGGTTCGCATCGAGTGCCCTTTGGGCAGGGGTGCCGTCAGGCGGCTAGAATCATCTTGTTGACCTCGTCGACGAGGTCACGGAGATGGAAGGGCTTGGAGAGCACCTTGGCATCCTTGGGTGCCTTGGAATCCGGGTTCAGCGCCACGGCTGCAAAACCGGTGATGAACATGACCTTGAGGTCCGGATCGAGCTCGGTGGCCCGGCGGGCCAGTTCGATGCCGTCCATTTCGGGCATGACGATGTCGGTCAGCAGCAGCGAGAAGGGTTCCTCACGCAGGCGATCATAGGCGCTGGCGCCATTGTCGAAGGAGCGGACCTCGTAGCCGGCTTTTTCCAGCGCCTTGACCAGAAACCGGCGCATGTCATTGTCGTCTTCAGCGAGGAGAATTTTCGGGTTCATTCGTTTTCCAGACCTGTCAGCGTGCTCGTCGAGCTGTATCTGCCCTATCTATGGATTGCGCCAGTAAACATCAGGTGAATATTGACGATTTTGCGACGGCTTTTGTGCCGGACTGGACAGGTGTGGGGGCAACTGGCAAGGTGATTCAAGCAGTTGCATGGGTAGAGGGATAAAAATGCGCGAAGCCGAAAGGCCCGGCACGACAGCCACAGCAGATGCCGGCGCCGAGGCGGTTGCTCCATTCGAGATCCGTCGCCCGTTGCAGCAGACAGAGCCATTTGTGTTCAATTCACCGCATTCGGGCCGGATCTACCCCGAATTGTTCCTGAACATGTCGCGGCTCGACCGGCTGGCGATTCGGCGTTCGGAAGACCACTATGTCGACGAGCTGTTCGCCAATGTGGTGCAAATGGGCGCTCCGATGCTGGCGGCGCAATTCCCCCGCGCCTGGCTCGATGTCAACCGGGAACCCTATGAGCTTGATCCGCGAATGTTCGACGGTCCGTTGCCGCCCTTTGCCAATATTGGCTCGATGCGGGTGGCCGGAGGGCTGGGGACGATCCCGCGGCTGGTGGCCGAGAACATGGATATCTACCGCGGCAGGCTGAGTGTCGAAGAGGGGCTTTCGCGGATCGAGCAGGTTTACCGCCCCTACCATGCCAATCTGCGCCGGCTGATCGCCCAGACCCATGTCCAGTTCGGCAAGGCGATCCTGATCGATTGCCACTCGATGCCGGCCAATGTGCGGGTGGCGGGCGGAAGCCGCAGACCGGACATCATCATCGGCGACCGCTACGGCGCGAGCGCGGCGCATGACCTGTCCCGGGCGGCAGTGTCTTTCCTGTCCGGGCTCGGCTACCACGTGGTGCGCAACAAGCCCTATGCTGGTGGGTTCATCACCGAGCATTACGGCCGCCCGGGCCGCGGTCTGCATGCATTGCAGATCGAGATCAATCGCGGGCTCTACGTCAATGAAGCCACTTTGGAGAAAAAGACGGGATTTGACCTTCTCAAGGCTGATCTTGCCGAGTTTGCCGGTGAGATGATGGGATATGTTCGCGAAGGTATGGCTGAAGACCAGCTGGCTGCGGAGTGACAGGCCACAGCTTTTGAACCGCAATGGTTCGTTCGGGATGGATATGCTGGAACCGACCTGAAACAAGGGGCAAAAAAAACCGCGCTGGTGGCGCGGTGAAATATAGGGAGGAAACGCCCAAGGAGGGCATTCACAGTCCGGAGACTGTAAACAAATACTAATGCTGCATCGCACAAAAGTCAACCGGCAGGGCTTTGAACTTTGTGCGCATGCGAAACGGCTGTCGGCAGGCCCGCCCTTGCAATTCAGGTGCAACCGGGTCAGGAATCCGGCGAAATCTGTAATCGACCTATCCGCCATCCCTTATTGCTCACGGAATTTCCCATGCTTCCTGATACCGCCTTCTTTGACGCCATCGCTGAAGCGGCGGCAGCCGAAACGCTTCCGCGTTTTCGCATGCCGGTTGCCATCGACAACAAGCAGGCGAGCGGGTTTGATCCGGTGACGGAAGCCGACCGTGCTGCCGAGAAGGCGATCCGCAAGCTGATTTCCGAGCGCTACCCCGAGCACGGCATTCTGGGCGAAGAGCATGGCGATGTCGGTCTCGACCGGGATTATGTCTGGGTCATCGACCCGATCGACGGCACCCGGGCGTTCATTTCCGGGCTGCCCGTTTGGGGGACCCTTGTCGGTCTCTATCACAAGGGCAAGGCGGTGATGGGGATGATGGATCAACCCTTCACCGGTGAGCGCTTCATCGCGGTGCCGGGGCAGGCCAGTGTGACGCGCAACGGCGACACAACAAGGCTCAGCACGCGAAAAGGCATTTCACTGGAGCAGGCGATCATGATGACGACATCGCCGAACATATTTTCCGCGGAACTGGAGCCCTCCTACAAGCGGGTTGAAGCCAGCGTTCAGCTGGCGCGTTACGGCTGTGATTGCTACGCCTATGCGATGGTCGCTTCCGGGCATATTGACCTGGTCGTGGAGGCTGACCTGAAGCCCTATGATGTTGGCGGACTGATCCCGCTGGTCGAACAGGCCGGTGGCGTGATGACGACCTGGACTGGCGATAGCGCGGAAATGGGCGGTACCATCGTGGCCAGCGGATCTGCCGCGCTGCATGACGAAGTGCTGAAGCTGCTTAACCGGAGCTGACGGCTGGGGCCGGTTCCGATGCCTGGTCCGGCGGAATGAAGGCATCAATCGCCGCCAGCGTCGGAACGCGGTAGCGGTCGGCCTCCTGCAACAATTCGTGCCGTGCACCGTCGATCGTGATGGCGCGACCGGCGCGGAAGCGGTTTCCAAGTCTCTCGATCGCCTGTGCAGCAACGATCCTGTCGTTGCCGGCTGCGATCATCAATGTCGGTACCTTGATCTGGTCGAGATGTTCAAACTCGTTGACGCGGTCTATCGCGATCAGCATCTCGTTTATCCAGCTGGCGCTGGGCGGGCCGAGGCGAAGTTCGGGATGCGCCGCGTAGAGGGCCTGGTTTCGATCATACCGCTGAAGATCCGTCGTCAGCGAATTGCCGGCAAACGGTTTGGGGAAGCTGTCCTTGCCCGACCCGAGCCAGCCCAGACCGGTGATGCGCAGCAATCTGGTTGCCAGCCGGATGCTCCAGTTGGGCAGAGGCTGGTTGGACAGTTCGATAAAGGGCGCAATCAGCACCATCCGCTCGATGCGGTTCGTGAGCTTCGGCGCCAATGAAAGGGCGACCAGCGCCCCCATGGAATGGGCCACCAGGCAAAACGGCAGCCGTGCTTCGGGCAACACGATGGTTTCAAGGAAGGTGGAGAGATCGGCTTCGAGGTCACGAAACCGCCGAATGTGCCCGCGCAGCGGATTTTTTGTCAGGCGATCGGAGAGTCCCTGGCCGCGCCAATCAAAGGTTGCGACCCAGAGGCCGCGAGCGGTGAAATGGCGGATGGTCTCGTAATATTTCTCGATGCATTCATTGCGGCCCTGCAGAAGCACCACTGTCCCGCGTGCGACCGGGACAGCGGATTTGAAGATCGCATAGCGCAAACGCTTGCCGCCGACGCTGTCAAACCAGCCGGTGACATGATTGCCGGGGACCGGATTGTCATCCGTCCCGATCAGCAGGGGGTGATCATCGCTCATAAGACCCGGGATTAGTGCTTCGGCCGGGTTTGGTCAAAAGGAAAAAGACCGGAGCCACATTGCGAGCGGCCCCGGTCAGGCGCCTGGAACAGAAGGGACGGGATGCTCCGGGCAAATTCAGACTGTGTGTGCCTGATGTGGAGGAGCATAGGGAAGCGCAGCTGAACCCGCGCCGAACGGGCAATTCATCTGGCGTTCAGGCCGGTAAAACGTGAATTGGCGATGTTAAAAAGGTCTTGAACAGGCCTCGGACAGTTCCCACATTATCGCTGCAGGCGCCGGAAACCGGGTCTGCTGGCAGGGATGCCGCCCAATGCGGGGCAGCCCAATCGCTACAACGCAAACTCTAGTCGCTCTGAAGGAGGACATCTATGCGTCACGTTGATTTTTCACCCCTCTACCGTTCCACTGTCGGTTTCGACAAGTTGCTGACCATGCTCGATGGCATGGCTCCAACCGATCAGTCGCAGTCCTATCCGCCCTACAATATCGAACGCACCGGCGAAAGCACCTACCGCATCACCATGGCGGTTGCGGGTTTCGACGAAGCCGAGATTTCGATCGAAGCGCGTGAACACGTGCTGACCGTCAAGGGCGAGAAGGCTGAAGACGGTGAAGCCGAAACCACGCAGTATCTGTATCGCGGCATTGCCAAGCGCGCCTTCGAGCGCCGCTTCCAGCTTGCCGACCATGTCGAAGTGACCGGCGCATCGCTGCGCAACGGCTTGCTGCATATCGACCTGGTTCGCGAGATCCCCGAGGCAATGAAGCCGCGCCGCATCGCCATCACCAAGGATGCCGGCGCCGATACGAAGCAGATCGAAGCCACGCAGGCCTGATCCTATCCTCCCCCAAAGTGGAACAGGCTTTATGGCGCCCAGGCAACTGGGCGCCATTTTCGTATTGATAGGGGCTGTTCGCCGGGTCAGGCCCGGTATGTGGCCAGTCTAAAGCGGCTGAGCAGGGCATCAACGGAGAGCAATCCCGGACCCTGGAGGATGATCACGGACAGTGGCACGATCCACAGCAGGCGTTGATCGGCAATGACACTGTCGGGGAACCTGTCGAACCAGCCGCCGATGGCTTCGGCCCCGATCTGGTGAACGGTGATGTCGACAAAGGTCTGCACCGCGATGAAACCGATCATTCCGAGAGCTGCCAGCCGGGAAAACAGGCCGATGACGATCAGCAGCGGCAGAAGGAACTCGGCGTAGGTGCCCATCGCCACAATGAGGCCCCAGGGCAGGAAAGCCACCGCATCGACGTCGCCGCCGGCTGCTTCCACCGCCGGAAGCGCAATTTGGTAATAGGCGCCGGGCGAGATCGAGAAAAACCCTAGAAAGCCATCGCCAACCTTGGTTCGGGCCGAATTCAGGAAATAGACCCACAGCACGGCGGCAAATGCGAATCGGGCGATCAGTCCGAGCAGCCACGCGTCGCCGATCCGCTCGAGAAAGCCGAAAACGCGGTCATGGAGGCTGGTCAGAAAATCGATCGCGGATCTCATGGGGTGTGCTCCGGGTTTGGCTGGCTAGCAGAACAGGCGGAAAACACGCCGGCTTCAAGCATGGCTGAAATTGCGGCCGGCAGATCGAAGCCGGGATGATCGGCCATGGTGTGGCCGGCGGCCTCGCCGAGCGGGTCCCCGGCGATCAAGGCGCCCAGGAACTTTGCTGCCCCGGGCGGAAGTTGTCGCACCTCGACAGCGTCGAAGGGCCGGGTGATGAGGCCGTCTTCGTGTGTGGCCGGCTTGATGCCGTCAAGTGGCCGCTGTTCGCGACTGGCCGTGAAGATTGATACCGCGGCAAATGGACTTTGAAGGATGCGTGCTGCCGGATGGGCAGTGAAGCGGATTTCAGCGAGCCCGTTGGGCGGGATCACTGCAAGGGTCTCAGGCTGCAAGGGGGCTGCATCGGCTGCATGAAAAGCCGCAAGCCAGGCTTTTTCCAGCCGCGCCACATCTGCCAGGTAGGGATAGCGTGAGAGTGGCTCGAAGTTTTGAAGGAATGCTGCAAATCCGCCACCATACTCGAAGATGACTGCGGAGCCCGGTGGCTCCTTGGCGATGTAGAGCCTCGCCATATCCCGGAAAAAATCCTCGCCGACGAGCCGTTGCACGGCCGGGAAAATATCCGCCAGCGCGTTGATGAGGCTGACGGTGACATTGTTGCGGTAGACTGCGAAGCGCTTTTCGGCCTTCTTGCCGTGCGGGCCGACGATGCCTTCGGGCAGCGGCAGGTCAGGATCCAGCAGGGCTGCACCGAAATCGTGCTGCTCGCCTGCGGTCACTGCATCACTCCGCGGCATGACGGGATCCTAGCAGAGAAGCCGGTCCGAGCCGGGCCAGAATGGCGTCGGCAAGGCGTGCCTCGCGGCGCAGCACCGGCCATTCGGGCACATCATTGTCCCATTCGACCAGTGTTGGCAGCGCGCCGGCCTGGCTGATGACGATTTCGTAGAGTTTCCACACTTCGTTGGAAACCGGGCGGTCGTGAGCATCGATCAACAGGAGGTCGCCTTCGTCATCGGTGTCCTCTGCATGGCCGGCGAGATGAATTTCCTCGACCAGTTCCAGCGGGAAATCGCGCAGGTAATGCATCGGCTTCCAGCCATGATTGGTGGCGGAGACAAAGACATTGTTGATGTCGAGCAACAGGCCGCAACCGGATTTCTGGGCGATTTCGCGGATGAAATCGGTCTCGCTCATGGTTGTCTGTTCAAAGGCCACATAGGTGGAGGGGTTTTCCAGCAGGATCGGCCGCTTGAGCCGGTCCTGGATCTGACCGATATGGGCCACCACGCGGTCAAGCGTCCGGGCATTGTAGGGCACTGGCAGAAGATCGTTGAAATAGCCTGCGTCATGGCTCGACCAGGCGAGGTGCTCGGACACCATCGCCGGTTCATAGCGCTCGACAACCCTGGCGAGGCGCTCGAGATGGTCGGGATTGATGCCGCTTTCAGATCCGATGGAGAGGCCGACGCCATGAACGGAGAGCGGAAACTTGACGCGAATGGCTTCCAGTCCTCGGTGGGCGGGACCGCCGTCGCCCATGTAGTTTTCGGCATGGACCTCGAGAAAGCCGATCCGGTAGTCATCGGCCAGGATGGCGTCGATGTGTTCTGGCTTGAGACCCGCCCCCGCACGTGGCGGGAGCGGGCCGTCTGGAAAACGGGACGTCGTGACAATCGGCGATGTGGGGGCGACCTGCGTCATTTCGAAATTCCCGTTTGCCAGTGTTTCTCCGGATCAGGCCGGCAGGTCGCGATCCAGTGGCTCAAGCGAACCCATGCGGCCACCTTCGACACTCATCGTGGCGCAGGTTCCAGCATCGACGCTTTTCCAGGCATTGCCCTGGTAATCGACCTTGGACGTTCCGGCGCAGGTGGTGCCGGGACCTGCAGCGCAATCGTTCTTGCCTGCCATGGCAACACCATAGCATTTTTCAGTGGCTGCTGCTGCGCCCTGCGTCGAGCCGAGGAATGTGGCGCCTGAAATGGCCATGGCTACTGCGCCAGCAAGAGCTGATGCGCCGACAATTGTTTTCTGTGACATGCTGTTCTCCTTGGATGTTCTTAGACCTTGTTCCGAACTATTTCTGTCCGGCAGAACAACCATGACAACATCAATCATCACTTGGAAATCAAGCGCACGTTATCCGGCATCACTTGCGCGTGAGCCGGACGTGATGGAGACCGCTTAGTGTAGGAGGGCGAGCCCTGGACGCTGAACTCAGCCGATCATGTCGATGAACTGATCGACATGGTCCTCGGTTGTGGCGAAGCTGGTCACCAGCCTGAGCATGGTGTCGTCCGGGCCGACCATGTGCGCCACCGAACGCGGAGCCGCCCATTCGTAAAACATTGCGCCCTTGTCCGAAAGCTTTTTGGAAAGCGCCTTCGAGACAATGGGGAAGGTTTCGTTTGCGGGGCTTTGCCAGGCCAGGCGCGCGTTGGCCGAACTGTTGATGCCCGTTTGCAGGCGGGCAGACATGGCGTTTGCATGCCGTGCGATCTCAAGCCAGAGACCGTCCTCGAAATAGGCGTCGAACTGGGCTGCGATGAAGCGGCTCTTGGAAAACAGATGCGCCGCACGTTTACGGATGAAGGGGGTCTGGTTGGCCATCTCTGGCTTGAGAAATACCAGGGCTTCGGCGCACCAGCATCCGTTCTTGGTGCCGCCAAAGGAAACAATGTCGACACCCAGGTCGGCTGTCATCTGCGCTGGTGTGAGGTCAAGCGCGACCAGCGCATTGGCAAAGCGCGCGCCATCCATATGCAACGGCAGGCCATGCGCCTTGGCCATGGCCGAAATCGCACGGATTTCATCAGCGGTGTAGATGGTGCCGGATTCGGTCGCCTGAGTGAGCGTGATCGCCATCGGCTGGCCGGCATGAACAAAGCCCGCCGGGAAGCGCGCGATCTGCGCCTCCAGACTGGCAGGGTCCATCTTTCCTTCCAGCCCGTCGACCGGTGCGAGCCTCGAACCATGGCTGAAAAATTCAGGCGCGCCGCATTCGTCGGCGATGACGTGGGCTTCGCTGTGGCAGAAGGAGACGCCGCCTGGCCGGTTGACCGTCGACAGTGCCAGAGAGTTTGCGGCGGTGCCGGTCCCGACAAAGAAAACCGCGACCTCTTGTCCAAACACCTCGTTGAACTTCTGCTCTACCTTGCGATCCAGATTGCTGGTGCCGTAAGCCGGAGCAAAGCCGGTCGAATGGGCGGTCAGCGAAGCTGCGATGGAAGGGTGAGCGCCGGCCCAGTTGTCCGAGGTGAAGATCATGCCGTTGGGTCTCCGATAGGGTGTATTGGTGGTTGGGCTATGGCATGAATTGGCAGGCTTTCAAAGAGCCTCACCGGCTGTAGGGGGTGAGCAAGGACGGCTTTGAAGAGATGCCGGAAGAACCGAGTTCCCCCGGGTGATTCCATGCCCGCAACAGCAAAACACCAGATTGATGCGCGTCAGAGCAATTAAATTGCGCGTCGTTGACCTGTTTGATCATTTAAGGTCGCGCGCCTGCGGTTTTTTGAGGTCGGTATCTTGCGCAACGTCCAGCATTCTGTCATAGAACTATCGAAATAGGACAGCCTTGCTGTCCTATTTGTGTCTGACAGGGTTCACTGGCAAAGGCCTGAACGGATACAAGGGGCTGACACCAGCATCTGCCATTAATGCGATGCGGCGGTTCATGGTGACCGTACTGCCCCTTCATGATACAAAACCACGCCGCGCGCCCGCACACACCGGGTGAAGCTGATAGGCGCGCATGGCCAGACGACAATTGTATCCGGAACGTAAAGCGTCGCCGCACCCGGCGGGGGCGAACGATGGGCCGGGATCAACCGCTACGGCGGCCATGAAGGAGGAATGAAGATGGCAGACCTTACACCATCTCTGACGGACGTTACCGCTTGCGAGGCTCGTGCCGATCGCAAGCCGACCACCGCGCAGACCTTTGGATTGCCGCACAAACAGGGTCTTTACGATCCCCGTAACGAACATGATGCCTGCGGCGTCGGCTTTGTTGCGCACATGAAGGGTCAGAAATCTCACCAGATCGTGCGCGACGGCCTTTTCATGCTCGAAAACCTCACTCACCGCGGTGCGGTTGGCGCAGACCCGCTGATGGGCGATGGCGCCGGCCTGCTGGTGCAGATCCCGGACCGATTCTTCCGCGAAGAGATGGCCGAACAGGGCGTGACGCTGCCTGCCGCCGGCGATTACGCCGTGGGTTTCATTTTTATGCCGCAGGACGAGGCCCTTTGCGAGCACCTCAAGGGCATTATTGCCGAGGTCGTTGCTGACGAAGGCCAGACCCTGCTCGGCTTCCGCGATGTGCCGGTCGACAATTCGTCGCTGTCGAAGGCGCCCGAGATCGCCGCAACCGAGCCGCGCCATGTCCAGGTGTTCATCGGTCGTGGCGACGGCGTGGAAGATCAGTCCGATTTCAAGCGTCAGCTGTTCGTGCTGCGCAAGGTGATCTCGAACCGGGTCTACAACGAGATCGATGATGGCGATGACGGCTTCTACTTTGTCTCGCTGTCCACGCAGACCGTGGTCTACAAGGGCATGTTCCTGGCCTACCAGGTCGGGGCCTACTACAAGGACCTGAGCGACCCGCGGTTTGAATCGGCTGTCGCGCTGGTTCACCAGCGGTTCTCGACCAACACTTTCCCCTCATGGAAGCTTGCCCACCCCTACCGGATGGTGGCGCATAACGGTGAAATCAACACGCTGCGCGGCAATGTCAACTGGATGGCGGCGCGCCAGGCATCGGTCTCGTCGCCCCTGTTCGGCGACGACATTTCCAAGCTGTGGCCGATTTCCTACGAAGGCCAGTCCGACACGGCGTGTTTTGACAATGCGCTCGAATTCCTGATCCGCGGCGGCTACTCGATGGCGCATGCGGTGATGATGCTGATCCCGGAAGCCTGGGCCGGCAACGCGCTGATGACCGAAGACCGCAAGGCTTTCTATGAGTATCACGCCGCCTTGATGGAGCCGTGGGATGGACCGGCCGCGGTGGCCTTTACCGACGGCGTCCAGATCGGCGCCACGCTCGACCGTAACGGCCTGCGTCCTGCACGCTATATCGTCACCGATGATGAGCGGGTGATCATGGCTTCTGAAGCCGGCGTTCTGCCGGTGGATGAAAGCTCGATCGTCAAGAAGTGGCGGCTGCAGCCGGGCAAGATGCTGCTGATCGACATGGAAGAAGGCCGGATCATTTCCGACGCCGAAGTCAAGTCGGGGCTGGCGGCAAAGCATCCCTATCGCGAATGGCTTGAGCGCACCCAGCTGATCCTTGAAGACCTGAAGCCGGTTGAACCGCGGGCACTTCGCAAGGATGTCTCGCTGCTCGATCGCCAGCAGGCATTCGGCTACTCGCAGGAAGACACTAAGATTCTGATGGCGCCAATGGCGACCACCGGGCAGGAAGCCATCGGCTCGATGGGCACGGACACGCCGATTTCCGCCATGTCGCAGAAGTCGAAGCTGCTCTATACCTATTTCAAGCAAAACTTTGCCCAGGTGACCAACCCGCCGATCGACCCGATCCGCGAAGAGCTAGTGATGAGCCTGGTCTCGTTCATCGGGCCACGCCCGAACATTCTTGATCACAAGGGTGCGGCGAAGAAGAAGCGGCTCGAAGTGCGTCAGCCGATCCTTACCAATGGCGATCTCGAGAAGATCCGCTCGATCGGCCATACCGAGGATCGCTTCGATACCAAGACGCTCGACTTCACCTATTCGAGCGACAAGGGTTCGGATGGCATGAAGGCCGCACTCGACCGGCTTTGCGACCGGGCCGAAGAGGCTGTGACCGGCGGCTACAACATCATCATCCTGTCTGACCGTCAGATCGGTCCGGACCGGATCGCGATCCCGGCATTGCTGGCGACGGCGGCTGTGCATCATCACCTGATCCGCAAGGGCCTGCGGACTTCCGTCGGGCTGGTGGTGGAATCGGGCGAGCCGCGCGAGATCCATCACTTTGCTTGCCTGGCCGGCTATGGTGCGGAAGCGATCAACCCGTATCTCGCCTTCGACACGCTGCTCGACATGCATGCGCGCGGCGAGTTCCCGCCGGAAGTCGACCAGTACGAGGTTGTCTCGCGCTACATCAAGGCGATCGGCAAGGGCATCCTCAAGGTGATGTCGAAGATGGGGATCTCGACCTATCAGTCCTATTGCGGAGCGCAGATCTTCGATGCGATCGGACTGTCGAGCGAGTTCGTCAAAACCTATTTCACGGGCACGGCAACGACGATCGAAGGCGTTGGACTTGCCGAAGTCGCATCCGAAACGGCCGAGCGTCACCGTCTGGCGTTCTCCAACGATCCGGTGCTTGCCACCTCGCTGGAAGTGGGCGGCGAGTATGCCTACCGGATGCGCGGCGAAGAACACGCCTGGACCCCGGATGCGGTGGCAACCCTGCAGCATGCCGTGCGCGGCAACGCCCAGGACCGCTATCGCGAATTTGCCGACATGGTCAATGAATCGACCCTGCGGATGAACGCCATCCGTGGTCTGTTCGAGATCCGCACCGCCGAAGCTGCCGGCCGCAAGCCGGTCCCGCTCGACGAGGGCGCGCTGGGCGCCCACAAAGTCTTCGCTCTGGGCAGTCTGCAGGCGCGCGCCTCGCCGCAGGGTCCGCTGTGGCTGATGCACCTGCGCGCGGCGCTGCCCATCGACAAGCTCTCCCCGCGCGAGCAGGAAGTGGCGCGTCATCTGTCAGAAGGCAAAACCTTCAAGCGCATCGCCCAGCAACTGGGGCTGTCGCCGTCAACCGTCGCCAATCACAGTGCCTCGATCTACCGCAAGCTCGGCGTGTACCGCCGGGAAGAGCTGATCAGCCAAGTGCGCACCGACGCCACTCGAAAACCCGCCTGAACCCGCGTCAGCGCGACGCGCCTCACTTCGCACGGAATCCTGCATGGCCCAAACACACTCCACCGCGCTTGCCTCCCTGGC
>NZ_NVXQ01000040.1 GCF_002733955.1 Hoeflea sp. | reverse complement strand
GTGGAGCTGGAACGTCAGCGGGAGATCGAAAAGGAGCGGGACAGCATCGCCGACCGAGACCGGGGCCGTGGGCACAGCCTATAGGCGGTCGCAGACCGTCCTCCATATCGCCCACGCCCTTCCCGCCTTATGGGGGCGGGCGGGCGCTACCGTTTCATGCCTGTTTCGGTCACCTGCCCTTCGCGCAGGCCGCGGCGAATTGCCGGAAAGAGCCCATACTTCAAAATTTCTGCGACGCCGCCAATGGCTGTTCCTGGGTTTGACAGCAGAGGCGTTTCTATTTAGTCCTGTAGTTCAGGGGTGCGCAAGAACCCCGTGAGGCGCCAGCCCAATCTTGCATCCTTCCAATTCTCTTACTTTCCGAGGAGGATGCTTCATGGCGTCGTATAATGAAATTTCAGTATCTGCTCTAGCTCGCCTGGTCGGGACCCCCGACTGTCCAGTGCTTCTTGATGTGCGCATCGATGAAGACTTTGACGATGATCCAAGGTTTATTCCTGGCGCATTTCGCTATCCGTTCAAAGATGTTCTCGATTTGGCGAATGAGCTTCAGGGCCGCTCGGTGGTTGTCTACTGTCAGAAGGGGCTCAAGATCAGCCAGGGCGCGGCGGCACTTCTGCGTGCATCCGGAGTGCAAGCAGAGGTTCTCGAAGGCGGACAATTCGCATGGAGAGACGCGAAGCTCCCGATGGTCACGACGGCCAAACTGCCGCCGTTGGACTTGTCTGGCCGCACAGTGTGGGTCACGCGCCATCGCCCGAAAATCGACCGAATTGCCTGTCCATGGCTCATTCGTCGTTTCATCGACCCGAAGGCCCAAATCCTGTTCGTTGCAGCCTCTCAAGTGAGCAATGTGGCAGAGCACTTCAACGCGACGCCCTTCGATATCGAAGACGTCTTCTGGAGCCATCGCGACGAAACCTGCACCTTCGACACAATGATCGAAGAGTTCGGCATTGGACATGACGCCCTGACGAAACTTGCCGTGATCGTGCGGGGGGCCGACACCAACAGACATGATCTGGCCCCGGAGGCCGCTGGCCTTCTGGCAGCATCCTTGGGTCTGTCGCGCATGTTCCGCGATGATCTGCAACAGCTCGACGCGGGCATGTTGCTTTATGATGCCTTCTACAGGTGGGCGCGTGACGCGACGAACGAAGGGCATGATTGGCCTGCAGCTTCGACAAAGGCGTAAATCATGAGCAGTACGAATAACGTCCAGACGGATATGGTTCCGTCTATCGCCGACGCGACGCGCGTGTGGTGGAAAATCGGAATCCTGTCTTTCGGCGGGCCTGCTGCCCAGATCGCGCTCATGCATAAGGAGGTGGTGGACGACCGTAAGTGGTTGTCTGAACAGCAGTTCCTGAATGCGCTGAGCTTTTGCATGTTACTTCCGGGACCGGAAGCCATGCAGCTTGCAACCTATGCCGGATGGCGGCTGCACGGAACGATTGGCGGTCTGATCGCCGGGTTGCTCTTTGTTATTCCCGGAGCCGCAGTGATCATGACGCTTGCGGCGATCTACAGTATTTTCGGGAATGTCCCGCTCGTCGACGCGCTGTTTTACGGTATCAAGGCCGCTGTTCTGGTGATCGTTGTCGAGGCGCTTCTGCGGGTCTCGAAGAAGGCGCTTAAACAAGGGCAGCATTGGGTCATCGCGGGTGCCGCCTTTGTCGGGATATTCTTCCTGACCATCCCCTACCCGTTGATCGTCCTGATGGCGGGTCTGTATGGTTTGATCACGGCACCCACGCGCGTGGCGCAGGATACGGTCGATATGGCCCATGTGTCGGTCCGGAAAACGGCCGGTACCATCATCCTCTGGCTTGCGATCTGGTTACTACCGCTGCTGGCGCTCACCTGGTTGGGCGCGCCTGACCTCCTTGTCCAAGTCGGAAGGTTCTTCAGCACTCTTGCCATCGTGACCTTTGGCGGAGCCTACGCAGTCCTTGCCTATATGGCGCAGGACGTCGTGGTGCAGTTCGGCTGGCTGAGCGCAGGCGAGATGATCGACGCCTTGGGTCTGGCAGAGTCCACGCCCGGCCCGCTGATCCTCGTGACACAGTTCGTCGGCTTCCTCGCCGGTTTCCAGGACGGGGGGCTCGGTCTCGGCGTGATCGCCGCTATCGTCGCACTTTGGGTGACCTTCGCACCGTGTTTTCTGTGGATATTCGCCGGTGCTCCTTACATCGAATGGATATCGAACCAGCCAAGATTGCAGGGCGCGCTCAAGGCGATCACGGCGGCGGTCGTTGGCGTCATCCTGAACCTGTCGGTCTGGTTTACACTTCATGTGCTGTTTGCCACCGTAACTCGCGAACAGAGGGGGCCTTTCACCCTATGGCTGCCAGAGCTTGCCACCATCGAATGGCTCGCCTTATTGCTATTTGGTTTGAGCTGCCTACTGGCCTTCCGGTTGCACTGGGGGATCATCCGTATCCTGCTTGTCGCCTCGGTGCTGGGCGCAGCGCTGCGGCTACTGCTCTGATGCGCCGACAACCCAGATCCGGACATTGGTGCGGGCGCGGCGAAAGCTCACTTTGTCCCGCATTCTGTGAGTTCGCGAGCAACGCAGCGAAGGTCCGCAACAGGAGAATTCCGCTGTGGAACGCCTCAACGATCCTGCCGGAGACACCAAATATCGAAGGCAGGATCGTTGAGGCGTTTGGAGATCGCGCCAACAGGGTGTAACATGCGTAACTGTAAGCCTCACAGGTAGATGAGGCGAATTGCAACCCTATGAGAGCGAGCGGTTACACACATGAGTTACACCCTAGGAGAAGCAGCAAAAGCAGTCGGATTCAGCAAGCCGACCCTTTCCAGAGCCATAAAAAACGGGAAGCTTAGTGCGAAGCGTCTGGATGATGGTTCCTACAACATAGACGCGGCCGAGCTGGAGCGGTGGAAAGACGCTAACGGGCACAGGAACGGTGTCGTGAAGCGAATTGCAACCCCTGCTAAAACATCTGAAACACCCCGTGAAACCAGTGCGTTGCAGGCCGAAGTTGAGAAGCTTCGTGCCCAGGTTCATTCCGACCAGCGCGAACGCGGTTTTCTGGAACAACGCATTGAGGATCTGAAAGAGCGGGCCGAGCGGGCGGAACGCAAGGAAGACCAGCTTCACGCACTCCTGGTCGATCTGCGACCGCAGGCGGTAGCCGAGCCGCGCAAGGGCTTCTGGGGTCGGTTGTTTGGATAGCCACTAGCGCAGGCTGTCCTGTTTTCCGCAGTAGGCCAGGAAGGCGGCACCCGCATTTTTCGGCGGATTGCCCTTGGCAGATTCCGCCTGTGCGAAGGCCAGCCAATCAGCTCGAAGGGCATGGTAGTCTCGGCCTTTCTCCCGTGCCACTGTGCGAGCCTTTTCTTCGGCCCAATCCGGCAAGGTGATTGCAGGCGCTATCTGTGTCCTCGTATTCCGGGGCCGGAAGATCACCAGATCATCGCCCGTCAGCTCGATTCGGTAGAAGGGCGTATGATCGTCGGCGATGATTTGGCGAAGGTTGAGCCGGAACTTCTTGAGAGGGGCGTTGCTGCCGGTTTTTCGCTGAAGGTTGGAAAGGCCGATGTGCCATTTTGGCTGGTTGCCGCAATGTTTCCGCGCAATCTCGTAGAGTCGGCGTTCCAGTGGGCGGCGCAAGCGGAAGTAGTCGTTCGAGATCGTGACAACCTGGTCGGACTCGATAGCCCGCATGAGCCAGTCTGACAGAACCACCTCGCAATAATCCAGCCGCCAAGAACCGTCCTCACGCATGACGAATCCACCTTCGTCAATCAGGCCAAAAACACGGGTTTCCATGCGGTCGCCCGTCCGAATGTCGGTCTTGAAGGTAGTTCCCCGCAGGCGCTTGAAGGCTTGTTCCAAGCGTTGATAGCCAAGGTTGTTGGTGGGTCTGTTCGTTGAGACGAGAAGCTCCCGCCCCGTGAACCTGACACGCTTGCCGATTTTTTCGCCACGGTTCTTCATGTGCATCAGTTGGCTGATGCAGAAGATCAGAATGTCCTTGTCGAAGATGGTCGGCAGGCCGTTATAGGACGGCGTAATCTCCAGGCGAACATCCCCGGCCTCATAGTGCAGGTGGCGCATGTCCGGCTTTGTCGCCAGCGAAAACATCGGGTGTTCCATCGACGCCGTATCATCCTTCGGCACGACATCGGCGATGTCGAGGATGAAGAAGTCTTTTTGAGGGTGTCGATCAGGAAGCAAGGCCATGCAGAAACTATAGCAGCAGTTCGCACCATCAGGAACCACAAATTCGCACCATCGGGAACCGCTATCGCTTCGCACCTTTCGGAACCCAAATTCGCACCTTTCGGAACCCGGACTCGCACCTTTCGGAACCCTGTGGATAGTTTCCCCTTTCAAAGCCATAGGGTTACGGGCGATTTTCAAGCCCGTAACATACTCCGTAGGTAACACTATTAACACTAGGGGTTTGCTTGGTCCGCCCTTTCCAAAAGCCTCAAAACAATGTATGTGTTCAGATGTACACATGCTTAGAAAGATCGTGACATGACCACCAGCACCACAATGACGATCCGACTCGATCCGCAGCTCAAAGCAAAGCTGGGGAGATTGGCGGACGGGACACGGCGCAGCCGATCCTTCCTCGCAGCCGAAGCCGTGGAAACCTACGTGGACCGTGAGCTGGCAATCATCGAAGGCATCGAACGCGGATTGGCAGACATAGAAGCGGGCCGGACGGTCAGCCATGAAGACGCAATGGCATCCGTGCGACGGGCGATCGAGGTTGCGGCGGGCGGCTCCGCGTGAGCCGACCCGTTCGCTGGTCCGCCGATGCGCTGACCGATCTTGCCGACCAGGTTTCCTATATCGCCGCCGACAACCCATCAGCCGCCCGCCGCGTGGCCGATGCTATCGACAGAACGGCCTTGGCCCTCGGAGACATGCCGATAGGACGCCCAGGACGAGTGACTGGCACCTACGAAAAATCGGTGACGAACCTGCCCTACATCCTCGCCTACGCGATCACGCAGAGAAGGGGCGAAGAAGAAATTGCGATTGTCCGGGTGATCCACACGTCACGCGACTGGTCTGCCGAAGAATGGCCGAAGTAATTTTTCACTGATCCGGTGCCCTGATCCAGATGGCACAATAGCTTGACCCATCGTCACGCTCGATCACCTGCCCGCCCGCGCTACCGCAAAACACCCCCGGATAATCCCCGAAGTCACGGGCAGAAATGGTGCCGCCGATCCATGTCATCGCCAGAGCGCCCAGAAGCGCCCCTGTGGCGAGCATGGAGGCCAACCACACCCAGAACCCGCCAAACCAGCGCCATGCCTCTCTACGAGCCTCTCCGGCGGCCTGTGAGAGTTTCGCGCGTTCATTGTCGAGGTCGTGGCGGATGCCGGACATGGCGCTCTCTGCGGCCCGTGTAGCTGCGTGTGTGGCGTTCTGCGCTATTTGATCCCTGTCGGCCCGCAAGGCGCTCTTGAGCGTCTGTGGTGCTTCCTGTGCAGCCCGTTCCATTCTGGCGACTGTCTGGACCAGGGTTTCGTGCAGGGCTTCTGCCTCCGGCCTGTCGAGGCTGGTGCGCTGGAGCTGATCCATGTCCTTGCGGATCAGGGTCAACTCGTCGGCCAGTATCTGAAACGGATCCTTGCTCATGTCTGGTCCGCCTTGGCCGCTTCCTGATCCAGTTCTTCGAGCAGACCAACCAGCTCTTTCTGATCGACTTCACGGGTGGCGTTCTTGCGCAGGGTTGCCGCCATCCACCGTGCAATTTTTGGGTCTTTCAAAGCCGCATTGGTCACGATGGCCCCGACGATGATCTTGCGCCGTGTCTCGCTGGCCTTCTGGCGCTGTTTCAGACGGGCCAGCTTTGCCTGCGTTGTCGCAATCTGTTGATCTATGCTCCGCGCCATTCCGGTCTCCATTGCCACTGTCCCATGTTGCCTTTTGCCGTAGCTTTGGGTAGAGAGCAAGACACGAAGTGCCCACTTATACAAACGCTGCGCGTTTGTGTGGGCGGGGGAGACTGGCGTTTCCCCTCGACCCCTAAGCAAAGTGCGGCACCCGAATGGCGATCTATCACTTACGTGCAACGATGATTTCCCGCAGTCAGGGCCGCAGCGCCACGGCGGCGATTGCCTATCGCGTGGCGGAGCGGATCGAAGACCGCCGCACCGGGCTTGTCTTCGACTACGCGGCGCGGGGCGGTGTCGATCACACCGAAATCCTCGCCCCGGATCATGCGCCGGATTGGGCCTTCGACCGATCCGAGCTGTGGAACCGCGTCGAGGAATCCGAGACCCGCAAGAACAGCCAGGTCGCCCGCGAAGTGCGCGTGGCCCTGCCCGACGAGCTGACCCATGCGCAGCGTGTCGAGTTGGTCCGCGACTACGCACAGGCGCAGTTCGTAGAGCGCGGCATGGTGGCCGACATCGCCCTGCACGCGCCGGGGCGCGAGGGGGATGAACGCAACCACCATGCCCATATCCTGCTGACCACCCGCGAGATCGGCCCGGAAGGCTTCACCACCAAGAACCGCGACTGGAACAAGGTCGAGCTTCTGGAAGGCTGGCGCGAGGCGTGGGCGCGGGATAGCAACGCGGCCCTTGAGCGGGCCGGTATCGAGGATCGCGTGGACCACCGGACCCTCGTAGCGCAGCGCGACGAGGCGCGTGAGCTGGCATCGGCAGCACGGGAGCGCGGCGACGAGGGCGCGGAGCTGGTGCAGACCGTGCGGGCCATCGAACTGGACCGCCCGCCCCTGCCCCAGCTTTCCCCCGGCGCGTGGCAGATGAAGGAACGCGGCATCGAGGTCGGCCGCGTCGGGGCCTGGCACGAGGCCAAGGCGCGGGCGGCCGAGGTAATGGAGGTTGCCCGCGAGCTGGCGGGGCATGTCCGCGACTGGCTGGACCGGGCGGCGGATCGCGTGTTGGACCGTCTGGGGTCTGGGCAGGCCGAGCTGGCGCTTGCCGGGGGCCGTGATGGCCGGGACCAGGAACCCGACATTGCCACGCGGATGCGAGAAGCGTGGGAGGCCCATCAAGGCCGGGACGAGGTTCAGGAGGTTGCTACGCCGGAACCGGAACGGGAGACGCCGCAGGCGTTCGCGGCGCGGCTGCGCGTGGCGGCGGCGGGGATCAACCCGGACACCCTCGCCGACCGTGCGGCGGCGCTGCGCGAGGGTCGCGAGGCCGAGGAACGGCAGGTTGCAGAGGTCGCGGCGCGGGAGCGCGAAGTGGAGCTGGAACGTCAGCGGGAGATCGAAAAGGAGCGGGACAGCATCGCCGACCGAGACCGGGGCCGTGGGCACAGCCTATAGGCGGTCGCAGACCGT
>NZ_NVXQ01000015.1 GCF_002733955.1 Hoeflea sp. | reverse complement strand
AAATCCGAGTTTCTCGCCTCCGCCCGCCGCGCCGCCATGGCCGCCGCTGCCGAGGTCGAGACCATCGGCAAGGGCCGCAAGACCGGTGGCGGCATGCTTGAGGTTCTCAAGTCACGCCGCCGTCCCATGCTGATGGCGGCTGGCGCGGTGCTGCTGGCAATCATGTCCTACCCGCTGGTCTCCGGCCTGCTGTCCTCCGGAAACGAGGAAATCGCGGTCGTGGAGCCAGCCATTGTCGAACCGGCAACGGATGAAAACGCCGGCATTGCCGATGACAATCAGGTCACGGTGGCGGCTGTCGAGGACCAGCAGCCGGTCACGGAAACCCGTCTGCCCGAGGTTCGGGTGGTCGAGCCCGGCCAGGACGCTCCCATGGAGCTGACCGAGACAGCACCACCGGTGCCGTCAGTCGAGGAAACCGCCGCGATCACGCCGCCAGAGGCGCAAACTGAAGTTCCGGCCGAAGTGCAGGCTCCAGTCACGGACGACGTGCTCACAGCTGCGCTGGACGCGCTTCCCGCGGACGCCGCAACCGGCGCTCTCAAGGCTGCAGCGGCAGCGGGCAATCCGCTGGCGTTTTACGAGATCGGTGCCCGGTTTACGGAAGGCCGCGGTGTCCCCGTTGACCTGAAAACCGCTGCCACCTGGTATCAGCGCGCGGCAGATCTTGGTCACGCGCCGTCGCAATACCGGATCGCAAATTTCTACGAAAAAGGCAGCGGCCTCGACCGTGACCTTGATGCCGCCAAGAAATGGTACCAGCTGGCCGCCGAGCAGGGCAACGCCAGCGCGATGCACAATCTCGCCGTTCTCTACGCCACGGCCGGAGCCGTGCCGGATTACGACAGCGCCGCACAATGGTTCGATCGTGCAGCTGAAGTCGGCGTCCGCGACAGCCAGGTCAACCTCGCCATTCTTTATGCGCGCGGCGACGGCGTGCCCCGCGACCTGGAGAAATCCTACAAATGGTTCGCCATTGCCGCCAATGACGGCGACAAGGATGCTGCGGTCAAGCGCGATGAAGTCTTCAACGCGCTGCGGCCCGAGCAGGTCGAGGCGGCCCGCGCCTCGGTGGCAAACTGGACTGCCCAGCCGATCAACATGGACGCCAATGAAGTCGAGGTTCCCGCCTCCTGGCAGGGCGCCTCCACGGAAACTGCTGCGGTGGACATGAGCAAGGCCATTCGCAACATCCAGGCCATACTCAACAACAACGGTTTTGATGCCGGCGCGCCTGACGGGGTGATGGGCAAGAAGACTGTCTCCGCGATCAAGCAGTTCCAGACCTCGGTCGGCATGGAACCCACCGGCGAAATCGACGACGCCCTGGTCCAGGAACTGCTCGCCCGCAACGGCTAACCGGTTGTGGCGCGGGGCTCGCGCCGGCTGTCGGAAAAATTCAACGAAACCTCGATCCGTTGCCTTCATGCAGGCAGCGGATCTTTGCTTTGGAGCGCAAATGACGATTTCCAAATTTTCGTCATTTCATAGCTTTATCATGTGCTTCCCGACGCCAGACCGCTGGCGTCGCGCCAGGTGGAGTGAAAAAATCCGCAACAATGGAAAAACCGTCCCGGGATCGGCTCAACTGATTTGACTCGCACCTTCGAAACGCGCAAAACCGTTCTGTCGGGCGATCTCCGGCGTAACCCTTTTCCAGTCATTGACCCCCGGGGGGCAAGGTGACCATCTACCTGCCGATCGCAGAATTGTCGGTCAATATCTTCGTCATCCTCGGGATGGGCGCGGCAGTCGGTTTCCTGTCTGGAATGTTTGGTGTTGGCGGCGGATTTCTGATCACGCCGCTGCTGATCTTCTACAATATCCCGCCTGCCGTCGCGGTCGCCACGGGCGCCAATCAGGTTGTTGCGTCTTCCGTGTCGGGCGCGCTTGCGCATTTCCGTCGCGGCACGCTTGATATCAAGCTCGGGCTTGTGCTTCTGGTCGGAGGTCTGGCCGGCGCCACCGTCGGCATCCAGATCTTCTCCATGCTGCGCCGTCTCGGTCAGCTCGATCTGATCATTTCGCTGCTTTACGTCGTCTTCCTCGGCTCAGTCGGCGGGCTGATGCTTTGGGAAAGCGTGAACTCGTTGCGGCGGGCGGCTCAGAACAAGTCGGTCTCGCTGCGCAAACCGGGCCAGCACAACTGGGTGCACCGGCTGCCGTTCAAGATGCGGTTCAAACGCTCAAAGCTCTACCTCAGCGTCATTCCGGTCATCTTTCTCGGTTTTGCCATCGGTATTCTGACCTCTGTGATGGGTGTCGGCGGCGGTTTCATCATGGTCCCGGCGATGATCTATCTGCTGCGCATCCCGACCTCTGTCGTCATTGGCACGTCGCTGTTCCAGATCATCTTCGTCACCGCCTTCACCACGGTCGTTCAGGCGACAACCAACTTTTCGGTCGACATTGTTCTGGCCTGGCTGCTGATGATCGCCGGGGTGATCGGCGCGCAATACGGCGTTCGCGTCGGCCAGAAGATGCGCGGCGAACAATTGCGCGCCGGACTGGCATTGCTGGTGCTCGGTGTCGGCATCCGCCTTGGTCTCGACCTGGTGCTTCCACCCGATGAGATCTACTCGGTTGTCAGCGGGAGCTTCGGATTCTGATGCGCGCCGCGGTTCTCATGTGTGTCCTGTCCTTGTGCGCCAGCCTTCCGGCCATGGCGCAGCTTGCCGACCCGCCGGTGACCGTCAACGAGAAGTTCTCCGAGCGCATCGACATCGGCATTTCCACCAATGAAATTGCCATTACCTCGGACTTTTCCGGCGCCGACATTACCGTCTTTGGCGCCATCGAGGGGGCGGATGAGCTGCTCTTGGCCACCTTTGCCTATGATGTTGTCGTAGCGCTTGAAGGACCGCGCGCGACCAGCACCGTGCGGCGCAAGGAGCGTGTGGCTGGGATCTGGATCAACCGGCATTCGATCCGTTTCGAGCCGATCCCGGCTTCGTATTCAATGTCGAGCACAAGGCCGCTTCCCAATATCGCCAACCTGATGGAGCTGGCCTCGCGCGATATCGGCATCGACAATATCCGCCTTGTGCCCACCGGTGGCGTCGGTGACGGCTCCCGCCTGACCGAGTTCCGCGAAGCGCTGCGCCGCATCAAGCAGGCCAGCGGGCTGTACCAGCGTGACCCGACCGGGGTTCAGTTCATTTCCAAGGCCTTGTTCCGCGCCGCGGTCCGGCTTCCGGCCAACATCCCCGTCGGTCAGCACAAGGTCCGCGCGGTGCTCTACAAGAACAACCAGTTCGTCATGGAAAAGGTTATTCCGCTGCGGGTGGTCAAGACCGGCCTTGAGCAGTTCATCTACAATTTCGCCCATACCCATTCCTTTGCCTACGGTATCGTTGCCGTGTTGCTCGCCACCTTGACGGGCTGGCTTGGAAGCATAATTTTCCGCAAGGATTGAACAGGCAACACCAGCAGGCGGAGAGTCATGATGCAGCAGGATGGCGACCGCACTGTAGCCACGGCATGGTTTCTGGCCGGTCTCGGAGCAGTACCCTTCGTCATCATGGCTTTGGCCGGTATTGCTTCGCCGGCTTTCGCGGCAGCACATCTCGGCGGTGAAAGGGCTTTCATCGGCTATGGCGCCGTGATCCTGTCCTTCATGGGTGGTGTCCGCTGGGGCGCTGCGCTGCAACCGTCACCCGGATCGGGCGCCGAACGGATGATCATGAGCGTCGCGCCGTCGCTGGCAGCCTGGTTGGCGCTATTGATCGACCGGCCCTGGTCCCTGCTCCTGCTTCTCGTCGGGTTCGCGCTGCAGGGGATCTGGGATGTGGTGAGCGCCCGCAACGGTGCTCTGCCCGGCTGGTTCGGGCGGCTGCGCCTCACCATCACCGCAATTGTTGTGGCATCCATTCTGCTTGCGCTGGCCGCGTAACCAACAAGAGGCAATACCGGGTCAACCGTTCATCCGGTTGAAGGCGACGGAATAGATCCGCTCCTTGCCGATCAGATGCGCCACCAGCTGGGTGCGGTCAAACAGCCCGCGCATTGCCGGATGACGCAGTTCCAGCCCGCCTGTGGTCGACCCGAAGGCCGGCATCAGCAGGCGCTTGCCATCGCTGGCAAAACACGGCCGCCGCACGCCCTTGCCGCGCCGGACCACGCGGGCAGCCGGATGCAGGTGGCCTGCAACCTCGCCATCTGTCACGCCCGGTTTCGGCTCATGCCGGAAGATGAGCGTTTCCACATGCAATTCGTTGCAAAAATCGCCCTCCAACCCGACCGGACGGTCCGGGTCGTGATTGCCCTCGATCCAGGTCCATTGTCGGCCATGCTGCAGCGCTTGAAGCTGCTCGCGGTAGCATTCCGGCAAGTGGGCCGAGCCGGTTCGGTCATGAAAACTGTCGCCAAGACTGATCACCAGACGCGGATTGTAGCGCGCAATCGCAGCCGCCAGCCGGGCCAGCGTTGCAGCCGTGTCGTAGGGCGGCAGCATCATCCCGCGCCGGGCAAAGGCCGCGCCCTTTTCAAGGTGCAGATCGGAGACCACCAGCACGCCGCTGCCCGGCAGCCAGGCCACGCCGGCGCTGTCGCAGACGACGCCAGTTCCGTTGACAGTGACATCGACCGTCAGCGGAACACTTGCTGGAGTTTCAATTGTGAGCGCCGCATTTGCGCCGTGCATGGCTGTTCCGTTCGATTCTAACTCTGTGCCTCGGCAAGCAGATCCTCTGCGGCTTCAGCCAGTATGCTCTCATGCGCTTCGCCGGTCACCGGCTCGCGCCCCATTTCCAGCATGATCGGGACTGCCAGCGGCGAAATGTGCTCCAGCGCCCGGTGCCTGATATGGCCCTTGATTCGCTTCAGCATAGCGCCAAGCCTGTGAATATCCAGAAGCCCTTGTGCCGCATCGGCGCGGGTGGCACGCAGCAGAATATGGTCCGGTTCATGGCTGCGCAGCACGTCATAGATCAGGTCCGCCGACACTGTCACCTGCCGGCCTGATTTTTCCTTGCCCGGGTGCCGTCGCTCGATCAGGCCTGAGATGACGGCGCAGGCGCGAAAGGTGCGCTTGAGCATCCAGGATTCGTTGAGCCAGGCATCGAGATCGTCGCCCAGCATGTCCTCGTCAAACAATGCGCCGAGATCAAGCCGCCCGTCGGAAATCAGCGCGCCCATGTCCTCAAGCGCCCAGACGGCCAGAGAATAGTCCGTCGCCACGAAACCGAGCGGCTGCGCGCCGAGCCGCTCCAGCCTTCGGGTCAGCAACATACCCAGGGTCTGGTGCGCAACCCGGCCCTCGAACGGGTAGAGAACCATGAAAAAGCGTTCGGCCCGCGGAAACGTCTCGATCAGCAGACTGTCCCGTGCCGGCAATTGCGACACCTGTTGCTGCATCCTCAGCCAGTCCGACACCTGGTCTGGCAGCGCGCCCCATTTTGCGGGATCGGCGATCATTGCACGGACACTGTCGGCCAGATAGGTCGAGAGCGGAAACTTGCCGCCGGCATAGGCGGGCACCTTCGGGTCCTGATCCCAGGCTTTGGACACCATGCACTCGTTTTCGCGGATGCCCTCGAAGCGCAGGATCTTGCCGGAAAACAAAAACGTGTCACCCGGCGTCAGCGTTTCGAGGAAATACTCCTCGACCTTGCCCAGCGGCGGTCCGCCGCGCCCGGTCAGCGTGCCGTTCTTGCGGCTGGTCATCCGCACATTGAGCATCGGCGCTTCAATGATGGTGCCGATATTGAGCCGGTATTGCTGTGCCACCTGCGGATTCGAGATCCGCCACAACCCGTCCGGTTGCTTGCGGATCCGGGCGTAGCGCTCGTAGCTTTTCAGCGCATAGCCGCCGGTGGCCACAAACTCGATGATCTTGTCGAAGGTCTCGCGGTCAAGCTGGGCGTAGGGCGAGGCGCTGCTCACTTCCCGGTAGAGGTCGTCCGCATCGAACGGCGAGGCGGCGGCCATGCCGAGCACATGCTGCGCCAGCACATCAAGCCCGCCATCGCCGCCGGGCGGGGTGTCCTGCGCGCCGACATAATTGGCGTCGATCGCCGCCTGGCATTCGAGCACCTCGAAACGGTTGGCCGGCGTCAAAATCGCCCGGCTGGGTTCGTCCATGCGGTGGTTCGAGCGGCCGATGCGCTGCGCCAGCCGGCTTGCGCCCTTGGGCGCGCCGACATGCACCACCAGATCGACATCGCCCCAGTCGATGCCGAGATCCAGCGTCGAAGTGGCGACCACGGCACGGAGTTCGTTGCGCCCCATCGCCGCCTCCACCCGCCGCCGCTGTGCCGCATCCAGCGAACCGTGATGCAGCGCAATTGGAAGGCTGTCGTCATTGATCCGCCACAGCTCCTGAAACAGCAATTCAGCCTGGCTGCGGGTGTTGACGAAGATCAGCGTGGTGCGGTGATCCTTGATGGTCTGGTAGACGTCCGGGATCGCGTAGCGCGCCGAATGCCCCGACCAGGGAATCCGCTCCTCGCTTTCGAGAATGGTGATATGCGGACTGGCCCCGCCCGCGACCGTGATCCGGCCGGCAAGTTCGTCGGTCGTTGGTGACTGCGGCACCAGCCAGCGCTGCAGCTCTACCGGGTCCGCAACCGTCGCCGACAGCCCGATGGTCTGCAATCCGGGCGCCAGTTTGCGCAGCCGCGCCA
Source organism: Hoeflea sp. (assembly GCF_002733955.1). Taxonomy (GTDB): domain Bacteria; phylum Pseudomonadota; class Alphaproteobacteria; order Rhizobiales; family Rhizobiaceae; genus Hoeflea. The sequence continues at coordinate 29,419 of NZ_NVXQ01000015.1, read as the reverse complement.
GCGCCAGCGACAGAAGGTGCCCGCGCTTCGACGCGATCAGCGAATGCAGCTCATCAAAAATCACATAGCGCAAACCGGCAAACAGCCGCTCGGCGTGCCCGTTGGCGATCAGCAGGGACACCTGTTCCGGCGTGGTCAGCAAGATGTCCGGCGGGTCGGTGCGCTGCCGCGCGCGTTTGGATTGCGGCGTGTCCCCGGTCCGGGTCTCGATCCGCACCGGTAGCGCCATCTCCTCCACCGGCCGCGCCAGGTTGCGCTCGATGTCGACCGCCAGCGCCTTGAGCGGCGAGATGTAGAGCGTGTGCAGCGACCGCGCGCCGGCCGTCCCGGGTTTGGGTTTGCCGCGCGCGGCAAGGTCGGTGAGGCTTGGCAGAAACCCGGCCAGTGTCTTGCCGGCTCCGGTCGGCGCGATCAGCAGCATCGATCGACCGGTTGCGGTCTCTGCCAGGAGCTCCAGCTGATGCGCACGCGGCTGCCAGCCGCGGCTGGCGAACCAGCCGAGGAACGGCTCGGGCAGTGAGAAGCCCGGATTGTCGGTGGCTGGCGCGGATTCGGTTTTCACGCGTACCAATGTAGTGCAGCCATGCAGCCTCTCCAAGAAGGCCGATGCCGAACAAACCGAGATCGCGGCGAAATCGTAGAAACCCATGTGGTTCCCCGAATTTGACAGCGCACAGAGTCATGGATAAAAAATATCCACGATAGGAGAGTGAGAGATGAAACTCAGTGACGGGGTAGAGCAGGCGATACACAGCGTGACCATGCTGGCCGGGCTGGACGCGGATGCCGTGCTGTCGGCTTCGAGCCTGGCCGAGTTTCACGGCGTCTCGACAAGCTATCTGCTCAAGCATCTTCAGGCTCTATCGAATGCCGGGATTCTGGCCACCGTTCCCGGGCCGAAAGGCGGCTACCGCCTGGCCCGCGCGCCCGCTGCCATAAGCCTGCTCGACATCGTGCTTGCGGTCGAAGGACCGGCGCCTGCCTTCCGCTGCAACGAGATCAGGCAGCGGGGCCCCAACCCCTTGCCCGACCGCTACTTCAAGGCGCCCTGCGGCATCAATGCCGCCATGCTCAGGGCTGAAAAGGCTTACCGCGCCGAGCTCGCCGGCGTCAGCGTGGCGGGTCTCATCGCCGATCTCACGCAAACGGACGATGGCGGCATCGCGGCCCGTGGCTGTGCATTTCTAGATCAGCATCAACGCAAATCGGCTCGCTGAGGCCAGGTTCGAAAAAGGAGATACCTCATTGCAGCCTCGTCTTGATTTCCAGAAGGCCGCCCCGGACGCTCTCAGGGCCGTCATGCAGCTTGAAACCTATGTGCAGAATTCGGGTCTCGAGCCGCGCTTCATTCACCTGATCAAGCTGCGGGCGTCGCAGATCAACGGCTGCGCCTATTGCGTTGACATGCACGTCAAGGAATCCCGTCACGACGGATTGAGCGAGCAATGGATCAACCTGATGAGTGTCTGGCGCGAGTCGGGTGTCTATGACGCCAAGGAGCGCGCCGTCCTCGGTTGGGTCGAAGCTGTCACCAACCTCGCGCAAACCGGCATTCCCGACGGCGAATTCGAAGCTATCAAGGCGCATTTCAGCGATGCGGAGATCATGAACATCACCGTGGCGATCGGAACCATCAACACCTGGAACCGGCTTGCGGTCGGTTTCCGCACCCCGCATCCGCTGGACCAGCCGGCTGCTGCCGCCTGACGGCGTCTCGGTCCAGACGTCCCGGCCGTCGCTTTCAGTTGAGAGCGACGGTCAGTGCCGGGGCGGTTACCACTTCAGCCGGCTGTTCGCTCACACCGGCACCCGGCCGCTTGCGCGCCACGGCGAGAAGTCCCGAGATGGTGTCCGGGCCGTCCCGCCGGATCGGTTCCCGGCTCAATGTCAGCAGATCGAGACCATTGTCCTCCAGCTGCCGCCGCAGATAGGCCTCGCCGTGACAGTAGCGCAGCGAGGATTGCAGCATCCACTCGCACCCGTCGGGGCCAGCTTCGAGCGACAGGGCCAGCAACCCGCCGTCAGCCGTCAGGCTTGCCGCGACTGCCATGACGCCAGAAAGATCCCCGAAATAGGCAAACACATCCGCCGCTGCGACCAGATCTGCCGGTTCCGCATCCTGCAGCCGCGCCGCCGGGATGCCGTGCAGAATGTCTGCTTGCCCAAGATGGTCGTAGACGCCCTTGTCCGAGGCCCTGGCCAGCATGCCCTGCGACAGGTCATAGCCTTCAAGCCATGATGTCGTGCGCCGGATCCGTTCGCCGAACAGGCCGGTGCCGCAGCCCAGGTCGATCACCTTGGCAAACTGTGCATTCCCGCCAACCACGTCCGCGAGCAGGGCGGTCAGCCGCTCTGGAACGCAGTAGCCGAGATTTTCCATCAGAGCCGTGTCGAACCGGTCCGAATAGCCGTCGAACAGCGCTTCGACATATTCCGATGGCGGCGCCGGCGGTGTTTTGGCCTGGCCGGTCAGCGAAAGCTTCAGCCCGGCGCCGAAAATGTCGGCCGGCGAAAGCACAAGCACCTGCCGCCAGGCATCCGCCGCACCGGCCAGATCCCCGGCCTTCTCGCGAAAATCACCCAGCGCCTGCCAGCCCGCGGCCCAGCCGGGAGCCAGCGACAGCGCCTGGACCTGAAGATCCACGGCTGCGCCAAGATCGCCACCTACGGCGTAGAGACGGGCATAATGAGCACGGCGATCGGCAGTCAGATCGCCCGAGGAAAGCTGGTAGGATGTCATGTGTGAACCGAAAAGGAACTGAGGCCGGAGCCTATGCGTTGAGAGCGTGCAAAACGCAAGCCCTTTCGCACGCGGTGCTGCCGCCCTAGTTGAGTGTCATGGCAACCAGACCCGAAGACCTGCTGATCCCCCGCCGCGAAGGGCTTTACTGTCCGCCAGGCGATTTCTTCATCGACCCGGTGCGCAACGTCGACCGGGCGCTGATCACCCATGGCCATGCCGATCACGCCCGCGCCGGGCACGACCACGTGCTGGCCACCCCGCAGACACTCGACATCATGGCGATCCGCTATGGCGCCGACCACGCCCGCGAAACCCAGGCCGCCGAGTTTGGCGAGACCATCCGTATCAACGATGTGACCGTGCGGTTTCACCCCGCCGGCCACGTGCTCGGATCTGCGCAGATCGCGGTGGAGTGGAAGGACCTGCGCATCGTCGCTTCCGGAGACTACAAGCCGCGGCCCGACCCCACCTGCGCCACCTTCGAGCCGGTGCCGTGCGATGTCTTCATCACCGAAGCCACCTTCGCGTTGCCGGTCTTCCGCCATCCCGACGCGATGGACGAGATCACCCGGCTGCTGCGGTCCGTCAAACGCAATCCGGAACGCGCACATCTGATCGGCGTCTATTCGCTCGGCAAGGCGCAGCGCGTCATCCGCCTGATCCGCGATGCCGGCTACCATCAGCCGCTCTACATTCACGGCGCGCTGCAAAAGCTCTGTGAATATTACGAAAGCCAGGGAATAGCCCTGGGAGACCTGCGCCCGGCGACGGTGGATGCGGGCGCCAAGGGTGATTTCGCCGGCGCCATCGTGCTTGGCCCGCCGTCCGCTTTCGGCGACAAATGGGCCCGCCGTTTTCCCGATCCGCTGGTCAGCTTCGCTTCGGGCTGGATGCAGGTGAGGGCGCGCGCCCGCCAGCGCGGTGTCGAGCTGCCGCTGGTCATTTCCGACCATGCCGACTGGGACGAACTGGCCGACACCATTCAGACGGTCGCGCCGGGCGAGGTCTGGGTCACCCATGGCCGTGAGGAGGCGCTGGTGCGCTGGTGCGCCATGCAGGGCATCCCCGCCAGGCCGCTGCATCTGGTCGGCTATGAAGACGAGGGCGACTGAGAGATGAACCGCTTCGCCGATCTTCTCGACATGCTGGCCTTTACGCCCTCGCGCAACGCCAAGCTCACCCTGCTGCAGGACTATTTTCGCACCGTGCCCGATCCGGAGCGCGGCTATGCGCTGGCAGCCATCGCCCGCGATCTCGACATCCCCGCGGTCAAACCGGCGCAACTCCGCGAGCTGATCTCCGCCCGCATGGATCCCGAGCTCTTCGGCTATTCCTATGACTATGTCGGCGACCTGGCCGAAACCATCGCGCTCGCCTGGCCGCAAAAGGGCGAGGCGCTTACCGGTCGCAACGATGCGCCGGGCCTGGCGGAAGTGGTCGAGACGCTGATAGCCTCATCACGCCGCGAAGGCCCGGGTCTTGTCGAGGACTGGCTCGACCGGCTCGATCCGCCCGGCCGCTACGCGCTGCTCAAGCTGGTCACCGGTGGCTTCCGCATGGGCCTGTCTGGCCGGCTGATCAAGCAGGCGCTGGCGGCGTTCGGCGAGGTCAATGTCAACGAGATCGAGGAGTTATGGCACGGCCTGACGCCGCCTTACACCGAACTCTTTGCCTGGCTCGAAGGCTCAGCCGACAAACCCGTCAACGCGGCCGCAGCACCATTCCGCCCGGTAATGCTTTCCCACGCCATCGACGAGAAGGATTTCGAAAAGCTCGACCCGGCAGATTTTGCTGCCGAATGGAAATGGGATGGCATCCGCGTGCAGGCCACCTCCGAGCGCGGCATCTCCAGGCTCTACACACGTACCGGCGATGACATCTCGGCGACATTCCCGGATCTGGTCGATGCGATCGGCTTCGACGGCGCGCTTGATGGCGAATTGCTCGTCGCCCGCGCCACAGGCGAGGGTCTCGAGACCGGTTCGTTCTCCGACCTGCAGCAACGCCTCAACCGTAAGAAGGTGAGCGCCAGACAATTGCGCGATTTTCCCGCCTTCTTCCGCGCGTATGATCTGCTGCAGGACGGCGATGAAGATCTGCGCTCCAGGCCGTTTGTCGAACGCCGGGAGCGGCTCGAGACATTTATCTCCAGACTCGATCCGGCGCGCTTCGATTGCTCCGAAATGCTCTCCTTCGAAAGTTGGGAGGAGCTCGCCGCGCTGCGCGCCGATCCGCCTTTTACCGTGATCGAAGGCGTGATGATCAAGCGCAAGGCTGCGCGCTACCTGCCGGGGCGGCCGAAGGGCGAATGGTTCAAGTGGAAACGCGATCCGTTTCTCATCGATGCGGTGCTGATGTATGCCCAGCGCGGCCATGGCAAGCGCTCGGGTTTTTATTCCGACTACACATTCGGTGTCTGGCGCGAGCCGGGTGAACTGGTGCCGGTTGGCAAGGCCTATTTCGGTTTCACCGATGACGAACTCGTCGAAATCGACAAATATGTCCGCAACAACACGATCGAACGCTTCGGCCCGGTCCGCTCGGTGCGCGCCGGGGCGGAAAAGGGGCTGGTTTTCGAAGTTGCCTTCGAAGGCATCAACCGCTCCAGCCGCCACAAGTCCGGTGTCGCCATGCGCTTTCCGCGCATCAGCCGCCTGCGCTGGGACAAGCCCCCGTCCGAAGCCGACCGGCTGGAAACGCTCGAGCGGATGATCGACGGTACCGAATGACGGACTTGCCCGGCGTGCCCTGCGTGACTATGTGAAAGTCAACGCAACACGGGAATGGACGCAATGAGCAATGGTCTGACACGCTTTCTGGGCGACACGCCTGGCCGCACCGCACTCAAGCTGCTGGTCGCGTCCTTCGTGGTCGGCGTGGTCATGGCCGCGTTCAACTGGTACCCCGTCGACCTGCTGTTCATCGTCCGCGATTTCCTCGTCAACCTGTGGGAAACAGGCTTCGCGGCCCTGGGTCGTTTCGGCAGCTATCTTGTGCTGGGTGCAGGCGTCGTGATCCCTGTCTTCATCGTCCTGCGGCTGCTCAGCCTGCGCAAATAGGCGCTGGCCTCAGGCAAATTCTGCAGCCGCCTCGAAGATCAGCAGATGCCGTCCGGCGACGGCCTCGATGTCGCGGCTGTAGCCGCCGCCGAGAACCGACGCCACCGCTATGCCGCGCTCTCTGAAAAACGAAAACACCCGCCGGTCGCGATCCTTGAGGCCCCGATCGCTTAGCGACAGCCGCCCGAGTCGATCATTCTCGTGCGGATCGACGCCTGCATTGTAAAACACCAGATCCGGCGCAAAACCGTCGATGCTGCGCGGCAACAGCCAGTCCAGCGTTTCCAGATAGGCCGCGTCACGCACGCCGTCAGGCAAGGCCACGTCGATTGACGAGACCTGCTTGCGAACCGGGTAATTCTTCTCGCTGTGCATCGAGACGGTCCGGATGGCATCAACACCGGCGCAGATTTCGGCCGTTCCGTCACCCTGGTGCACGTCGAGATCGATCACCAGCACTCGCCCGACCTCGCCATCGGCGAGCAGCAGGTGTGCTGCCACCGCGACATCGTTGAAAGTGCAGAAGCCCGCCCCTTGCGCCCGCCGCGCATGATGGCTGCCGCCGGCGGTGTTACAGGCGATGCCCTCGGCCAGCGCCAGCCGCGCAGCCATCACCGTTCCCGCGGTCGCCAGCCGGGCTCTCAGGCTCACCCGCTCGTTGACCGGAAAGCCGATCTCGCGCTCGATCAAGGCCGGCACCTTGCAGGCCAGCACCTGATCCACATACACCCGGTCATGAGCGAGCGACAGCCACGCGGCAGACGCCGGTCCAGGCGCGTGAACAATGACCCGCTCCCCCATGTGGCTCGCGCGGATCAGCTCCATCAGTCTGGTGTATTTGCCCATCGGGAACCGGTGGTCCGGTGCAAAATTGGCATCGTAATCCGGGGCGTGAACGATGGGCAGGAATGGCATGGGGCGTTTATGCCCCGCCCGGCTGCACGCGTCCACCAAAAGCGCCAATCGCCAGGCCTTTATCTCAATGCGCGCACAAGCCGACGTGGCGTTCGCATGGCGTGGCCCCTGAAGGCTTCGCCGCCGACCGCGGCGACCTGGTTTCGGCCCCCGTTCTTGGCCTTGTAAAGCGCAACATCGGCATCGCGCACGAGCTCGTCGAGAGGGCCGCCCGTGCCTTCCGCAAGGCCGATGCTGACGGTCACTGGATGATCCGCGTGGATCTCGGGATGGGTCTGGGCCTCAAGGTTCAGGCGCAGAGCCTCGGCAAAGGCAAAGGCAGACCTGCGGCTGGTATTCGGGATGAGAATGGCAAATTCTTCGCCGCCGAGCCGGCCAATGACCGCTGTCTCCGGCGAATTTTCGAGCATCACGCCGGCCACGCCCCTGATCACCTCGTCGCCGACCTGGTGTCCGTAGGTGTCGTTGACCTTCTTGAAATGATCGATATCGAGCAGCAGCAGCGACACGGGAAGTTTCGGGGACGCTTCACGGATAACGGTTCCGGCAGTCTCGAAGAAGCCGCGGCGGTTGAGGATGCCGCTGAGCGAATCCGTGACCATCTCCTCATGAAGTTCGGCTAGCAAGTCAGCGGCGATGCGCAGCAGGAACAGGATTGCAAAGGCCACCCATGCATAAAGCCCGGCAATCTTCAGCGAGACGACCCAGAACGACGTGACTTCGAGTGTGCCGATGTCGGCGGCGCCTTCGATCAGGAAGGATGCCAGCGGCCGAAGGGGCAGGAGCACCGTCAGCGACAGGAGCGCCAGAAAGATGCAGAGGTCGATCCGGTTCCACGTTCTTGCCCTCGTCATCGCCTGCATTGCCAGGATCAGCATCACCGCCACGCCGCAACTGATGACCATGCCGCGAATGTGAGCATAGTGATGCTCGCTCGACATCCCGAAGGCGATGGCTGTCGTCACAGTCACCAGAACCAGCAGGGTGCTGTCGGGGGAGTGGCCGCGATAGCGCAGGCACAGTCCTCTGACCGAGAACAGGATGCTGAGCGGAAGCAATGTGTTCACACCGTTTTCGAAACGGAAGTTTGCGATGAAGAAGTGAAAGAACTCAAACCCGAAGCCGAGACTGCCAGCCGCAAAGCCCAGAGCCCAGTTCAGTATGTGCAGTTTTTCGGGGTGCCTCTTCCAGATCAGAAAAAATGTCAGTGTGAGTAAAAGTCCGATAACGGGATTGATGGTCGACAATAAATAGGACGAATCCACTCGAATGCCTCCAGCCCTACGGTGATTTGAAACTAACCAAGGATAGGCGCTGCAGGTTAAGAAACAGACACGTCGGATGTCCAGCAATGGGACAGCTGCGGCGATGGGGATAAGACCGGCGGCGCGGCGACGCAGCGGATGTGTGCGTTCCTGGAAAAGATCCATCAGCAGCTTTGATGGAGCTATCGGTGTTCTCCCCTTTACAGCCGGGATGAAGTCAATGAGGAAGGATGCATCACGTCCTCCCGGAACCCCAGCGCTTGACCGACCTGCCGCTCAAAACCGATGTCCTGCCACCCGAAGGCCGCCCCTTCGAGGTCAACAACCGCATGGTGCTTGCCATTGCCGTGCCGATGACGCTGGCGTTTCTGACCACGCCGCTGCTTGGCCTGGTCGACACCGCGGTGGTCGGCCGTCTGGGCGATGCGGCGCTGCTGGGCGGACTGGCCATTGCCGCGATCCTGTTCGATCTGGTGTTCACCACCTTCAATTTCCTGCGCACCGCGACCACGGGTCTTGTCGCGCAGGCCATGGGCCGTGATGACCCGACGGAGGAGCAGGCGGTCTTCTGGCGTTCGCTGATGATCTCGGCTGTCGCAGGCGTGATCATTATCGCCGCAACGCCGCTGCTTCTGGCTGCCGGCCTCACATTCATGGGAGCCCGGGGAGAAATTGCCGTAGCCGCCTCGACCTATCTGATGATCCGGGCGCTGTCGGCGCCCGCTGCCTTGGCCAATTACGCCATTCTGGGCTATGTGCTCGGCCGCGGCATGGGCGGAACCGGGCTGCTTCTGCAAACCGTGATCAATGGCACCAATATCGTCCTATCGATCCTGCTCGGGCTGTGGCTCGGCTATGGCCTTGAAGGCGTCGCATGGGCCACCGTGATTGCGGAAATCACCGGCTGCGCTGCCGGTCTTCTGGTCATTCACCGCAACTTCGACCGTGCTCACGCTCCGGCCTGGAAACAGATCATCGATCGCGCCTCGATTTTGCGGCTGATGTCGCTCAATGGCGACATCATGATCCGGTCTTTTGCGCTGATCACCGCCTTTGCCTGGTTCACCCGGCTGGGAACCGGCTTCGGCGAAACCACGCTCGCTGCAAATGCCATCTTGATGAACTTTTTCATGGTCGCGGGCTATTATCTTGACGGCTTCGCCACCGCCGCAGAGCAGCTGGCGGGCCGGGCCATTGGCGCGCGCTATCGTCCCGCCTTCGACAAGGCGGTGCGTCTGACCGTCTTCTGGGGCTTTGCGCTGGCTGGGTTTACCACCGGCTTTTTCCTGATCTTCGGCGATGCGGTGATCGGCCTGATGACCACCCTTGAATCGGTGCGCCTGGAAGCCGGGTCATATCTGTTCTGGGCGGCCCTGACGGCGGTGGCCGGCGTGCTTGCCTTCGAGATGGACGGGGTCTTTGTCGGCGCCACCTGGTCGCGCGACATGCGCAACATGATGCTGCTGTCGCTCGCCCTGTTCATCGCTTTGTCAGTCGGCCTGACCCGGATCTGGGGCAATCAGGGTCTCTGGATCTCGCTCAACATCTTTCTCGCGGCGCGCGGGCTTACCTTGCTGGCAATTCTGCCGCGCCGCAGGGACCGTGCCTTCGGCGCGGCGTGATCCTATTCCGGGATCGCCAGGCCTGCGTAATGGGAGGTCCTGCTGTCGCGCAGATCTGAAAGCTTGGTCAGCTTCTCGCGGTCGCAAAGACGGGAAAGATCCCGCACGATTCGCCCCGGCAGCAAGGGTCCGCCATAGATGAAGCCGGTGTATAGTTGCACCAGATCGGCACCGGCCCGTATCTTCTCTGCAGCGGTTTCCGCGCTGTCGATGCCGCCGACCCCGATCAGGGGCATCTCGGCGCCAAGCTTCTGGCGCATCTTGGCTAGCACGATGGTCGAGCGTTCAAACACCGGCCGGCCTGACAATCCGCCGGCCTCTGCCGCTTTCGGATCCTGGCTCAGGCCCTTGCGCGACAGCGTCGTGTTGGACACGATCACGCCGTCGAGTTGCTGCGCAAGGCATTCCGCCGCGATGTCATTGAGATCGGGCTCGGTCAGATCCGGTGCGATCTTGAGAAACACCGGGATACGTCTGGTCTTGGCGTCGCGCTCGGCAAGCACCCGGCTCAGCAGGTCAGACAGCGCCTCCCGGGTTTGCAGATTGCGCAAGCCCGGTGTGTTGGGCGAAGAAATATTGACGGTGAAATAATCCGCCACGTCGGCAAAGCGTGAGATTCCCGCAACATAATCGCCGACCCGGTCGTCGGTGTCCTTGTTGGCACCGATATTGATCCCCAGAATGCCTTCCCGGCTTCGACCCGAGACCCGGGCATGGGCTTCGGCGTGCCCCTGGTTGTTGAAGCCAAGCCGGTTGATCACCGCATGGTCCTTGACCAGGCGGAAGATCCGCGGTTTCGGATTGCCCGACTGTGGTTTCGGCGTCAGCGTGCCGACTTCGACAAAGCCGAATCCCAGTCGAGACAGCTCGGCGGGAACTTCGGCGTTCTTGTCATATCCGGCGGCCATGCCGAGAGGGTTTGGGAAGTCGAGGCCGGCGACACTGACCGCAAGCCGCGGGTCGTGATCGCGCGGGCAGCGCGGCAGCAGCCCGCTCTTTAGCGCTGTGATCGACAGCCCGTGCGCGGTTTCCGGATCGAGCGTGAACAGCGCGTTTCGGGCAACCCCCTCAAACAGGCTTTTCACGACTCCATGTCCGGAAACACATGGTCGCCGTCAGGACCAAGCGGCAGCGGCTTGACCCACTTGACCGCCGAAAGCGGCATGTCGGCGTAAAGATGGGGAAACAGCGCGCCTCCGCGGGATGGTTCGAACGCCAGCTTTTCGCCCAGCGCACTGGCATCGACAGCCACCAGCAACAGGTTCTCCTGGCCGGCGAAATGCTTCTGCGCCGTCTCGATGGCTTGCTCGCGGGTCGAGAAGTGAATGAAGCCGTCCGCCAGATCAACCGGCGCTCCGGTGAAGCGGCCTTTGGCTTCAGCCTCGCGCCACAGTGTTTCAGGGGTAATCTTGTAGATTGTTGCATGCATGTTTGAGCGTCTCGCTTTCCCGATGCCGGCCCGGTGAGGCAGTCCTGTCGACGCTCTGTCCGGGCATCCTTCTCGATTTCGTCGTTATTGCGTGTCACCACATACAGAAACAGGAGGGTGTCGTCATGATCCGTTTTCAGATTCTGTGTGTTTCGGCCCTGGCTTTGATCGGTTCCGCGCAAGCGCTGGCCCAGGAACCCGTAGCAAATCGCTATACCATCGAGAAATCCGCAAACGGGTTCGTCAGGCTCGACACCCGGACCGGAGAGATGTCGATATGCACCGAGACGGATGGTCAGCTTGTCTGCAAGATGGCGGCCGACGAACGCCGCGCCTTCGAGGACACCTTGTCGGATCTCTCAGCCCGAATTGAGGCGCTCGAGAACCGCCTTGATCGAATGGAGCCGCAGGATGAGAGTACCGGTATGCCCGACGAGGCAGAACTCGACCGGGCCATCGGGGCCATGCAGAAGATAATGCGCCATTTCTTCGACATGGCCGAGGAACTGCGCAGGGATTTCGAGCCGTCGCCAGAGACGCCGTCTGAACCGGTCCCGGACCGAACCTGACATTTCAAGTTTCGCAAGCCGGCTTGCCTTTTGGTCCTCGCCGTTCCATGCACTTGCGTGAAGGCTTGGCGCGCCGCTAAGGTGTGCACGCAAACAGGTTTGGGCCTGATTGCCGCGGCAGCGCGATCAGGAGGGGGAGAGTGCATGGCGCAATTGACATTCATTATTGCGGACGATCATCCATTGTTTCGGGGCGCCATGCGGCAAGCCCTCGAGGGAATCGGCGCCACGATTGATATTCTGGAGGCCGGTGATCTTGAAAGCGCCCGCAAGAAGGCTGGCGACCACCCGGAAGCGGATCTGATTCTTCTGGACCTGACCATGCCGGGTGTGTCCGGGCTTTCCGGGCTGATTGCCTTTCGCGCCGAGTTTTCAAGTCTTCCGGTCGTTGTCGTCTCCGCCACCGATGATGTCTCGACGATGCGTCGCGCGCTCGAGCTGGGCGCATCCGGTTTCATCTCGAAATCCGCGAGCATTGACGAGATCCGCCAGGGCGTGCGCACCGTGCTCGACGGCGGCATCTGGACGCCCCCGGATGTTGATCTGGGATCCGAGCATGATCAGGAAATCGCGGGCCTCATCGCCCGCATCAAGACACTGACCCCGCAGCAGGGGCGGGTGCTGGGCATGCTGGCGGAAGGCTTGCTCAACAAGCAGATCGCTTATGAGCTCGGCGTTTCCGAAGCCACCATCAAGGCGCATGTCTCAGCCGTGTTGCAAAAACTCGGCGTCGACAGCCGCACCCAGGCCGTCATACAGCTCTCCAAGATCGGTGCCGAGGTGCTGAGCCAGGACGACTGACAAGGGATGGCTGAACCCTGCAGCTTTACTCTGCTGCGCTCCTCCGGGTGAAGGTGACCTGGTTGAGGAACGCACGCAGGGCCGCAGGCTTGATCGGCTTGTTTTGAACCGCAATATGTTCAGCCTCTGCCATGCCGCGCACCTCGGGCGTGCGGTCAGCGGTCACCAGCAGGCCGGGGATATCCATCTTCCACAATTTGCGCAGCGCCACGATTGTCTCGAGGCCGGTGCCGTCATCGAGATGAAAATCGGCAAAGATCACATCCGGCGCGTCCTCGGTCTCCGCAATCTGCAAGCTTCCGCTCTGCGAGTCCGCGGCCAGAACCGTGCAGCCCCAGCCGCTCAACAAGAGCGTCATGCCTTCGAGGATCTTCGGCTCATTGTCGATGCACAGCACTCTCAGCCCCTTCAGATTGGTGTTGGCTGTGTCTGCTGACTTGCGCTTCGGCTGAGCCTGGATGCGCGAGATATTGGTCTCGATCGGCAATTCCACCCGGAACTCGGTGCCTTTGCCCGAGAGCGAGGCAATGTCGACAGAGTGTTTGAGAACCCGCGCGATCCGGTCGACAATCGAAAGGCCCAGCCCCAGTCCAGAAGCTGTCCGCGCACCTTCCTCAAGCCGGGCAAATTCCCGGAACACGGTACGGAACTTGGTCGAGGGAATTCCAATTCCGGTGTCGATCACCTGGATCAGGACCTTGTCGCCGCGGCGCCGGACACCAACCAGAACCCGGCCTTCCCGCGTGTACTTGATGGCGTTGGAGACCAGGTTCTGGATCAGCCGGCGCAAAAGATTGGGGTCGGAGCGCACATGCACGCTGGTCGGCATCACCGTGAACTTGAGGTTCTTCTCCCGTGCCACCGGGGCAAAATCGGTGACCACCCGTTGCAACAGATCATTGAGCGGGAAACTCGCCAGTTGCGGTTTCATCGCCCCGGTGTCGAGTCTCGAGATGTCCAGCACCGCGCCCAGGATGGCTTCCACCGATTCCAGCGAGGAATCGATGTTCTGCACCAGTTTCTGATCGGGGGAATTGCCCAGCCGCTCGACCAGCGTGGAGGAGTAGAGCCGCGCCGCATTGAGCGGCTGCAAGATGTCGTGCCCGGCGGCGGCGAGGAACCGCGTCTTGCCGATATTGGCCTCTTCGGCGGTCAGTTGTGCCTTCTCCAGCTCGCGGTTCACGCGGGTCAGTTCCGCAGTTCGCTTGGTGACGCGCTGCTCGAGCGTTTCGTTGGCCTGCTTCAGCGCCATGTCGGCGGCCACGCGCTCGGTGATATCGGCATAGGTGGTCACGATGCCACTGTCGGGCATCGGGTTGGAGCGGATTTCGATGATCCGCTTTTCCGGTCCGATCGTCAGCGAGAAGGCCTTGTCCATCTCGAGAAAACGGTCCAGCGCCTCTTGCTCCTCGCCCGGCTTGAGATCTCCTCGCTCGACCAGAATGGCAATGATGCTTTCCAGCGGGAACCCGACCTGGCCGACCTGTTCGGGCAATTCCAGCAGCGAGCGGAACCGCTTGTTCCAGACCGTCAGCCGGTTGGAATTGTCAAACACGGTGATGCCCTGGTTCATCTGGCCAAGCGCTGTCTGCAGCAGGTCGCGGTTGTATTGCAGCGCTTCGGAAGCCTCATCCAGCAGCCGTGCAGTGTCGCCGGGAATGTCGTCCGCGCGCTCGAACAGCAGCGACAACACCAGCCGTGCCGAGGCCGATCCGATGGCGCTGCCGAGCAGCTGCTCGGCAAATCGCAACATGCCCATGTCGGCCGGATCCTGCTCGTTGATCCAGCGGCCGATGGCGCGTTCATGCGAATGGAATGAGCGTTCCGTCCGCTCCTGTCCGAGATAGCGGCTGATGGTCTGTTTCAGGTCTCCGACCGTCACCTTGGTCTTCCAGCGCCGGCCCGATGTGGTCAGCCGCTGGCTTTCCGGAATGAACATCGCCGCCTGTATTCGCTCGATGGATTTTGGCCTGCGTGACAGCGAGCCGATCACGTAGAACAGGCAATTGACGGTCAGGCTCAGAACCACCGCGTTGAACAGCGGATCAGCTGACGGCCCGGTAAAGGCATAGGTGCCGGGAATGATGAAATCCAGGATAGCTGCCGCCACATGGCTGTTGTCCGGCCCGCCCAGGCTGGGCACCATCAGAATATAGGCCCAGATCGCAATTCCGCTGGAGAGCCCGGCAATGGCGCCACGCGCGTTGGCCTGCCGCCAGAACAGTCCTCCGAAAAAGGCCGGCGCCAGTTGCGCGATCGCTGCAAACGACAACAGCCCGATGGAAGCCAGCCCGGCATTGATGTCGGCTGCGCGGTAATAGGCGAAACCCAGCAGCAGGATGCCGATGATCGCGGTGCGCCGGATGATCAGGATCAGGCCTGAAAAATCGCCGCTCTGGCCGCGGCGGTCGCGCCGCCTCAGAACCACCGGAACGATGATGTCGTTGGAAACCATGATGGCCACGGCAACGGACGCGACGATCACCATTGCGGTTGCCGCCGAAAAGCCCCCGATAAAGGTCAGAAGCGTGACGACGGGCATGTCGTTGGCCATCGGCAAGGCCAGCACGAAAAGGTCGCTGGAGGCGCCGGATCCGAACTGCAGCACCCCGGCAATGGCCACCGGCAGCACGAAAATGTTGATGGCGACGAGATAAAACGGCAGCAGCCATCCGGCCAGCCGCAGCTCTCCCAGCGTCCTGTTCTCGACCACGGCAACATGAAACTGCCGCGGCAGCAGGATGATGGCGAATGCCGACAACACGATCAGCAGCGCCCAGCGCAGCAACGGTGTCTCATGCGTCATTGCCGTCATCACCTCGGCATTGGCGGTGGCAGCCTGCAACAGATCCCAGGGGCCGTCAAACATCACGAACATCACCGTCAGTCCGATCAGCGAGAACGCCAGCAGCTTGACAAGAGATTCCATCGCAATGGCTAGGATCAGGCCATCCTGGTGTTCGGTCGCATCGGTATGCCGGGTGCCGAAAATGGCCGCGAAAGCCGCAAGCACCAGCGTGACGAAGAAGGAAATGTCGGACAGGAAGAAGGTTTCCGTCACCCGGTTCAACTGCTCGACATCGACCATCACCGCGACCGATGAGGACACCGCCTTGAGCTGCAGTGCGATGTAAGGGATCGTGCCTATAACGGCGATCAGCGCAACCAGGGCTGCTACCAGCGGGTTCTTGCCGTAGCGCGCCGCCATGAAGTCGGCAATCGAGGTGAGCTTTTCGGCTTTGGCCAGGGTGACGATCCGCTTGAGGATCGGCATCCCCAGCGTGAACATCAGGATCGGGCCGATATAGATCGCGGTGAATTCGAGCCCGCGCGAAGCTGCCAGGCCGACACCGCCGAAATAGGTCCAGGAGGTGCAATAGATCGCCAGGCTGAGCGAATAGATGATCGGACGGCCGGCTGTCCGCTTGCGATGCTGACGCGCGGACCGGTCGCCATAGGTGGCGATCGCGAACAGCATCAGCAAATAGAATAGGGCCGATCCAAAAACCAGCCAGCCGGGCATCATGATCTGTCTCCTCCCCACGCCTCCGGAGCGCAAGCATAAGCCCAAAAAAATGCCAAACAAGGCAGCCTTTGGTTGAGCAACCGCTTGCTCAATGAACCGTGTATTCCGGAATTTTGCCAGTTTTTTACGCGCGTAACTGTGTTAGTAATGCCTAAACCGGTTTGACGGGGCGCGCGGGCCTTGCGGTTCATGTGAGAGGGACATCCGCGACCAACGGAGAGAATTGACATGTTGAATGAGTTCAAGGCGTTCATCGCCAAGGGCAACGTGATGGATCTTGCTGTCGGTGTGATCATCGGCGGTGCATTTGGTCTTATTGTTTCATCGCTGGTCGATGATATCATCATGCCGATCGTGGGCGCGATCTTTGGCGGAATTGATTTTTCCAATTTCTTCATCCCGCTTGCCGGCGGCGTGACGGCAACGACACTGGAAGCTGCCAGGGAGCAGGGCGCCGTGCTCGCTTACGGCAACTTCCTGACCGTGCTGATCAACTTCCTGATCCTGGCCTGGATCATTTTCCTGATGGTCAAGGCGGTCAATTCCTTGCGCAAGCAAGAAGAGGTCGCTCCGGCCAAGCCTGCTGCTCCGCCAGCAGATATCGCGCTGCTCAGCGAGATCCGCGACCTGCTCAAGAAGTAAATCCCGGTCCACGCCGCTCGCCGCGACGAGGCGAGCTTGAGATGATGGACTTGAACCAGGCCCTGGTATTCGTACCGGGGCCTTTTGCTGTCCGCGGTTCTCTTGCATCAGGAAAATCGATGGGTTGATAAGCTCTGAATGGATGCGATGGCCTGCGTAACCCGCTAAGAGAGGCAAACGGAGTTTGCCATGAACCAGTTCGAAAGCCTCAGCCGCCGCGCCATTCAGGCCCCTGAAAGCGGCATCGTCGCCGTGGTCAATCACGGTCGCCTCAAACCCGGCCTGATCCCGCTCTGGGCCGGCGAAGGCGACGAGAAAACCCCTGACTTTATTGCCCGGCCCGCGGCCGAGGCGCTGCTGGCCGGTGAAACCTTCTACACCTGGCAGCGCGGCATCCCCGAACTCCGGCAGGCCCTGGTCGATTACCACGCCCGCCTGTTCGGCAGGCAACTTCCGCTCGATGCCTTCTGCGTTACCGGTTCGGGCATGCAGGCGATCAAGATCGCCATTGAAGCCGTCGTCAATCCGGGTGACGAGGTCGTCCAGCTGACACCGGCCTGGCCCAATTTCGCCGCAGCGCTGGCCATGTCCGGCGGTATCTCCGTGGCGGCACCGCTGGATTACGCCAATGGCCGGTGGAGCCTTGATCCCGAGCGCCTGGCTGCTGCGATCACGCCGAAAACCCGTGCGATCTTCTTCAATTCTCCCTCCAACCCGACCGGCTGGACCGCCACGCCGGAGGATCTCGCCGCCGTGCTCGACCTGGCGCGCAAGCATGGTCTCTGGATCATCGCCGACGAGATCTACACCCAGTTTTACTATGCGGGCGGCCGCGCACCGTCATTTCTCGATATCATGCAGGACGACGACCGCATCATCTTCGTCAACAGCTTCTCCAAGAACTGGTCGATGACCGGGTGGCGGGTCGGCTGGATCGTGGCGCCGCCCTCGATCATCCAGGTGCTGGAAAACAGCGTCCAGTACCAGACCTCGGGCGTGCCCCAGTTCATGCAGAAGGGTGCGCTGGCAGCGCTTGAGCAGGGCGATCAATATGTCGGCGAGCAGATTGCCAAGGCAACCGCTGCGCGCGATCTGTTCTGCGATGCGCTGACAGGCACCAACCGGGTCGTCACCCAGAAGCCTGACGGCGCGTTCTATGCCTTTTTCCGCATCGACGGCATCACCGACACCCGGGCTGCGGCGATTGACATTGTCGACCGTGCAGGCGTCGGCCTGGCGCCGGGCACTGCGTTCGGCAACGGCGGCGCAGAGTTCCTGCGCGCCTGTTTCCTGCGCCGCCTCGACCATGTCGAGGAAGCGGCAGGCCGGCTGGCGGATTACATCTCCTCGCTCTGACGCGAACCGCACTGCTCCAGACCGGAACATCCGCGATTCACGGTTTCTTGAAACTTGAGGTTCATCCTGCGGTGGTGGAAGCACCATCGAGGGGTTGGCATGACGGTTCTGGTGACAGGCGGAGCAGGGTATATCGGCAGCCACATGGTCTGGGCACTGCTCGACGCCGGTGAGGACGTGGTCGTGGTCGACCGCCTGTCGACCGGCTTTGACTGGGCCGTGGCGCCCGAGGCGAAACTCATCCCTGCCGATGTGGCCGATACCGGTGCCATCACCGACATCATCCGTGACCACGGTATCGAGGCAATCATTCATTTCGCAGGCTCGATCTCGGTGCCGGACTCGATCGCCGATCCGCTGGGTTATTACCAGAACAACACCGCCAATTCCCTCGCTCTGGTCCGAGCCGCGATCGAAACCGGGGTCCGCAAGCTGGTCTTTTCCTCCACCGCAGCGGTCTATGGCAGCCCGGAAGGCGATGGCCCGGTCGCGGAAACAACACCCACCGTGCCGCAATCACCCTACGGCCGCTCAAAGCTGATGACCGAGATGATGCTTGCCGATGCGGCGGCGGCCCACGACTTCCGCTATGCGGCCTTGCGCTACTTCAACGTCTCGGGCGCCGATCCGCTCGGAAGGACCGGACAATCGACCCGCGGCGCCATCAACCTGATCAAGGTGGCGACGGAAGCGGCCATGGGCAAGCGTGACGGCATCGAGGTTTTCGGCACCGATTACCCGACCCGTGACGGTACCTGCATCCGCGATTTCATCCACGTGACCGATCTGGTCGCCGCCCATCTCGATGCGCTGACCTACCTGCGCTCAGGCGGCGAGAGCCTGGTCGCCAATTGCGGCTACGGCCGCGGCTACAGCGTCCGGGAAGTGCTCGATTCGGTCAGGCGCCTGAGCGGCCGCGATTTCGACATCCGGCTCGGTGCCCGGCGGGAAGGCGACATCATCACCTCGGTCGCCGATTCGACCCGTGCCCGCACGGTGCTCGGCTGGCAGCCGCAGCATGACGATATCGACAAGATTGTCGGCAGCGCGCTGGCCTGGGAAGCAGCGCTTTCACGCAGCAACCATGTCATCGACGAGACAGAGCAGACACCCCGCCGCATCGTGCTCGACTGGACACCGCCGCATGACGACATGGAGGAGGTCGTCGGCAACGCGCTGGCCTTCGCACCGGTCCTGGCGCGCCGCAGATACAACCGCTGAGGCCAGTCGCCGGATTGATCGCTATTTCGAGACCGGCTTGAGGCCGTCAAACACCGGCGCGCGCTTTTCGCCCTTGGCGATATAGGCTTCCTTGATGTCATCGGGGCGCAGCATCGCCGCGTTCCACACAGAAATGTAGTCCAGCGTATCGGCGGTCGAGTGATCGCGGGAATAATTGGCCATCGCCTTGCAGCCGGTGACCGCAAGCGGCGAGTGCGCGGCAATCTTGCGCGCGATTGCCATCACCCCTTCAAGCAGCGCTTCGGGGGTTTCGAACACCTCGTTGACCAGACCGATCTGCATCGCCTTTTCCGCCGGAAACCGCTCGCCCGTATAGGCCATTTGCCGCGCCCAGCCTTCCGGGATCAGTTTCACCAGCCGCGGGAAGGTTCCCACATCCGCGGTCATGCCGATGGCCGTTTCCTGCACTGCGAAGAACGCGTCGGCCGATGCGTAGCGGCAGTCGCACGCGGTGGCCAGATCCACACCGGCGCCGATCGCGCCACCCTGGATCGCGGCCAGCACTGGCTGACGCGCCCGTTCAAGCGCGGAGAATGTTTCCTGCAGCGCCTTGATCTTGTAGCGAAAGGCCTCCGCCGAGACATGCGCATTGGTCGCATCGCCATCAAGCCCGCCGCTCATGAACACCGAGATATCCATTCCGGCGGTAAAGTGCTTGCCCTCGGACGAGATCACGATCACCCGGGCTTCTCCGTCATTGGAGATCCTGTCCACCGCCTGCGGCAGCTCGGCCCAGAACTCCGGCGTCATCGAATTGGCCTTGTCCGGCCGATTGAAACGGATATGGGCGATGTGGTCGGCAATCTCGACGGTGAAGCAGGCATAGTTCATGGCAGTCTCTCCCTTTGCCCTCCTTGTAGCTTCCGTTCCGGGTTTGAGAAACCGGGGGCCGGGTAAATCTCCTCAACATCGTGCCCGTGTGCCCGCGTCCAATTGGCCATAGGAAGCTTTAATGGGTGTGGATGCCTTCATTGTTTCAACAATCCGGCCTATAGCGGGATCGAGACCAGTCCACGGACAGGCAGAGCGAAACTGGAGTGAAGGACATGAACAAGATGACGTCGCCCGTGGATCCCGATGGCCTGATGGAGTTTTCGGTGGTCTTCACCGACCGCTCGCTCAACCACATGTCCAGGACGTTCCAGGGCGTCATGACCGATCTCTATGCCATGCTGCGCGATGTCTATCAGGCCGAGGCAGCGGTGATCGTGCCGGGCGGCGGAACCTTCGGCATGGAGGCCGTTGCCCGCCAGTTTGCCACCGACCAGAAGGTGATGGTCATCCGCAATGGCTGGTTTTCCTACCGCTGGACCCAGATCTTCGACATGGGCAGCATTCCTTCGGAAACCACCGTCATCAAGGCCGGCCAGGTCGGTAACGAAACCACTTCGGCTTTTGCGCCGCAGCCGGTCGAGCTGGTCACCGCAAAAATTCGCGAGGAACGGCCCGGCGTCGTGTTCACGCCGCATGTCGAAACTTCCTCGGGCGTCATTCTGCCTGACGATTACATCAAGGCTATAGCCGACGCCGCCCACGATGTCGGTGCCCTGTTCGTGCTCGATTGCATCGCCTCGGGCTGCATCTGGGTCGACATGAAGAAGACCGGCGTCGACGTTCTCATCTCCGCGCCCCAGAAAGGCTGGAGCGCCTCGCCGGCGGCCGGTCTCGTCATGCTCGGTGAGCGGGCGCTCGAGCGGCTCGGCGAGACCACCAGCTCGAGCTTCGCGGTCGATCTGCGCAAATGGCACGACATCATGCAGGCCTATGTCGCCGGCGGCCATGCCTATCACGCGACCATGCCCACGGATGCGCTGGTGGTGCTGCGCGACCGGATGATCGAAACCCGCGACTTCGGCTTCGACAATGCCCGCAAGATGCAGTGGGAACTTGGCCGCAAGGTTCGCGCTCTGCTGGCCGCCAACGGCTTCAGGTCGGTCGCAGCCGATGGTTTCGAAGCGCCCGGCGTTGTCGTCAGCTACACCCGCGATCCCGATTTCCAGAACGGCAAGAAATTTGCGGGCGAGGGCATGCAGATTGCCGCCGGCGTTCCGCTGATGTGCGATGAACCCGCCGATTTCCGCACCTTCCGCATCGGCCTCTTCGGCCTTGACAAGCTCGGCGATGTCGACGGCACGGTGGCCAAGCTGGAAACGGTGCTGGACAAGCTCGCGGAAGGCTAGGCCAGGCAGCGATGCGGCGCGCCTGAGGGCAATGAGACATCGAAGAGGACAGAAGATCATGGCTGCGGTCAGACCGCGGGCATGACGATGTCCGCATGTGGCAGCAGGACGAGCCTGACCGGAGGCCAGGCAAAGGCAGCGCCAGATAGTTTGCGATGGAAAAAATCTGGTGCTGCCGGAGAGATTCGAACTCTCGACCTCTCCCTTACCAAGGGAGTGCTCTACCCCTGAGCTACGGCAGCCCTTTGCTTCAGTTCTCGTCGGCGATCAGACGGGAGATTGTCTCCGTCAGCCGCTGTCCCTGTCGCGTTCCCGATCAGATCGAGAGGCTGTAAACGACTGAAGCGGCCCGCTATTGCCACAGCTTGGACAGGAGTGCAAGCGCAAACGGGCGATTGGTGCGACAAGTTTCAAAAAGCTTGGAAATGGCCGGGCCGGAACCGTTCAAATCGGTGCGTCGCGCGCGATCCGGGCCAGGCAAGGCCTCGCTTTCGCATCAGCTTGCGATCGAATCCACATCACGTTTTACGCAAATCAGCCGCCGTCGGTTGGGGCAGGCATGCGAAGTCCGACTCGGGTGTAGAAGCGCGAGTCGGCCCCCGAAGCGCGAGTCGATCACAAGATCTTCACCCGCGCACGCTTTTGCGCTATCGAATGCGCATCATGAACGACAAGACCGATCCAGAAACCGGGGCCACGCAACGCAAGGCCGAAGTCGAGCGCCAGGCCGCAAAGCGCGCCGAGCGCAGCGCCGCACAGTTGCGTGCCAATCTGCAGCGCCGCAAGGCCCAGGTTCGCGCCCGCCGCGAAGGCCAGGCCGACGAAACCGAAGGACTGCCCGCATCCACCGGCCGCGGGGGAGCCCCGGAGGGCGGCGACGCCGATTAACCGCGAAGCCGGTCCTTGTGTTGCCGCATTCCCGTTGATGGTCTAAACAGCGCACCAGATATTTTTCAGGGCTTCGCCGCCGGGGCACCGGCGCAACCCGAAACCTCAAGAGGACAGCATGGATCGCATCAGGATCGTTGGCGGGAATCCGCTCAATGGCGTCATTCCGATTTCCGGCGCGAAGAATGCGGCCTTGCCGCTGATGATCGCCTCGCTGCTAACAGATGATACGCTGACGCTGGAAAACCTCCCGCATCTCGCCGATGTCGAGCAGTTGCAGCGCATCCTGGGCAATCACGGCGTCGATATCGCCGTGGTCGGCCGCCGCGAGCGCCAGGATACCGCCTATGCCCGCACCGTGCATTTTACCGCCCGCACCATTGTCGACACCACCGCGCCCTATGAGCTTGTCTCCAAGATGCGCGCCAGTTTCTGGGTCATCGGCCCGCTTCTGGCCCGCATGGGCGAAGCCAAGGTGTCGCTGCCCGGTGGGTGTGCCATCGGCACGCGCCCGGTCGACCTGTTCATCGACGGGCTGCGGCATCTCGGCGCCGAGATCGAGATCGAAAACGGCTATGTCGATGCCCGTGCCCCCAAGGGCCTGATCGGCGGACGCTACGTGTTCCCGAAAGTCTCCGTCGGCGCCACCCACGTGATGTTGATGGCAGCGACCCTGGCCAAGGGCCAGACGGTGATCGAAAACGCCGCGCGCGAGCCCGAAGTGGTCGATCTGGCCAACTGCCTGATCGCCATGGGCGCGAAGATTTCCGGCGCCGGTACTGCGACCATCACCATTGACGGTGTTGCCTCGCTGTCGGGCGCCCGCCACCGGGTTCTGCCCGACCGCATCGAGACCGGAACCTACGCCATGGCCGTGGCCATGACCGGCGGCGACGTGCTGCTCGAAAACACCTCCGAAGCGCTCCTGGAGAGTGCGCTTCTGGCGCTGCGCCGCTCGGGCACCGAGGTCACGCCCGAAGCCGGCGGCATCCGCATTCGCCGCAATGGCGGCGATATTCTGCCGGTTGACGTCACCACGGACCCGTTCCCGGGCTTCCCGACCGACCTGCAGGCGCAGTTCATGGGATTGATGACCCGCGCCAACGGCATCTCGCACATTACCGAGACGATCTTCGAAAACCGCTTCATGCATGTTCAGGAACTGGCCCGTCTCGGCGCCAAGATCTCGCTCTCGGGCCAGACCGCGACGGTCACTGGTGTGCCGGTGCTGCGCGGCGCGCCGGTGATGGCGACGGATCTGCGGGCTTCGGTGTCGCTGGTGATCGCAGGCCTTGCCGCAGAAGGCGAGACCGTGGTCAACCGCGTCTACCATCTCGATCGTGGCTTTGAGCGTCTCGAAGAGAAGCTCACCAACTGCGGTGCCGTCGTCGAGCGCATCAGCGGGTAAGCCGGAACGGCGGCAGGACCGGACTGGCATCCACCACCTTCTGCGCATTGCGCTTTGCCCTGGTCGCACCTACCTTGCAGTGCAGCACTCGCCTTGCGGCGGGTGAGGCCCTGAATGAAAGTATCTCGAGGATCTTATGGACAGTCTGAAACTGATAGCGCTTGACGATGCTGACCTGGCCGTGATTTCCGCCTGCCTGCAGGATGCCGTCTTCAAGACCGGCGACACCGCCTTTCTGGGCAAGGATGGCGCCTTTACGCTTGAGGCCAACCGCTTTGTCTGGGAAGAAGGCAAGAGCAAGAAGACCTTCGAGCGTCGTCGGGCGCTGCTCGCGGTGAAACAGGTTCGCGCGGTCCGGTCGCGCGGTGTCGATCTGAAGGATACCGACGCTGTGCACTCGCTGCTGGCCTTGCGTTTTCTCCCCGGTGAGGAGGCGCCTGCCGGCACGGTCGAACTGGTTTTGTCCGGTGGCGCGGTGATCCATCTGGATGTCGCCTGCATAGAAGTACAGCTTGCCGATGTTGGCGGCGGCTGGGAAACCAAATTCAAGCCGCGCCATCCGCTGGGCGGCTGATCTGAAAGACATGATATGGGGGCAGGGCATTGGTACTGAGGCTTGATTACCGGCAGGCGGATTTTGAAAGCCGGTTCGCTGCGTTTCTGACCACCAAACGTGAGGTTTCGGTGGATGTCGAGGCCGATGTCCGGACCATCATTGCCGAGATCCGCGCCCGCGGCGACGAGGCCCTGCACGACTACAGCCAGCGCTTTGACCGGATCGACACCCGTGCGCTCGGCCTTGCGGTAAGTGCTGACGAGATCGAGGCGGCCTACCAGGCTGCCGATCCCGAGATCATATCCGCCCTCGAATTCGCCCATGACCGGATTTTCAGTCACCACAGCCGGCAGATGCCGAAGGACGATCACTACGTCGACGCGCTGGGCGTGGAGCTCGGCTCGCGCTGGACCGCGATCGAAGCCGTCGGGCTTTATGTTCCCGGCGGCACGGCGAGCTATCCAAGTTCGGTGCTGATGAACGCGGTGCCCGCCAAGGTGGCAGGCGTCGAGCGCATCGTCATGGTGGTGCCGGCCCGCGACGGCGTGCTCAACCCGGTGGTGCTGGCCGCAGCGCGCATTGCCGGCGTCAGCGAGATCTACCGGATCGGCGGCGCCCAGGCGGTCGCAGCCCTTGCCTATGGCACCGAAACCATCCGCCCGGTGGCCAAGATCATGGGCCCCGGCAATGCCTGGGTGGCCGCCGCCAAGCGCCAGGTCTTCGGCACCGTCGGCATCGACATGATCGCCGGGCCCTCCGAAGTTCTGGTGATGGCCGACCCCGACAACAATCCCGACTGGATTGCGGCCGACCTGCTGGCCCAGGCCGAACACGATGTCGGCGCGCAATCGATCCTGATCACCCGCGACGAGGCTTTCGGAGAGGCGGTGATCGAAGCGGTGGAGCGGCAATTGTCGACGCTTGGCCGCAGCGACACGGCGCGCAAGAGCTGGGCCGATTTCGGCGCCGTCATTCTTGTGCCTGACTGGGAAGCGGCGCTGCCGCTGGCCAACCGCATTGCCGCCGAGCATCTCGAGATTGCCACCGATGACGCCGAGGCGCTCGCCGCCAAGGTCCGCAATGCCGGCGCGATTTTCATTGGCCGCCACACGCCTGAAGTCATCGGCGACTACGTCGGCGGCTCCAACCACGTCTTGCCGACAGCGCGCTCGGCACGGTTCTCCTCGGGGCTTTCGGTTCTCGATTATGTCAAGCGCACCTCTGTTCTCAAGCTTGGTTCTGAGCAGTTGCAGTCGCTCGGCCCTGCTGCCATAACATTGGCGCAGGCCGAGGGGCTTGATGCCCATGCGCGCTCGGTGTCGATCAGGATGAACCAGCGTGGCGAAGGGCCGGATGGGGGCCGGTAACACAAATGACAGCGGCGGACACTCAACGGCTCTGTGATGTTGTGCTCGATGAAACCATCGGCCGCGCAACCCCTGATGTCGAGCATGAACGCGCCGTCGCCATTTTTGACCTGATCGAGGAAAACAGTTTCGAGCCGGTCGGACACGACAAGGGCCCCTACAAGCTCAAGCTCTCGCTGATCGAATCCAAGCTGGTGTTTTCCATTGCCACCCAGGCCGACGAGCCGATCACCACGCATATCCTGTCGCTGACGCCGTTCCGGCGCATCGTCAAGGACTACTTCATGATTTGTGAAAGCTATTACGAGGCGATCCGCTCCTCGACGCCAAGCCAGATCGAGGCGATCGACATGGGCAGGCGCGGGATACACAATGAAGGCTCGCAGACGCTGATGGACCGGCTGGACGGCAAGATCAAGGTGGATTTTGACACCGCCAGGCGGCTGTTCACGCTGGTCTGCGTGCTGCACTGGCGCGGATAGAGCCCGCCATGGCGGACGATATCGAACCAAAGCCCGCCGATGCCACGCCAGGTTCGGTGCTGTTCGTCTGCGGCATGAACGCGATCCGCTCGCCGATGGCCGAGGCCATTGCCCGATCGGTGCTGCCGCAGGGCACCTATGTTGCCTCCGCCGGTGTGCGTCCTGGCGAGCGCGATCCCTTCGTCGATGTGGTTCTGAGCGAGATCGGGCTTGATCTGGGGGACCGGCAGCCGCAAACTCTCGATGAACTCGAGGACGATTACTTCGACGTCATTGTCACCCTGGCGCCGGAAGCGCACCACCGGGCGCTGGAACTAACCCGCGGCAATGCCGTTGAGGTGATCTACTGGCCAACGCCGGATCCGACGGTGGCGACGGGAACCCGCGAACGCATTCTCGATGCCTATCGTGAGGTGCGCGACATGCTCAAACAGCGCATCAGCTCGGGCAGGGGCTGGTCCCGGGCGCCTTCGGCCATGTGAATCAATTCGGTTCACAAAGCGCTCGTCTTTGTGTAGGTTCCGGCCAAATTTCAGGCCTGCGCATCATGCGCCGCCTTTTTGTAAGAGAAAGACAGACACTGAATGGCGAAAGAAGAAGTTCTAGAATTTCCTGGCGTGGTCACCGAATTGCTGCCGAATGCAACGTTCCGGGTGAAGCTCGAAAACGAGCATGAGATCATCGCGCACACCGCGGGCCGCATGCGCAAGAACCGCATCCGCGTGCTTGCCGGCGACAAGGTGCTGGTCGAGATGACACCCTACGACCTGACCAAGGGCCGCATCACCTATCGCTTCAAGTAAGCGCCGGGTGTGACGCCGCATGGCACGCTCGCAAAAACTGATTCTCGCTTCCGGTTCCCCGCGCAGGCTTGAGCTGCTCGATCAGGCCGGCATTGCCCCTGACCGGCTGATGCCGATGGATCTCGACGAGACGCCGCAACGCTCCGAGCATCCGCGCTCGCTTGCTCGAAGGCTCTGCCGCGAGAAGGCGGAAGCCGCCTTGTCCGAGACCCGGGGAGACCCGGCCTGGAAAGACGCGCATATTCTTGCTGCCGACACGGTGGTGTCCGTCGGGCGCCGCATTCTGCCCAAGGCGGAGCAGATTGATGAGGCCTCCAACGCGCTCTACCTGCTCTCGGGCCGCAATCATCGTGTCTTCACCGGTATCTGTGTGGTCACGCCCGATCACACCATCCGCCAGAAGATCGTCGAGACCAGGGTCCGCTTCAAGCGCTTGTCCAATGTCGAGATCGAGAGCTACCTGGCATCGGGTGAATGGCGCGGCAAGGCGGGCGGCTACGCCATCCAGGGCCTGGCCGGAACCTTCGTGGTCAAGCTCGTCGGCTCCTACACCAATGTCGTTGGCCTGCCGCTCTACGAGACGGTCAGCCTGCTGACCGGTGAAGGTTATGATGTTCATTACAAGTGGCTTGAGGGCTGATCAAATGACGGATGGCAAGGTAACCCCTTTGCGCAAGGCGCAGCCGTGTCCCGAATGCGGCCGCTCCTCGGCGCGCGACAGTTATCCTTTCTGCTCCGAGCGCTGCCGTTCGATCGATCTCAATCGCTGGCTGGTTGGCGGCTATGCCATTCCGGTCACCGAAGTCGAGGACAATCAGGACGAGGATTTCGACGACCGCGGCTAATGCATGTTCTAAAGCGACCTTTGCGCATCCGATTGTATGCGCCGCGCTCTAGGCTTTTTCGCTGTTTTTTCCCCGAACCGAAAAAACAGCAAAAAGGGTGCTGGACAGTGCCTTTCAAGATGGTATAACGCGCTCGCTTTCGGTGTTGGAGAAGCCCTTCACCGGCAAGCTTCTGGTCCCGCCCTTGGCGGCGTCGGACCGGATGCCCGGATAGCTCAGTTGGTAGAGCAGCGGATTGAAAATCCGCGTGTCGGTGGTTCAAATCCGCCTCCGGGCACCATTCACTTCCTTGATAACGTCGGTATCTGGATGCCCTTTGGTGTTGATTTCCGAAGGCATGAAGTTTGATCGAGGGGCAATGTGCTTTTTGTGCTCCTCAGGTCTGCGAAGCGGCCTCGCTGAAAAAGCAGGGTGCCGGGATGGCTCATCAACTCACTGGTCATGATCCTGCTGACGATCCCGGCTTTCGTTCCGATTGTCGTGGCCAGTGGCTTTGACCCGGTCTGGTTCGGCGTGGTCGTTGTGCTGGTTGCGGGCATGGAAACGATAACGCCCCCCCCATCGGCATTGATGTCGATGTGACCAGGAAATCGCGGGCGACATGCCGGTGTCGACAGTTTCCCGGCGTCATACCGCTCCTGCTTCTGGAACTGGTGCTGACCGTGATGGTCATCTTTATCGCCCGGATCGTGTTCTGGCTCCCCGGGTTGGTGCGCTAACTCCAGTCTCGAGAGGGCTGCTGGATGGGACGGTTTGAAATCAGACGCCCAATCTATCCACTGAGGATCGGGGTCCAGCTCAGCGGGGTAAAAACAATCGGATTCTACCAAGTTGGACGGATTTGTGCCGTGCCAGCTTCTCCCTCGAAGCCCAATGCCGAGGACTTGAGCCTCAGATGGTGAAATACAGCTTGTTGAAGATAAATCGGGACGCGAACATTTTCTGAAAAAAGGCTGTTGACTCTTTGTGAGGGTGGCCCCTATAAACCGCTCACACAACGAGGGCGGCGCGCCGCTGGCGCCAACGAGTTCGCCCTCAAGTTGGTTGAGAAGACCAAGGAATTGGTTTTCGGAATGGCCCAAAGCAAGTTGCTGAGACGCCAATGATTTCAAGCAATTGAGATCAGTTTTTTGACAATTGAATATTGAAGAAAGAGAAACGTGGGCGGCGGTCGTCGGCGGTTTCGGGATCCTGGTTTCGGCCGGGTGAAGGAAGCCATACCAGACTTTGGCGGTCACGTTTCAAGAGAAGTTACACTGTGTTTGTTAGCTTCAGCACCCCTTCGAGGCTTTTGCCGAGAAGGATCAGGTTTGCTGAAGCCAAGCAAGACAGGTGTGAAGTTCTCGTCAATTGATGCGTGACCAAGAAGCCAAAATCAAATTACTCAACTTGAGAGTTTGATCCTGGCTCAGAACGAACGCTGGCGGCAGGCTTAACACATGCAAGTCGAGCGCACTCTTCGGAGTGAGCGGCAGACGGGTGAGTAACGCGTGGGAATCTACCCATCTCTACGGAATAACTCAGGGAAACTTGTGCTAATACCGTATACGCCCTTCGGGGGAAAGATTTATCGGAGATGGATGAGCCCGCGTTTGATTAGCTAGTTGGTGGGGTAAAGGCCTACCAAGGCGACGATCAATAGCTGGTCTGAGAGGATGATCAGCCACACTGGGACTGAGACACGGCCCAGACTCCTACGGGAGGCAGCAGTGGGGAATATT
>NZ_NVXQ01000039.1 GCF_002733955.1 Hoeflea sp. | reverse complement strand
GATCTGTTCTTCCGTGAATCGTGAACGCTTCATTCCGTCCGTCTCCTGATTTTGACGGACTCTACCAAAAATTGGAGGAACTTTAGGGTCTCAGGTCAAGAGTTATGGTAGGTTTTTTTTGCAACATCCTGAAAAAATCACACATCTCGGAACCGACTTTTCGCTGAAGC
Organism: Hoeflea sp.; assembly: GCF_002733955.1. Taxonomy (GTDB): domain Bacteria; phylum Pseudomonadota; class Alphaproteobacteria; order Rhizobiales; family Rhizobiaceae; genus Hoeflea. Next base: position 12,948 of record NZ_NVXQ01000039.1, on the reverse strand, counting down.
ACCTGTGGGCCCGAACTGACTCTTTCGAGTGGCGAAAAATCACTGGTGAAACGGTAGTTTTTGACGTTACCACGATATTTACCGATCATTGTTACACAGACGAACAGTTGCCTTTCGTAGAGGGCTGCTACGCTATTGAAGGCAATGCAAAAAAAAGAGTTTTTTGCCCTGATCGATATGCAAGATCGATACAACTTCCTCGTCTACTTAATTCGCTTATTAGTAAACCAGGGACTGGAGTTAATCTCACGCAAAAACGCAATTGGATGAGTCTTGTGCTCGCTATGGAGCCTCCATTGAAGCACGGAGACAGATATTATATTTTCTTCCATGTGAAAAGAACAGGTATCCTCAACAATGGGCGATATGAGGTGATTCTGTACGTAGAGAGCGCGTACGCAAAGGAGTTGCGCATTGATGTCAAGAGACGAGCCCCGTTTGGACGGGTTGTTGAGGAGACTGTCTTTGGAATTCAGCAAACTAAAGGCGGCAAAAGCCGCCCTTAGTGGTATTCCAACTCGACCTACCAAGCCTTTCGGCCCATCGGCGTAACCGTATGACTGAGGTCTCCCCCAGTGGGCTAACGCTATCCGCAGTATACTGCGTCAGTCGCTCTATCGCTAGCTACCTCCACGCGTTTCATCGCAGAAGCTCAAATTACAACTCTCTTATACCGCACATGTTCCCAAAAAATCAACAAGAATCTTAATTGAGTCCGCACTTATGTGGCGACGAGTCCGGACTTGTGGTGGTTGAGTCCGGCCTGTTGTGGCGATGGACAAGAATGGTGGGCCCGGAGGGACTCGAACCCCCAACCAATCCGTTATGAGCGGACGGCTCTAACCAGTTGAGCTACAGGCCCGGGGGGCATGGCAGCGTCTGGTGCTGCGCGTTGCCCGCAAACTTCAAGATTGCGGGCATTGTCCCCGGCCGGACTGGGCGTCCGGACGTTGGCGGTTTAGCTCAAAACATCTGCCTTCACAAGCCGTTGCCGTGGCCGGTTTGCTGCCCTGGCCGCCGCCAGAACCACGGGCGGGATCGCGGCCACGCAAGGTCTGGCAAATTGCGATCCGGTGGCCGGCGCGAATGCGCCCGAACCGGCATCCCCAGCCGCCGCATTGCGCCCACAATCGAGCGCCATTAAATCCGTGTCGGGACATTTGACACCAGATCGGAGACTTTTCATGACCTCTTTTTTCCCCGCTCGCCGCAACCTTGCCGTGGCCGGAGCACTTTCAGCCCTCATGTTGTATGCGGCCAATCCGGTGCATGCCGATGACGCCAGGACGCCCGAAGCAGGGGTGATTTCTGTCTCCGGCGAAGGCGTGGCGACGGCCGCGCCCGACATGGCGGTCATCTCGCTCACCGTGCTGCGCGAGGCCGAGACGGCGCGCGAGGCGCTCGATGCCAACAACGAGGCGATGGCCAATGTGCTGGCCGCCATGAAGGCCGAAGGCATTGCCGAGCGCGACCTGCAGACCGGCGCCTTTTCGGTGCAGCCGCGCTGGGTCTACCCGAAGAACAACAACGACGAGAACCGGAAAGCCGAGATTGTCGGTTACACCGTCAACAACACGCTGACCGTCCGGATCCGTGATCTGAGCCGCCTCGGCGCCATTCTCGATACGTCCGTCAGCCTCGGCGTCAACCAGGGCGGCAACGTGGTCTTCACCAATGACGACCAGGACACGATCCGCGAAACAGCCCGGCTCGACGCGGTAAAAAAGGCCAGGGCCAAGGCCGAAGCCATGACCGGCGCGCTTGGCGTCTCGCTCGGCCGCATCACCCAGATCTCGGAAAACTCCTACTCCGCCCCGCCAATGCCGATGGCCCGCGCCGAGATGGCAATGATGGCGGGCAAGGCCGCGGATTCGGTGCCGGTGGCATCGGGCGAGAACGAGTACCGCGTGACCGTCAACGTCACCTGGGAACTTGATCAGTAGGATACACCTCTCCCACGACACGTGGAAAACATGATCCGCGGACAGCAAAACCCCGGAAGGCTAAGGCCTCCGGGGTTTTTTGTTGCTGCGATCTTGCGCTCCGGGCTAGCGGCGGACGCGGATCACCGGGCAGTTGCGCTGGTTGGCGAAGACCACCCGGACGCTGCGGTGATGGCGCACGCCCTGGACCACGACGCGGCGGTTGTTGGCGCGGATCACGTCAGCCCGGCGGACGCCCATGTGGCGGGCCTTCTGCACGGCGCGGTGCGGACGGCAGACATTGCGGTGGCCGCGATGGCCTTCGAAGCGGTTCCAGCCGCCGCGGCGGTCGCGGTCACGGATGACGATGCCGCCGCCATGGCCGCCGATGGACAATTCAAAGCCGACGCTGCCGGCATTGGCAGCAGGAGCGGAAGCGGCGACGCCGGCGGTGGCGACGACGAGGGCGGCGAGTACATTGCGGATGAAGGTGTTCATGGCTGTTCTCCAGATTTGGCGGTGTTTACGCCTTGCGTGGGTGTCCCTGATTTCGATCTTGTCTCGATCGGCTGTGCCGTTCGATTGACCCCACACTAGTCCGCCCTGCCTGAACCGAATTGGAACCGCGCGTTCATCCTGCATTCATGAAAATTCGCGCTGCTGCCCGGCGCTACAATTCGCGGCCCCAGATCTGCAGCGGCTTGACGCTTTCCTCCGTCTCGCCCTGGTCGCGCCAGGAAAACTCGACCAGCAGGCCCGGATAGGGCTCGTAGCCAAGGCGCTGCCAGAACGCGTTGAGCGCGACATAATCATCGGGCCGGGCCGGATGGTCCTCGGGCCTGAGCACCGAGGCGAACACCGCCTGCTCGAACCCCTGCGCCCGCCCGGCGGCCTCGCGCATGGCGAAGAACTCGCGCCCGGCCCCCTGCCCCCGGTATTCGGGCAACAGCACCGATTCCGCCAGATAGAAGAAATCATCGGGATCAAGCCCGATGCGGGCGAAGGGTGCTGCGAACTCGTCGGCGTGGTCGGACAGGGGTGCTGCCGTGGCCGCCCCCACCATGTGCCCGTTCCCATCGCGTGCTGCCACCACCACGGCGCCCGGCGAGGCGGCAAAATGCTTGAGGTAGCGCGCTTCATAATCCGCGTCGCCGTCATAGAGATAGGGCCAGGCGGCAAACACCGCGATTCTGAGCCGGGCGAGATCATCGAGCGCCTGCTCGACCTCGTCGGCAGTCAGAACCGAGAAATTAAGGCCCGATCGCGAGGCCATCGCGCGGGCCCTCAGCCGGCCTTTACCTGCGCGATCCAGTCGCTGAGGTTGTAGCTCATCGTCACCCGGCTGATCAGGCCGTCATCAATCTCGAAGAAGATCCCCGCCGGCAGCGAGTAGCGCTGGCCATTGGCCTCGGGCAGGCCCTCATCGGTGGACAGATAGGTGCCGCGCACGGTGAACTCGGCCGCAGCACGGGTGCCGCTGTCGTCGGTCATGATGGCAATGTCGCCCAGTTCCTCGTCGTAGTGCCGGCTCATCTTGGCGTTGAACCAGCGGAACTTTTCCTTGCCGATCTCGCGCTCGCCCTGGTTGATGTCATGCGCCACGTCATCGGTGAGACAGGCCAGCATATCCTCGGAAGACTTCGCGTTGAACGCATCGAGATAGCGGCGGATCAGGGCGATTGTCGTGTCACGGCTCATGGCGGGCTCCATATGAAAAATTGATCGTCCACAGGTGCCACAGGCGGGCAGCGGCGGGCAAGGAAAACCGGGACGCCAACAAGGCGTTATCCCGTTCATCCCCAACACCTCCCAGCTGGTTCGGTTCCACCGCTACAGCGCCGCGCATCCGATTGAATGCGCGAAACTCGCTGTAACGCTTTGGAATGATGCGTGCAGGGTACCGTTCAAATGAACCCATTTGCACGTGACATGCATCAGGCACGGCAAATTCCCCGCCGGCGAGGTGAGCCGGCAGGCGGGTGAGGAAAACGGGCTCCGGAGGGCCGCGCGCGGGCGTCGCCTCTGAAAATTGGTAGGCAAAAGGGTGGCGCGTTCCGCGCGCGGGCCCGAACTTCGCCGGATGATGTCCGCATCCGACAGACCGCAACGGCTTCAGCTGATCCGCTTGAGGGTTTGCACCCGACGCGGGGTCTTCGGGGTTTCCCGAACCGCATGCCCGGACAGGGGCCGCGGTGTGAAAGCGTCTCCACGTGGTTTCCGGCACGAAGCGCCTCCCCTCGGGTAAAGGGGCAGACCTCCGCCACAGGCCCGGAGCGTCATCAGATTCCAGGTCCCGTCACTGCGACAGGCCGAAATCCGGAAAAACGTCCCGGTGGCCGGCTGAACAAGCTCATCCCGCAGGGGTGAGCAAGTCCGCCGAAGGAGCCACGCTGGCCACCGCCTCCCCTCCGCCCCTGCCGCACGTCACGGCAAGACCAAAGAGGCATTCCTCCCGCCTGAACCAAAACTTTCGCGATCCATCCGGCAGCGGAAGTACAATGATGATGGCATGAGGTTTGGGGAGTGGGGAAAAGATTTCGGGATTTTTTGGTTGGTACGGTTTGTTCTGGCACCTTGTCGGAGAGAGGCACCGCATTTCAGCCGCGCGCTCAGGCCTTCATGTCTCTTAGACCTCCCGTCTTTCGTCATCCTCGCCCCTGAGGCGAGGATCCACACCGTGATCTCTCCCCGGCCACGGCTGGTGGGAACATTGCGGAATGGATCCTCGGGGGCAACGACGTCGCAATGCTTGTCTTGCTCGGCGCCCGAGGCTGACGACGGAGAGTGCGGTGTCCGCATACTCCCCCTTGCGGAGAAGAGAGATCCTGCCGAGCCTGAGACCACTCAGCTCAAAGCTCCGGAAAGCCCCTTGCCTGCCACTGCGCCCGCGGGACTGCATTGCCGACCTTGAAGCTGAAGTCCACGACCCTGAGCGCATCGGCATCGACAGTGCAGCGGAAGTCGAGATCGTACCAGACGCCACCGGCACGGAAGGCGGCCTTCGGGACGGCGAGCACAGTGCCGCCGGGCAGCTCATAAGAGGGCAGCAATTCGGGCAGGTACGGCTCGGGCGCGCGGCGCAGCTGCTCGCGCAGCTCGGTGGTGCACAATCTGCTGCCCCGCATATTGCGCGGCATATCGCGCATGGCGGTCGTTGCCACCGCGTGGCCGGTGTTGACGCTGGAAGACAGCTGCCGCACCCCGGGCAAGCCAGTGTCACGGGCGGGCGCCGTGTCAGCCGGCGGCGCGGCGCCGGTTACGGCGGGCGTGGCAGGCATTACCGGAGTGGCAGGTCTTGGCTGCGGCACCGGGACGGCCGCACCAGCGAGGCCTTCGGGCAAGGATGCCAGCTCGGTCTCTAAAGCCGGCTCCGCCAGGGCTGCGGGGATATCTCCGGCAAGCTCGGCATCAGGCAGGGTGATGTCGTCCGGCATGGCCAGCGTCGGGGCAGGATCAGCTGGTGGCTGGTCCTCCGGCGTCTCTTCTGTTTGCTGATCCTGTTCGACGGTTTCGGCAGCTTCGGCGTCCGGCTCCGCGGCAGGCTCCGGCGGTGTCTCGGACACGTCGTCGACGACCGGTTCCTCGGAAGCCGGTTGTTCGAGGGTGGGTTCTTCAAGGGGCGGGGCCTCGGCGGGCAGCTCCTGGCCGGATGCCTCCTCGGACGGCGCTTCGCTGGCGCCGCCATCAGGTGCAATCTCCGGCCCGGCATCTTCCTCGCCAAACTGGAACACCGGTGTGAGCACCGGGATCGGCGCAGTGTCCTCTTCAGCAGCACCGGTCTCGGCCGGAGGGGAAGCTGGCTCTGGCTCAGGTTGGGCGTCGGGCTCTTCCGGCTCGGGCTCTTGCGCTTCAGGCTCCGGGGCTGGCGGTTCCGGGGCTGGCTCTTCAGCTGCTGGCTCGGGAACCGGCTCCGGTTCGGGCGGCGGCACAAGGGTGACGGCGATGATTTCTTCTTCCGGCTCGGCCTGCATTACCGGTCGGGGCCAGTCAATCAGCAGCGCCGCGACCAGCAGGCCGTGCGCGAGCAGCGAGACCAGCACGCCCGCGCTCAAACCACTCAGCCTGAATTTGCCCATATCGACCATGCGTGATGCATAGCAGAAAATCAGGCGAAACAAGGGTGAAGTCCAGTTCAAGCAACAATTAGTTCAGCCCCGCCGGCATGCTCGGCGCGGCCCTGTGACCGGCCAGGCACAGGGGCGCCAGCCCGCGCCGGACGCTTGCGTCGCATCGGGCGGGAAAGTCGCGATGGAACGGCTTGGAGGCTGAGGCGTTGGCAAACCAACACCGCGAAGACCAAGGAGTATTTCATGACCGCAAAGACCCTTTTCATCACCGGCGCCTCCAGCGGCATCGGTGCCGAGACCGCGCGCGCAGCACGCCGCGCCGGCTGGAATGTCGGGCTGTTTGCCCGCTCCGAGGACAAGCTGCTGGCGCTGGTGGAAGAACTGGGCGACCGCGCGCTGGCGCTGCCGGGCGATGTCACCAGCCTGGATGAGCAGAACCAGGCGCTGGCCAAGCTGCGCCATGCCTATGGCGGCGTCGATGCGGCCTTTGCCAATGCCGGAATGGGCGTTGAGGCGGCCGGCACCGAAAACGGCGATCCCGAGGAATGGGACAAGCTGGTCGACGTCAACATCAAAGGCCTGCTCTACACCGCCAAGGCGGCGATGCCGCATCTCAAACTGCGCAAGGGCCATATGGTCATGACCGGGTCGGCCGCCGGCCGGGTACATCTTTCCGGCTCTGTCTACGGCGCCTCGAAATGGTTCGTGCACGGCTATGCCGGCAATCTGTCCGAGGAAATGAAGGAATGGGGTGGCCGCTGCACGGTGATTGCGCCCGGCATGGTCAACACCGCTTTCTTTGATGAGGAAAAACCCGACAAGCTGCAGCCCGAGGACGTGGCCGACGCTGTTGTCTTCGCGCTCGAAGCCAAGCCGCGCAACGCCGTGCGCGAAGTCTTCCTGATGCCTGCGGACTGAGAGCCACGCAGACCGACCTGATCAGCCGGGAGCCGCCAGCTTCCGGCTGACCGGTCCCGCTCGGAAATCGGCCTCCCCGCAGCAGCCGTGCGCCGCCTCCCCTTCGCGGCCGCGCTCCGCCAGATGCCTGCCCTGCTTGCCCGGTCCGTCCGATGCTGCCATGACAGGTATAACGGCAGGCAAGCGGAAGAGGCTGAGATGAGCGGTTACACTTTGTACTGGAAACCCGGCACCGGTTCGATGGTGGTGGAGTCGGCTCTTCGCCTGATCGGCGTCGCCTTCGACGAGGTCCTGGTCGACGACGCCTCGGTGCGCGCGAAGGCCGAGCTTGTGGCGCTCAACCCGGCCGGCAAGGTGCCGGTGCTGGCCTGCGCCACCGGCCCGGTGATCGCCGAGAGTGCGGCAATCCTGCTGGCGCTCGACGACTTGTTTCCCGAGACCCGGCTGTTGCCGCCGCATGGCACGCCCGCCCATTCCACCGCGGTGCAATGGCTGATCTTCATGGCCACCAACATCTACCCTGCGGCGCTGCGCTACTACTATCCCGACCGCCACACGTCACAGCCGACCCTTGAGGCCTGCGAGGCGATCCGCCAACAGGCGGGCCGCGACATGAGCCGCGATTTCGCGCAGCTGGCGGCAGCGGTGAAAGGCCCGTTCCTTCTCGGACAGGCCATGACCATCACCGATGTTTATGCGGCAATGCTGGCCGACTGGCACGATCCGGCCAGGGAGATACCGGAGATTGCTGTTCTGGTGAACGCGGTGCTGCAGGCTCCCGCCGTGGCCGAGGCCTGGCGCCATCATGGCTTTGGGGACTAGGCTGGCAGCACGTCAATGGCCTGATCTAGTGCGCCGTGGCAAGGCCGGCGCCAAAAGCGGCCATAGCCGCAATCACCGGCTCGATGCGGCGGCCGGCCTCGGTCAGCTCATATTCGGTCTTCGGCGGCACGGTCGGATAGATCCTCTTCGTAATCAGCCCCGCCTGTTCCAGCATCGACAGCCGCGCCGCCAGCATGCGCGGGCTGATGCCCAAGAGCGAGCGCTGCAACTCGCTGTAGCGCTTCTTTCCCGACAACAGATCGCGCACGATCAGCGTCGTCCATTTGCCCGAGAGGATCTCGGATGCCCTGGCAACCGGACATTCATCATCACAAATAGTCTCTGTTTTCATCGGCTTATCCAAAATTTCAAGCTATACTTTTGGTAACTACTTCCATTTGTATAGCTTGATGAATAGGCTTTTGCAATCATCTGCAAAAGGAAAAACCTGATGACCCGCCCAACGACTCAATTGAAAACTCTGCTCTTTATCGTTGCTGCCTCGCAGCTGGTGCTTGGTGCACTCACCCTGCTGGCGCCGGGCCCGTTCTTCGCCTGGATGGGGCTGAGCGTTCCGCCGGTCGACAACCAGTACATGCTCGGCATGCTCGCCGCTCGATTCATCGCCTATGGCCTCGGCATGGTGGCGCTCGCCCGCGCGGAAAACCCCGACCCGTTCTGGATCCGCAACATGGTGCTGATCCAGGCGATCGATTTCGGCGCCGGGCTGTTCTACATCGCCACCGGCGTCATCGGCCTCGAGGTCGCGGCCTTCCCAATGCTCAACGCCGCGATCTTCGGCATGCTGCTGTGGCTGTGGACACCCAGAAGCACCTCAATGCGCGCGCAGGCCACCTGATTGGCGCGCCAGCATCCGAATGTAAACCTCTTAAAGACCCCGGCGCAGTCGCCGGGGTCTTACGTTCTCCGCCGCTGCGGCTTGGCTTACTTCACCGGATAAACCGTCAGCGCCAGTTTCAGCCCGGCAATCAGGAACGGCGTGGCGTGCATCAACAGATCGAAAATATCGATCGGCTTCACGAGCGTTCCGCCGGCCAGCATCTTGAGCTTCTCCCAGATATGCGGCTCGGGAACGAACGGCGCCAGGCCGAGCGTCAGGCACAGGATGATGACGATCGGCCAGGAAAACTGGTTGAGGATCTGGGCAAGCAATTCCATCGGGACAGGCTCCGGCATGAGATGGCCGCCGGCGAGTGCGGCGGCTTTGATGCAGATGTCATGCGGATGCGGGGATTTCCAGACTAATATATGCAATTGCGCGAATATGTTGCGGGTGGGGTGGGATAGGCGTAGAGCGGACGCGGCTTAGGCCGCGGGCTTTCTCAGTAGCCCCTTCTCGCGCATATCGCCGTGGAGCGCGATTGCGTACATAGCGAAACCTTGGACCGTGTCACACCAGTTCAAAGTGCAAAGTCACATCAACCAACTCAGAATTCCTGTAACTGATCGAGATCCCGTATCTGGGTTCGACAGGAATGATCCATAACAGGTACATTGTTACAGCCGGCAACCGGCATGGCCGTGCCCCCAAGGGACAATTTATCTCGACGCGAGTTTCAGAGCTGGAATCATCTATCCTGGATGAGCGCATGCCGATTTCTTCAAAATAGGATCGAGTCGCCTCTATGCTCTTCAGATGAGCGGCTATGCGGTATACACACACATTAACTTGAGCTTTGTTGGTCATTGCGGCCCATTTCGGCTGCAGATTGCCGCTCCCGCCAGGCTCGACGCACTCCGAATAGTCAGGAAATTTCCGCAATGCCGCGAGCAGCGAGACCGGGAACAGACCCATGTCTTCCGTGCTCTTGAAATCTCCGATCTGCGTGCGGGTCACATCGTCGGACCCGGCTTCATTATAGCTTCGCATCCACAGCGAAGCGGTGGCAAGCAGGCCTGCCAAGGCAATCAGCCATGTACGTTTCCTGCGCCACAGGGAGCGGATTTCAGCGTTGCCGTCTGCTTTCTTCAATTCAATCCCTTGGCTTCCGCAAAGCCGTGATCATTGGGTTCAGTCCGATTCTACGCATGCTACATGTGTGCAACGCCGCGTCGTGGTGATTTGCGCCGCACCTTCACCGCAAGACTACACGCCAAAGCTGTACACCGTGCAACAAAAAACCCGGCGCGAGGGCCGGGTTTTTCAAAGTCCACATTTCTGAGACTAGCTATCCAGGAAGCTCCGCAGCTTGCGTGACCGGCTCGGGTGCTTGAGCTTTCTGAGCGCTTTGGCTTCGATCTGGCGGATGCGTTCGCGGGTGACCGAGAACTGCTGGCCGACTTCCTCGAGCGTGTGGTCGGTGTTCATGCCGATGCCGAAGCGCATGCGCAGCACGCGTTCCTCGCGCGGGGTCAGCGAGGCCAGCACGCGGGTGGTGGTTTCGCGCAGGTTGGCCTGGATCGCCGCGTCGATCGGCAGGATCGCGTTCTTGTCCTCGATGAAATCTCCGAGGTGCGAATCCTCCTCGTCGCCGACCGGCGTTTCGAGGCTGATCGGCTCCTTGGCGATTTTCAGCACCTTGCGCACCTTTTCGAGCGGCATGGCGAGCTTTTCGGCCAGTTCTTCCGGCGTCGGCTCGCGGCCGATCTCGTGCAGCATCTGGCGCGATGTGCGGACGATCTTGTTGATCGTCTCGATCATGTGCACCGGAATACGGATGGTGCGCGCCTGGTCGGCGATCGAGCGGGTGATCGCCTGCCGGATCCACCAGGTTGCGTAGGTCGAGAACTTGTAGCCGCGGCGGTATTCGAACTTGTCCACCGCCTTCATCAGGCCGATATTGCCTTCCTGGATCAGATCGAGGAACTGCAGACCGCGGTTGGTGTATTTCTTGGCGATCGAGATCACCAGGCGAAGGTTGGCCTCGACCATTTCCTTCTTGGCAATCCGCGCCTCGCGCTCGCCCTTCTGCACCATCTGCACGATGCGGCGGAACTCGGAGATCGAGATGCCGGTCTCGGTTGCCAGGAACTGGATCTCAGCGCGGATCTCGCGGATGTTGTCGAGTTCCGACTTGGCGAAATCCTTCCAGCCCTTGGCCGACAGGTTGGCGATCGACTTGAGCCAGTTCGGATCAAGCTCGGCACCGGAATACTGCGTCAGGAAGTCGTCGCGCTTCACACCGTAGCTTTCGGCCAGCCTGAGCAGGCGGCCTTCATTCTGCACCAGGCGCTTGTTGATGTCGTAAAGCTGCTCGACCAGGCTGTCGATGCGGTTCTGGTTCAAAGACAGCGATTTCACCGCGGTGATCAGCGCGTCTTTCAGTTCCTTGTAGCGGCGCTCCTGCGCCGGCGACAGCGTGCCGGTGGCGGCAAGGCGGGCCTCGACCTGCTGGTCCTGAAGCTTCCTGAGCTTCTTGTAGGTCTCGGCGATGGTGTCGAGCGTTTCCATCACCTGCGGACGAAGTTCGGCTTCCATGGCGGCGAGCGAGAGATTGTTCTCGTCGTCGTCATCCTCTTCCTCTTCATACTGGCCTTCGCCGCCGACATTGGTGACGTCGTCGGATTTGGCCTTCTCGGCGCGGACCTTTTCCTTTTCCTCGGCCACCTTGCGGTCGGCCTCGATCTTCTCCGGGCTCTGGAACTGGGGCGCTGCCTTGGCCTCGGGGCCGGAATAGGTGGTCTCCAGATCGATAATCTCGCGCAGCAGCGTGGCGCCCTCGTTGAGCTCCTCGCGCCAGATGATGATCGCCTGGAAGGTCAGCGGGCTTTCGCACAGGCCTGCGATCATGGTTTCGCGGCCGGCCTCGATGCGCTTGGCGATGGCAATTTCGCCTTCGCGCGACAGAAGCTCCACCGAGCCCATCTCGCGCAGATACATCCTGACCGGATCGTCGGTACGGTCGGTCGGCTCTTTCTTCTTGGTCGCAGCAACGGCGGAGCCCGACGCGGTGGCAACTTCGCCGCCATCGCTTTCGCTCTCGTCTTCGGCTTCCTTGTCTTCGCTGGCCTCGTCTTCCTCGACCACATTGATGCCCATATCGGAGAGCATCGACAGGATGTCCTCGATCTGCTCGGAGGTCACTTCCTCCGAGGGCAGCACGGCATTGAGCTCGTCCATGGTCACGTAACCCCGTTTTTTCGAGGTCTTGATCATTTTCTTGACGGCATCATCCGACAGGTCGAGCAACGGCCCGTCAGGCGTGGTGCCTTCGCGCTCGGTCTCGGTGTCGTCTGCTGCTTCTTTTACCTTGCTTGCCATGGGCAGTCACTTTCCCCGGATTTCATTCGGTTGATATCAGCTGCGCCAGAACTCTGGCGCCTGCCGTCCGCCGATGGGTGGACGGCTTCGCGAATCATCCGGTTTGTTTTGGCGTATGCATGCTTAATTCCCGATTAACCATGCCGAACATTCAGCTCTGCGGCGGTTTGCCGTGCGATCATTTCAACCCCGGCCCATGCGACATCATCGCCATACCGTCGAGTTGCGTGATCCCGCACGTTTTTCATCACACAGGTGATTCCCACAAAAAACCTATCCGTCAAGGCTTTACCGGCAAAAAGCGCTCTGATTCGGTGATTTGCGCGCAATTGCCTGCGTTATTGGTTTCATCGCTAGATCACCCTATTTAGGTGGCCCTGGCGATTCCACAAGTGCGACAGTTTGGAAATGCGCCCATCTGCGCCAAGTCTCAGCTGCCGCGGCCGCCCTTGATCCGGCCGGAGAGAACGCCGAAGCCATCAATGATCGCCTCCTGGTTCTCCAGCCGGGCGATCTCGAGCTGCACCTGCTGCAACGTCGCGATGATGGCATAGCTTTGTTCGGCATCCTCGCACTCGATGATGTCGCGCTCGAGCTCGGCCTTTTGCCACTTGAGATCGCGTGTCCGCTTGTGCAGCGCCAGCGCCTGGCTGTAGCCCTCCCGGGCATCTTCTGCAGCCGCTTCCGCGGTGGCCGTCCAGATCCGCGCATTGCGGATCTGCGTTTCCAGCCGGGCGATGAACTCGCCCTGCCCGTCGGCTTCCAGCGCCGCATAGAGCCGTTCGCGGTCAAACCGCCCGCCGACAGAAGCCGCGTCAAGCATCACCTGCCAGACCCGCATCAGCCCCTTGTCATCGAATTCGAGCGCTGCCAGCTCGTCGAACTCGTCATGCAGCATCTGCGGGTGGTTGGCGACCGTCATCACCAGCACGGTCTCGCGCAGCGACGGCATGGGCCCGTGTCCGCGCACCAGCCCCGACTGGGTCAGCCGCTCGGA
>NZ_NVXQ01000038.1 GCF_002733955.1 Hoeflea sp. | reverse complement strand
GCATCCGGCAGGGTGCGGCCCCGTTTGCATTTGCTCAGACCGGGCGTCTCTCGCTGTCGAGATGGGCCATCAGCGCATCGGGGTAGCGGTTGCCGACGGCGGCGCCCCTGGGCACCGCGGCCTCGATTATGGCGAGGTCTTCCCGTGTCAGTGAAACGTCCAGGGCGCCGAGTGATTCCGCCAACCGGTCGCGGCGGCGGGCGCCGACCAGCGGCACGATGTCCTCTCCCTGTGCTGCCACCCAGGCAATGGCCGCCTGCGCGGTGGTCATGCCCCGGGCTTCGGCGATCCTGCCCAAGGCTTCCGCCAGAGCAAGGTTGCGGGTCTCGTTGTCACCCTGGAAGCGCGGGCCGTGGCTGCGAAAGTCGGTGGCGCCGAGATTTCCAGCCTTCCAGTGACCGCTGATCAGGCCGCGCGACAGCACGCCATAAGCGGTGATGGCAATGCCAAGCTCGCGGCAGGTGGCAAGGATCTCGTCCTCGATGCCGCGCGACACCAGCGAATACTCGATCTGCAGATCCGAAATCGGATGCACCCGTGCTGCGCGCCGGATTGTGTCGGCGCCGACTTCCGACAGCCCGACATGGCGGACCAGGCCGGCTTCGACCATCTCGGCAATGGCGCCGATGGTGTCCTCGATTGGCACGTCGGGGTCGACCCGCGACGGTCGGTAGATGTCGATGTGGTCGGTGCCCAGCCGCTTGAGGCTGTAGGCAAGGGCGGTTTTGAGCGCCTTGGGACGGGCGTCATAGCCCAGCCAGTTGCCGAGCGGGTCGCGCAACGCGCCGAACTTGACCGAGAGCACAAGCTTGTCGCGATCCTTGCCCTTCAGGGCCTCGCTGATCAGCATTTCGTTGTGACCCATGCCGTAGAAGTCACCGGTATCGAGCAAGGTCACGCCGGCCTCGATGGCGGCATGGATGGTGGCAATGCTTTCTGCCCGGTCAGCGGGGCCGTACATGTCCGACATGCCCATGCAGCCAAGGCCGAGCGCCGAGGTGGTGGGGCCGGTTCTGCCGAGTTGAACTGTTTTCATGTCTGATCTCCAGGCTTGGCTGCCGCGACGCGCGGCGGCGACGGACGGGTTTTAGCGCGGGCCTATCTGTGCGATAATCCATTGCAATCGAAACAAGCTGTGCAGAAATTTGAACAATGCAGGATCTGCCCCTCGCCGACCTCGATGCCTTCGCCACCATTGCCCGGATGCGGAGTTTCCGCGCCGCCGGCCGTGTGCGCGGCGTCTCGGCTTCCTCGCTGAGTGAAGCCATGCGCCGGCTCGAGACGCGGTTGGGGCTGCGCCTGCTCAACCGGACCACCCGCAGCGTCACCCTGACCGAGGCCGGCCAGCGGCTGCTTGACCGGCTGGAGCCGATGCTCGGCGAAATCGGCACCGCGATCGAGGACATCAACAGCCTGCGCGACCGTCCCGCCGGCCGGCTCAGGCTCAACGTACCGGGCATCGTTGCGCGGCTAATCATGCCGGACATCGCCAGCCGGTTCCTGGCGCGCTATCCCGACATCACGCTTGAAGTGATCTCGGACGACAGTTTTGTAGATGTGCTGGCCGAGGGCTTTGATGCAGGCGTGCGCTACGAGGAATCCCTGCACCAGGACATGATCGCAATTCCCATCGGGCCGCGGCGGCAGCGCTATGTCTGCGCAGCGTCGCCGGCCTATCTCGACCAGCATGGCGTGCCCGGCCATCCGCGCGATGTGATGGCCCGCGCCAGCATCCGTCACCGCTTCGTCAGCGGCCGCATCTACAATCTCGAATTCGAACGCGATGGCGAGGTCTTCCATGTCAATCCGCCCGCGCGCCTGACTGCCGACACGATCGAGATGGAACGCGCCGCGGCTGAAGCGGGGCTCGGACTGCTGTTCACCTTCGAGGATTTCCTGGTCGATGCGCTCGCGGCGGGAACGCTTGTCCGGGTGCTGCCTGACTGGACGCAATCCTTTTCCGGCCCGTATCTCTATTTCCACAGCCGCAAATACATGCCGACGGCCCTGCGCGCCTTTGTCGATTTCGTACGCGAGGATGGGGACAGCCCGAAGTAGCGAGACCCGCGACACGCAATCGGCAATCAGAGCCCGGTTTTGACTTCATACCCCTCATTTCTTGTAGGGCGTGCTTAAATGTTCATGAGCTAAACCAGTGAGATTTTGGGGCAAGTATCGGCAGGGAAAATTCCGCCGGACAAATGTTGCGGCATGATGCTTCAAACCTGAGGAACGATGAACGTTCCAATCCTCATCACACATCTGCAGGCCCGCAATCATGACCCTCAAGACACGTATCTTCCTGCTCGCACCGCTGGCCATTCTTGGCATGCTGGTGGTGGGTTCGATCTTCTATTTCGGTGACAAGATCGCGCAGAACTACCGCACTGATCTCGCCACGATCCAGACGCTCTACTCGCTCGACCAGAATATCGAGCTGGCTTTGCTGCAGGCGCGTCGCGCGGAGAAGGATTTTCTTCTGCGCAGCCGCGAAAGCGATGTGGTCCGGCACGGGGAAGTTACCGGCGCGGTGGCAACGCAGATTTCAGAACTGCAGCAACTGGTGAGAAAAGAGTTTCCCTCGGAACTTGATCAGCAGGTCGATACGCTGAAAACCGGATTTGCCGCTTATGTTGCCGGCTTCGAGGCGCTGGTGCAGAAGAACTTGGCTCTTGGCCTTGACGAGAACAGCGGCTTGCAGGGTTCGCTCCGGGCTGCGGTGAAGGAAGCGGAAACCGTGCTCGACACGCTCGAGCAACCCGAGTTGAGCGTCAAGATGCTGATGATGCGCCGCCACGAGAAAGACTTCATGATGCGCGTCGATGAGAAATATGTCGGACGCCTGAATGACCGTGTGGCCGAGTTCAAGCAGTTTCCGCTTGGCCTTTTCGGTTCGGTGGCCAATCGCGATGCCGTGTTTCAACTGATTGACGTCTATCAGAGAGATTTCCAGGCCTTTGCGACGGCGACGATGGAAGAGCGCGGCCTGAGACAGGACCTCTCGGCGATCTATGCCGGCATCGAACCGGCTCTCGTGGATATCCAGACCTTCGTCTTCGAGCGCAAGGAAGCCACGGCGCGGGAGTTGAACGCGGCCCAGGCAAGCATTTTCCAGACCGTCATTCTGGTCACCGCCCTTGCCATGCTGGTGATCGGCGTGGTCGCAGTGCTGGTCGCGCGGTCGGTCGGCAAGCCGCTGGCCTCGACCGTCGCGGCACTTCAGGCTCTCGCCCGTGGTGAAACCGGGGTGGTGCTTGAAGGCAAGGAGCGCAAGGATGAAATCGGCGATATTGCTGTTGCCTTTGATGCCTGCCAGGCGCTGGCTGTTGAAAAAGCCCGCCGGGAACAGGAAGAAGCGAATGCGCGCGAAGCCGGTGAACGCGAGCGGCGGGCCGAAGAAGCGCGCCGCGATGCAGAGCGCAAACACGATCTGGAAACCGCCATCAGCGCGCTGGACGCGGCGCTCGGCAAGCTTGCCGATGGCGATCTCACCGCCAGCATTGCGGAGCCCTTCGTTGGTGAACTCGACAATCTGCGGGTCTCCTTCAATGCGTCGGTTGAAAAACTCAGCGAGACGCTGACGGAAGTGAAGTCCAACACGGACAGCATCGCCGCCAATTCGGAAGAGATGCGGGCTGCGGTCGACAACCTGTCGACCCGCACGGAACGGCAGGCAGCAGCGCTTGAGGAAAGTTCTGCCGCACTCGAGGAGATCAACTCCACGGTGGCGAGCTCGTCAAACCGGGCGCAGGACGCCACGCGCAAGGTGTCGGAAGCCAAGTCGGCCAGCGATGCATCCACCCGCGTCGTGTCGGACGCGGTCAAGGCGATGGAAAACATCAAGGGGGCGTCCGAAGAGATCTCCAAGATCATCGGCGTCATCGACGAGATCGCCTTCCAGACCAACCTGCTGGCGCTGAATGCCGGTGTCGAGGCTGCCCGGGCCGGCGAGGCGGGCCGTGGTTTTGCCGTGGTCGCGCAGGAAGTGCGCGAACTGGCGGGACGCTCGGCCACCGCTGCCAAGGAGATCAAGACCCTGATCAGCAAGTCTTCCGAGGCCGTTGACAGCGGCGTTGACCTGGTCAAGGCGACGGGCGATGCGCTGGCGGCAATCGCCGGGCATGTCGGCGACATCAATGATCACATTCATTCGATCGCCACGGCTGCCAAGGAACAGTCCTCGGGGCTGCAGGAAGTCAGTTCCGCCGTCAGCCAGATGGATCAGGTTACCCAGCAGAATGCGGCAATGGTCGAAGAAGCCACGGCGCTCACGCACAGGCTGTCGGGTGAAACGACCGAGCTCTCGTCCCTGGTGCAGCGCTTCCGGCTTGCAGGGGCGGGCGTGAGCCTCACCCCAGCTCGCTCGAACCATGCAAGCCGCCCGGCGCCGCGTGTACATGCATCGCCAGCGGCCGCAACACCGGCTGCTCCAGCCCGTCCGTCGCCGGCCAAGGCGATGGTCAACAAGGTGCGGCAGGCATTCGGTTCACACGGATCTGCTGCGGTCGAACAGGACTGGTCCGAGTTCTGATCCAACCGCGCAGCGGGTTTGCAGGCTTGATTTGCCGGGAGCACCAGGGCTCCCGGCATTTTTATGGTTCCGGACTAGGCGCAGGATGATGCTGGACCTGGAGACGGGTTTTGCCGCGGCACCGCTTGAGGTCATTCGGCTTCCGGCGCGTCGCGGCTGACCACCTCGACCGGCGTGCGCATGATGATCTCGCGGTGCGGGAAGGGGATGTTGACGCCGTTTTCCTTGAAGATGTCCCACATGGCGATCAACACCTTGCCGCGGACATTGGTCAGCCCGGCCTGCGGATCGGAAATCCAGAACCGAAGCTTGAAATCCAGCGACGAGGCGCCGAAGCCGGTCATCCAGCAGACCGGCGCCCGGTGCGAGAGCACCCGGTCGACCGAACTCGCGGCAGAGATCGCCAGCCGCGTCACCTCGTGCGGGTCGCTGTCATAGGCGACGCCGAAATCGACGTCGAGCCGCACCAGCTTGTCGGAAAACGACCAGTTGACCACCTTCTGGGTGATGAAGTCCTCGTTCGGGATCAGGTATTCGCGGCCGTCGCGGGTGATCACCGAGACGAAGCGGGCGCGCAATTCGCGGATCCAGCCGAAAGTGTCCCCCAGCGCGATGGTGTCACCGGGCTTGATCGAGCGGTCCATCAGGATGATGACGCCGGAGATGAAATTCGACACCACCTTCTGCAGGCCGAAGCCGAGGCCGACGCCGACCGCACCCGAAAACACCGTCAGCGCGGTCAAATCGATGCCGGTCGAGGACAGCGCCATCATGCCGGCAACCACGATCAGGCTGATCTTGACCACCTTGCCGGCAAGCACCCGGAACGAGGGCGACAGATCCTCGATCGTGTTGATGCGGCTGTCGAAGAAGTTGCCGACCAGGTTGGCAATCCAGAGAAAGCCTGCGGTGATCACCACGGTGCGCAGCACAAACAGCGCCGAGATGCGCAGATCGCCAAGCTGGATCGCCATCTGCTCGAGGAATGCCGCAGCCTCCGGGCGAAGCTCGAGGATGCCGAGCGCGACATAGCTGAACACCGCAAGCGCGATCAGCCGGGAGATCGTCCGGTTGTGGATGATGCGGCTCGAGACCGAGATCGCCAGCCAGGCCCAGCCGAGCGCCAGCGCCAGCGCCATCAGGTAGGTCCGCGACGGCCAGGTCATTTCCAGCGTGATCAGCCGGATGAGCCACAGCAGGACCAGGAAGATGATCCAGTGGGTCCGCCGCATCACCGCGATGATGACGCGCAACAGGCCGGGCTTGCCCTTGATGGTGCGGGCGCGGTCTTCCAGCCAGGGCTCGACCTTGCGTGAAATCAGCCAGCCGATGGCATAGCAGGCGGCGACGATCAGGATCTGGTAAAACGTCCAGGGCTGGGCGAGATAGGCCGACGCCTTGCCCCAAAAGGTGACGAGGCTCTGCGCGGTGGCCGGGATGTCGATGCTGTCCATCCGCGCAGTATGGGATTTAATGCCTCGCTTGAGAAGCTCCTAATGTCGGCAGGCCGGGACGGCTGAAGCACAACGGCATGCCGGGGTGAGGAGCGGGTTGCCAAGCATTTTTGACAGGCGCATAAGCGGTTTTTGAGGACGGGAGCATTTGATGAGCGAGCAATCCATGTTGGCGCGGGACGGGCAGAGCTGGAGTGCTCACATCTGGGCGACGCTGGCGCTCGGCCTGCCGCTTGTGGGTACGCAGATCGCGCAGATCGCGATCGCCACCACCGATGTGGTGATGCTCGGCTGGTACGGCACGGAAGAGCTGGCGGCCACCGTGCTGGGCTCACAGGCCTTCTTCATCGTGTTCATCTTCGGCTCGGGCTTCGCCAGCGCCATCCTGCCGCTGGCCGCCCAGGCCGAAGGCCGCAACGATCCCACCCATGTGCGTCGCTCGGTGCGGATGGGGATGTGGATATTGCTGATCTATTCGGTGCTGGCGATGCCGTTTTTATGGCAGCTGGAGCCGGCGTTGATCGCCCTGGGCCAGAAGCCGGAACTGGCGGCGCTGGCCAGCGACTATATCCGCATCGCCCAATGGGGCATGTTCCCGGCGGTGATGATGATGGCGCTGAGATCGTTCTTCGCCGCGCGTTCGCGGGCTGCGATTGTCTTGTGGTCGGCGCTGGTCGGCACGGTTGTCAACGCGATCCTCAATTACGGGCTGATCTTCGGCAATTTCGGCTGGCCGGAGATGGGCGTGCGCGGGGCTGCGGTCGCCTCGGTTTTCAGCTCCAGCGTGATCTTTCTGATCATGGCCGGATGGGCGGCCCTGCATCCGCGGCATTCCGAATATAATCTGTTCCAGCGCTTCTGGCGGCCCGAATGGCCGGCCTTTGTCGAGGTCTTCCGGCTCGGTGTGCCGATCGGTTTCACCATCCTGGCCGAGGTCGGGCTGTTCATGGCCGCCTCGGTGATGATGGGCTGGCTCGGCACCGTGCAGCTGGCCGCCCACGGCATTGCCATCCAGCTCGCCTCGATCAGCTTCATGGTGCCGCTGGGGCTGTCGCATGCCGCCACGGTGCGGATCGGCCAGGCCTATGGCCGCGCCGACATGGAAG
The DNA here is from genome assembly GCF_002733955.1 of Hoeflea sp. Taxonomy (GTDB): domain Bacteria; phylum Pseudomonadota; class Alphaproteobacteria; order Rhizobiales; family Rhizobiaceae; genus Hoeflea. Next base: position 12,658 of record NZ_NVXQ01000038.1, on the reverse strand, counting down.
GGCTTGCACGGGCGGCGCACACGGTGATGGGACTTTCGGTGCTGATCGCGCTCGCCTCGGGCGCGCTGTTCTGGCTGTTTCCGGAAGCGCTGGTGAGCCTGTTTCTGGACGAAAGCAATGTCGATGCGGCGGAACTGCTGGCCGTCGCCGTGCCGCTGTTGCTGGTGGCGGCGGCCTTCCAGCTGGTCGACGCCATCCAGGCGATCGGGGCCGGGCTCTTGCGCGGCATCAAGGATACCCGCATTCCGATGTTCATGGCCGTGATCAGCTACTGGCCGGTCGGCCTGTCAGCCGCCTACGGGCTGGGCTTCGGCCTCGGCTATGGCGGCCCCGGCATCTGGGCCGGCCTGGCGATAGGGCTTGGCGTGGCAGCGGTCCTGCTCAATGTCAGGTTTGCCAGGCGGGATCTGTATCTCGATGTGGCGAAGGGGTGAGATTTCGCCTGGTAGCGTGTGAGGGACGATCCGTGATGAGTTAGCTGTTGACGGCAATACTCTTTTGATGTGGTGAATTGCCGTGTCCCTTTGCTGCTCGAGTTTTGAGCGTCTATTCTCCAGATGAAGGGGATGATGCTTCGCAGTGTTGATAATATTGGTCGAAACAAACATCTATGTTCATATGATGCAGGGCGATTAGCTTTAGTACCCAAAACGCTTGAGCGCTCTGAAGGCCCACGTCAGTACGGCTGGTGCGTCTAATTCCGGCAAGTCCTGCACTCAATACTTGAATGAAATCTATCTTGTATATTGCAAGGCATATTGCCAGATTGCTGTAGAAGCCGAAAATGCACTGTAGCATTTTTTTGTTTAGCACCCGAGAATTTGCAGGTTCAGGAATGCCTCTTCTAAGAATCGAAAATGTCGACAATTTCCGAGCCGTACAGGAAAATATATCAAGCGTTATTATTGATGACGTTATCAAGCAAGTAAAATCCCTTGATGAATCGGACGAGATTGAAGTTTGGATTCAATCTATTCTCCATGACACGAACGAAACCCCTCATGGTCCATCAGAGATAGTTGACATACTCACCCATAAAATGACGATTGGCGGGGAAGTTGGAAATGCGGCTTTTATCTTGAAAGGGAAATCTTTTCCGACTGTCAGACCCAAGCACGTCAGTCATCAAATATTTCGTCTTGAGAGATTAAAGGACCTGAAGACGGCAGTTTTAGCCGCTTCTGGAAACATACTTGACGAGGTGAAGGAAGAATTCATTTCAACAGCCTCGCGGCTCGACCTGCAGTACCTCATTCTTGATGCGTATGATCTTGCTCGTATTTTTGTCTCTTACGGATATCTCTGTCCTAGAGATGGAAAGAAGATCAAAGGAGGAAAATGCGATTGTGGGTATACCCCTAAAAACAGAACATCAAACATTCTGCAGCAAGAGGCAAATCAACAGTTGAAGCTCGAGCATCGTCTGGGTCATACTGCAGGATTAGTTGTTCTGCCGACGGGAGCGGGGAAGACGCGAGTTGCTGCCCTTGACTTGCTGCGGGTACAGCCAGAATTGGCTATATATGTGGCTCACTCGCATGAAATACTTGAAGACGCTGAGTCGGAATTGTTAGCTTTATTCGCCCCACTAGACGTTTTCAGGTTCTCGGACAAGCCGAGTGTTGACAAATTAAAGCGTATAAATCTGATAACTATACAGTCATTGTCTAGAAATTTAGATATATTCGAGGGCTTGTCTGTTGATTATATGGTGATTGACGAATTTCATCATGCAGCTGCCATGAGTTATCGCCGCGCTATCGATGCGCTGAAGCCAGCATTTCTAATCGGTCTAACTGCTACTCCGTTTAGAGGTGACCATAAAAGCGTGCTTGAATTGTGCAATGAAAACATTGTTGTAAATTTCGATATGCGAGAAGGTATAGAGCTCGGTGTTTTGTGCCCATATCATTACTATGGATGTTTTGATAATATTGACTATACAAATATTAGTCATAACGGAAACTCCTATAGTATTCACGATTTGGAAAAGGCTCTAATTATTCCCGAGCGTGACAGGGCGATTATTGAGAAATGGCGCGAGAAGGCTCAAGGAAAACCTACTTTGGCTTTTTGTTGCTCATACGTTCATGCGGAAAGGGTGGCTCATAGTTTCGAGAAGGAAGGTGTTTCAGCATCTGTTTATCTGTCGATAACTCCAAGGCAGGAACACAGAAATTTGAGAGAAGAGTTCCGATCAGGTGCAACAAAAATTCTTTGTGTGGTAGACATACTAAATGAAGGTGTGGATTTACCATTTGCCGAGTGCCTTCTTTTTCTTAGGCCAACTGAGTCTCGGAGGGTGTTCTTTCAGCAATTGGGGCGTGGGCTAAGGCACTACGTAGGTAAAAACCACTGCACAGTCATTGATTTTATAGGGAATTTTAAGAACGCGTATCGGATAGTCGAATATCAAGGACTTGATCCAATTGATGACGAGGTTCCAGGCTCCGGGCATTCATATTCAGATGGAATGACATCGAAAGATGTCCTCAATCTTCCCGCGGGATGCACTGTCGAATTTGACGAGCGCGTTATGACGGTATTTGGAAATCAGACGCTCGATCCAAAGTATGCCACAAGACATAATATCGGAAAGATCCTAATGCATCAGTATATGCAATTGGAGAGACAACTAGGTAGAAAGCCATCGAGAATGGATGTAGACAGGCAATGTTTGCTAGGCAGTGATCTCTACAAAATGGTTTTTGGAAGCTGGCGAGATTTTGAGGCTAAGCTCCCTTCTTGACTTGAAATTAGACGCCGGTCAGCCTTGTTGCTCAGCCACCCGCAGCAAGCCCCTCCAGCACCTGCCGTGTGGCCTCATCGGCCGGGAACAGGTGTTCGATCCGCCAGTCGGCCAGGGCGATGTCCTCAGTGGTGGAGAACTGGCTCATGGTTGAAAACAGCGACAGGGTCGTCTCTCCGAGCCGGTACCTCGTGGGCACGATGGCCTGGCTGCCGCTCGTCAGGTCAGGCGTCGCGGGGCCGGCCTGGGCGGCGAGTTTCGCAGCCATCTGATCGAGCCAGGCGTCGCCGCCGACATGGGCGGATTCGGTGCTGAGGCGCTGGGCCAGGTGCTGCGCCACCTCCTGCCAGTTCTCTATGATGGCGGCCAGTCCGGTGTCCTCCACCAGCGCCTCGATCAGGCTCGCGCCCTCGCCAAGCCCCATCTGCGCCAGCAGCATTTGCGCCATGGCATTGGCCTGCAAGATCTTCCAGTGGCGGTCCAGCGCAAAGGCCGGGTAGGGCATGTGGCGTTCGAGCATCCAGTCGAGCGCGGCCCTGACCGGCGCCATCTCCGCCTCCTCGAGCCCGCGGGCGCGGTAATTCGGGGCAAAGCCCGCGGCATGCAGCAGGGCGTTGCGCGAGCCGCGCGGCACGTCGAGCACCGTGCCGAGATTGAGCACCATGGCGCGGCTGGGGCGGGCGCGGCCGGTCTCGAGAAACGAGATGTGCCGGGCCGAGACATTGGCGCTGAGACCGAGATCGAGCTGGCTGAGCTTCCTGGTCTCGCGCCATTCCCTGAGCAATCCGCCGAATTGTGTTGTCATGTCTGCCTCCGTCAGGATGCATCATAGGCGGGACGCGGCTTCTGTCACTTACCTCAAAGGTAATTGAACCGCGCCGAGCGAGGCGCTTTTCTCGGCGCATCAACAAGGGAGACGCAGACATGGAAAACGAAAACACACAGGGATGGGTAAAGGCTGCCGCGGCACTTGTGGCTGGAGTCGGACTGGTGATCGCGCTTGCGGCCTGGCCGCCGCTGGCCGGACCGGTGGTGTTTGCCGCCGATCTCTTCATCTGGCCGCTCGACGGGGTGCAGACACTGTCAGCACCGGAGACCCGCGTCTTCATGGCCATTTCCGGCGGGCTGATGGTCGGCTGGGGCGTGACGCTGTGGAGGCTGGCCGTGCATCTGATGCCGACGGATGCGGCGGCTGTCCGCTCGATCACCATGACCGGGCTCTACGCCTGGTTTGTGGTGGATTCGATCGGCTCGATCATGGCCGGCGTGCCGGTCAATGCGGTGGCCAATGTCGGCTTCGTGGTGCTGTTCCTGCTCGCCTTCCGGCAGCGGGGCGCAGCCCGCGCGTAGCGCGCATCTGGGCGCTAGTGGTGCCGGTCCGGTATCCGCCGGATCGCATGTGCGCTCAGGTGGCGCGTCCGGTCGCGGGGGCGGAGCCATCGGTTTCGTCCCGGGATCCGATGTGCTGTTCGAACGTGGCCAACGGCATCGGCCTGCCGTAGAGATAGCCCTGGAACTCGATGCAGCCGGAGCGGGCCAGCAACGCGTGCTGCGCGTCTGTTTCCACGCCTTCGGCCAGGACCGTGTGGCCCAGGTCACGGCTCATCAAAACGATGTTGTTGACCAGCGAGGCACTGGCGGGATTGGCGACCGCATCCTGCACGAAGCTGCGGTCGATCTTGACCTGCTGGATCGGCAGGCGCTGCAGATAGGACAGCGAGGAATAGCCGGTGCCGAAATCATCGAGCGACAGGGTGATGCCGAGCGCGCGCAGTGCCTTGAGCCTGGCGATCACGAGTTCGATGTCGGTCACCAGCACGCTTTCGGTCAGCTCGAGGACCAGGCGCCGGGGTTCGGCGCGGGTCTTTTCCAGCGTGTCGCGCACAAGCTCCTCGAAGTCCTCGTGCATGAGCTGGCTGGCGCTGACATTGACCGACAGGCTGAGATGCCGCAGTCCGGGGTCCTTCTGCCATCGCGCCAGCGTGGTGCAGCCCTGTTCCAGCACCCAGCCGCCGATGGCGACCATCAGGCCCAGCCTTTCGGCCTCCGGGATGAATTTGGCCGGCGAGACAGCCCCCCGGGGACGGGCTGTTCCAGCGCAGCAGCGCTTCGGCCCCGATGGTGTTTCGTGACAGGTCCACCTGGGGCTGGAACGCCAGCTGAAACTCGTCCTTCCACACCGCCGCCATCAGGTCGCGGGCAAACCTGTCCTTGCGGGTGAATTCAGCCTGCATCGCGTGGATGCAGGCTGCAAGCATCGTGGTGGCGACGATCGTGTTGGCCCAGGAGCCTGCAATCCTGAGCTGTTCCGGCATCGTCACCGCGAGGGGCGTCGCCAGCGTGGTGCTTGCCAGCACAACGAACGCCAGCAGGCACATGCCGATCAGGACCAGTTGCGCCGCGGACTTGCCGCGCTGGTAGTTGAGATAGCCCAGTGCCGCCAGCACCAGCAGGTAGATGTGGCTGACCCGGGGCGCATCGGCGGTGGGAACATCCAGCATCAATCCCATGATGATGGCAATCACCATCAGCGCCGCCTGGGCGGCGAGGATTCCGAAGGCAAGGCGACCCCGGCGGATCAGCAGATAAATCGCAAGCCCGGTGGTGATGATGCCGACATCGAGGGCGACGACGCTCCACCATCCGATCGCGGCAAAGACCAGCCCCCAGAGCAGCCCGATGACGGCGAAGGCGAGGGAGCCGTATTGAAAGGCAAGAACCGTACGTCTTGAGTAGTGGTCAGCAACGACGGAAGAGGATTGTGGCTGTGTTCTAGCCTGCACTGTATCTGGCCTGCGATGCTGTTGGGATCGACACAGGATAGAACCGGACCCGTTAAGAACAAGTACAGGCGTTAAGCGAAAACTGACCCTCCGTCGGGGGCGGCACTCTCCGGCATCTCTGACAGCCCGAGCCGGTTTGCCGCACACACCGTTGCGCTGCCCGCATCATCGCTGACGCGGTCATGGCAAGTGCCGGCGCGGAAAGCCGTGGGTTCAGCGCTCGGCGAGAGCCGGCAAGCCCTTGCGTTCGCCGACCATGTTCATGAAACGGCGGAACAGGTAGTGGCTGTCCTGCGGGCCGGGCGAGGCCTCGGGGTGATGCTGGACCGAGAACACCGGCTTGCCGACCAGCCGCAGGCCGCAGTTGGAGCCGTCGAACAGCGACACATGGGTTTCCTCGACGCCTTCGGGGAAGCTCTTCCCGTCGACCGCGAAGCCATGGTTCATCGACACGATCTCGACCTTGCCGGTGGTGTGGTCCTTGACCGGGTGGTTGGCGCCGTGATGGCCCTGGTGCATCTTCACGGTGGAGCCGCCGAGCGCCAGCGCCAGGATCTGGTGACCAAGGCAGATGCCGAAGATCGGGATGCCGGTTTCGATCAGCTTCCGGATCACGGGGACGGCATATTCACCGGTCGCCGCCGGGTCGCCGGGACCGTTGGACAGGAACACGCCATCGGGGGACATGGCCAGAATGTCTTCGGCGCTCATGGTTGCGGGAACCACGGTCACCTTGCAGCCAAGGCCCGAAAACAGCCGCAGGATGTTGCGCTTGACGCCGTAATCGATGGCGACGATGTGGGCCACCGGTTCACCAGCCTCGGAGAAGCCCTTGTCCCAGACCCAAGGGGCCTGGGTCCAGCTTGACGACTGGCCGGAAGACGCGTCCTTGGCGAGATCGAGGCCTTCAAGCCCGCTCCACTCGGCAGCCTTTGCCGTCAGGGCCGGGATGTCGAAATTGCCCGACGGATCATGAGCGATGACGGCATTGGGTGCGCCGTTTTCACGGATCCAGGCGGTCAGCGCCCGCGTGTCGACACCCGACAGGCCGATGATGCCGCGCGACTTGAGCCAGGCGTCAAAGTGGCCGGCGGAGCGGTAGTTCGACGGCTCGGTGATGTCGGCCTTGAAAATTGCGCCCACCGCGCCGATGCGGCCGGCCGGGGTCAGGTCCTCCATGTCTTCCTCATTGGCGCCGATATTGCCGATATGCGGGAAGGTGAAGGTAACGATCTGGCCGAGATAGGAGGGGTCGGTGAGGATTTCCTGATAGCCGGTCAATGCGGTGTTGAAGCAGACTTCCGCGCGGGCCTCGCCGGTTGCGCCAACGCCGTGACCGTGGATCACGGTGCCATCGGCAAACACCAGGACGGCGGTCGGTTTCGTCTCGGTCCAGGGGGTCGTGGTCATGTCAACTCCGTTCACGGCTCAAAAGCCGGTTCATCGCCGGGCTGAGACCCCTTGATGTTGTGTCGGGGCATCGCCATCTAAGCTGCCGGAAAGCCAGTCGCGGTCAGCAGTTCCCGCACTGGATGGGTCTTCTCCGGTCTTTCAAAAGCCGGTAAATAGAGAAGGCGCAGGCTGCGGTCAATCAATACCGTGGCGTGGATCAGCCAATAAATAGCTTGAACATGGTGCGGGCGAAGGGGTAATCCTTCAGCTTCCGCCTGCGCGGACCCAGACGGGTAATGATGGAACTGCCGGAGAAAGTTTGATTATGCGTGAACGTTTTACCGAAACGCTCAAAGACGCGATCCGCGCGAAAGATTCGCGCCGTATGTCCACTCTGCGGCTGATTCAGGCTGCGATCAAGGATCGTGACATCGCCAACCGCGGTGCCGGCAAGGATCCTGTCAGCGATGATGAAATCCTGCAGATCCTGACCAAGATGATCAAGCAGCGTGAAGAATCCGCTTCGATCTACGAGGAAAACGCGCGTCTCGAGCTGGCGCAGCAGGAGCGCGACGAAATCGCCATCATCCGCCAGTTCCTGCCGCAGCAGCTGCCGGAGGAAGAAGTGCGCGAATTGTGCAAGTCGGTGGTGTCGGAAACCGGTGCCTCGGGCCTGCGCGACATGGGCAAGTGCATGAATGTGCTCAAGGAGCGCTATCCCGGCCAGATGGACTTTTCCAAGGCCTGCGGCATGGTCAAGGGCATGTTGCAGTAGGCAACTCCGCCTTGCTGCCGAATGTGTGCATGAACAGATTGTGAGTTGAGGCGAGGGTGTCCCTTGCCTCGGTCACCGCGAGTGCAAATTAAATTCCTGCCGAGATTCCGGGTGCCGAGCCGATGCTATATTAGCAGGCGTTTGATTCGGCGGAAATCGTCGAATCGCGTTGACCGGCACCACACAAAGGGCATGACTTATGTCGAAAACCACCTCGCAGCTCCATTTTGATCAGGTTGATCGGCATTTCCCCTTGCAGAAACAGGATCATGTCGGGGTGTCCAGCGCCGAAGTGGTCGAGTTGTTCGGTTCGGTCTCGCCATTGGGGATCTGGCGGCTTGAGATCGAAACCGGTCATGTCTTCTGGTCCGAGGATGCCTCCCGCATTCACGGGATGGAAAAATCCGATGGTCCGGTGAGCCTGAGCCATATTCTCGCAGTCTACCATCCCGAGGATGCAGAGCTGGTCCAGCAGGTGGTGTCGGCGGCCACCACGGAACGTAATGGCTTCCGGTTCGTTCTCAGAGTCAAAAGCCGCACAGGCGGATATCGGCTGATCGCAACAGCCGGCCGGTTCAGGGGGCAAAATGGCGGCGAACTGATCGGCTACTGTCATGAGTATGATGACTTGGTGCGCTCTATAGTTTTGACAGGTGATTGAGACGTGACATTTACACCCAACCCGGCCCTTCAGTCGCAGCCGTTTGAGTTGATCGGAAAAGTGCGCACAGTTTTCGACGCCATGCAGGTGCTTCGCAAGACGTGCCTGGCCTATGGGTTTCGCTATTTTTCCGTGATCACGCTGCCTATTGCAGAGGCGAGCGAAGATAACACGATTGCTGGCCTGGCGACGATTTCAAGCTGGCCGCCGGAACTCATCGCGGAATACGACCGACTGGGGCTTGCGCGAAACAGCCCGATTCTGGGTCAGCTGCGCAAGCAGATCACGCCACTGGTGTTTGCGATCGACGAGGTCAATGAATCCCGTCCGGGAGAAGAGCCCGCCAGTGCGACGGAGCTGTTTCGCCGGTTCGACCTGACGATGGGCGTCTATTTCCCGGTTCATGACAGCAAGAGCCTGCGCCACGCGGTGTCTTTCATGGGAGACAGGGAGCCTCTGTCGGTGGAGGAATTGTCGACATTGTCGATGTTCGCCACCATGCTGATCGAACAGATTTCGATCATCAGTTCCGCCGATGACGCGGCGAAGTCCGTTCTCAACGCGCGGGAAATCGAAATTCTCAAATGGACCGCCGAGGGCAAGACCAGCCCGGAGATTGCCAAGCTTACAGGCCTTTCCGAGCACACCGTCAATCATTATGCCACGATTGCGACCAAGAAGCTTGGATGCTCCAACCGGACCCAGGCCGTCGTCTATGCCATTCGTCTGGGCCTGTTCAAATAGGCTTTGACGCTCCGATCCCGGTTTGACAGCGGATAGGCTTGAAACTCAGGCTATGCGGGCGCGGCGTGGCTTGTGGCTCGGTCCCGCCGTGATGAAGGCATCGAGGGCGCCGCGCGCCGGACGTTGCTTCCGGAGCGTGTTCCAGGCTTCGAAATCGCCGCGTTTCATCGGTTTCGAGAAGTAAAAGCCCTGGATCTCGTCGCATCCAAGCAGGGCGGCCGCAGCGACCTGGCCAGGCGTTTCGGTGCCTTCCACCACAACACGGCACCCAAGGTTCTTGCCGAGCTGAATGATGGCGCGCGAGACTTCCCGGGACGGGCCTTCGCTCTCGATCCCGATGACGAAGGCGCGGTCGACCTTGAGAACGTCGAATTCCAGGTCGTGGATATGGGCGAGGTTGGAATAGCCGGTTCCGAAATCATCAATGGCGATGCGCATGCCGGCGGCCCGCAGGGCTGCGAAGTGGCTGCAGATGCCGGAGATGCTGGTGTTGGCGACGGTTTCGGTGATCTCGATGGTGATCAGGTGGGCCGGGCAATCATGCTTCCTGATGAGTTCGATGGCGAGGTCGGAAAAGGCAGCGTTCTTGCACTGCTCCAGCGACACGTTGATTGAGACCTCGATCATCTGCCCCTTCCGGGCCCAGGCCGCACATTGTGAAATGGCCTCGTCAAGCACAATCAGGCCGATCTCTGAGATGAGGCCGGTCATTTCAGCAATCGGTATGAACTCAGCCGGTCCGACAACCCCGCGTGTCGGGTGGTTCAGGCGGACCAGTGCCTCGACACCGGTCAGCGACCAGGTGTTGGCGCTGACCTTGGGCTGGTAATAGACCTCGAACTGGTGCTCGGCAATCGCCGTGCGAAGGTCGTGCTCCATGGCATCGCGGGCCTTGATGGCATCGAGCAATCGCGGGTGAAACACAACGGTCTTCCTGGCCTCTGCAATCCCCATCGCCGTGTTGCAGGCAAGGGCCGCATACTGGATGATCTCGATGGCCGAGGCTGAATCGTCCGGATATCTGGCGGCACCAATGGCGATTTGCGGATGAAACTGGCGGCCGGATACCTCGACAGCATTGCTCAGCGCGTTGTGCAGCCAGTCAGACAGAGCTTCGATCTGCGAGATTTCACAAAAATCGGGGACGAGCAGCACGAGTTCGGTGCTTCCAAAACGGGCCAGCACCGGCGCGACGGATTTTGCCTCACTCGCGGAGTGCTCCGGATCAAACTTGCGGCTGCGGCACGGGGATGCGTTTTCTAGCAGGCGGACGATGTTTCTCAGCAGCTGGTCTGATGTGTCGTGGCCGAAATGGTCATTGACCCGGCGCAGCTCGAAGATGTCGATGAAAAACACCGAGCCGGTCGCGCCACCTTCAAGCTGCCGCTCCAGCAGGGCCTGGAAGCTGCGCCGGTTGGGCAGGCCGGTGATGGTGTCCTTGTTGGCAAGATCACGAATTTCCGCGGTCGAGCTGCGCAATCTGCTGACCATGGTGCTCATGCTTTCGCTCAAGGCGCCGATTTCACAGGAGCAGTCGACCGGCACCTCGACATCAAGGTCTCCGTCGGCGATGGTTCTGGCCACCTCGGTCAGCTGGCTGATCGGCCGGGTCAGTTTGCGGCTCATCAGCGCCATCAGGCCTGCGGTCAGAATGAGTCCGGCCAGGGCATAGGCAAGGTGAAGTGCGGTGTCTGATGCGCTGTGTTCGGCAAGAAACGGCTTGGTGACAAATCCAAGGCAAATGGCGACAAGCACAACATAGATCGCCATCAGCCTGAAGCTCAGGGAGTTGATGCCGATGCCGTAGCGGGGTGCTTTTTGATCCATGAACGCTGCCTCGGGGATCGCCTTGCCATTGCGGCCTAGGATCGAACCCATGTGGGTATACGTGGGAGGACATGCCGTTGCTTGCGGCTTTGCAATGGCCGGCGGCCTTCATGGTCGCGGATTTCGGGCGTCACTGCTGCTGGATCATAAGTAACGGTAGTTTATTAAACTAAGACGCTGAATATACTTAAAACTGGAACCATCGCCCGGTTTTGCAACGAACCAGGCCGAACCCGACCCCAAGCCGCGATGGCCGGTGTGCATAACGGGGAGTGAGGCGCCAAGGCCTTTGCCAGCGACAGCTCGCATGCCTATATAGACTTCATCTTCAACCAGACCTTTGCCTGCGCCGGAGGCGTGCCGATCTTGCGGTTTTCACCGTCCTTTCTTGATGACATTCGCGAGCGCGTTCCGATTTCGGACGTGATTGGCCGACATGTGACCTGGGACAGGAAGAAAACCAACACGTCGCGCGGTGACTGGTGGGCCTGTTGTCCGTTTCACGGCGAGAAGTCGCCCTCGTTTCACTGCGAGGACCGCAAGGGCCGTTATCACTGTTTCGGATGCGGTGTGTCGGGCGACCATTTCAAGTTTCTCACCGAACTCGAAAGCCTGAATTTTCCGGAAGCGGTCGAGCGCGTTGCCGACATGGCGGGAATTGCGCTGCCGGCGCCGGATCCGCAAGCTGCCCAGCGCGAACGCCAGCGGGCCACGCTCGAGGACGTGATGGAGATGGCCGCCTCCTATTTCGAGGCCGAGTTGCAGGGGCCGCAGGGCGCCAGGGCGCGGGCTTACCTACGTGACCGCGGTCTGTCGGGCCGGACCATCGCCGCCTTCCGGCTTGGCTACAGCAATGACAACCGCAGTGCGCTGAAAGAACATCTGGCCTCGCGCGGTGTCGACAAGGAGCAGATCGAGGCCTGCGGGCTGGTGGTGCACGGCCCCGAGATTGCCGTCTCCTACGACCGGTTCCGCGACCGCATCATGTTCCCGATCCTGTCGTCGCGCGAACGGGTGATCGCCTTTGGCGGCCGGGCGCTGCAACCCGGCGCGCCGGCCAAATATCTCAATTCCAACGAGACCGAGCTCTTCCACAAGGGCAATGTGCTTTACAATTTTGCCCGCGCCCGGCGCGCCTGCGGCCAGGACGGCACGCTGATCGTGGTCGAGGGCTACATGGACGTGATCGCGCTGGCGCAGGCGGGCATCGACAATGTGGTTGCCCCATTGGGCACGGCGCTGGGCGAAAACCAGCTGAAACTCCTGTGGCGGGTGACGCCGCAGCCGGTGCTGTGCTTTGACGGCGATGAGGCCGGGCAGCGCGCGGCCAACCGCACCGTCGATCTGGCGCTGCCGCATATCGGGCCCGGACGCTCGCTCAGGATCGCGGTGCTGCCGGCGGGCAAGGATCCCGACGACCTGGTGCGCCATGACGGGCGGGCGCCGTTTGACCAGGTCATTGCCTCGGCGCGTCCGCTGGCTGATGTGGTGTGGTCGCGTGAGGCGGGCAGCGGTGTTTTTGAAACACCGGAAAGCCGCGCCGAACTCGAGGTCAAGCTCCGCCAGGCGACCTCGCTGATTGCTGACGAAAGCCTGCGTCGGCATTATCAGCAGGATATGCGCGATCGCATGAACGCGTTCTTCGGCGGGGGGCCGCGCTACAACAAACGCGAGCAGGGCAAGTCCGGCGGCGGCAGCTTCGGGCGCGGCGGCGGGCGTGGTGGCCG
>NZ_NVXQ01000037.1 GCF_002733955.1 Hoeflea sp. | reverse complement strand
CCATCGCTTGATGAGCAATTCCAGACTCTGGCTGACGCCTTCTGACCGCATATCCGAAACGGCTCTTTCTCGGCCATATCCAAAATTTGCAACAGAACCGGGCGGGAAGCCCAAGGAGGGCGTTGTCGTTGTCGGATGCCCTGAGACCGTAGTCATTTATGGAACAATTAGATCCGGCCGTCAGGTTTGAACCAAACGAATATCTCCAAACGTTCGCAAGGTGCTAACGCTGTGACGGAGGGACGAGCAATCATCACGCAAGGCGCCACTCTTCGCCTAAAATAAAGGCAATTGTCCACACAACCGGCTCTTCTTCGAATGCGCAAGCCGTCGTCAGACTTTCGGCCGTGAAGCTCTTTTCGGCACTGGCGGTATCCCAGCAAAGCATGGCGCAAATACATTCGCTGCATAACGCTTCAGATCGCGTTTTCGACGCCTTGTAGTCGCTGCCCACATTCGTATATCAAACACGACAGACAACCGGCACTCATGCCAGCAAGTTCCGGTGAAAACCAAGCCATGTGGCGCGTGTCTTGCTTGTTGCCGGCTGGGCATTGCCGGTTTTTGCCGGCACCATGCATCAATGAAACAGCACATAAGGCAGACACAGCATGTACAGTCAGAAAACCGCAAAGAGCTTCGAATTCTGGCAAGCGATGTCGCCACGCGAAGCAATCGCGCATGCCTTTCGTGCCCACAAGGCCTATGACGATCCGGCCATGTTCATCACATTGCGCGATGAGACTGACTGCATGGCCATCGCCGAGCGGCTCGAGGCCGAAGGTCCGGAGGGAAAGCCGCTTTATGGTCTGCCATTTGCAGTCAAGGACAACATTGATGTGGCGGGCCTGCCAACCACCGCAGCCTGTCCGGAAGCCGAGTACATAGCCGAAGTTTCGGCCTTCGCAGTGACAAGGCTCGAACAGGCCGGCGCCATCTGTATCGGCAAGACCAATCTTGATCAGTTCGCTACCGGCCTTGTCGGTGTGCGTTCTCCCTATGGCGTTCCGCGCAACAGCATTCGTGAAGACCTGATCCCCGGCGGATCGAGTTCCGGTTCGGCGGTCGCCGTCGGCGCCGGCATTGCCGCGTTTTCGCTCGGTACCGACACTGCGGGCTCGGGCAGAATTCCTGCCGGCCTCAACGGGATTGTCGGGCTCAAGCCGAGCCTTGGCATGCTGTCGGCAACCGGCATGATGCCGGCCTGCCGCACGCTCGACACCATCTCGATTTTCGCCGCAAGAACCGCCGACGCGGCGCTCGCCACCTCGCTGGCCCAGGCCTATGACTCGGCGGATTTCATGTCACGCAGACTTCCGATGGCTGGCATTGCCCCAGTTGGTAAAACCTTCACGGTTGGCGTTCCGCTGCCGGGCCAAAGACTGTTTTTTGGCGATGCCGCAGCGCAAAAAGCTTATGAAGCCGATCTTGCAACCCTGGCAGCGCTCGGCGGCGAGATCAAAGAAATCGATTTCCAACCCTTCCATGCGGTAGCGCGGCTGCTTTATGAAGGTCCATGGGTGGCCGAGCGCTACCATGCAGTCCGCGCCCTGATCGAGAGCAACCCGTCGGCGCTGCATCCCGTCACCCACAAGATCATCAGCGGCGCAACCAGAATTACCGCCGTGGACACGTTCGACGCGATCTACAAGCTGGCAGAGATGAAGCGCAAGGTCGCGCCGGTCATTGAGCAGCTGGACTGTTTCGCCGTGCCGACGCTTCCCGCAGCCTACACCGTTGCCGAGGTGGAGGCCGATCCGGTGCAGCTCAATTCCAACCTCGGCACCTACACCAATTTCGTCAATCTGCTCGACATGGCGGCGATCTCGGTGCCTGTCGGTGAGCGCTCTGACGGGCTGCCCTCCTCCCTCACCCTTATCGGATCCGCCGGATCTGACGCATTCCTCGCCGGCATTGCCCAAAGGCTGGAAAGCGGTGAGAGCGATACAACCGGCATTGCCGCCCGTCCCGGTGAATTGCTGGTCTGTGTCGTCGGCGCGCATTTAAGCGGAATGCCGCTCAACCCTGAACTGACAGACCGGAATGCGCGGCTTGTCGCCACCACGCGCACCGCGCCGGATTATGCGCTCTATGCCCTGTCAGACACCGTGCCGCCCAAACCCGGCCTTGTGCGGGTTGCTGCCGGAAAGGGCGTGTCGATCGAGGTGGAAGTCTGGGCGCTGGATACCGCTGGCTTCGGCAGTTTCGTTGATGGCGTGTCTGCCCCACTTGGCATTGGCACAGTTCGGCTTGAGAATGGGACGCAAGTCAATGGCTTCATTGCTGAAGGCATTGCCATCGAAGCGGCAACCGACATCTCGAGCTTCAAATCCTGGCGGAGCTATATCGCAAGCTCTTCCTGAATGCGGTTTGAAAAGCGCTTCCAGGCACCCTCGACATAGCCGATATGAGCCTGCATGGCCCGTTCGGCCGTGTCGCGGTCGGCCCGGATGATGGCTTCAACCACGGCAGAATGCTCTGCATGCGAGGCTGCAAGCCTGCCCGGCGTTGCAAACTGCGCACGGCGGAACGGCTGCAATCTCAGCCGCGTGTTGAACGTCAACTCCGCCAGATAGGCATTGCCGGTTCCCTCGTAGATCGCCGAATGGAACGCTTCATTGGCCAGTGCGTAATCCTCCCCTGCCCCGCACCTAACAAGCGAGGCCATCTCATCGTGCAGGATCTGAAAATCACGGCGCTGCTTGACGCTCATCTGAAGCGCACTCTGCCCGGCACACATGGTCTCGAGCTGCGCCATCACGAAGAAGATATTTGCAAGTTCCTGATCATCCGGCTTGGCGACGATCGTCCGCCGGTGCGATGATTGCACCACCAGCCCGGTTACACCAAGCTTGCGCAATGCCTCCCGGACAGGTGTGCGCGAGACATTGAATTCAGCGGCCAACCGGGTTTCATCGAGCACGGTTCCGGGTTCAAGATCGCCGCTCACAATTCGCCGGGCAACCTCATCTCGTATGATCTCGGCATTGGTTGGCATTGCGTGACGTTCCCCAAATTTCAGGGCGTGTCTATAACACTGACATGCGCCGCTACAACCCGCCAGCCGTCTGCCATCCTCACCCAGGTCTGCATCTGGCGTCCGGTTTTGTCCGGAGCAGACTCGCGTGAAAACAGCGTCGACGCCGTGGCAAAATCGTTCCCATAAGTGGTGATCACGGTGCGAGACAGTGCGCGCTCAAGCCCGGTGGAGGGTCTCGCGTTTCTGAATGCCAGGATTTCGGCAGCACCATAAAGATTCTCGCCACCACCATAGCGGATCGTGTGCTCGCTTTGCCAGAACAGCTCGTCGAGTACCGCCACGTCATTGCTGATCAAGGCCTGCTCGTAGCGGGCAAAGACCGCCATCACCTCCGCACGCACTTTCGAGTCATTGATGATCATCGGGCTGTCATCCGGTCGCGCAGATCGCGAAGGAAGGGGATGGTTTCGAACTGGTCATCTTGCACGAAATCCCAGGTCACGCCTTTTGGCCGGGGTGCCGTGTTGCCGGTCACGATCAACTCCTGCTCCGTGGCGACGAAATCCAGCGGAGAATCATGAGCCATCATGAACACCTTGCTGGCAGGCACCAATTGTGAGGAGTGGATGGTGGTGGCCATCGGTGTTTGCGGGCCGATGGTGCCGAGCTCGCGGAATATCCCGGTTTCAAGATCGGCAAAGCCTGCCCCCTTGCCGGTGCGGCCGCCCTCGCGGCTTACGGCCACCGAACCGACGATGCAGAAATCGAGCGGCTCCACCTCTTCAAAGCCGATCCGCTCGCCATGCATCATGTAGCCTTCCGACGTGGCAGCGAGTTCGAACGAGACGCCCTTCTCTATCAACTTTTTCGGATCGATGCGGAGATAGGGAAATTCCCGGGTCAGATAGGGCACCGGCGCATAGAGTATCTTGCCCTCGTAGAGCGCCCTGAGCCGCAGTGGGATCTGCGGCGGATCGGGATTGCACTTGACCGTTTTCGCGCGCTTCCATTCCTCCGTCTGGGCCAGATGCCAGGCGGCCTGGTCGGCGCCGATGAAGTTGGGGATATGGCTCCAGGTCGGCCCCATCGCATGGCCGCCAGAGTCGAGCAGATCCCAGACCTCGCCGCGCACGGCGTCCTTGTTCTCATCGCGGCCGGACCACTTGCCTTGCTTCATCATTCGGCTGTCTCTTCCAGTTTTGCGGCGGGGGCTGATACATGGCTGTTTGCCTCAAGCCAGGCGGCAACGCGCAATGCGATGTCCTCGCGCCACGGTGCAGTGATGATCTGAACGCCGATCGGCAGCTTGCTGCCCTCAAGCCACACCGGCACCGAGACCACCGGAAGACCGATGAACGATATAGGTTGGGTGAAAACGCCAAGATTTGGCCGGACCGGGAGTTCCTTGCCATCAAGCACAAAGGTCTTCTGGCCGATCAGTGGTGCCACGCAGGGGGGTGCGGGTGCAATCAGCACATCCACCTCTTCGAACAGTGCCTGCATTTGCGTGCGGAACAGCGCGCGGAATTTCTGCGCCTTGGTGACCCAGGCGCCAGGGATCATGGTACCGGCCAGCAGGCGATCACGCACATCCGGGTCAAAATCGGCATGCCGGGTCTTCAGCCGGTCGAGATGCAGCGAAGCCCCCTCGGCCATGGTGATCAGATAGGCACTGGCCCGGGCCAGTGCGGCATTCTCGACATCACGTGTTTCGCTCACCTCGAGCGCCGCGCAAATCTTCGCCACTGCGTCAAAGGCTTCCGCGTGACCGCCTTCCTCGAAATAGCCGCCCGCCTTGGCGATGCGCAAACCGTCAAGGCTGGAGGCGGGATTGAGGGCTACCGGCGGATCAGTCCGGTCCGTACAGACCGGGTCAGTTGGATCTGCCCCGGTCATCGCATTGTAGGACAGCGCAAGATCGCTGACCGACCGGGCCAGCGGCCCCAGATGATCAAGGCTTGCAACAAATGGGAAAGAGCCGCTGCGCGACAGTCGGCCATAGGTCGGTTTCAAGCCGAACAGCCCGCATAAAGACGCAGGCACCCGGATCGAACCGTTGGTGTCAGAGCCAAGCGTCAGCGGCACAAATCCTGCCGCGGCGGCAGCGCCCGATCCGCCCGAGGATCCGCCGGTCATGTGCTCGCGCGCATGCGGATTGCGCGACGGGCCATCATGGTAATTCTCGCCGGTGAAGTCATAAGCGTATTCGCCCATATTGAGTGCACCAACCAGAATGGCGCCCTCTGCCTCGAGCCGCTCGATCAGCACCGCATCCTTTGAAGCCGGCGCCAGGTCACGATTTATCTTCGAGCCAGCCAGAGTGGCGATGCCTTTGACATCGAAGAGGTTCTTGACCGCGAAGGGCACACCGGCCAGCGGTCCCGGATCTTCGCCGCGCACGATCAGCGCGTCGAGCTCAGCCGCCCGCGCCCGCGCCCGTTTATGGGCAACGAAGGTGAATGCGCCGATTGCCTTGTCGTGCACCTCGATCTTGGAGAGGCATGTATCGATCACCGTGCTCGCCGAAACCGTGCCGGCGCGCACCGCCTTGGCGATCGCTTCTCCTGTTGCCGTCGTCCAGTCGGTCATGGTTTGAACACCGGAGCGGGTTCCGTCTCATCGTCCATCGGCAATGCCAAAAGCCCGGCAGCAATGCCGCGTGCGGAGGTCAGGTGAAAGATGATACCGGGCCGGTAGCCCGTCTCATCGGGCAGGCCCAGATAAGCGAGCATGCTTTCCGCAATCGCGTCTGCGTCGAATTCGTCCTTGCTCATGCGGAAACCTCCTTTGCCTCAAAAGCCGCGGCAAGCGCGCTGAGCGGCGTTGCCCAGCCAACGATCCCGCCTTGCGCTGTAATCATCTCGATGGTACCGGTCTTGAAGTGTTCAAAATAGCTTTCCGTCGCATCGGTGACCAGCAGGCATTCATAGCCCCGGTCATTGGCCTCGCGCATCGAGGTCTGCACGCAGACTTCCGTGGTCACCCCGGCAAAGACCAGATGGGTTATGCCAGCGGCCTGGAGCCGTTCGTGTACCCCGGTGTTCCAGAACATCCCCTTGCCCGGCTTGTCGATCACCCACTCGCCTTCCACCGGCGCCAGCGCATCGACAATCTGGTTGCCTGCCTCGCCGCGCACCAGAAGCCGCCCCATCGGACCTTCCTCTCCGATCCGCACCGTGGCATTGCCGCGGGCCACCTTGCTTGGCGGACAATCGGACATATCCGGCAGATGCGCCTCGCGCGTGTGGATCACCGTCAGGCCGCGTTCCCTGAACAGTGCCAGCAACTTGCCAACCGTCGGGATGATCGCAGCCAGCCGCGAGACATCATTGCCGAGTGCTGCGCCAAAACCGCCTGGCTCGATGAAATCGCGTTGCATGTCGATGACCACCAGAGCGGTGTCAGCCACAGGCAGCTCATAGTCATATGGATCCGCTTTCACGCTCAGCATTGTCTCAGTGTCCCGCCATGTATTTGCCGATTGTGTTGCGGTCGGTCTCGTCGATCGGAGCCTGGTAGGTGATCTGCCCGCCGGACATCACTGCTACCCGGTCCGAAAGTTCGAGGATTTCATCGAGATCTTCCGACACCAGCAGGATCGCCGCTCCTTTGTTGCGCTGATCAATCAGCTGCGCGCGGATCTCGGCCACTGAGGCGAAATCAAGCCCGAAACAGGGATTGGCGACGATCAGCACATTGACATCACCGGAGAGTTCGCGTGCCAGAATTGTTCTTTGCACATTGCCGCCGGACAGGTTTTCGATCGGCGTCTCCGCCGAGGGCGTCTTCACATGGTACTGCTCGATCAACCGGACGGCGTTGTCGCGCATGGCGGCAGGTTTCAACCACCAGCCGATGCTGGCCATCGGCGGCTTGTCAAAACTGCGGAAGGCGATGTTTTCCGATACGCTCATGCGTTTGACCGCAGCGTTCTTCAACGGCTCCTCCGGCAGGCCGAAGACCTTGAGATCGGCAAAATCCTTGCGGCTTGCTTCAAACCGCTGGCCGTTGACGATGACAGCGCCATCGGCAAGACTGCGCTGGCCGGCGAGCGCTTCGACCAGTTCGGACTGGCCATTTCCCGACACGCCGGCGATGCCTACGATCTCGCCGCCCTTGATCTTCAGATTGACGGTTTCGACCGCCCGCATGCCCTCATTGTCATCAACGCTGAGCCCGGCAATCTCCAGCGTGCTCTTGGGTTCTACCTTGGCCAGCCGCGATGCTTTTTCACGCATCTGGGCTTCGCCGATCATCATCTTCGACATGTCGTCCGTGCTCAGATCCTTGACCGAACCGCTGCCGGCCAGCTTGCCGCGCCTGAGAACGGTCACCCGGTCGGCAAAGGCATTTACCTCGCGGAACTTGTGGGTGATCATCAGCACGGTGATTTCACCTGCCCGCGCCATGTCGTGCAACAGGCCGAGGATCTCGTCAGCCTCGCCCGGTGTGAGAACCGATGTCGGTTCATCCAGGATCAGGAAGCGCTGGTTGAGATAAAGCTGCTTGAGGATCTCGAGTTTCTGTTTTTCGCCCGCCGAGAGATCTGCAGCCACCGTGTTAAGCGGCACCCGGAACGGCATCCGCTCCATGAAGGCCTGAAGTTCTTCCTTTTCCCTCGCCCAGTTGATCACGGCAGGTGCGTCAGCGCGCGATATCACCATGTTTTCCGCGGCCGTCAGGCAGGGCACCAGGGTAAAGTGCTGATAGACCATGCCAATGCCGGCGGCTTGCGCATCGGCCGGTGCATTGATCGACACCTCACGATTATCGACCAGCAACTGCCCTCTGGTCGGCTGATAAAAGCCCATGATGCATTTGACCAGCGTGGATTTGCCTGCGCCATTTTCGCCCAGCAGCGCATGGAATTCGCCGGCACCAACCTTGATCGAGACATCATCAAGTGCGACCAGCGAGCCGAATACCTTGGTCATCGAGACGGTTTCCAACGAGAAAGCGCTGCTCCTGCCGCCGGTCACCGGGTGAGCCGACAGATCTTCCGGAAAAGCCAGCGCAGTCATTGCATCTGCTCCAGCGCTTCAAGCACACCACCGCTGGTGGCAACCGCGCCGAACACCCCGCCCTGCATCTTGATCATGTCGATGGCGGCCAAATGGTTTTCGTGTTTCGTCGCACCACAGCCATCCTCGACCATCAGGCATTCGAAGCCCCGGTCATTGGCTTCACGCATGGTGGTGTGGACGCAAACATCGGTGGTGATGCCGGTGAGGATGATGTTGCGGATGCCTTTGACATGCAGCAGCATTTCGAGATCGGTTGCGCAAAAAGATCCCTTGCCCGGCTTGTCGATGATCGGCTCTCCGGGCAGCGGCGCCAGTTCGTCGATAATCTCCCAGCCCGGTTCGCCGCGCACCAGAATGCGTCCGCACGGTCCCGGATCACCGATGCCGGCTCCGATGCGCTGCGAGCGCCAGCGCTTGTTGGCCGGCAGATCCGACAGGTCCGGCCTGTGGCCTTCGCGGGTGTGAATGACCGTCATTCCCTTGGCGCGCGCCGCATCGAGCAGAGACCTGATCGGCCTGATCGGGGCACGGGTGAGAGACAGGTCATACCCCATCTTGTCGACATAGCCGCCCGACCCGCAGAAATCGGTCTGCATGTCGATGATGATCAGCGCCGTGTTGGCAGCGGTGAGATTGCCGTCATAGGGCCAGGGATAAGGATCGGCCTTGACCGGTCCTTCAGCCACAAGATCTGCGGAGATGGCATTCATTCGGCCGCCTCCCCGAGCTTGCTCTCGCCATAGCGCCGCGTCGGGCGCTCGAAACCGCAAGAGGTTCCGTCGGTGTGCACGACCTCATCTTCCCAGGGCAAGCGATAGGTTCCCGCTACCATGTCCTGCATGAAGGTGTAGGGACAGTCCTGCGCACCGCCGAGCACGGCGGTGTAGCCACGATGGCCGAGTTGATAGATGTTGTTTTCGACCGACCAGTGCTTGCGCGCCTCGCGCACCAGATCGGGTCGCACTTCCGCGGTAATGATCTCGTCAACCCGGCCTGATGTGCCGTGGGCAAGCACCGCGCCGTCAAAATTGACGATCATGCCCTCGCCCATGGAATCGAACGTGCCGTCCGAGCCGCACATGCAGACATTGGCCGTCACCATCAGGTTGGAAAACGAGTTGGACAGATTGGTGAAGCGCCAGCTGTCTCGGATCGGCGCGGTGTAGCCTGCGGTCCGGAGCATGATCTCGGCGCCCTTGTAGGCGCACTCACGCGCCATCTCCGGAAACATGCCGTCATGACAGATGATCAGCGCCAGCTTGCAGCCCTTCGGACCGTCGATCACCGGAATGCCGACATCGCCCGGCTCCCATGGTTCGACCGGAACCCATGGATGGAGCTTGCGATAGTAAAGCTTTACCTCGCCCTGATCATCGATCACGATGCCGGTGTTGTAGGGGTTGCCGCCGGGATTATGTTCCATGATCGAGAAACAGCCCCAGATCGAATTGTCGATGCAGGCCTTCTTGAAGGCCGCCACTTCCGGCCCGTCCATCGAAACCATGATCTCCGGATTGGTGTCCATTGACAGCCCGTGCAGCGCGTATTCGGGAAACACCACCAGATCCATGGTTGCCATGTTGCGCCGCGCCTTGCCGACCATGGCGACAATCTTTTCGGTCTGCCGGGCAAGGTCGTGCCGGGTCTTGATCAGAGGCAGTTGCAGTTGCACGACGCCGATGACAACGCCGTTTGGAGTCTTGTTCAAACCGCCGAGTGCGCTCATGATTTCGTCTCCTATTTCGCGATGGAAAGTTCGCCCGGCGCAGCACGGGCCGAGTTGCGGCCGCTGGCAGCGACCATGATGAAAAGTGTCAGGATGTAGGGGGCCGCATTGAAGAAGTAGTAGCCCTGGCTGATACCCACCGACTGCAGCGCCGGGCCAAGCGCGCCGGCCGCTCCAAACAGAAGGGCGGCGATGATGCAGCGCAGCGGGTTCCAGCGTGCGAAAATCACCAGCGCCACGGCCATCAGGCCCTGCCCCGAGGACAGGCCCTCGTTCCAGCTGCCCGGATAGGACAGCGACAGGAACGCGCCGCCAATGCCTGCAAGAAATCCGCCCGCAGCCGTCGCAAGGATGCGCACCTTGATCGGGTTGATACCCATGGCCCGGGCTGCAGGCTCGGAGTCGCCGGTCATGCGGACCACCAGGCCCACCCGGGTGTTGGCGAGCGCCCACCACATGACGAACGCGATCAGGATACCGACAATAAACAGCGGGTTGATTTCGAGCGCCTGTTCGAGCGCCGTGTTTGACGACCAGCCGCCAAGCGGCAGGCTTTCAAGCCGCGGTGCGGAAGGCTGGATATAGGGCTTGCCGAAGAAGAACGCGACACCGATGCCAAATGACATCATGGCAATGCCCACGGCGATGTCGTTGACCTTCTTCAAACTGCAGATGACGCCGTGCATCAGACCGAGAAACACGCCTGAAAACCCTGCCGCCAGCACTCCGAGCCAGGGTGAGCCTGTTTGAAACGAAATGGCGTAGGCGACCATGGCACCAAGCACCAGATTGCCTTCCAGCCCGAGATTTATGCGGCCGGACTTTTCGGTCAGCGTCTCACCCAGAGCTACGAAAATGAACGGAGTCGAGACCCGGATGGCGCCACCCAGCATGGCAATCAGGATTGTGGTAAGCGCTTCTGCCGTCATGTCCGCTCCGTGCCAAGTTTGGGCTGAAAAATCGCAAAACGCCCGTAGAGACTGTCGCTGGCAAGCAGCACAACAAAGATGATGCCCTGCAGCACCAGCGCTGTTGCATCGGGCATGTCCATCCGGCGTTGAATGAGACCGCCAGAGGCTTCGATAGCGCCGAACATGATGGCCACCGGCACGATCATCAAAGGATTGTGCCGCGCCAGGAACGCCACCAATATGCCGGTGAAGCCGTAACCAGCGACCAGCGAGGCGTTGGCCTGGCCATGGATGGCTGCGACTTCGAAATAGCCGGCGAGACCGGCGCAGGCCCCGGCAATGGCCGAGCACACTACGATGAGACCGCCGACAGGCAGCCCCTGGGCGAGTGCTGCGCGTGGATTGCCGCCGGTGACGCGGGCGGCGAAGCCGAATGTGGTGCGCGACATCAGGATCTGCAGCGCAACAGCCAGCACCAGACCGAAGACCAGCCCCCAATGCACATCGGTACCCGCAATGTTGCCGACCATATAATCCTTGCCGATCGGCATGGTCGACGGCTTGTTCTGTGAAGCCGGATCGCGCAATGCGCCTTCGACGAAGAAGTTCATGATGGCGATGGCGATATAGGTGAGCAGCAGTGTCGAGATGGTTTCATTGACGCCACGGCTGTGCTTGAGCCAGCCAGCGATGGCGTTCCAGGCGCCGCCCGCAAGCATGGCGATCAGGATCATCAGTGCCATTGTCAGATAGACCGGCGCCTCGGCCGAGACCAGCGGGATGGCCAGCGCGGCAGCGGCAAAGCCACCCATTACCAGCGCACCCTCGGCACCGATCATCACCAGGCCGATGCGGGCGGGAATCGCAAAGGCGAGCCCGGTCAGGATCAACGGTGCGGCGCGCTGCAGCGTGTTCTGGAACGAGAACGAGGTGCCGAAGCCACCGCGCCACACCAGTTGGAAGAACTGGGCCGGGCTTTTGCCCAGAACCAACAGAAAAACCGAAAAGATGACGGCCGAGGCAATCAGCGCCCCGAGCGGTATTGCAACAGCCTCAAGAGAGGCGCGGAGTCGCGCCGTATCAAAGCTCGCTGTTTTGACAAATGTCGTTTCTGCTTGTGCCATGCCCGTTCACTCTCAAGAGGCAACAGATCGGGCGGCGCGGAATTCACCGCGCAGCCCGGCTTGAGGATCAGGTAATCGAACCCACGACGCCTTCGAGAAGATAGTTCATGCCATCGAGCACGGGATCGTAATTGTCGAAGGTCTTGTCGAGGACCAGGTTGCCCTTGTTGTCCTTGAGCGGGCCGACATAGATCGGCTTGCCTTCCTTGAGACCGGCTATTGCCGCATCGGCGGCCGCAATGGCTTCGGGCGTCGCCCCGGCGCCATAGTCGGTGTTCTTGACCATGTCATTGTGGTAGCCGCCGACGACCACATTTGGCAGCGCCTCGCCGTTGCCGAGCATGTCGGCGTACATGTTGTAGATGGTTTCCCACTTGTACTCGGCTCCGGTGATGAAGCCCTTGGGTGCGAGCGGCGCCTGCGAGGCGTTGTGACCACAGCTCTTGACCCCACGCCCCTCGGCGGTTTCGATCACCACCTTGGGACCATCGACATGGCAGGTGAGCACATCACAGCCGGCATCCACCAACGCGTTGGCAGCTTCTGCCTCGCGCACCGGCAAGGACCAGTCGCCCGTGAAGATGACCTGTACTTCGGCGTCCGGATTGACCGAGCGCGCGCCGAGCAGCACCGAATTGATGTTGGAGAGAACCGTCGGGATCGGTTTTGCGGCAACAAACCCGATCTTGTTGGATGTCGTGCTCAAACCGGCAGCGACACCATTCACATAATGCGCCTGGTTGAGATAGCAGAAATAGCTGCCCAGATTGGCCGGATGCTTGTCCTCGCTCCACAGCGGTGCTGCGTGGCGGAACTGCACGTCGGGGTATTTGGCGGCCAGATCGACCATGAACGGATCGAAATAACCGAACGATGTGCCAAGGATCAGTTTGGCACCATCCAGGTTGATCATTGATTCCATCGACTTCGAGACAGAGTCGGTCTCCGGAACGTTCTCTTCTTCAATGACGGTAACATTGTCGACGTTCTTGAGGATTTCCATGGCGACGGCGTGCGCCTGGTTCCAACCAAAATCGTCACGCGGCCCGACATAGACTGCACCAAGTACGATGTCTTCAGCCGCTGACGCGCTGTTGATGAACGGCATCGGCAGCGCCATCGCCGCGACGCCGGCAGCGCCTGTCTTCAAGATCATGCGCCGTGAAATGTGTTTTGTAGCCATGTCCGGTTCCTTTGCTGGCTTTGCGGATCCCTGCTGTCGCCGGATTTGAAAGACCACCGGCTACAAACAGTTTTGCAAGACACGTGCCAGTTCAGACTCTTTATTTTTATCCTTATATTTCAACAAGATGCCGAATCCCCTCGCTATCGCTCTCTGCTCCGGAAGGCTAAATGAGAGCACACTGAGACCAATAAACGTACAAATATTTCCACATGCACATTTATTTGGCATTTTTGTATTCATTGCATACAATTGAGCTGTAGGCGGAGTTTCACTCATGCCATACGCACACCCGCCGCCTCCGTCAGGCAAGGCCGCTGGCCTTGTAGGTCGGGTTCAATCGGCTCTCCAGATAATCATCGCCACGGATGGGAGCGTAGCGGGGCGGATTGTTGGCTTGCGTGCAAGTGGGCAGGCATTCGACAATAGCGTCCGGATTCGGATCCAGGAAAAATGCGATCGAATAACGCTCGCGCCCTGCCGGACTGACCACCCGGTGCGGGGTGGAAACATAGGTGTCATTGGTCCATCGCATCAGGCAGTCACCAATGTTGCAGACGAACGCACCGGGAATGTGGGGCGCCTTGATCCATTCGCCCGCTCGAGTCTGCACTTCGAGACCGCCGACTTCATCGGTTAGAAGCAGCGTCACGCAGCCATAATCGGTGTGTGCACCCGCACCCATCTGGCCGTCCTCCACCGCACCCGGCTGCGGCGGATAGTGCAACAGCCGGAGCGTGGCGAGCGGCCGGTCGAGCTTGTCCTCGAAGTATTCCGCATTCAGGCCGAGGTCGGTGGCAAACGCCATGTGCAACCGGCGGCCGATGTCGAGCGCCGTGTCAAAGTAATCGAGCATGGCCTGGCGGAAACCAGCCTGTTCCGGCCACAGATTGAGGGCGCGAAAGCGAGCACCGGCTTTAATCTCCGGATCATCGGCAGCAAGCTCAAGTCCAATGTTGAAGGCTTCCTTCAAATCAGCCGGCTTGGTTGGATCGAGCGCCTCGCCGCGCATCGGGACATAGCCGCGATTGCCGGTCGTGGACGAAATCTCGACCTGTTTCTTGACCGTCTCGGGCAAGGCGAAAAAATCGTGCGAGGTCTGAAACAAAGCCTCGATATTCTCAACCGAAAGCGCGTGGCCCTTGATGTAGAAGAACCCGATGCCGCGGCAGGCCTCACCGATCAGAGCTGAGGTCCTTTCGATTGCGGCCTGGTCCGAGCCGTAGAGGCTTTCGATATCAATGACCGGAATATCTTGCTTTGACATGGGAGCTCCTCAGCTGAAACGTTTGGCGGCGGCAGAATGCTCCGCAATCAGACCTGCGACATCCAGGTTGATGATGTGGCCATCCGTCACCCGCCACTCACCGGCAACCATCACCCGGTCAGCGCGGTTGGCGCCGCAGTGAACCAGTGCAGCGATCGGATCATGATTTCCCGAAAACCGCATTTCGTCGAGCGTGAACATGGCCAAATCGGCCTGTTTGCCGACGGCAATTTCGCCGATGTCGCTGCGACCCAGGCATTTTGCCGATCCGGTCGTCGCCCAGCGCAAGACATCGCGGTGGGTGATTCGGTCCGCCGAATTGTACCCCAGCCGGTTGACCATCAACGCGTGCCGCACCTCCTCCATCAGGTTGGAACTGTCATTGGAGGCCGATCCATCGACGCCGAGGCCGACCGGACTGCCCGCCGCTTCGAGATCCAGCGTCTTGCAAAACCCAGACGCCAGCACAGCGTTCGACGTCGGACAATGACAGACGCCGACACCATGCTTGCCCAGCTTCTCGCAATCCTCGCAGGTGAAATGGATGCCATGCGCCAGCCACACCCGCGGCTGCAGCCAGTTGCAATCCTCAAGCCAGTCAATCGGGCGGTGGCCGAAGGTCTCGATGCAGAAGGCCTCCTCATCCACGGTTTCGGCCAGATGCGTATGCAACCGGCAATCATAGGTCTCGGCCAGTGCAGCACTTTCGCGCATGACATTTCGCGAGACATTGAATGGTGCGCACGGGGCAAGCGCGATCTGGATCATCGCACCATCGTTGGTATCATGATAGCGCTTGAGCACCCGTTCGCTGTCAGCAAGAATGGTGTCGTCGTCCTGGACGATATGATCTTCTGGAATGGCGCCGTCCTTTTTGGACAAAGACAGCGATCCGCGGGTCACAGTGGCGCGAATACCCAGGGCCCGAGCTTCCTGCACCTCGATGTCGGTCGCATCCTCCAGTCCGTCATAGGACATGTAGTTGTGGTCCATCGCAGTGGTGCAGCCTGACAAGAGCAGCTCCGCGTAGGCCAGTCTTGCGCCGACACGGAACATGTCGCGATCGAGCCTGCTCCAGATCGGATAAAGTGCCTGCAGCCAGGGAAACAGCTCCTTGTCGCGCGCGGCCGGATGCGCCCGGCACAGGGTCTGGAAGAAGTGGTGGTGCGTGTTGATCAGGCCAGGGATGATCGCGTGACGGGACGCATCAAAGGTTTCATCGACTTCTGAGAGCGGCGCCCTGCCCGCCGGCACAAGCTCGACGATACGACTGCCGGATATGACAATGCCGCCGCCTGCATTCTCCGCCAGGATCGCCAGCGGGTTCTTGATCCAGATATTCATGTGTTGCCAATCCATACTGCCAGTTTCTTGCGCATGCGAGCGCACCAGATTGAAACCAAGCAACCGCCGTGCCAGACAGGCTGCCACGTATGTTCCGGGACTGGTTTGAAAGGGCTGCCATGAAAGTCGATCTTGTTCTTCGCAATGCGCGCGTGCACGGCTTTGATGATCTTGTTGACATCGCCGTCACCGACGGGATCGTGACCGCACTTGAGCCGAAACTCGTGTGCAAGGCCGGTTCGGAAGAGGATC
This sequence comes from Hoeflea sp., assembly GCF_002733955.1. Taxonomy (GTDB): domain Bacteria; phylum Pseudomonadota; class Alphaproteobacteria; order Rhizobiales; family Rhizobiaceae; genus Hoeflea. The sequence continues at coordinate 6,989 of NZ_NVXQ01000037.1, read as the reverse complement.
TGGGTGGCAAGGTGACGTTTTCCGGCTTTGTCGACAGCCATATCCACCTCGACAAGGCCTGCATTCTCGACCGCTGCAGCATTTGCGCCGGGACATTGCAGGAGGCCGTGCGCGAAACCGCCGCGGCCAAGTCCGGCTTTACCGAGGATGACGTCTATGCCCGCGCGGCCTCAGTGGTCGAGAAGGCAATCCTTCACGGCACCACCCGGATGCGCACGTTTGTCGAAGTTGATCCGCGCGCCGGACTCAGGTCTTTCAAAGCCATTCAGCAGATCAAGGCTGACTACGCTTTTGCACTCGATATCCAGATCTGTGCCTTTGCCCAGGACGGCTTGACCCAAGAGCCCGAAACACTTGATCTGCTTGAAAAGGCGCTGTCGGATGGCGCTGATCTGGTTGGCGGTTGCCCCTATACCGATCCTGATCCGGTCCGGCACGTCAGCCTGATTTTCGACATGGCCGCGAAGCATGGCGTCGATGTCGATTTCCACCTCGACTTCGATCTTGATCCGGCTGTGTCCAATCTGCCCGCGGTGATTTCCGAGACGATAGCGCGCAGCTATCAGGGCCGGGTTGCCGTCGGCCACATGACCAAACTCTCCGCCATGCCCCGCGACCAGATTCAGCAGCTTGTCAGCGATCTGCACGTGACTGGAATTGCGCTCGTCACGCTGCTATCCACCGACCTATTCCTTATGGGACGGGAGCAGGATCACAATGTGCCTCGCGGCGTCGCGCCTGCGCATCTTTTCGCCCAAGCAGGCGTGACCGCCGCCATCGCCACCAACAATGTGCTCAACCCGTTCACGCCTTACGGCGACGCCTCGCTGTCGCGCATGGCCAACCTCTACGCCAACGTGATGCAGCTTTCGCGCGACGATGAATTGAGCACCGTATTCTCTATGGTCAGCGGCGCTCCGGCGAAGATTCTGCAATTGCCTTACGGTCTCAGGCTTGGCGGGCCGGCCGATATCGTGGTTCTGGATGCGGCCGACCCGGTCTCGGCGATCCGGGAAATTGCTCCGGCGCTGCGTGGCTGGAAAGCCGGCCGCAAGAGCTTCTCGCGGCCGGCGCCGCTCTTACATCGGCCGCCGGATGGTTGATGCGAAAGCCTCTTGTGACTGCCGTCATTTCTTCTGGGCAGAGATTCGCGGCGCACCGCTGGCCGAATTGAGGTAACGGTTTTCCCACCAGGAAAACACGATATCGCGGAGCGAGGAAGCGTCGTCGTTACCATAGATGCTGCGGCGCGCCAGCGCCTCGAATCTTGCCACTTCTTTCTCATCCAGGTCGATGTCGACCGGCGTTTCCTGCAAGGGCGTGTTGACGAATTGCGGCACATAGGCCGCATCGGGCACAAGTTCGCGAGTGGCCTTGATTTGAGAATTGACGAAATCCTTCGGCGTCCGCTGGCTATTGAGCGTCGGCGTCTGCGGAATGGCGGCCATCTCCTCGTCGGTCGCATCGAAGATCTGCAACTTGATCGGCTTGAGGCCGAAATTGCTGGTGCGCATGACGTCAGCGCCACAGACATTGGGGACCGCCAGCACATCCATCAGCGCAATCAGGTCAATGTGGTCGCCCTGCTTCGACTGCTGACGGGTAATGGTGGCGCTGCCTTCAAGCGTCACCTCTGTGCACATGAACATGTTGAAGCTGTCGTGCACATCGTCCGGCGTCAGCCCATATTCGCGTTGCGCCTCGGACTGGATATCGTGGCAATTGGTGTGCGTGTGATAGCCATAGGCGCTTTCGTAGAGGTAAGCGCTGCAGCGGGGAAACAACACATCATTGCGGCCGTAGGTGTCTTCCGCGATGTACATCATCGCCCGTTCGCGCGGCGGCGCCGACCAGAGATAGGTCCCCTTGCCCGGATTGAACCCGTGAACCGTACGGGTTCGTCCGCAATGCATGAATTCCTTGTAGTCATGCAGATTGAAGCAGTTGAAATCGACACATTGCGCGCCGAGCACCTGCTCGATCCTGAGGATCTGGCCCTTGCGAACTTCAAGCGCCTTGCCGGTTCCCGGCTCCATAATCCATTCAAACCTGGGCTGACGCTCGGACATCATTTCACCTCCGACTGACCGGCGGGCAAAGGCTCGCTTTCGGCGATGGCGCGCCGGACCAGTGCCTCGAGCGACGGCGCCGCGCCATCCTCGACAGCCCGCTCCAACAGCGCTCGCTGCTGGTGGTTGAGCCACAGCCTGAGTGTTTTCCCTGCCATCTTGTTTCTCCGTCGTATGCTTGAACTCAAATTCATGTATACACGATTTTGTTTTCTTGCTACCACTCATTTCTGGCGCAAGTACGAATTTGAAAGGTGAAACATCGGGAATGAATGGCAGAAGACGGCTTCACATCAACCAAATCGCCTCATCTTTAGGCATCAACCGCCCAATAAATAGACATTTGATCGATACAAGAAACATGCTATTTTGCATACAATACGGCAGCTAAGGCGAACGCAACATGAGCAACAAGCCCAGCAGAATTGATCAGGCCTACATGGCACTCAAGAGCGCCATCATCGAGCAGGCGCTGCGTCCCGGAGACAAGCTTCCCGAGGACGAGGTGGGGCAATTGTTTTCGATGAGCAGGACTCTGGTCAGGCAGGTCTTCAGCCGCCTGAATGCCGAGGGACTGATCGAGATCGGCGGCAAACGACCCGCCACCGTTGCCATTCCCAGCCTCGACGATGCCGTGGCGGCTTTCGAAGTCCGCCAGGCGCTGGAGCGGGAAGTGGTGAACCTGGTCATCAAACGCTGGTCTGAGGAAAACGCCGCAAGGCTCGAAGCGCACGTTGCCAAGGAAGTGGAGGCTGCGAAAGCGGGCAACAGCCCCACATCCATTCGACTGGCCGGTGAGTTCCACACGCTTCTTGCGGAGATGTCCGGCAACCCGCTGCTTTCGCGCTTCGTCTCCGATGTTGTTTCCCGCTGCTCGGTGATCCTCGCGGTTTTCGGGCGACCGCATTCGGCTGATTGCGGCGTCCATGAACATCGGGAAATCATTGATGCGATAGCTGCGGGAGACGCCGCCAAAGCGTGGGATCTGATGCATCACCACCTGGGCGAGGTCGAGGCCCGCGCCTTGATCACCTCCCCTGACGCCTCCCCCCGAACGCTTGCCGACATGCTCTCGCCTTACGTCGAAGGCGGAAGCGCCCCGGCAGAAAAACCCGCACCCGGCCGGGGCCGGCCAAACCTGCAAGTCATCAAGGAAAACCGATGAACTTTGAATCGCCGGCCAGCCATGCACATTTCGATTTTTCCGAGCTCAGCGGCCGTGACAAGTACAAGCTGATCACCGGCACGGTGATCCCGCGCCCGATCGCACTTGTCACGACGGTCGATGAAAACGGCCTGGTCAATGCCGCACCCTTCAGCTTTTTCAATGCGCTGTCCGGCGATCCTGCGATTGTGGCAATCGGCGTCGAAAACAACGCCGACATGAGTTTCAAGGACACCGGACACAATGTCCGGATGACCGAGCAGTTCACGATCAACATAGTCGATCAGGCGATGATCGACGCGATGAACATCTGCGCGGTGCCGTTTCCGTCGGACGTGGACGAACTCGATATCGCAGGACTGACGCAGGTCCCCGGCGTGCATGTGAGCTGCCCGCGCATACTTGAGGCGCCTGCAGCACTTGAATGCAAGCGCTACATCACCCTCGAGATTGGAAAGTCTCGTGAAATCATCCTTGGCGAGGTCGTTGGTGTCTTCATCCGACGGGATTGCGTCAATCCGCACAACAAGCATGTCGACCAGAAACGCATGGATGCCATAGGCCGCCTGGGTGGCCACGACTACTCGACCATCCGCGACCAGTTCACGCTTGCGACCATGTCGGTGGCTGACTGGGAAACCAATACCAAGAATCTCGACGACTCCGCAGAACCGGAAAATCCGGCAGGGGAACAATAAAAACAAGACACACCGTTGAGCAATTGCCGCCCGGAGGAAAGCGCCTGAAGGCGTAGTGAACAAACAAAACACGGAGAACGAGAGATGACTTCTTCTTACATGATTGACCGGCGTCGCTTCCTGGGCACCTCGGTTGCCGCAAGCGCAATGGTTCTCGGCGGCGGGTTGCTGCCGGCCCGCGCAGCGGACACCACCATCGGCATGATCTATGTCGGCCCGAAAGACGATTTCGGATGGAACCAGGCCCACGCCGTGGGCGCGCAGGCACTGCGCGACCTGCCCGGCATCACCGTGGTCGAGGAAGAAAACGTGCCCGAAACTGTGGCAGTGTCGAAATCGATGGAATCGATGATCAATCTCGATGGCGTCAATTTGCTGTTCCCGACCTCGTTCGGATATTTCGACCCCTTCATGATCGATATGGCTGGCAAGTATACCGATGTGCAATTCCGCCATCCGACCGGTCTGTGGAGCGCTGACAAGCATCCGATGAACCTTGGCGGCTACTTCTGCTATCTGGATCAGGCTCATTATGTAAACGGAATTGCCGCCGGCCTGTCGACCACATCCAACAAGATCGGCTTCATCGCTGCCAAGCCCATCTCTCTGGTCTTGCGCAACATCAATGCGTTCACCCTCGGGGTGAAAAAGGTCAATCCAGATGCGGAAGTCCGCCTGATCATGACCGGTGAGTGGTCGCTGCCGGTGCGCGAAGCCGAAGCCACCAACGCGCTCATTGATGTCGGTTGCGATATCATCGCCTGCCATGTCGACAGCCCGAAGGTGATTGTCGAGGCTTCCGAAGCCCGTGGCGTCAAGACCTGCGGCCACAATGCCGACCAGTCGCCGCTTGCACCGAACGGCTTCATCACCGGCGCCGAGCTGAAATGGGGTACCGTCTACACCGAATATGCCGGCTTGATCACCAAGGGTGAAGCCATTCCGAACGTCAACGAAGGCGGCTACGACCGCGACATGGTTGCGTCCTCGCCGTTTGGCGCGGGCTGCAGCGAAGCCGGAAAGTCCGCAGCACTCGGCGCTATCGAGGAACTCAAGAAAGGCACCCCGATCTTCGTCGGACCGCTCAAGGACAACAAGGGCAACGTCGTGGTCGAGGGCACGCTCGGGCTTTATGACGGAGCGCTGTGGGGCACAGACTATCTCATCGAAGGCGTGGTCGGCTCGATCACATAGGCTTCCCCGGATGAGATGAGTGTCGGGGGCCATCGAAATGGCCCCCGACGCGATTTCACGAACGTTTTCGCCACTTATTTCCAGAGGATCACGAATGGGTTTTGCAGATATCCCTCACCCGGACTTCATCCTTTCGGCTGCCCATATTCTTACCGGCGCAGATGCATCCGGGGCTATTCATGTCATTGATGACGGCGCGGTGCTGATCAAGGACGGGGTGATTGTCGCGGTCGGAACGGTTGGCGATTTGACACTGGACAATCCGGAACTTGAAGTCAGAGGCGGCCAGGATATTGTCGCCATGCCGGGCTTTACCAATTCACACCATCATTTCGGCCTCACTCCCTTGATGATGGGCGTGCCCTTCGCGGCGCTGGAACTGTGGTTGCCGCAATTCCGCAAGATGCGGCAGATGAATCTCAGGCTTGATACGCTCTATTCGGCGATCGAGATGCTGGAAAGCGGCACCACCACCGTCCAGCACATCAACTCCGGGCTGTCCGGTCCGGTCGAAAACTGGGATCGCGCCACCGACGAAATCGTCTCCGCCTATGGCGAAATAGGCATGCGCAGCGGCTATTGTTTCATGATCCGCGACCAGAATATCCTGTCCTATGAGGACGACGCTAAAGTGCTTGCGGCTCTGCCCGAAGAGGTCCGTAACTGGCTTGCGCCGTCGATGCAGGCCGCGCAGACACCGACCCGCGATTACATGGATTTCTTCAGCCGGCAGCATCGCAAATGGTCCAAGCGCAGCCCTGACATGGTGCGAATGAACCTTGCGCCGGCGAACCTGCACTGGTGCAGCGACGCCAGTCTGGAAATGATATTCGCCACAGCGCGCTCTCATGGCGCCAGCATCCACATGCACCTGCTGGAGACCGAACGCCAGGCGCGCTATGCACGGTCGCGATTTGAATGCTCAGCCGTCGAGCATCTTGACCGGCTGGGATGCCTTGGACCGGAACTCACCATCGGCCACGGCAACTGGTTGACCCGCGATGATCTGGACCGGCTGTCCGATTGCGGCTGCATGGTCTGCCACAATGCAAGCTCGGGCCTGCGGCTTGGCAGCGGCATTGCCCCGGTCAATGAAATGCAGCGGCGCAACATTCCGGTGGCGCTTGGCATCGACCAGTCCAACATCTGCGATGACCGGGACATGACCATCGAGATGAAACTGGTCTGGGCGCTGCACCGCGAAACCGGCATGTGGAATGACCGGCTGGAGGCCTCCCGCGTGCTGACCATGGCGACCGAGCACGGCGCAAAGTCGGTAGGGTTCGGCAAGATCACCGGGCGTCTGGAGATCGGCCGGCAGGCTGATATCGTGTTGATGAGCAAGTCCGAAATCGGCCGCCCGGTGCTGGATCCCCGCACCCCGATTGCCGATGCAGTGCTCCATCGCGGCAGCAAGTCAGCGATCCGCCAGGTCTATGTCGGCGGACGCCTGGTCGTCGACAACGGCCGCGTTATCACCATCGACAGGGATGCAGTGCTGGCTGAAATCGCCGACATCCTGTCCGCGCCAATGACCGAAGTCGAGCGCAAGGCCGACCGGATGGTGGCTACCATGATGTCCGCGCTTACGGCCTTCCACCGCACCCATTCACCTGATGAGGGGTATGCCCCTTACCGCTATAACGCCATGAATGATGCCGGTCGCTCATAGAGCGCTTTGGCGGGCATTGTCAGAGAAACGAACACCGATCGACGAAAATCCGTTGCGATACTTTCAACTCGCAAGCTGACGCCATTCGGTCAGGTTCTGTTGCAAATTTTGGATATGGCCGAGAAAGAGCCGTTTCGGATATGCGGTCAGAAGGCGTCAGCCAGAGTCTGGAATTGCTCATCAAGCGATGG
>NZ_NVXQ01000036.1 GCF_002733955.1 Hoeflea sp. | reverse complement strand
GGAAGACGTCCGAGAATCCTTGGCAGGACGCTGGAGCCGAAGCACCATCTCGATCAATTCGTCCTTGCTCAGCTGCTGCAAATCAGTCCGATCCATACCGTCATGGATTCAGACATTGTGGCGCATGGCAAGGGGGTGGGTAAATACCGCGTTCCCGCTTCACTTCGTGGCGTGATTCTCACGCCGTGACACCGTCTGATCTACCCGGAATACAAGGGTTTCAAGCTGTCGTTTGCCGGCGTTGTTCGCCGGTAGAACGGCTGTTGGAGTCGCAAAAATCATGCTTTATTTAAAAACGAACGTATGTTATTGTTTTGTCATTCGGGCGGCGTCCGCGCGGGCGTTGCTGTGTACGGCAATGTCCGTAAGGTATGGCAATCGAATATGCGGGGGGCGTGTGACCGGTCTGTTGTTCCATCGGGCGCGTCGCGCCGAAACGATCCGGCATCTTTCCCCGATCATAGGGAGGTGTTCGTGATCTTTTTCATCAAGAAGGTGGCGCGCCTGCTCGAATATGCTTCGGCGGCGGTGCTTGGCCTCATGATGCTGCATGTCGTGGCGGATGTGATTGGCCGGCAGCTGCTCTCGATGCCGGCGCCGGCGACGACGGAAGTTGTCGCGTTTTATTATATGGTTGCGGTCGTGTTTCTTCCCCTGCCTTTTGTCGAGCTGAAGAACCAGAACATCGTCGTCGATATTTTTTACAACATCGCGCCGGCCTGGGCTCAGCGGGTGATGCACGCCTTGGTGGAAGTCGCCTGTATCGCCTTTTTTGGACTGATGACCTTTGCCAGCGGGGGGCATGCGCTGAACGCCTATGCGAAAGGCGAGATGGTGCAGGGCTACTATCAGGTAGCTATCTGGCCCTCGCGGTTCGCTTTGCCGCTCAGCTTCGCGCTTGTGACGTTGATCGTCATTGTTCGTCTAATTTCAGAAACGCTTCTGGAACGTCCGGTTCTTGTCGATGAACAGGAACTGGCGACCGAAGATATCGAGGATGGTCTGGTATGACTGATCGCATTGAAATCGGTCTTATCGGCATTGCCGTCGCGCTGTTTCTGATCGCCATTCGCACGCCGATCGGCGTCGCGCTCGCGCTGGTCTCGTTTGTTGGCATCTGCGCTCTTACCAGTTTCAAGGCGGCATGGAGCATCCTGACCATCGTTCCGTTCAATTTTATCACCGACTGGAACCTGTCCGCCATTCCGACCTTTTTGCTCATGGGGTATGTGGCGAGCCAAGCGCGGCTGACATCGGGCCTGTTCTCCGCCATGCGCATGTTCTTCGGACGCGTGCCTGGCGGCCTCGCTTCCTCGACGGTTATTGCCTCGGCGCTTTTCGCATCCGCTTCAGGCTCCAGTGTGGCGACTGCGGCGGCCTTTTCCCGGATTGCCGTACCGGAGATGTTGAAGGCGCGCTATCAGCCCGGATTGGCCTGCGGCTGCGTCGCGGCGGCGGGCACGCTGGGTTCGCTGATACCGCCTTCCATTTTGATGATCCTCTACGGGATCTTCACAGATGCCTCGATCAGCGCGCTATTCGTCGCCGGCGTCCTTCCGGGGATCCTGTCGGCTGCGATGTATATCGCGATGATCACGGTGCGCTGCTGGGCGAGTCCCGAATTGGCGCCGCGTTCGGTCGAAAATTACAGCTGGGCCGAGAAGTGGCGCACACTCCTTGATGTCTGGCCGTTGCCGGCATTGATAGCTGCGGTTCTGGGCGGCATCGGCGCCGGGTTTTTCACGCCGACAGAAGCGGGCGCGGTGGGCGCGTTCGTCGCGATCCTGATTGCGATGGTGCGCCAGAAGATGACCTGGGCGATATTCGTCCGGGCAACAATCGACACGGCCGCGGGGACCGCAACGATATTCATCATAGCGATTGGCGCCTCCATGCTCTCGACATTCATGGCCTTGTCGGGCTTGCCGGACTTCCTTTCCTCGGTTTTGCTGCAATACACGGCGGGCCCGATATCGCTGATCATCGTGATCGGGGTTTCGTTTCTGATCCTGGGAATGTTCATCGAGAGCATCTCGTTGATCCTGCTAACCATTCCGGTCGTGCTGCCGATGCTTCAGGCGCTCAATATCGACCTGATTTGGTTCGGCATCATTCTGATCAAGCTGCTCGAGATCGGCCTCATCAGCCCCCCGCTTGGCATGAATGTCTTCGTCATGAAGAGCTCGCTCGGGGACCGGATTCCGTTGTCGGTCATGTTCAGAGGGTCGCTCTGGTTCATCGCAGTCGATCTTTTGACCCTCGCGCTTCTCATCATCTTTCCGGCAATCAGTCTTTGGTTGCCCGGGATCATGCAATGACCAATCTCAAATGGAGGAGTAGAAGTAATGAAATTTAAGATGAGAATCGCTGTCGCGCTGGGCCTGCTCGCGAGCACGTCCGTTGCCACGGCCGAAACCCGGCTGACGGCCAGCATGTGGGCCAGTCCCACGCATATCCTGACGATTGACAACTACATCAATTTCACCAAATCGGTGGAGGAAGCCAGCGGTGGAGACCTGGTGTTCGACCTGTATATCGGCGGTTCGCTCCTGCCGGCGAATGGTACCCTTAGCGGTGTGCGCGATGGCGTGGCCGATGTCGGCAGCATCATCGGAGCCTACACCCCGGCGGACCTGCCTCTCAGCAACGTTCTGAACGATGCTTCCCTCATCGTTTCCGATACTATGGCCGCTGCCTTCGCCTTGGCGGAACTGAGTTTCAACAATGAACATCTCCAGGGTGAATGGAACGGCAACGGTGTCATATATGGCGGTGCCTACAGCACGCCGCCCTATATCTTTGCCTGCGTCCCGACGGTGCATGAAGTTGCCGATCTGAAGGGTCTGAAGGTGCGCACCGCGGCCGGAAGCCACGTGGAATTCATGAAGTTCACTGGCGCCGTACCGGTCAGCGTGCCGATCACGGAAGTCTACACGGGCCTTGAACGCGGCTCGATCGACTGCGTCATGACGGACGCCACGAATCTCAGCACCGGCTACAAGCTGTGGGAAGTGGCCAAGACGATTACCCTCTTGCCGATGGGGACGCACACATCAGGTGCTGCGTGGGCCTATAACCAGAACAGCTGGCGGTCCCTTACGCCGGCGCAGCGCCGCCGGCTGCTTGATCAAATGGCCTTGGCGATGGTGCGCTGCCAGCTCGATTATGACGGGCAGGAAGCGACGGCGTATGAAGGCTCCTGGGAGCGCAACCTGGCCAAGGTGGAGCCGGGCGAGAGCCTGAAAAAGGCATTCGCCGATTTCAAGACGTCCTATATCGCCAATCTTGCTGCCAGCTCAGCGAAGGGGCGCGGTGTTTCTGCGGCGACGGCGCAATCGCTGATCGATAACTTCGAGGCTGGCTACAAGCGCTGGGAAGGCCTGCTGTCGAATGTCGACCGCAAGGACGAGGCGGCGCTGGTCGAGCTTCTGAAGAGCGAAGTCTACAACAAGGTTGACGAGAACGCCTACGGACTGTGACGGGGCTGGCACCGGGAACCGAGCAGGTTCCCGGCGCCACTGGAACTGTTGACGATTGGATTGAACCGTTCTCCTGAATGGTGGCTTCAATTCGGTCGTGAGCCGCTCCAGCCAATGCGAGGCTGTATTAGCGTGCCTTAGCTCACGAATTCTAACCACATTGCACCAACTCGGGGTTGCCGATGACTATTATGCTCGACCTGAACGAAAGCGAAGAGTTCACCGCATTGCGATCGGCCGTGCGCAGTTTCGCTCTGGCTGAGCTGGCGCCGCAGGTCGATGAATACGACCGCGCGGACCGTTTTCACGAGTATCTCTGGCCCAAACTGGGCGAGATGGGATTCATGGGCGTCATGGTGCCGGAATCCGAAGGCGGGCTGGGACTGGGTTACAGCGCCCACACCGTCATCCTGGAAGAGATGGCGCGCGTTAGCGCGGCCGTCGCGATGTCCTACGGCGTGCATTCCAGCCTGGTTATGGATCAACTGCGCAAGAACGGTACCGACGACCAGCGCCGGCGCTACTATCCCAAACTGCTGTCGGGAGAGATGATCGCGGCTATCGCGATGACAGAGGCCGAGGCGGGCTCCGACCTTGTCGGTATGCGAACGACGGCCACGAAAAAGGGTACTCGCTGGGTGCTGAATGGCAACAAGCTCTGGATTACCAATTCGGCCAACGCCGATCTCGTGATGGTCTACGCCAAGTCCGATCCGTCGGCAGGAAAACGCGGCATCACCACATTCCTGGTCGAGAAATCGTTCGGAGGCATGACCGTCGGGCGCAAGCTCGATCTTTTCGGCATGCGAGCCTCGGGTTCCGCGGAGCTCGTTTTCGAGAATTGCGAAGTGCCGGAGGAAAATGTCATCGGCGAAGTCAATGGCGGCGTTAGCGTCCTGATGGGCGGGCTCGATTACGAGCGCGTCATCGCCGCGGCGCAATGCATAGGCATCATGCAGGCGGCGATGGATCTCGTCCTTCCCTATGTGCATGAGCGCAAGCAGTTCGGCCAGCCGATCGGCGAGTTCCAGTTGATGCAGGGAAAGATGGCCGACATGTACACGCAGCTGAATGCCGGGCGGGCCTATGTGAGGGCCGCGGCGTCGGCGGCGGACCGGGGGCGCCTGACACGCAAAGACGCCGCCTCGGTCTATCTGTTCGCGGCTGAAAATGCGACGCAAGTCGCGTTGCAGGCCATGCAGGCGCTCGGCGCGAACGGATACAGCAACGAATTCAGCGCCCAACGGCTGGTGCGCGACGCCAAGCTGTTCGAAATCGGCGGGGGCACGGCGGAGGTCAGGCGCATGCTGATCGGGCGGGAACTCTACCGAGAATTCGGTTGAGATTCCGGCGGCTCTGACACCCGACCTCCAGGGTCGCTCAGAAGCCGACGCTGAGCCCGCCGCAAGCATGCAGCGTCTGACCGGTTACGAAGCTGGCGGCAGGCGAGGCCAAAAACGCGATGCAGGCCGCGATCTCGTCCGGGGTGCCGGGGCGTTTCATCGGCGTTTTGGCGATGCCCTCGTCCTGGAATTCCTGCTGGACGGTGCGAAACATTCCGGCGTCGATGAGGCCGGGCGCGATGCAGTTGACCGTGAGGCCGCGGTTGGCGGTCTCAAGCGCAGCGGATTTTGACATCGCTTCGATTGCGGCCTTGGCGGCGCCGTAGGCCGTGCCGCCGATGGAGCCGAGGGCGGCGACGGAGCTCATGTTGACGATGCGGCCGTAGTTACGGTCGCGCATGCCCGGGATGGCGCCGCGCATGCAATTCAATGTGCCGCCGACATGCGAGGCGATGGTCAGGTTGAAATCCTCGTCCTTTACCTTGACCAGCAAGTCGTTGCGGACGACGCCGGCCATGTTGACCAAAATGTCCAGGGAGCCGAGCCGGCTTATGGTGGCGACGATCAGGTCTTCACATGCGGCGCGGTCGGTCACGTCGAGTTGCGCACCCTCGGCGGATAGGCCGTCATCGGCCATTGCCTGCGCCGTTCGTTGCGCCGCCGCGAGATCGAGATCGGCGACCACAACGTGATTTCCGTCGCTCGCCAGCTTGCGGCAGGTCGCCGTGCCGATGCCTCCGGCTCCCCCCGTGACGAGCGCGATTTTCCCTATGTTTTCCATGTCTGGCCTCCGGCGTGATGGATGTTTGCAAGGAACCGTTTCGGTGTTCGAACGCGGCATGCACGCAAATGTGCTTGACAGCGACAAGGAAATCAAGATAATAACGGTCGTTCGTTTCAATAATGCGAATCTGGGAATTGGAGGCAGTGTTGGAGAGCGGGCGAGTAAGAGTTGAACGATCGGATGCGACGGTGATCGTCACGATCGCCAATCCACCTGTTAATGCGCTGCATCCCGCGGTAGCGGAGGAAATCCACGCGGTAATCGAAACCGCTGTTGCCGGCGACCAGTCGGTGCGGTCGCTTGTGCTGACCGGGGAAGGGAAATGCTTTGTCGCCGGCGGCGACATCGCTCATTTCCGGACCCTCGACTGTTCCACGGCGGAAACCTATGCGCTCGGCATACAGCACATGCAGAACGCCTTGCAGCAATTGTCCGTGCCGGTCATTGCGGCGGTCAATGGCGCGGCCCTCGGTGGCGGTTGCGAACTGATGATGGCTTGCGACATTCGAATTGCCGACGAGCGGGCCATATTCGGCCTGCCCGAGGTCACGCTGGGGATCATTCCCGGTGCTGGCGGAACCCAGTACCTGCCGCGCCTGGTAAGCACCGGCATGGCGAAGCGCATGCTGTTCAGCGGTGAGCGGATCGATGCGGCCAAGGCGCAGGCGATCGGACTTGTCGATGAAGTGACGCCTGCCGGCGGAGTTCTCGATGCGGCGCTCGATCTCGCGCAGCGGATTAATGCCAATGCGCCGCTGGCGGTCGCGGCGGCCAAGCGGTCTGTCAATCTTGGCACGCAAATGGCCCTGGCCGACGCGCTCAAGCTGGAGGCTGGCCTGTTCGGAGGATTGTTCCGGTCCGAAGACGTCGCCGAGGGCGTTGCCGCATTCCTCGAAAAAAGAACTCCCGACTTCCGGGGCGCTTGAGCACGAGTTTTAGAAAAGAAGGACAGGCCGCAATGAAGATTTGTGTGGTTCACGTAAATTGCGAAGAGGTCTCGGGCCCGTATACGGCTTTGATCGACCGGAATTTCAGCCGGATCAAGCGCGACGACACCGAACTCGTTCACCGCTATGTCGGGCATTTGAAGCGGGCGACGGATACCGTCTTCGCTTATCCGACCCTGCTCAACAGGGTCGATGTCGTCGAGCGTTTTATCGAGGCGGACCGCGATGGTTTCGACGCGGCGATGGTGGCTTGTTCCGGCGATCCGGGCGTCGCGGAGGCGCGCAGCATTGCCGGCATACCGATCGTTGGGCCGATGGAGGCGTCGCTGCATCTCGCCTGCACCTATGGTTACAAGATTGGAATCGTGACCGTCGAGGATCGCTCCTGGGCCGAATATTGCGACATGATGGTCGGCGCGGCCGGGCTGCGCGATCGCCTGTCCGGTGTCGGGCGTATCAGTATTCCGTCCAAGGAAGCGTTCACCAGCGGTTTCCTCAATCCCGGCGAGGTCGCCGAAGAAATCGAGCGCGTCGCGGCGCGGTTGGTGGATGACGGCGCCACCGCCATCGTGATCGGCAGCGCGGGCCTAAGCGTGATCGCTTCGACAGCCGGCCTTTCCCGGCTGCATGGCAGTGCGGTGCCGATATTCGATTGCCTGAGCGTCGGCCTCAAGTGCACGGAAATGCGGGCCGATCTGACGCAGAAGCTCGCAATACCGGAATACAGCCGGGCTGGATTCGGCACCCGGATGGAAGAAAAAGACGTGGAACGGCTGCGTAGTCTTTTCGCGATTTCCTGAAAATCAACTCAGCCAAGATCGGAGACTGCAGGTGCATTCCCTCGGAGCGAAAAGCTACCTAACTGATGATGAAATCGAGCTTCAGCGGATGGCGCGGCGCTTCATGGAGAATGAAGTGGCGGCGGCCACGCCGGAAATGGAAGCAACTGGCATGCTGTCCATGGAGCTAATGCGCGAAATGGGGCGGCTTGGATTGTTGGGAACGTTTTTCCCGGAAAAATACGGAGGGGGCGGTTTCACGATCACCAGCCGGGCGATCGTCAGCGAAGAGATGGCGCGTATCAATGCCGGACTCGATATCTCGATTTTTGCCGACATCGTGCTCTTCGCCCGAGCGATAGCGCGTCACGGAACCGAAGAGCAGAAGCAGAAATATCTTGAGCCGGTTCTTCGCGGCGAAAAGATCGGCTCCATGGCGATTACTGAACCGAAGGGAGGTTCGGACGCTCTGAGCGCGCGCAGCCAAGCGCGGCGCGATGGCGACGATTACATCGTTAATGGCCACAAGATTTTCATCACCAATTCCCCTGTAGCGGACTTCATTCTCGTTATTGCGCGCACCGACGGCAAGGATCGCGAAATTAACGGCGGAACGTGGTTCATTCTGGAGCGTGGTGTTGACGGCTTGTCGACAAGCAAGCCATTCGAAAAACTTGGCATGAAAAGTTCGCCCACCGGCGAGGTCTTCATCGACAATGTCAGGGTTCCCGCAGAAAATATTCTCGGCGAGGTGAACAGGGGGTTCTACTACCTGATGGAGTCGCTCGATGTCGAGCGCGTGCTGGAAGGCGCATCCAATATCGGGATCGCCCAGGCTTGTCTGGACGCCGCCGCAAAATACGCGCAGGAGCGTGTCGTTTTCGGCAAGCGCATTTCTCAGTATCAGCTCATCCAGGAAAAGATCGCCGAAATGGCTACGGGAATCGAACTCTCCCGGACGATGCTTTACCGTCTGATGCGAGCGGTTGAGCGCGAAGAGGTTGTCACGTGCGAAGCGGCAATGCTTAAGCTCTATTCATCAAGGATGGCAGTGCAGGCATCGTCCGACGCCATCCAGATTTTTGGTGGCAATGGCTATATGGAAGAGTATCCCGTCGCGCGTTACTACCGAGACGCGAAACACCACGAAATCGGCGCCGGGACGACCGAAATCCAGAAGATCATCATCGCTCGCGAAATACTAAAACAGTATGGCAGCGCCTAAAAACCTACGGCATACGGGAAGCAGTTCCAGTGACATTCAAGACATTGCGTGATGTGATCTTCAACAATCCACATATCGAAGATGAACGACTTGCGATCATCGCCGGCGACAGGCGCGTCACTCATGCCGCGTTTCGGGACCGTGTCGCATCTGTGGGGCGCGCTCTGCATGATGCGGGCGTTCGGCCCGGCGACCGTGTCGCTGTCCTGATGGAAAACGTGCCCGAATTCCTTGAGTGCTATTACGCCATAACCGGCAGTGGCGGGATTTTCGCGCCGCTCAATTGGCGTCTGCATCCTACCGAGCACAGTGTGCTGCTTCAGGATGCGCAACCCAAAGTTATCATTGCCGCCGCTAAGTATGACGCAACGATCAGTAGCGCGCGCAGGGACGTGGCGTCGCTAGAGCAGATCATTGTGACCGATGGAGAATTGCCGGGATGCGCGAACTTCTTTGAATGGTCCGATGTTCCTGCTGACATGCCGAACCCCGGTGGAATCGATCGTTCTTCGGTGGCGGCGCTGCTCTATACCAGCGGGACGACATCCAAGCCCAAGGGTGTCGTCCTTAGTCACGGTAACTATATCAGTGATATTGAGCATGTCGCATCAGTGTTCCTGCCAAGGCGCGAAAGCGTCAATCTGCAGATGAGTCCCATGTATCACGCTGCCATGTCCCACAGTACGATGCATCTGACTTATGGCGGGACGACGATCCTTGAGCGGCATTTCGATCCCCGTAAGGCACTGCAACTGATCGATACGGAGAACGTGACATTCTTCTTCGCTGTTCCAACAATGCTCTACCAGATGATGGATTTACCGGACTTCGAATCCTTCGATCTTTCCTCGATTGAACGAATTGCCTATGGGGCAGCGCCAATCACCGGAAGGCGTCTGCAACAGGCACTGCGGCAGTTTGGCAACCGGCTATATCAATCCTATGGATTGACGGAATCGACATCCCACTTCTCAGTGCTGACGGCGGAGGACCACGAACGGGCGGCCGGCTCCATCGGTAAGGGGCTCCTTGGTGTCGACCTCCGCGTCGTCGACACACAGGGTAGCGACACTGCGCCGGACGAGATCGGCGAGATTATCGCTCGCGGCGACAATGTGATGGTTGGCTATTGGCAGATGCCTGACGAGACAGCGGAAACTATTGTCGACGGTTGGCTCCACACCGGAGATCTCGGTCGCCGTGATGAACAAGGCTTCATTTATGTGGTCGATCGCAAGAAAGACATGGTCATCAGCGGCGGCATAAACATCTACCCTCGCGAGATCGAGGATGTGATCAGCCATCATCCGGCGGTCAGCGAAGTCGCGGTGCTCGGGATTTCCGATCCATTATGGGGCGAGGCGCTGGTGGCTGCAATGGTGTCTAAGTCTGATGTACAGGTCACGACTGCGGAAATGATGACATATTGTCGGGAGCATCTAGGCGGCTATAAGGTGCCGAAGCGTATCGAGATCGTCGATGCGCTACCGAAGAATCCCTCCGGCAAGACGTTGAAGCGAGAACTGCGGGAACGCTTCGAGCGGGCCGAATAACCCGCTGGCGATGTCGCGCGGAACGGCGGCTGTGGCCGCCGTTCTTTTCGTCGGAAATTATCGGGCGATCTCTTCAGTCCGGTGCCAGTCACACACTCTTTGCCGATCGGTCGGTGCCTGGGCGCGCGGTCCTTTCGCGTCTCCTGCCGCCGCGGCTGCCTGTGCATCGTTGCGTGGTCTGCATGACGTGACCTCGCTGTTGGCTGCACGTCCATCATTAAAAAGTACAATCGTACAAATTATGTCGACATATTGCAACGCAGGACCTATCTTTCCCGCCGAGATAAAACCGGAGCGTGTCAATCAATGATCGTGGATCGCCGTGAACTCGACTTCATCCTGTTCGAATTGCTCGATGTGGAGCGGATTTCGAAGACCCCGCGATATGCAGCCTATGAGCGGGGGGCCATATCGCAGATTCTGGATACGGCGCAGCAAATCGCCGAAGAGCAGTTCCTGCCCATAGCGGCGGAAGTGGATGCGGACGAGCCGCGCTTCATCGACGGCCGCGTCGTGCTGCCGGAGAGTTCCGCCGTCGCACTCGCGGCCTATGCCGATGCGGGCTTCTTTTCGTTGCCCTTTGCCGAGGCGGCCGGCGGCCTGCAAGCTCCGTGGGTGCTGCATACTGCCGTCAGCGGCATGTTCAGCTGTGCCAACACGGCTGTGACAAATTATGCC
This sequence comes from Hoeflea sp., assembly GCF_002733955.1. GTDB lineage: Bacteria > Pseudomonadota > Alphaproteobacteria > Rhizobiales > Rhizobiaceae > Hoeflea. The sequence continues at coordinate 12,488 of NZ_NVXQ01000036.1, read as the reverse complement.
TTTCTGACGATCGCCGCCGCCAACCTGCTCTGTGCCTTTGGATCGGAAGAACTGAAAAACCGATTTCTGCCGCCGATGCTCGAGGGGCGCTGGTTCGGGACGATGTGCCTGTCGGAACCCCAGGCGGGATCCTCGCTTGCCGATATCCGCACGACTGCGACACCGGGCGAAGACGGCCTTTACCGCATTCGCGGGAACAAGATGTGGATTTCAGGCGGCGAGCACGAAATCTCGGATAACATTGTCCACATGGTCCTGGCTAAAATCCCGGGCGGACCCGCGGGCACCAAGGGCATTTCCCTGTTTCTCGTCCCGAAGCGCCGCGTGGACGAGGATGGGGCCATCGGCTGCGGCAACGATATCGCCCTGGCCGGCCTCAATCACAAGATGGGGCAGCGCGGGATCACCAATTGCCTCCTGAATTTCGGCGAGAACGGGGATTGCCTCGGCTATCTTATCGGCGAGCCGCATCGCGGTATCGAATATATGTTCCACATGATGAACGAGGCGCGCATCGGCGTCGGGCATGCGTCGGTGATGTCGGCGCTTGGCGGATACCTCTATTCGGCCGATTACGCTAGGACGCGCCTGCAAGGGCGGTTCGCGGACCGGAAGGATCCGGACAGTCCGCAGGTGCCGATCATCCAACACACCGATGTCCGGCGGATGCTGATGGCGCAAAAGGCCGCCGTCGAGGGGGCGCAGGCGTTGTGCCTGTATTGCGCGACGCTGGTCGACGAACTGGCGACCGTGGAGGACCCGGAAAGGAAGAAGTGGCTGGAAAGACTGCTCGGTCTTCTGACGCCAATTGTGAAGTCTTGGCCTTCGGAGCATTGTCTGGAGGCCAACAAATGGGCGATTCAGGTCCTCGGTGGCTACGGTTATACGCGCGACTACCCCGTCGAGCGCCTGTATCGCGACAACAGGCTGAACCATATTCACGAAGGCACCTTCGGCATTCAGGGGCTGGACATGCTGGGCCGAAAGGTCGGAGGCGACGACGGCAGTACGCTTCGGCGTTTTGTCGATGTCATGCGCGAAACCATTTCGCAGGCCCTGGAACAGGACCGGCTTCGCGAAGAGGCAGCACAGCTCGATGTCTGCCTGGCCGATTTGGTCGAAACGACCGGGATTTTGCTCGATTGCGCCGATCCGGCTCGTCGGCTGGCCAATGCGACTCTCTATCTCGATGCTTTCGGGCATGTAGTCGTCGCGTGGATGTGGTTGCGCCAGGCGTTGGTCGCGGCCAAGCGTGTTTCCGCGGGCAGCCTGTCGGATGCCGAATGTGACTTCTATGACGGCAAGATCGTTGCCTGCCGCTACTTCTATCGCTACGAACTTCCCCTCGCGCGGACACGGTTCTCGGTTTGCGCATCATTGGATACGACCTGCCTGGACGCATCCGAAACGGTTTTCGGTGGTTAAGCGGATTTGTTGAAGCGAGCCGGACGTCTACGATAGTGCCGGTTTGGGAGGGCTGGCTGCCGGAAAATGGACAAGCAAGGACAACAACGATCGGTGCAAGCCAGGACGCTTCAGGCCCGGCAGGCCATTGCAGATGGTGCAATATCGGTGCTTGCGCAATCCGGCGTTGCGGGTCTGACGCATCGCGCGGTCGCCAAGGCCGCCAATGTCAGCCTCGCGTCGACGACATATCACTATGCGACCAAGGGGGATATCCTGGCCGAGGCGTCGCGTACGCTGCTTGCCGGGTATCTTGAAGCGTTCAAGCGGCTTGAGGGCCGGATATCCGGTGGTCTCCAGCCGGAGTTCATGCATCTTGAAGACCTTGTGACGCGGGTCGTGCTCAATGCGGTCGAACGCGACAGGACGAGATCGCTGGCATGGTGCGAGATCGTACTGTATGGCGGGCGCAGCGAGGCCGGACGGATGCTCGCCCAGGACTGGTTTGCGCAACTGGACGCGATCTGGCGTTCTATCGACGCCCATCTCGGCTCGGATGTAGGCCCGGAGAATGTATCCGCCGCGGTGGATCGTGCAATCGGGCATATTTTCCTGTTGCTTCCGCTCGCCTTCGCGCGGCCGCAAGTTCAGAAATTGCTGAGTGGCAGGACGGATTTGAAGGCACTGCTGGCAGCTCATGTCGAAAGGGATGCCGCCCGTTCTTTCGAGGAGGCGGGGCGTACCGGCGCTGAAAGCAGCGAGCGGTCAAAGGAGGTCAGGGAAAGGATCGTTCAGGCCGCGATCGACATATTGATCGATGAGGGTGCTTCGGCGGTTTCCTATGGGGCGGTTGCCGACAGGAGCGGCATGGTGCGCAGCGGTCCGAGTTACTATTTCCCGACGATCCACGGTTTGCTGGAGACGGCTCAACAAGCGTTGTTCGAGCGCGCCAAGGCGCGCTATCGAGAGGGGCTTGGTGATCCGGCGGCGGCCGCGATAACGGAAATGCGTTTGGTCGATTTGACGACTGCAATTTTCCTGCGCGAGGTTTTCGAGTTTTCGCGGGAAAATATCGGCTATTATTCGGTCTGGATGAGCGGGGCGCAGAATCCGGATCTGCGGCCGGTACTGGCCTCTTTCCTCGGTGATCAATATGCCGCCTGGCGTCGTCGATTGGCGGCGGTCGCGGGCCACGATATCAATCGAACCGCTGTACTCGATATCCAGGCACTCTTCGTCGGCAAGCTCATTCGCGCGATCACGACCGGGGCTGGCATGGCTGACCTGTCTGGCGCCAGGGAGGATTTTTCGGTCGTGATCCGGCGTGCATGTGTCTGAAAAATAAATGGTACATCTGTCCAAAAATATGTTGTCAACCTGACTGCTGCACGATATGAACATGCCAGTTCCTCGCGGGAGGAAATGTGTTGTTTTGATCGGGGGCATCCATGCTTGACGTGGCATCGCTATTTTCGCTGGAAGGGCGCACGGCTCTGGTGACGGGAGGGTCGCGCGGTATCGGCAGGATGATGGCGGAAGGATTTCTGGCCCAGGGGGCGAAGGTCTATATCTCCTCTCGCAAGGCCGAGCAGTGCATTGCTGCCGCCGAGGAGATGGGGCCCGGTTGCCATGCATTGCCTGCCGATATTTCGACCGTCGAAGGCGCGAGGGCGTTGGCCGCTGCTTTTGCGGAGCGCGAGGGTAGCCTCGATATCCTGCTCAACAATGCGGGTGCGGCTTGGGGGGCGGCGTTCGACGAATTCCCCGAAAGCGGCTGGGACAAGGTTCTGGACATTAACCTGAAGGCGCCGTTTTTCCTGACGCAGGCATTGCATCCGGCCTTGAAAAAGGCGGCCCGGCCGGACCTTCCGGCCAAGGTCCTGTTCATCGGATCTGTTGACGGGCTGCGGGTCAGCCCTTGGGAAAGCTACAGCTACCAGGCTTCCAAGGCGGCGATCCTGCATCTCATGCGGCGGCTGGCTTCGCGCCTTATCAGCGATAATATTGTCGCTTCGGCGATAGCCCCCGGTGCTTTCCCGTCCGAGATGAATCGCGCTGCACGCGACAAGGCGGAGGAATATGTCTCGGCCATCCCGGCGGGGCGGGTTGGGCGTCCGGAAGACATCGCTGCGGCCGCTGTCTACCTGGCGAGCCGGGCCGGCGATTATGTGGTCGGGGAGGTTTTGGCCGTGGATGGTGGTGCTGTCTATGCGTGCCCGCCGCCGATGGTCGATCCCTGAGGTCGCGCCCGTTTGACGGGCGGGCGGCCTAAACAAGTTCAACGGACAAGAGGATAAATATCATGATCGACCTTTCAGGTAGGGTCGCCATTGTTACTGGTGCTGGCGGCGGTCTGGGACGTTCGCACGCCATGCTGCTCGCGGCGCGCGGCGCGCGGGTAGTTGTCAATGATCTCGGTCTGGATGCTGCCCAAGCCGTCGTATCCGAGATCGAGGCTGCCGGCGGCAAAGCGATGGCTGTCGCGGCCTCGGTTACCGATCAGGAAGCGGTGGACGCGATGGTCGAGCATGTCATCGACCAGTGGGGTAAAATCGACATCCTGGTCAACAATGCCGGCATCTTGCGCGACACGACGTTCGCCAAGATGGATCTGGCGGATTTCCGGCTGGTCGTCGACGTGCATCTGATGGGGGCCGTCTACTGCACCAAGGCAGTGTGGGAGCATATGCGCTCTCGCAATTACGGTCGCATCGTGATGACGACATCGTCGTCCGGGCTGTACGGCAATTTCGGACAGTCGAACTACGGCGCGGCGAAGATGGCTCTCGTCGGGCTGATGCAGACGCTTTCCCTGGAGGGCGCCCGCAACGACATCCGCGTCAACTGCATCGCACCGACCGCGGCAACGCAGATGCTGGACGGTCTGCTGCCGCAAGCCGAACTCGATCTCCTGCGGCCCGATTTTGTGAGCCCGGGATTGATCGCGCTGGTGGGCGAGGACGCTCCGACCAGAACGATCCTGTGCGCGGGGGCGGGTTCGTTCGAGACCGCCCACGTCACCCTGACGCCTGGAATGTTTCTGGGCGACGGGCCGGACGTGCCCGATCGGATTGTCGAGAACTGGACCCAGATCACTAGCCGCGACGGCGAGATCCTTCCCGAAGCGGGCGAACGTCAGGGCCGTCTTGAATTGCAGAATGCGGGCTATAGCCGCGACACGACGGGGGAAAACTGAGCATGCGTGACGCCGTAATCGTATCGACCGCAAGAACGCCTATCGGCCGCGCCTACAAGGGCGCGTTCAACGCCACATCGTCTCCGACGCTTGCGGCACATGCCCTGAAAGCGGCAGTCGAGCGCGCCGGCATAGAACCGGCCGAACTCGATGACTGCCTGCTCGGCTGTTCCTTGCCCCAGGGGCATCAGCATACGGTCGGCCGCATGGCCGCCTTGCGCGCGGGATTTCCGGTCAGCGTTTCCGGCATGACAATGGACCGCCAGTGCTCGTCCGGCCTGATGACGATCGCGACGGCGGCCAAGCAGATCATCGTGGATCGCATGGATGTCGTCATCGCCGGCGGCGTGGAGTCCATCTCGCTCGTTCAGACCGAGGCGCTGCGCGTCGACGTCGACGACGAACTCGTCGCCATGCATGACGACGCGTATTTGCCGATGATCGATACGGCCGAGGTCGTTGCGAAGCGCTACGGCATTTCGCGGGAACGGCAGGATGCCTACGCCCTGAAGTCCCAGCAGCGCACCGTCGCTGCCCAAGCGGCGGGCAGGTTCGCCCGCGAGATCATTCCGGTGATCGCGCAGAAGACCGTCGTCAACAAGGAGACCGGAGAGACTGGCAGCGAGTCCGTCACGCTTGTCGCAGATGAAGGGAACCGGCCGGATACCAATTCCGAAGGGCTGGCCAAGCTGCGGACCGTCAAGGAAGGCGGTTGCATCACCGCCGGCAATGCGAGCCAGCTTTCGGACGGCGCGTCGGCCTGCGTGGTGATGGAGGCCGCGATGGCCGAGAAGCGCGGATTGCAGCCGCTCGGTCGCTATGTCGGGATGGCGGTTGCCGGCACCAAGCCGGACGAGATGGGTATCGGCCCGGTATTCGCCGTGCCGAAACTGCTCCAGCGGTTCGGTCTCGGCATGGACGATATCGGTCTGTGGGAGCTCAATGAAGCGTTCGCCGTTCAGGTCCTGTATTGCCGGGATACGCTCGGAATTCCCGACGACATCCTCAATGTCAATGGCGGCGCGATCTCGATCGGCCATCCCTATGGCATGTCGGGCTCCCGCATGGTCGGTCACGCCCTGATCGAAGGAAAGCGCCGCGGCGTGAAATATGTCGTCGTGACCATGTGCGTGGGCGGCGGAATGGGCGCTGCCGGCCTGTTCGAGGTTCTTTGAGGCATGGCGGGCATTCCGATAACCCTGGATCGGTACAAGACGATGATCGGCGACGAGGTCGGGGTGTCCGACTGGATCGTCGTCGATCAGCCGAGAATTGACGGTTTTGCCGATACAACCCTGGACGACCAGTTCATCCACGTCGATCCGATACGCGCGCAATCGTCTCCGTTCGGCGGGACAATTGCGCATGGCTTCCTGCTGCTTTCCCTGTTGAGCCGGATGTCCTTCGACGCATTGCCGCCCCTCGAGGGCGCGCAAATGGACATTAATTACGGATTCAACAATATCCGTTTCCTGGCGCCGGTGCCGGCGGGCAAGCGCGTACGCGGCCGGTTCACGTTGCGCGATGTTGCCCTGAAAGGTGCCGGCAGCTCGATCTGTACCTACGATGTTTCGGTCGAGATCGAGGGCATGGAGAAGCCGGCCTTGGCAGCGCAATGGTTGATTCTTTCCGTGCTGGCTTGATCGCGATAGGCGCGAAACGCGCCACGTCCGTATGTGTCGCTCAACTGAAAACCGGAGGATACGCGCTGAAAGACTTGCCGCGACTTCGGTAGACGAAAGGAAAAGGTCTATGAAGGTATTGGTGCCGGTCAAACGGGTGATCGACTACAATGTCAAGGTGCGTGTGAAGGCTGACGGGTCGGGCGTTGAGCTGGCGAATGTCAAGATGAGCATGAACCCGTTCGACGAGATCGCGGTTGAAGAGGCGATCCGGCTGAAGGAAGCGGGCACGGTTTCGGAGATCGTCGCGGTTTCGATCGGACCGCAGCAGGCGCAGGAGACGATCCGCACGGCGCTGGCGATGGGCGCCGACCGGGGCATTCTGGTCAAGACCGACGACACGGTGGAGCCGCTGGCGGTGGCCAAGATCCTGAAGGGCGTGGCCGAAGAGGAGCAGCCGGGCCTGGTGATCCTCGGCAAGCAGGCGATCGACGACGACGCCAACCAGACCGGCCAGATGCTGGCGGCGCTGCTCGGCTGGTCGCAGGGCACGTTTGCCTCGAAGGTGGAGATTTCCGGCGACAGCGCGAAGGTGACGCGCGAGGTCGATGGCGGGCTGCAGACGATCGCCATCGCGGTGCCGGCGATCGTGACGACCGACCTGCGCCTCAACCAGCCGCGCTATGCCTCGCTGCCGAACATCATGAAGGCGAAGAAGAAGCCGCTCGATGAGAAGGCGCCTTCCGATTATGGCGTCGACACCGCGCCGCGGCTGAAGGTGCTGAAGACCGAGGAGCCGGAGGGCCGCAAGGCCGGCGTCAAGGTCGCCGATGTCGCCGAACTGGTCGACAAGCTGAAGAACGAAGCCGGCGTGCTGTAAGGACAGGGAAGGGACAAAGACAATGACAATCCTCTTGATTGCCGAACACGACAACGCAACCCTGTCCGACCAGACCGCCAAGGCGATGAGCGCGGCAAGCGCCCTCGGCGGCGACGTGCATGTGCTGGTCGCCGGTCACAACGCCAAGGCTGCCGCGGATGAAGCCGCCAAGCTCGACGGCGCGGCCAAGGTGCTGCTCGCCGACGACGCCTCGCTCGAACAGCAACTGGCCGAGCCGATGGCGGCGCTGATCGTGTCGCTCGCCGGCGACTACGATGCGATCGTCGCCGCGGCGACGACCAACGGCAAGAACATCATGCCGCGCGTCGCCGCCCTGCTCGACGTGATGCAGGTCTCCGAGATCGTCGAGGTGGTGAGTACGGACACGTTCAAGCGTCCAATCTATGCCGGCAACGCGATCCAGACGGTGCAGGCGACCGATCCGAAGAAGGTGATCACCGTGCGCACGGCCTCCTTCAACGCGGCGGGCGAGGGCGGCTCGGCCTCCGTCGAGACTGTTTCGGCCGCAGCCGATCCGGGCCTGTCCTCCTTCGTCAGAAGCGAACTGTCGGGCGGCGACCGTCCGGAGCTGACATCCGCGAAGATCATCATCTCGGGCGGGCGCGCGCTTGGTTCCTCGGAGAAGTTCACGGAAGTGATCCTGCCTGTCGCCGACAAGCTCGGTGCTGCGGTCGGCGCGAGCCGCGCCGCCGTCGATGCCGGCTACGCGCCGAATGACTGGCAGGTCGGCCAGACCGGCAAAGTGGTCGCCCCCGACCTCTACATCGCCTGCGGCATCTCGGGCGCGATCCAGCATCTGGCCGGCATGAAGGATTCCAAGGTCATCGTCGCCATCAACAAGGACGAGGAGGCGCCGATCTTCCAGGTCGCCGATTACGGCCTTGTCGCCGACCTGTTCGAGGTTCTACCGGAGCTCGAGAAGGCGCTCTGAGGCGGGACTGGCCATGTCCGCACATGTCTTGCTCCTCCCAAGGCAGACCAGCCCGGTAGCGGGAACGATCCGCTGCCGGGCTTCCTCGATGCTAATGGAACCGAGGTGAAGAACTGATGGACCAGCCCATCAAGCGCAGCGGCCCGGCGGCGCATCCCGATCCTCTTGACCAGCTTTCGGGCAGCGAATTGTCGCCCTATAGGCGTTTTTCGGCGGCCAAATGGTCGGATTTCCGCGCCGACACGCCGCTGACGCTGACGGCCGACGAGGTGGTGCGGCTGCGTTCGCTCGACGACCCGGTCGATCTCGACGAGGTCCGGCGCATCTACCTGTCGATGTCGCGCCTGCTTTATGCCCATGTCGAGGCGTCGCAGAGCCTCTTCGAGCAGCGCAAGCGCTTCCTCAATGTCGACGGGGCGATCAAGACGCCCTTCATCATCGGCATCGCCGGTTCGGTGGCGGTCGGCAAGTCGACCACCGCCCGTATTCTCGCCGAATTGCTGGCGCGCTGGCCGTCGAGCCCGAAGGTCTCGCTGGTCACCACGGACGGCTTCCTGCTGCCGAACGCGGTGTTGCGCGAGCAGGGCCTGATGGAACGCAAGGGCTTTCCCGAAAGCTACGACGTCGGCGCGCTGCTGAGCTTCCTGTCGCAGATCAAGGCCGGCGAGCACTCGGTACGCGCACCGCTCTATTCGCACCTCGTCTATGACGTTCTGCCGGACGAATACGTCACTATCGACCGGCCGGCCATCCTGATCTTCGAGGGCATCAATGTGCTGCAGGTGCGTGACCTGCCCGAGGATGGCAAGATGGTGCCGTTCGTCTCGGACTATTTCGATTTCTCGATCTATATCGACGCCGACGAGGACAAGATCCACGACTGGTATGTGACCCGCTTCATGCGGCTGCGCCAGACGGCTTTCAAGGACCCGCGCTCCTTCTTCCATCGCTATTCGGAACTGTCGGAGGACGCCGCGCGTGGCATCGCCGAGGGGCTTTGGGCCAATATCAACCTGAAGAACCTGAAGGAAAACATCCAGCCGACGCGCCCGCGCGCCGACCTGATCCTCAAGAAGGGCTCCAACCACCTCGTCGAGGAAGTGCTGCTCAGGAAGTTGTAGCATTGAACTGTGTGCCAATCGATGGTGGCATTTCGATACCACTTGGCCTCCGAAACAGGCGCGCGCTTCAGAGGATCGGCCCGTTGGCGGTCCTAAGAATAGGATAATATCATTCCATGTATCGATTTCCCTTTTCAGAGGCGCCGGCTGCGGGCGAGATGACCGAGATCGCGCCGGGCATCAGGTGGCTGCGTTTTCCATTGCCGTACCGGCTGGATCACGTGAACATCTATCTGATCGAGGATGGCGACGGCTGGTGCGTAGTCGACGCCGGTATCCATGACGAACGCACGGTCGATCTCTGGAAAACCGTCCTCGCCGGCCCTCTCTCCGGCTCCCTGGGAGAGCCTGTTTGACGGCGACATTGGATTCTCCATCGACGATGGCAAGAAGATCATGTCGGCGGAATAGGCATAGCGGCTGATGAGGGGGTGATCATCATATCCTTCTTCTTGGCGTCCTGTCCGTTTCGTTGCTTTCAGCAGCACGATCTTGGCACACCACGATGCCGTTCGGAGAGGGCGGCAACCTTCCCATCTATTCAATTGTCGACTACTGCCATCGATATCGGTCGGGTCAGCCGATATCGAGTTCTCCGGCCGAAAGCGCCGCCAATAGTCTCGTGAACGCTCGGGTGAACAAGAAGCGGCAGATGCGTTGGTCTCCTGCCGGTGCCCATCGAGTATTGCATTTGTGGACAGCCCCTGATTTGCAAGTGTTTTCTTTGTGTCTTTGATCTTTATTGCTAGCGGTCATTTGTCCGGCCTGTTTGTGCGGTACCAATGTCCGCTGGCCCTGATGAAGTCCGCGGGCCAGATCCCTATCAAGTTGCCGAGCTATGACGCTCTGGCAATACCACGGGGTGTTCCGGTTGCGGCGGCAAAGATCATCATCACAGAGATTGCCCTTGCAACTTGTGTGGCGCGTTTGTGGTGCGCCAGAAAATCTCAGGCTGCTTTGTAAGCCTCCTTCTTCGACATCACAGCCCAGACGATCCGGGCGGTCTTGTTTGCCAACGCCACGCTGACCAACCGGGATGGCTTGCGCTCCAGCAAGCGGCGTACCCATTCTCCGGTTTGCGTTTGTGCGCGGATGGCATGTTGCAGAACTGCCGTTGCGCCGACAACAAGGAGCTTTCGTAGATAGCTGTCGCCCATCTTCGTGATGCGCCCCAGCCTGTCCTTGCCGCCGGAGGAATTCTGCCTTGGAACCAGACCAAGCCAGGCCGCGAACTGGCGTGCAGATCGAAACTGTGAAGGATCGGCAATGGTGGCCGCCAAGGCCGTCGCCGTGAGCGGGCCTATGCCGGGAATTGTGGCCAGTTTCTGGCTGACAGCGCTTTCGCGGTGCCAGGCCTGTATCTCGCAATCGAGCCGGGCTATCTCACTTTCCAGTCCCTCGACCTGACGGACGAGGCACAGTAAAGCTGACTTGGCCACACTGGGAAGTTCGCAATCGCCGTTCTTCAACTCCGCAAGGAGGAAACATAGTTTGTGCGGGCCACGGGCGGCAACGATACCTAATTCCGCCAGATGGGCACGCAGCGCGTTGATCAGCATGGTGCGCTGCCGCACCAGAAGATCCCGGGCGCGATGCAGCATCAGAACTGCCTGCTGATCGGCGCTTTTGATCGCAACGAAATGCATGTTCGGCCGCGTTATTGCCTCACAAATCGCCTCGGCATCTGCCATGTCATTCTTTTGCCCTTGACATATGGTTTGACATAAGCTGGTGGGATCAGGCGAACCTCATGCCCCATCGCCGCGATCTCGCGCGCCCAATAATGGCTGGTCGCACAGGCTTCCATGCCAATCAGGCAGGGGGCGAGACTCGACAGCACGTCCAGCAAAGCGCCGCGGCGGACTTTCTTTCTGAGAACGACCTTGCCGCTTTCATCAATTCCATGAAGTTGGAAGACGGACTTGGCTAAATCGACGCCGAGTGTTGTAATCTGCATGTGGATGGCTCCCTTTATCTGTTGGGTTCAACAACACCAACATGGCACATTGCGATGCCGGCTGGTGGGGCTGTCCACACCATCAGGTTCGGGCAGCGGTTGCCGATGGTCGGCTCAAGCAAGCTAAGTTTGCCCTTGCGGCTTGAACCCCAGCTTTTTCCCCCTCCCGCGAAGAATTTGCAATGTCGCCTTCTATGTGGATATATGATGCGCATGAAACGAGGTGCGATTATGCAAAGCCAGACTGCCCCCAGAAAACCCACAAACCTGACACTGGACCCGTCCCTGCTGACGGAGGCCAGATCGCTCGGGGTGAATCTGTCGCAAGCCGCGGAGGCAGGGTTGCGGCGTGCCGTTGCCGAGGCGAAAGCGCAAGTCTGGCAGCGCGAGAATGCTGCAGCGCTTGCCAGCTCGAACGCGTGGGCAGAGTCGCACGGCTTGCCTCTGGAGAAATACAGGCAGTTCTGATGGCGCGTTTCGAGGTTTACGCAAACCCCGGCGGCGCCGGCTATGTGCTCGATGTTCAGGCAGATGTTCTGAGCGAACTGAACACGCGGATCGTGGTGCCGCTTCTGCCTCTGACGCAAGCTCCGGATCCGGCAGATCGCCTTAATCCGGTGTTCGAGATTGGGGACGCGCCGCATGTCATGGTCACACAGTTCATGGCGGCGGTTCCCCGTGCGCTGCTGCGCAGCCCGGTCACAAGCCTGATGGGGCAGGACAACGAGATCATGGCCGCACTGGACATGGTGCTGGTCGGGTTCTGACCGGCCGTTGCTCTTTCTCTGCCGCAGTGAGGTTGACGAAACAAAATCGGAAATGACCGCACAAGTTCCATAATAAAACTTATGCAAATTTTCGTTATAGCAGCCATTTAGTAATGCGACAGTTGGGCCCGTTAGAGATGCGACAGTTTTCGCCCTTCTAACTGGTCAAGTTCAACGCTGGAAGGAAGACTGGTTTCCGACGCCGAAGTGCCTATGGCGCTGCCATGTCTTGTTTGATCGCCATGGGGCAACGTCAGCAAATGCGTGCCGTCGATGAAGACGTCAAGGCGCCCATCCAACAGACGCACCGCAGCCGATGAGTGCTAGAGTTGGCGGTCGTGGTGCGCAGGCGCACAGACCCAGCTCCACTCAAATCACCTTGTGGAAGCTGGGTTTCGTACTCGTACTTTCCGCCGGGACCTATGTTTAATTCAGGACGCGTACAAACGCTCATACTCCACGGCCACATTATGAGCGTAGCTGTTGCTCACTCTGTGAATGGTGTCATAACATCGGATCAAACACTCGCCCTCTACATCCGCGCAGTCTTCACCATAGTCGTCTTCATTCACATCATAGTCGACGATGT
>NZ_NVXQ01000035.1 GCF_002733955.1 Hoeflea sp. | reverse complement strand
GACTCTGTCCTTGGTCGCGGGCATAGTGTGCTCCGGATTCTTGAAAGGGAGGTGTGAAGACCTCCTTTTCTCGGTGGTGAAATTCTGCGAACGAGGGGAATATATACACAATTCCGGATTTGTAAATTAATAAATCCGGAATTGTGTTTTTTGATATGGCTAGACCTACAAAATCAGCGCCTGGATTGGGCACCCGCCTTGTTGAATTGCGGGGAGATGCTACCCGTGAGGAATTCGCGTCAGCACTTGACGTCCACGCAAACACCATTGGCAATTATGAGCGCGGCGATCGGCAGCCAGACACTGAGTTTCTTGGATTGCTTCGGGAGCGCATTGGGGTCGATATCAACTGGCTGATCACCGGCGAAGGGAACAGCCATGTGAAGCCCGATTCCCGCCGCGATACCTCTAACCAGGTGGCAATCCCGCGCTACGCTATCCATGCGTCAGCGGGTGGCGGCGCTGTGGTTCTGTCTGAGGAAGTGGAAGATTATTTTACGGTTTCACCTGACTGGCTCGGACGGTATCTGCCAAGAGGAGCCAGAGCAGGGATCATCGAAGCGCGTGGCGATTCCATGGAGCCGACCATCGCTGATGGCGATATTCTGATCCTGAATTTCTCGATCGACAGCTCAGCGGTCAACGATGGCGGGGTCTTCGTTATCTCAGTCGATGGCGTTCTCCTGGTCAAGCGGCTCCAGGTCACCGTTGATGGCCATATCCTGATCCGGTCGGACAACGATCTCTATGAACAGGAAAAAGTCACCCGCGAGTTTGCCGATGAGCGCATCACTGTCCACGCCAAGGTGGTCTGGTCCGGCGGCCCAATCCGGAGGCGGTAGCTCATTTTGACGGCCGGGATCTCGGTGGTGGCAATTGTCTCGGCGGCGTTGGCCTTTCAGGTAACCCTTGCTGGGGTTCTTCAGTACTGCGGCCCTGCTCAACGGCACTGCAGCTTGGCTTCTGTTCAATGCTATTGTTTGGCCAATGGAACCGCAGAGCCAGCGAGCTATCTTGCGAGCCGAACGAGGAACTTAACCAGTAAGTACAATGAGCCCAAGACTAAGGCACTGGCCGACAAAAAGCCGCCGCTTGCCACGACATTCATCCTCTTCCTGGAATCCTCGAAAGCCTGACGCTCCAGTGCTTCCAAATTCGCATTGCAGCCGAAAATGTCCATGTTCGATTTCAAAGTCATAGCCGGGGATAGGGTGATCGGTATCCCTTTTTGTCTTAATTCGGCGTCGGCCTGGGTCAGATAGAATGGGCCAGACAGGTCGACTATTGCCTTTCTATCGCCGGTTGCCTTTTCGCGCATTTGAACTTCATGACAGTATTCGGTTCTTGCATTTGGTTGATCTGATTTTTTGATGCAAGCAAACAGAGGCCATTCTATTTCTCCATTCCTGTCGGTCGGCAGGTAGTGAACTCATAGATATTTTCGAGAAAAATAAAACCCCAATTTTGTCTTTGGACCCAAGTATCTCTTCCAGCTTTTCAGTGAATACAATTCGTACGGGTCTTCTATTTTTATGGCGCCTAAGTATCCATTGGGATGAATTTTGTAGCCAATATTTGCGCCACTTAAGAAATCGTTTTCGCAAAAAAATAAATGGTTTCTTTTGAAATATTCATTCCATTTACTGAGGCTATCTTTCGAGCGCTCAGGCAGGATACGCTCATATCCTTCAATTGCCTGGATTTGTTCCTGAAGCAATAAATTCTCGCGTTTCTCCTTGTCTTGTTTGCGTTTTTCTGTAGCCTCCTTATCGCGCTGTTCTTTTTTCTCTTTCGCTCGCTCCAACGCATTTCGCATTGCATCCGGAACTGTAACACTTGAAAAGTCCGCATCTATGCTGAGGTCGACATCATTGTCGCCACCTTCCACGCCCACAGAAACACGTGCAGGCGTCCATCCATCGATGCAGTCGGAATCACTTCGGCTGCCGCTGCTATACTCGAAGCTCTTGTCTTCAATCGGTACGCAGACGTGGACCCGACGATATCCGTCGGGCCATCGGATCGACACTCTCACTGGAACCATTATGCCTTCGCGCTTGACGGCCACAACGAGATAATGGTTCGTTGGTCGAGAGAAGATTTTGCAGCTTCTTAACAGCCCTCGCACCGGAAGTTTGTGCCAGCCCTCTGTTCGAGAGTTGGCAAACAAAAGGCTGCGTGAGTGATGACGGACCGAGATGTAAACCGGTTCGTTGCTCGCGTTGCAAAACCAGGTCGTCGCGGCCTGGGCGCACGTGGCGAGCCCAAGCAGGGATGCAAAGACGACGATTATGACGGTGAGGTGCTTGTTTAGCACTACGGATACCCACAAATTAAAACGGACTTTCGCAAAATGGGAGGCAATCGAATTCCTCCCTCACCATGTACGTATCGTCGCCAATCATGACACCTAGGAATGAAGCCGCATTCCACCATTTCCCTGTGCCGCCACCTTTGCGGGTCGCGTCGCAACTCTTCCCCAAATACAAGACGATACCATCAGACTGCTCGACAACTGCGCCATGTTTATTGCATTTACCTGCTGCGCTAACTGGGCCAGCGGTTGCGGCAAGTACAGCAGTTGCAAAAATGAATTTTTGCATATGAAATTCCTCCTTTGGTGAATTGCTATGGTATTGATATATAATGTTATTGCATCATTCAATAACCATACGCGTTGAATGAGATGGAGAGGAGTAGGAATGTTGAGACTAATCGGTTTGATGTTTATCGTAAGCTTTGCGAATCAATCTTGGGCCTGGGAGAGATTTGGAGGGTATGAAGAGGATCGGTTTGAAGCGAGGTTCGAAATCGCCGACGATTTGTCATTGACCTTCCTATGCCCGGACAAGCAGAAGCAGCTGCCAGCCGCAATTGCATACTGGCATTGGCAGAACAATTCGGCGCGTGAAATTGAGTTTGTAGTCGATGATCGCTTAGTATACGGCATTGAAATGGCGCACAAAAATCGATTTGGTGAAAATCAGTTCAGAGCCGATTCTCCTCGGACGAAAATTCTGTTTAATTCCATTGTTGATGCGTTAAGGGATGGCTCCGAGCTGGTCATAAATTCACCAGGGAAAGCTCCTGTTCCGGTCGATTTGAAGGGTTCACATTCTGCCTTGGAAAAGTGCCGCGCCTAACGTTGTTGAAAAGCCCTGGTTCTTGTGACTGCCGTCGGCCCGTCCTCTTCCCATGATGAAACCGGGTCCTGGGAGGCGCGGCCTTTGCGGTCGTTAGACCCGGCAATGGATTTCAATTCACGTGAACAAAATGCCCTGCAGCGTCTGAGTTTCTTGGGCGTAGCCGCGTCACGGTCTCGCTAGGCTAGATGTCCACGCCGTAGGACGTGAGGACCATGCGCGCTGCGTGTTCGATGTCTCGTCCGGGGCCGTGCAGGCCTTCGGATCGCATAAGATTGAAGTATGGAACTGCTTGGAACGTTTCCCGCTCGCGATCGATGAAACGCCTGCCAGGTAGAAACCCAATGCCTCCACATTGTTTGCCGCACCTGTGGTGTGGTGGCCCGAAGTTAAGTGCCTCGGCAGCGCCCGCATGTCTACATTTGGATGCGGGATCCGGAGATACCAGGTTGAAAGTTCCGGGTGCCCTTCTGCGCGCCCAGAATAGCAATCTTTCGCCCGGAGCCTTATTGTTTTCATTATGGTTTTTGATCCGCCCAAATGATGAAATGTTGAACTTTCGCGGAAGTTGAAAATTGGGTTTGGAAATTCGACGGTTTTGGCGTCTCCATGGGAAAGCCCAGCAAACTCATGCTTCACAGAAATTCACCATATTTCAATTGTTTGAAGCGACCAGGCCTTTTTTGAGACTGTTTTGAGGCCCACTTGAGGAAACCTCATCTTGGTCGCCATACAGCCATACTCACTGCCTTGATGGCAAAACCGCGTGACAAACCTCACCGTCCCGCCTCCGCCACTCTCTTCAATGTATCATGCTGATATTTTTGCCTTTTCCAATCTATTCCACTTAATTCCAGATAATTCCGTCATATGGCAAAACCGGGTGACAAACTACACTCGAAGCGTTCGCGATCCATCCGGGCGGCGGGAGTGCCGGGAAGTATGGCACGGGGGTGGAGAGTGGGGAAAAGATTGGGGGGATTTTTTTCGGGATGGGGCGGCACGCACCCTCTCCCCCCTGGTGGGGGAGAATGTGAATTTCAGCGCCTTGGCTTCAGCCAAGTGCTAGAAATTCCAAGAGAGGGGGTCGGTTTCAGAGCAGGAAACTCCCCCTCACCTGAAAAATCTACGACTTGGCTGAAGCCAAGACCATGACACGCCTTCACGCGGCGCCGCGCTCAGGCCTTCGTTCGCTGAAATCAATTTCATTGATTTCCGGACTGAGGCCACCGCTCCGAAGCCTCTCCCACAAGGGGAGAGGGGAAACCGGCCACCGTCTCCTTGCAATATGCCCCCCTCTGTCACTTCGTGACATCTCCCCCACAAGGCGGGAGATCAGGGATCCTTGCGGCGCCGTGACAGCAAAACGCCGCGCAACCGGGGGGCTGCGCGGCGTTCGAGTAGCCGGGTTTGGAGATCGCAGTCTTTCGCTCTCCCGCAAGGTGGAGACCCGTGCACCCCCACGCGAAAGATAGCTGACGCCAAACCGAAAGCTCGGCTGCACCGGTGTCGAAAGGGGACGCCGGCGCAGCGATTGGCTATCAGGGAGCCGTTACGGCTGTGGCGTCGATCTGCAGCAGCATGCCGGGGACCGGCAGGCGGGCGACGTTGACGAAGGTCTGGGCCGGCTGGTTGCCATCGGGATAGGCCTTGGCCATGCAGTCGCGGAAATCCGGCGCGTTGCGGCTGTCGGTGACGAAGACCAGCATCTTGGCAATGTCGGTGAGCCCGGCGTCGCGGGTCTTCAAGAGCGTGTCGATCTTCTCCAGCGTGAGCGAGCACTGGGCGGCGAAATCACCGAGATTGGCGATCTCGCCCGCCTCGTCGAGCGAACCGATGCCGGAGACATTGAGCGTGCGGCGCGGGCCGGAGACGATGACGGCGGCAGGCACGTCCGGGTTGAGATCCGACGGCACGATCTTCTTGGCAAAGACAGTTGCATCCTGCTCCGGAGTGAGAGCCGCCATCCCGATGGAATCATAGGTGTTGACCTCACCCAGTGCGCTCAGCTGCGAGATGTTGGCGAGCGTGCCGGGGTTGATCAGCTTGTCGCCGTCAGGCAGCGTGCCGCGGCACTTGAGCAGATCACCCAGGCCGGCATCGCCGGTGAGGAAGGTGGTCGAGCGGACCACATCGGCGCCGGTGGCGCCTTCCGAATGCAAAAGGTCGACGAGCTTTTCCTGCAGGAAGCCGCACTGCTTGGCGAAGTCGCCGGGGAACATGGAGACCATGCGCTCGCCGGGCACGTATTTCACGGCCTGGGCGCCGGAGAAGTAGAAGGTGCGATCGGGCCGGCGGCTTCGAGCACTTCGTTGGCGCCGGGGTTCCAGGTACCGAGCGTTTCTGTGTTGCGGTAGACCGAAAAGGTGGTGTCGGCTTCGTCACCGGGAAGTGCCGCGGTGACTTCCATTTCCATCAGCATGCCGACATGGGCCAGCTGCGAGATGTTGGCGACGGTCACGGCCGGCTTGGCTTCGGAGTCGGCATAGACCTCGTCGAGGCAATCATAGATGCCGGCGGAATAGCGGCCGTCGGTGACATAGGCCCGGATGATGGTGACATCATCGAAGGTGGCGTCACGGGTGGCCAGCATGCGGCCGAGCTTGTCGACAGCATAGGAACACTGGGCGGCAAAATCGCCGCGATGGCGAACATCGGGACGCCAGGGCGTGGTGCTGGTTTCTTCCTCGGAGCCAACACCCCACAGGAAGAGGGTTCTGGAGCCGGGGCTGACTTCGACCAGATCGGCATAGCCGCTGGTTCCGGCCACGCCGGTGGAGAAGCTCTGGCGGGCTTCGGTGTCGGCATGTGCCGGAAAAGTGGCGGCCAGCAGGCAGGCAGCCGCTGTCGATGTCCTGAACAGATTTGCAAAAGTCACGGGAAGTCTTCCTTGTCGTCGTCCGGTTTTGGGAGGAAACCGGCTGGTTATCGAGATTACAGCCCGGATGCCGGACACTTCGACCGAAGGTGCTCAGTCCCGGCAATGGGATGTGAAGTGAGTTGATCAATCAACTGCACAGCAGAATTTGGCGCTCAGCGAAAAATGAGTCAACTTATTAATTTTATTATCTTTTTTGCAAATAAATCATGCAATACCGAGATCAGTTACTGACCATATCGACGCTTTTTTGCGCACTGCAACAGCGGTCCGTGCCGGCGGTAGCATTGAATTCAGATCGCCTCCTGCCCTGCAAAACGTTTGCTCTGCAGGGAGGCAGATTGGGGCAATCGGGAAAACCCTATGCGCTGGGGGACGCGACATCATTGCGGGGCGTGGTGGGGATGGCGCGGCACGCACTCTCTCCCACCTGGTGGGGAGAATGCCAATTTCAGCGCCTTGGCTTCAGCCAAGTGCGCGAAATTCCAGGTGAGGGGGTCGAGTTTCGCGCCCGGAGGTACACCCTCACCTGAAAAATCTATGACTTGGCGCTACGCACCAAGATCATGATTTTTCTTCCTCTCCCACGAGGGGAGAGGGAGGCCTATGCAGCCCGGCTGTGCCGATCCCTATGAGCCTCTTCCAGATCCAGCCGGAACTTGGCGACGAGGGCGGTGAGTTCGGCGGCTTCCTGGGCGAGGGTATGGCTCGAGGCGTTGGTTTGTTCGACCATGGCGGCGTTCTGCTGGGTCATCTGGTCCATCTGGTTGACCGCGGTGTTGACCTCGGCAAGGCCGGTCGACTGTTCGCGGCTGGCGGTGGCCATGGCGCCGACATGCTCGGAGATTTCCTCGATGCGGGCGATGATGCGGGTGATGGAGTCGCCGGTCTCGCCGACGAGGCTGACGCCGGAGCGGACTTCCTCGCCGGAGCGGGCGATCAGTTCCTTGATCTCCTTGGCAGCGCCCGCCGAGCGGCCGGCCAGCTCGCGGACCTCCTGGGCGACGACGGCAAAGCCCTTGCCGGCCTCGCCGGCGCGGGCAGCCTCGACGCCGGCATTCAATGCCAGCAAATTGGTCTGGAAGGCGATCTCGTCAATCACACCGATGATCTGGCTGATCTTGCCCGAGGCATCCTCGATGCGGCTCATTGCGTCGACGGCGCGGGCAACGATTTCGCCGGATGCGCGGGCATCAGAGGCGGTTTCGCCGGCCAGCTTGTCGGTGTCCGACGCCCGGCCCGAGGCGGTGCGCACGGTGGCGGAAATCTGGTCGACGGCGGCGGCGGTCTGTTCCAGCGAGGCAGCCTGCTGCTCGGTGCGGCGGGCCAGATCGTCGGCGGCCGAGCGCATCTGGTCGCTGTTGGAGCTGATCGAGCGGGCATTGTCGCGGATGTGGCTCATGGCGTCGCGCATCTGGTCGATGGAGTCGTTGAAATCAAGCCGCAGGCTGTCGAGCTCACCGGCGAAGGGGGTGTCGATGGTCGAGGCCAGGTTGCCCTGGGACAGATCGCGCAGGGCCGCGCCGAGCGACTGGACGGCGAAACGGACCTGGGCGTCGGCCTCGGCCTTCTCAGAATCGGACAGCTCACGCGCCCGGGCCGCCATTTCACGTTCCTTCTCGCTTTCGCCCTCAAGCCGGACCTTGTCGATGGCGTTCGACTTGAAGACATCAAGCGCGCGGGCCATCTCGCCGATCTCGTCGGCGCGGGCGTTGTCGGTGACATCGACCTCGAGATCGCCCGAGGCGACATCGCGCATGGCGCGAACGAGGCGGCGGATCGGCCCCTTGAGCGCCGAGATCAGCATGAAGGCGGCGAGAAGTCCGAAGACACCGCCGACAAGCGCCGCGGTAAGCGTGATCCCCGAGGCCCGGTCCTTGACCGCTTCGGCGCCACGCTGCTGGCTCGAGGTGAAATCGAGAACGCCGCTCCAGGCCTGGTTGATGCGCTCGGACGCATCCATGAACAGGGCGGTTTCGGCCTGCTTCTTCTCGATCATCTCGGCCATGAGCGCAGGAATGGTGACGGATTTGGCGCTCCAGACCTCGCCGATGGCTTCAAGCACAAGCTCGCCGCCATTGGAGAAGGCGATCAGCTGGATGCTCTGATCGACGGCACTGAGTTTGGCTGCAACGGCCTCGCCGCGGACCTGGTTCGGGACGGCGATGAAGTGAACGATCGCCAACTCGAGCGCCGACAGATGGGCGAGGAAATCGCGGCTGTCGGTGATGATCTGGCGGCCCTGGAGGATCTGGTCGTCAAACTCGCCGAATGTTTCGGTGGCCTGGCGCGCGACCTGGGAGGCAAGCCCCTGCAGCTTGATGCCGGTGGGACGGAGCGCGTTGGCGTATTTCTGCAGCTCGATCATGCCGGCCTCGCCGACAGCACCGGCCTTGAGTACGGCGAGCAGGCCGTCGGTGTTGTCGCTGATGAGGCTTTTGAGCGCCGGCTTGGTGTCGGGGATGACCTTGGGCAGGCTGCGGCCCAGCTTGCGGATGTCGCGCTTGAGGTCATCGGCGGCGGCGAAGGCCTCTTCCGGAGTGGCGGCAGCGGCGATCGAGCTCGCAACCTTGACGATGCCTTCGGCGCCGGCGCCGAGTTCATCGGCCGCGCGGAGCATGGATTTGGTCTGGTCTTCGGCGGCTTCCAGTTCTTCGCTGACGGTCTCGATCTGTGTCTCGAGACGTTCGCGGACATTGCCAAGCTCGGCCAATGTCTCATCAAAACCGCCATGGATGGCTTCGACTTCCTCGTGCAGGACCCAGAGGGCGTCGACATCGCCACGCAGCGCTTCGGAAAGCGAGCGGGACCTGGTCAGTGCGGCGGATTCCTGATCGGTTTCGGCGAGCTGCAGCACCTTTTCCATGCGCTGAAGCTGGGCGTCGAGGCTCTGCATCACCGCGGCGCGTTTCTCCTCGTTCTGGTCATGCAGGAAATTGGTCATGCCGGCATAGGCTTCCTTGAAGCCGCTCAGCGTCTCGATGCTGGCGTTGGTGCCTGACAGACGGCCGCCAAGCAAATTGCCGGTGTAGATATTGATAGCGGCAAGCCCGGCCATCGCCGCAATCAGCGGAATGATGAAGACGACGACCTTGGTCTGAATGGAAAAACGGGCGAGCAACCTGTCGATGGTCATGGAAAGTCCCTGCAGGATAAGGAGAACATGCGGACATGGCCGCCAAGACTTCAAGGTTGCATCATGCAGAACCGCCACGGCGTGGCGCCGGCGGTTGTCTTGCCCTTGCGATGCATGCTGGCAGAACTGAGTTAAAGCAACCTGAACGCACAATGGATTATGCGGCGCGCCGGACGGCCTGGCGCCCGCTGTCAGCCAGCCTTCGGGCCGAGCCCTGGATGGGCTCGCGGCCTGCCGCCGGATCCGCGCAATTGCTGCGTCACCAAGGGCTTCGGCGGTGGCTGGCGCAACGCCAAAAAACCTTTATGATCACGGCACTCTCAGCTAACCGATGGTGATTTATGGCCTCCCGCAAGTCCGGCAAACCGGCTTCAGCTAAACCCGCGCAGGCAGCTGCGCCGAAATATCTCGATATCAAGCGCGGCGTCGAAAACTGGACCCAGGCCACCGAATGGCTGAGGGTGCGCGGCATCGAGGACATCGAGTGCATCACGCCGGATTTTGCCGGTGTGGCACGCGGCAAGATGATGCCCTCGTCGAAATTCACCTCCAACACCTCGCTGTCGCTGCCTTCGGCGGTGTTCCGGCACACGATCTCGGGCGAGTATCCGGAAGAAACCGGCGATTTCCGCTATGATCCGCTCGATGGCGACCTGAAACTGGTGCCCGATCTTTCGACCCTTTCGGTGGTGCCGTGGGAAAGCGACCCGACCGCGCAGGTGATCTGCGACATGGTGACCACCAAGGGAGATCCGGTCACCTACACGCCGCGCAATGTGCTCAAGCAGGTGGTGGAGCTTTACACGGCGCGCGGCTGGAAGCCGGTGGTGGCGCCGGAAATCGAATTCTACCTGGTGGCGCAGCACGAAGATCCCGATCACCCGCTGCAGCCGCCGCGGGGGCGGTCGGGCCGGACAATCACCGGCGGGCAGTCCTATTCGATCGCAGGGGTCAACGAGTTCGACGAACTGGTCGACGACATCTACGATTTCTCCGACAAGCAGGGGCTGGAGATCGACACGCTGATCCACGAGGAAGGCCCGGCGCAGATGGAGATCAATTTGCGCCATGGCGACCCGGTGGAGCTGGCCGACCAGGTGTTCATGTTCAAGCGGACGATTCGCGAAGCCGCGATCAAGCACGGCATGTTCGCCACCTTCATGGCCAAGCCGATGCAGCAATATGCCGGCTCGGCGATGCACATTCACCAGTCGATCGTCGATACCAAGACCGGCAAGAACGTGTTCTCCAAGCCCGACGGCGAGCCGAGCGAAGCCTTCTTCAACTTCATCGGCGGGATGCAGCATTACGTGCCCAAGGCGCTGGTGATGATGGCGCCCTATGTGAACTCCTACCGGCGGCTGACGCCGGACATGGCCTGCCCGGTCAACAATGCCTGGGGTTACGACAACCGCACCACCGCATTCCGGGTGCCACATTCCGAGCCGGTGGCGCGGCGGGTGGAAAACCGTCTGCCTTCGTCGGACGCCAATTCCTACCTGGCGCTGGCGGCCTCGCTGGCCTGTGGTTATCTCGGCATGATCAACGGCCTGGTGCCGAGCGAACCGGCCTACCAGACCGTCAATGAAGGGTCGGTCGACCTGCCGCGCGGATTGCTTGAGGCGGTGTCGCTGCTCGAGAGCGAGCCCGGCTTTGCGGAGGTGTTCGGGCAGGAGTTCATCAACACCTATGCCGGGGTCAAGCGCGGCGAGTTCGAGACCTTCATGCAGGTGATCAGCCCGTGGGAACGGGAATTCCTGCTGCTCAACGTCTGAGAAATGTAATACATGACTTACCAAAGCCCAATTTCGCCCGGGATCTCGTTTTACGAGGCGACCATAGGCGAGCGTCCTGCCTACCCTGCCCTCTCCGGACCGGCGACCGCCGATGTGGTGATTGTCGGTGGCGGCTTTACCGGCCTGCAGGCCGCGCATCATCTGGCCGCGAGCGGCAAGGACGTGGTGCTGATCGACGGCGCGCGGTTTGGCGACGGCGCATCGGGGCGCAATGGCGGACAGCTGGGCACCGGCCAGCGGGCCTGGGTGGATGAGCTGGAAGCCGATTTCGGCAAGGACGGCGCGCGGGCGCAGTTCGCGGTGGCCGAGCGGGCGAAAGCGCATCTGCTGGCCTTTGCAGAAGCGCATGGCATCGACGCCGATTACCGGCCAGGCCAGATCTCGGCGGCGCACAAGCCGGGCTATGTGAAAGACTACCGCGATCATGTGAAGATCATGACCGAGGAGTACGGCTATGAAGGGTTGCGCTTTCTCGACCGCGAGCAACTTGCCGCAGCGCTCGGCTCAACGCGCTATCACGGCGGCACTTATGACGCGGCCACCGGGCACATCAATCCGCTGAAATATCTCGTCGGCCTCGCGCGGGCGGCAGCGGTTGCCGGTGCGCGGCTGCATGAAAACACCCGTGCCCGGGCAATTTCCAGCGCCGGCGGCAAGGTGACGGTTACGACCGACGCCGGCGATATCGTGGCCGGCAGTGCGCTGATTGCCTGCAATGCCTTTATCGAGGGGCTGGAGCCGGTCACATCCGCGCATGTGATGCCGATCCGCTCGTTCATCGGCGCCACCGTGCCGCTGGGAGACGACAGCCCGGTGATCCCGGGCGGGGAATCGGTCGACGATTCACGCTTTGTGGTGCGCTATTTCCGCAAGAGTGCGGACGGACGGCTGCTGTTTGGCGGGCGCGAGGCCTATACGTCCGACAACCCGACCGACATTTCGAGCCATATCCGGCGGCAGATCGCAGAGATCTACCCGGCGCTGAAGGATGTCGAGATTACCCATTCCTGGGGGGGCTCGGTGGGCATTACCCTGTCGCGGCGTCCCTTCGTGCGCGAGGTGATACCCAATGTCACCTCGATCGGCGGCTTCTCCGGCCACGGTGTGATGCTGTCGAATTATTGCGGCAAGCTTTATGCCGATCATGTGCTCGGTGGCTCGGAGGATCTCGAAGTGATGCGCAACCTCAAGGTCGGCCCTTTCCCCGGCGGCGACAAGCTGCGCGCGCCGCTCTTGTTCCTGGCGCTGACCTGGTATTCGCTCAGGGACAGGTTTTAAGAGGCTGTCATGCCTTTCAGTGAGTGATTGACCCGGCAGACGCCGGGTCGCTGGATCCCGGCTCGGAGGCCGGGATGACGACGGGAGGTAATCTTCAGGCAATTACCCATCCTCGCCCCTAGCTTTATCTAATCGATTAGATTATGTATTCGGCACCGTTCACGGACAGGATGCCTCCCATGAGCCAGATCATCATTCCGGTCGAGCCTTTCGACTATGTCGTCTTTGGCGGCACCGGGGACCTTGCCGAGCGCAAGCTGCTGCCGGCGCTGTATCACCGGCAGATGGCCGGGCAGCTGACCGATCCGACCCGGATCATCGGCGCCTCGCGCTCGGAGATGAGCCATGACGAGTATCGCAGCTTCGCACAAGCGGCGCTGAAGGAACATCTCAAACCAGCGGATTACCACGACGACCAGGTCGAGACATTTCTCGAGCGGCTGTTTTACATTGCCGTCGATGCCAAGTCCGACAAGGGCTGGCCGGAGCTGAAAACGCTGCTTGACGAGGGCCAGGACCGGGTCCGGGCCTTCTATCTCGCGGTCGGGCCGGCGCTGTTTGGCGACATTTCCGAAAAGATCCGGTCGAACGGCCTTGTGACCGATGAGACGCGGATCGTGGTGGAAAAGCCGATCGGCCGCGATCTCGACTCCGCGCGCAAGCTTAACGAGACCATCGGCGAGGTGTTTGACGAAGAGCAGATCTACCGCATCGACCATTATCTGGGCAAGGAAACGGTTCAGAACCTGATGGCGCTCCGGTTTGCCAATGCGCTTTACGAACCGTTGTGGAACTCGGCGCATATCGACCATGTCCAGATCACGGTGGCGGAATCGGTCGGGCTTGAAGGCCGCGCCGGCTATTACGACAAGGCCGGCGCGCTCAGAGACATGGTGCAGAACCATCTCGTGCAGCTCTTGTGCCTGGTTGCCATGGAGCCGCCGGCCTCGATGGATGCCGAAGCGGTGCGCGACGAGAAGCTGAAGGTTCTGCGCTCCTTGAAGCCGATCAACGAGGACAATGCCGATACGCTGACGGTGCGCGGCCAGTACAAGGCGGGCGCCTCGGCCGGCGGGCCCGTGAAAGGCTATCTGCAGGAGCTTGAAGGCGGGGTTTCCAACACCGAAACATTCGTCGCGATCAAGGCCGAGATCAACAACTGGCGCTGGTCGGGCGTACCGTTCTACCTCAGGACCGGCAAGCGGATGAGCGAGCGGATTTCGGAGATCGTGGTGGCGTTCAAGCCGATCCCGCATTCGATCTTCGGGCCAAGCGCCGGGCGGATTACCGCCAACAAGCTGGTGATGCGGCTGCAGCCCGACGAGGGCGTGAAGCAATGGATCATGATCAAGGACCCGGGTCCCGGCGGCATGCGGCTCAGGCACGTGTCGCTCGACATGAGCTTTGCCGACCGCTTCGAGGAACGCAATCCGGATGCCTATGAGCGGCTGCTGCTCGATGTGATCCGCTGCAACCAGACCCTGTTCATGCGCCGTGACGAGGTGGAAGCGGCGTGGAAATGGGTCGACCCGATCCTCACCGCCTGGGCCGAGAGCGGCCAGACGGTGCAGCCCTATACGGCGGGCACATGGGGCCCGAGCCAGGCGATTGCGCTGATCGAACGCGATGGCAGGACCTGGCATGAAAGCGACTGAGATGGTGCAAGCCACGACAAACCGGCATGACTTCGGAAGTGGCCGCGAGCTGGCCGAGGCGCTGGCGGAGACTGTTGCCGGGACCCTGGCCGCGGGAATCGCTGCGCGCGGCGCTGCGACGCTGGCAGTTTCGGGCGGCAACACGCCGAAGGCCTTCTTCGACGTCCTGTCCCGCCATACACTCGACTGGAGCAAGGTGACGGTGACGCTGGTTGACGAGCGCATGGTTCCGCCGGCGCATGAGCGCTCGAACCATCGCCTTGCCAGCCTGTTTCTGCTACAAAACAAGGCGGCAGAGGCGCATTTCGTGCCGCTCTACAGGCCGGGTGATGATGCCGCTGTCGTGGCGAAATCAGCAGCTGTGGCCATCGATGCGCTGGCCCTGCCCTTCGACGTGGTGGTGCTGGGAATGGGAACCGATGGTCACACCGCTTCGTTCTTCCCTGACGGCACGACACTTGACGCGGTGACCGATCCGGCCTGCGGTCAGAGCGTGATGAGCATTGAAGCGCCCGGCGCCGGCGAGCCGAGACTGACACTGACGCTGCCGCGCATCGTGGAAGCAGGCCTGATCGTGCTCCATATAGAAGGAGACGAAAAGCAGGCTGTGCTGAGCAAGGCGCTGGAGGCCGGTGCCGAGGCCGAGTTGCCGGTGCGCGCCGTGTTGCGTCATGCCGCCACGCCTGTCGAGATCTACTGGGCGCCGTAAGCCGGCCCGTCGCCGAAGTTGATACGGCGCCTCAAGGCGCCGACCGGGAGCCACGCGCCCCGTAACAATCTGACCAGAAGGATGCCAGCCATGACTGTCGATCCCCGCATTGCAGCCGTCACAGCCCGTATTGTCGAACGCTCGAAGCCGAGCCGCGAGACCTATCTCGCGCGCTTGAGCGAGATGGCGACCAAGGGTCCGTTCCGCTCGACGCTTTCCTGCGGCAACCTGGCCCACGGCTTTGCCGCCTGCGGCCCGAACGACAAGGCGGATCTGGCAGGCGACGTGGTGCCCAATCTCGGCATCATCACCTCTTACAATGACATGCTTTCGGCGCATCAGCCGTTCGAGACCTATCCGGAGCTGATCCGCCAGGCAGCGCGCGACGCCGGCGGCGTGGCGCAGGTGGCGGGCGGCGTGCCGGCGATGTGTGACGGGGTCACCCAGGGCCAGCCGGGGATGGAACTGTCATTGTTCTCGCGCGATGTGATCGCCATGTCGGCGGCTGTGGGGCTGTCGCACAACATGTTCGATGCGGCGGTTTACCTCGGCGTCTGCGACAAGATCGTGCCGGGGTTGCTGATTGCGGCGCTGACATTCGGCCATCTGCCGGCGGTGTTCATTCCCGCAGGGCCGATGACCACCGGGCTGTCGAATGACGAGAAGGTGCGGATCCGCCAGCTTTATGCCGAGGGCAAGGTCGGCCGCGACGAATTGCTGGCCGCGGAATCCCAGTCCTATCACGGTCCCGGCACCTGCACGTTTTACGGCACCGCCAATTCGAACCAGATGCTGATGGAGATCATGGGGCTGCACATGCCCGGCTCGTCCTTCATAAATCCGGGCACGCCGCTCAGGGAAGCGCTGACGACGGAAGCCGTCAAACGGGCACTCGCCATCACGGCACTTGGCAACGAGTTCACCCCGGTGGGCGAGATGATCGACGAGCGTTCGGTGGTCAACGGCGTTGTCGGGCTGCATGCCACAGGCGGGTCGACCAACCACACGCTGCATCTCGTCGCCATGGCGCGGGCGGCCGGCATCCGGCTGACCTGGGAAGACATTTCCGAGCTCTCGGACGCGGTGCCGTTGCTGGCGCGGGTTTACCCCAACGGGCCGGCGGACGTGAACCATTTCAATGCGGCGGGTGGTCTCGGCTTCATGATCGACCAGATGCTCTCGACCGGGCTGCTGCATGAAGATGTGCGCACGGTGTGGGGCAAGGGACTTTCCTCCTATGCGGTGGAGGCCAAGCTTGGCGACAATGGCAGCGTTGTGCGCGAACCGATTTCCAAGGTCAGCGGAGACCCGAAGGTGGTGACGACGGCGGACAAGCCGTTCCAGCCCAATGGCGGCTTGAAGATGCTCACCGGCAATCTCGGCAAGGGCGTGATCAAGATCTCCGCCGTCAAGCCCGAACGCTACGTGGTGGAAGCCCCGGCGCGGGTGTTTCAGACCCAGGCCGAGCTGCAGGATGCCTTCAAGGCAGGCACGCTGACCGGGGACTTTGTCGCCGTGGTGCGGTTCCAGGGTCCGAAGGCCAACGGCATGCCGGAGCTGCACAAGCTGACCCCGCCGCTGGGCGTGCTGCAGGACCGCGGCCAGAAGGTGGCGCTGGTGACGGACGGGCGCATGTCCGGCGCGTCGGGCAAGGTGCCGGCCGCGATCCACGTGACGCCGGAAGCCAAGGATGGCGGACCGATCAGCCGCGTTCGCGACGGCGACATGATCCGGGTCGATGCGGTGTCGGGTTCACTCGAGGTGCTGATCGACGCAGACGAATTCGCCGCGCGCGAACCGGCCACGGCCGATCTGAGCCACAATGAATGGGGCATCGGCCGCGAGCTGTTCGCCCGTTTCCGCGACAATGCCGGCACCGCCGACGAGGGCGCCAGCGCGCTGTATTAGGAAGACCGGCGTCTCAGCCGGCCGTGGCTACCAGGAGCGGACATCCATCACGTGATCGCGATGGGCCGGGTGGGTGCTGTAGACGAAGATCCGGTGCAGCTCCCTCTCGGTGATCAGCCGCAGGAAGCGCACTTCAATTGTGTTGTTGGTGTAGGTGCGGGTCAGAACGCAGCCGATGCTGGAGATGCGCGCTTCCGGCACATCAAGGCAGAATTCCTGCGGGACCTTAAACTGGGTGAGAATGCCCAGAACCGCACTGCTGAGCGAAATGCCGATCAACTGGCACCGGCGCGACGCCATGTGCATGACACCCTTCTCGGTGTATTCGATGCGCGCCTCGTTCATGGTTTCCTCCATCCTGAACCGCACTTCGCGGTCATACATGAAGGATTCTTCCCGCTGCAGATAGTTTGTCCCCGGCGCACTCACGTCTGTGTCCCCTCGCTGATTTCGCCCCGTCTGTCAGCCTTGATGATAGCCATGGAAGTTTAATGGAAGGTATCGACGGGAGGCTTTTGCCTCCTGCACCCTGTGACGCGCCTCAACTCCTGCGGAAGGCCTGACGCGTAATCCAAGCGTCCGCGGGAACCGCCATGGAGCTGCCGAGGCGAGCGATGGGTTCAAAACATTCTGCTGCCGTGCCCTTGTGCTGTCCCGGCGGAGGCCTGGAAAAAGCTTTTCAGCTCCGAAACAAACTGCCTCGAGCACGAAAACTCGCTGATTTTGATCACATCAGGTAAAGGCCGATCACGCGTTTCGTGATCGAGCGTGAGAACAGGCTGATCCGGACGTGAGCGCTTCAGATCAAGGATAGATTTTCAGCGTTTCCGGGTGACGCAGGAAGCGCCGGTTTTCGGGGATTCGCAAATTGCAGATGTGCCAAATTGTGAACGCTGTATGACATGAGTGCTTGACGCCGAAGACCTCTTTGCCGGCCTCGCTTACCTTCCATCTATCTGAAATATTTGCGTTAAAAAAGTTCCATGGAATTTCTTCGCTGGCTCAAGGCGCCGCTCGGAGAGACGCTGCTCACATTCATGTGTTTCGCATGTCATTCAGCCGAGGCCCATTTCCAGTTCATCGAACGGCGCGGCCCGAACGGCACAGGATCGGCGGGCCAGATCGTTCACCACAAATCGAAGACCAAACTGCAACAGACACGTAAGGGACTACCACAATGAACAAGATCATCATCGCACTCGGCCTGACTTTCGCAGCTTCCACAGGCGCCTTCGCACAGCCGGTCAACGACTATGTCGAACTCAACGCTCCGGTGCACGGCCCGGCCGCTGAAGAGTATGCAGCCGAACAGGGCGGCATCGACTACACAGCCACCGCATCGTTCGACCGCTCCGCTGCCGCCGACAACAGCGACAAGGGTTACACCGAGCTGCAGTTCAACCGCTAATCGCCGACCGGGTGGAGCCGGGCTCCTCCCAGCCGGCTTCACCCACCACCCTCGAATTTCCCACCGGGGCAGACGACACGGCAATGGAACCTAATCCGACGCCGCCACGTTCAGCACCGGAACCAGATACACAAAGGACAATGACCATGAACAAGATCATCATCGCACTCGGCCTGACTTTCGCAGCCTCGACCGGCGCATTCGCCCAGCCGCTCAACGACTATGTCGAACTCAACGCTCCCGTACACGGCCCGGCCGCTGAAGAATATGCAGCCGAACAGGGCGGCATCGATTACACCGCCACCGCTTCGTTCGACCGCTCCGCTGCCGCCGACAACGGCGACAAGGGTTACACCGAGCAGCAGTTCAACCGCTAATTCCAGGCTGACGGGATGAAGCCGGGCACCTCCAGCCGGCTTCATCCGTCACCTGCCCCATTCGAAGACCATCTCTTCATACAGACAAAGGACTACCACCATGAACAAGATCATCATCGCACTCGGCCTGACTCTCGCAGCTTCCACCGGCGCTTTCGCGCAGCCGGTCAACGACTATGTCGAACTCAACGCTCCGGTGCACGGCCCGGCCGCTGAAGAATATGCAGCCGAACAGGGCGGCATCGACTACACCGCCACCGCTTCGTTCGACCGCTCCGCGGCTGCCGACGACAGCGACAAGGGTTACACAGAGCTGCAGTTCAACCGCTAATCGCCGACCGCGTCGGATAAGGCCGGGCTCCTCCCAACCGGCCCCGTCCGACCCGCCCAGGGACCAACGGTTCCTGGACTTTGGCGCAAAAGCCCCGACCGCAAGGCCGGGGCTTTTGTCGTTTTGACATCAGGCCTGTTTCAGCCGCCCGAATGAATGAGGCGGCAGCTGTTGCCCTCGGCATCACGCAGATGCAGCTTGGCCCTGTTGGCCGTGAAGCGGAGCTTGTCGCCGCGTCTCACCTTCTGATGGCCCGGCATCCTGGCCATAATCGGTTCGGGTAAGATGCTTTCTGGTGGAGGCCGATCAGGGCTTGTCCCGCGCAGCATCCGGATCTCCAGGCTGCCGCGGACGCGCTGGAGCAGACCGCGGTGCGGGCAGCTCTGCTCCGCAAGCTGGGCTGCGCTCCCGTGCCCACGAAATGCCGGACGGATCTCCCGGTTTCATCTCGCAACAACGGCATGGCCGGCAGCGTTCTCACCGATTGGCGGTGACAAGCTTGCCTGAAGAGATTTTCCTGCTTGCGATCGCATATGCGCAGGTCCGGCGTTCCTTACAGAGCGTCGGGATGGGGCTCTGTGCGGGCCAGGACGGCCGGGCAAGGCGGCTGAAAGGCCCCTTTTTGCGTCAAAGTTTAGTCACGTAAGGTCAGGGCTGATCACGTGTCTTGTGAGCGGGCGTGAGAATGCGGTCATGCGGCAGGATGGCGCTGCGGATTTCGCGTCAACGGCGGTTTTTTTTCGTCGCGCGAGAACCCCGGAAACGCGGGATTCAGCTCTTCCAGAATACAACAGATTGTGAACGGTGCAGTGCTTCCACGGTTGACAGCGCCCGGTCTCCACACCCCACGGAACCGCTCCAACTTATTGATATAGTTGAATTTTAAAAGTTTCACCGAAAGACAAAGCAGTCGGCGATCACGCAACCGGCACGCACTGTTCACGTGGCTGTGCTTCGCAAGTCATCCGCAGCAGGCCTATTTCTAACTCATCGAACGGCGCGGCCCGAACGGCACAGGATCGGCGGGCCAGATCGTTCACCACAAATCGAAGACCAAACAGCAACAGACACGTAAGGGACTACCACAATGAACAAGATCATCATCGCACTCGGCCTGACTTTCGCAGCTTCCACAGGCGCATTCGCACAGCCGGTCAACGACTATGTCGAACTTAACGCTCCGGTGCACGGCCCGGCCGCTGAAGAGTATGCAGCACAGCAGGGCGGCATCGACTACACAGCCACCGCATCGTTCGACCGCTCCGCTGCGGCGGACAACAGCGACAAGGGCTACACCGAACTGCAGTTCAACCGCTAATTCCAGGCTGTCAGGATGAAGCCGGGCACCTCCAGCCGGTTTCATCCTTCACCTGCCCTCACCCGACCGGGGTGAACAGTGCGGCACCGGAACCTATCAGATGCCCGCACGTTCAGCTCCGGAACCAAAACTCAACAAGGATAAATACCATGAACAAGATCATCATCGCACTCGGCCTGACTTTCGCAGCCTCGACAGGCGCTTTCGCCCAGCCGGTCAACGACTATGTCGAACTCAACGCTCCGGTGCACGGCCCGGCCGCTGAAGAATATGCAGCCGAGCAGGGCGGCATCGACTACACCGCCACCGCTTCGTTCGACCGCTCCGCTGCCGCCGACAACGGCGACAAGGGTTACACCGAACTTCAGTTCAACCGCTAAGTTGAACACACAAGGATGAAGCCGGGTTCCTCCCCATCCTCCCAACCGGCTTCATCCTTACCAGACACCAGAATCCCAAGGGCCAACGGTCAGGTGATGGAACTCCATTGAACCTCCCGCGTTGGGCCCGCACTCAGAAAAGGAAAACACCATGAACAAGATCATCATCGCACTCGGCCTGACTTTCGCAGCAGCAACCGGCGCTTTCGCCGCTTCGCCCAACGACTATGTCGAACTGAACGCGCCGGTCCACGGACCTGCCGCTGAAGAGCGCGCTGCACAGTCCGGCCAGGCCGGTGTCGACTACACCGCAACGGCTTCCACCGTTCGCACCCCGTCGACCGACAATGAAGAAAACGGTTACACCGCACTGCAGTTCAACCGCTAAGCTCAAGTCACAAGGATGAAGCCGGGTTCCTCCCATCCTCCCCCTCCTCCCAACCGGCTTCATCCTCTCCAGACTAAAATCCACGGGCAGACGAAAACGCTGTGAAACTTTTTCTCACGCCCCTCCGTACTTCCCATATGACCTTCGAATAACGGGTCATGAATTTCGGTGCACCTCCGGCGACGGATTGCACGCTTCAGACCAAAACAGACAAAGGAACACCATCATGAACAAGATCATTATCGCACTCGGCCTGACCTTCGCAGCCTCCACCGGCGCCTTCGCCGCTTCGCCCAACGACTATGTCGAGCTGAACGCTCCGGTTCACGGCCCCGCCGCTGAAGAGCATGCTGCAGAGTCCGGCCAGGCCGGCGTTGACTATACCGCAACGGCCTCCACCGTCCGCACCCCGTCCACCGACAATGAAGCAAACGGTTACACTGCATTGCAGTTCAACCGCTAAGAGCGGCATCTGGCGGGTGAAACCGGGCTCCTCCCTACCGCGTTAACCCGCCTCCGACGCGCCTTTCCTGGCGCTCTGCCAAAACCCCGACCGTAAGGTCGGGGTTTTTTGCGTTCAGGCGGCCGGATGGGTGAAGCGGTAGCTGTTGCCCTCGGCATCAAACAGATGCAGCTTGGCCCTGTCTGCGGTGAAGCGGAGCTTGTCGCCGCGGCTGACCTTTTGGTGACCGGCCATCTTGGCGATAATCGGCTCACCCTCGGTCAGATCATCGACATAGATCAGCGTCACTTCGCCCAGCGCCTCGACGATCGACACGGTGCCCTCAAACAGGAAGTCGTCGCTTGAGGTGGCGACCAGATCCTCCGGCCGGACACCGAAGGAGGCAGGCTTGCCCGCATCGCTGTCAGGAACGGCAATGCCGGTGTCGACCGACTTGCCATTGGCGAACCCCAGTGTGGCGCTGGCGCCGGTCTTTTCGAGCGTGCCGGGGATGATATTCATTGCAGGAGAGCCGATGAACTGGGCGACGAAGAGGTTTTTCGGCCGGTCATAGAGCTCCATCGGCGGTCCGACCTGCTCGATGTAACCCGCCGAAAGCACGACAATCCGGTCTGCCAGCGTCATTGCCTCGACCTGGTCGTGGGTGACGTAGATCATCGTGGTTTCGGGCATCGATTCATTGAGCTTGGCGATCTCGATGCGGGTAGCGACGCGCAGGGCGGCATCGAGGTTGGACAGCGGCTCGTCGAACAGGAAGACTTTCGGATCGCGGCAGATGGCACGGCCGATGGCGACGCGCTGGCGCTGACCGCCGGAGAGCGCCTTGGGCAAACGGTCGAGATACGGGCCGAGCTGCAGGATTTCGGCGGCGGATTGCACCCGGCGGTCGATTTCCTCGTTGCTCTGACCGGCGATGCGCAGGCCGAAGGCCATGTTGTCGTAGACGGTCATGTGCGGATAGAGCGCATAGGACTGGAACACCATGGCGATGCCGCGCTTGGAAGGCGGCACGTCATTGACCACCATGCCGTCGATCTCCAGGGTGCCGCCGCTGATCTCCTCGAGGCCTGCGATCATGCGCAGCAAGGTGGACTTGCCACAGCCCGACGGGCCGACGAACACGATGAACTCGCCCTGGGCGATTTCGAGATCGACGCCGTGGATCACCTCGACAGCGCCGTAGGACTTTTTCAGGCCCTCAAGTTTCAAACCGGCCATGTTCTCTCCTCCCTCAACGCCTGAATTGGCCTCACCCCAGCCTGGCGAAAAAAGCATCATACGGTGATATTTCGATCGTGTCTGGACGCAGGAACCCGGAGTATCCGTGCCCCTCGAGCAGGTCGAGTTCGCCCTCGGGGCGCTCGATGACCTGGATTTCCTCACTCAGATTGAAGGCACAGAAGATGGCCTCGTCGCCAAACCGGCGGATCATCGAAAGCACCGCATCGCCGGTCTCGACGAACTCGAGAGTGCCCTTGACCAGCGCCGGGTGCGCGTGACGGAAGGCCAGCAGACGGCGGTAATGGTTGAGCATCGAGGCCTGAACATGATCCTGGGTCTCGACGGCGAGATGGCGGTGTTCGGGCGGGATCGGAAGCCAGGGCTGGCCGTTGGTGAAACCGGCACTTTGCTCGTGTTCGGACCAGACCATCGGCGTGCGGCAGCCGTCGCGTCCCTTGAAGTCGGGCCAGAACTGGATGCCGTAGGGATCCTGCAGGTCCTCAAACGCAAGGTCGGCTTCGGTCAGGCCCAGCTCCTCGCCCTGATAGAGGCAGATCGAGCCGCGCAGCGAGATGATCAGGCCTGCGAGCAGCCGCAGATAGCGTTCCCGGTCATTGACATTGTCGCCCCAGCGCGTGGCATGACGCACCACATCATGGTTGGAAAAGGCCCAGCAGGCCCAGCCTTCAGGCGCCGCGGTCATGAAATCGGTCATCACCGTGCGGACGCGGTCAACCGTGATCGGCACGCCGGAGAGGAACTCGAAGGCATAGCACATGTGCATCTTGTCATGGCCGGAGGTGTAATCGGCGACGATCTGCAGTCCGATCTGGGCATCGCCCACCTCGCCCACGGCCGTGGTGCCGGGATACTCGTCGAGCAGCGCGCGGAACCGCTTGAGGAAGTCGATGTTTTCCGGCCGGTTCTTGTCGTAGACGTGGAGCTGGTGATTGTAGGGGTTGATCGCGGGCGCGATGGAATCGTTGCGCAGCTCCCTGGCCAGCGGCGGGTTGTCGCGCAGCTCCTGGTCATGAAAATAGAAATTGATGGTGTCGAGGCGGAAGCCGTCGACGCCGCGATCAAGCCAGAAGCGCACCACGTCGAGCAGGGCTTCCTGAACCTCCGGGTTGTGGAAGTTGAGATCGGGCTGCGAGGTGAGAAAATTGTGCAGGTAATACTGCTCGCGCTTGCCGTCCCACTCCCATGCCGAGCCGCCGAAAATCGACAGCCAGTTGGTGGGCGGCGTGCCGTCGGGCTTGGGTTCGGCCCAGACATACCAGTCGGCCTTTGGGTTTTCCCGGTCCATCCGGCTTTCGACAAACCAGGGATGCAGATCGGAAGAGTGCGACAACACCAGATCGATGATGATGCGGATGCCGTGATCATGGGCGACCCGGACCAGGTGATCGAAATCACCCAGGGTGCCGAACATCGGATCGACATTGGTGTAGTCGGAGACGTCGTAGCCGAAATCCTTCATCGGCGAGGTGAAGAACGGCGAGATCCAGATGGCGTCGACGCCGAGCGAGGCGATGTAGCCGATCCGCTCGGCAATGCCGATCAGGTCGCCGATGCCGTCGCCCGAGGTGTCCTGGTAGGAGCGCGGATAGACCTGATAGATGACGCCACCGCGCCACCAGTCGGCATCAGGGACCATCTCGGTGCCGGTTTGCAGCCGCTTGCCGGCAAGAGTCATGGTTTTCATAAAGGCCTCGTTATTTGACTGAGCCGGCCAAGAGGCCGCGCACGAGATATTTCTGCATGGCGAAAAAGACCACCAGCGGCACGGCGATCGACACGAAGGCCGACGTCGCGAGAATTTCCCAGTTGCCGCCACGCGTGCCCAGCAGCTCGACGATCTGCTTGGTCATCACAGTGGTTTCACCCGTCGAATCAATCAGGAAGACTAGTGCGACAAGGAGATCATTCCAGGTCCAGAGAAACTGAAAAATGGCAAAAGATGCCAGCGCTGGGAATGACAATGGCAGGATGATCTTGACGAAGATCTGGAAATCGGTGGCGCCGTCGACGCGGGCGTTCTCGATGATGTCGCGCGGCAGGCCGACCATGTAGTTGCGCAGCAGGTAGATCGCCAGCGGCAGGCCGAAGCCGGTATGGGCCAGCCATACGCCGAGATAGCCCTTGCCGATGCCGATCTCGTTGTGCAGCCTGAGAAGCGGGATCAGCGCCAGCTGCAACGGCACCACGAGAAGACCAACAACGGCGGCAATGAGCAGCGAGCGACCGGGAAACCGCATCCAGGCCAGCGCGTAGGCGGCGAAGGCGGCGATGACGATCGGGATGATGGTGGCGGGAATGGTCACCGTCAGCGTGTTGAAAAAGGCCCTGGCCATGCCCTCGCGGTTGCCCGGATCAAACAGCACGAAACGGTAGTTTTCCAGCGTGAATTCCGGCGGGCGCGTGGCGGTGGTGAAGACCCTCGGCAGCCGGCTGTCGCCAAAGCTCTGAGGTGCGGACAGGCGGAAGGCGCCATCGGCTGCAACCGTCAGGCTGGCGCCGTCGCCGACATCGACGCTGTCGCCGGGCACATAGGCCTCGGGCGCGCGCGAGCTGGTGCCCCATTTGCTGATCTCGACCTCGTCGCTTTCGAACAAATTGCCGGCGATGACGAACTGGCCGTCGATCTCTTCCTCGTTGCCGGCGATGCGGATGGCCGGCGCCTGGCGTTCCTGGGTGAAGAGCGCCTTCCACCAGCCGGTGTTGGCGATCTGGTCGGCGGTGCGGAAGGACGAGACGAAGAGGCCGACGGTCGGGAACAGCCAGAGCGCGACCAGCGCCACGACCGAAATGTGGACGGCCCAGGTGAGAGGCGATTTTTTCGAGGATACGTGCATCTGTCGCCTCCCTCAGCGCGTTTCTTTGCGGGCGTTGTAGACGTTCCAGGCGAGGATCGGCGTCACCAGCAACATGATGATCATGGCGCTTGCCGAACCGACGCCCCAGTCATTGGCCCGGAACAGCTTGTCATACATGTAGTTGGCCAGGACCTGGGTCTCCCATTGCCCGTTGGTCATGGCAAAGACGATGTCGAAGACCTTGAGCACGACGATGGTGATGGTGGTCCAGACCACGACGATGGTGCTCATGATCTGCGGCACCTTGATCTTGAAGAAGATCTGGAACGGGTTGGCGCCGTCGATCACCGCCGCCTCGATGGTTTCCTCGGGAATGCCGCGCAGCGCCGCCGACAGGATCACCATGGCAAAACCGGTCTGGATCCAGACCAGCACCACCATGAGGAAGATCGAGTTCCAGAACGGGATCGTCAGCCATGTCTGCGGCTCGCCATAGGGCAGCGAGGCCGAAAACAGCGACAGGATCGACCCCAGCGACAACCACAGCATCCAGACTGCGGCGAGGCTCAGAAGGCCTCGCAGGACATAGCCCCACCAGTGCGTCTCGCCATGGCCCTTTTCACGGCCGATTACCGGACGCAATGTCTGGTAGATGACGAACCCCATGAAGGCGGCGAAGATGGCGACCAGCGCGATGGGCACAAGCTTGAGCACGAGCACCGACCAGACGCCGCCATCGAAGCTCAGCCAGACGGCATTGAGCACACCGATCTGATCCTGGCCGACCGGCCGTGTGTCATAGACCAGCTTCCAGATTACCGCGGCGCCGACAAAGGAGATCGCCATCGGCATGAAGATCAGCGACTTGGCGATGCCGCCCCAGGAAATGCGGTCGGTGAGCTGGGCTGCAAGCAGGCCGAAGCCGGTGGAGAAGGCGGGAACAATGATCAGCCACAGCATGTTGTTGGTCATGGCTTCCCAGAACTTGGGTTCGCCGAACATCTGGCTGTAATTGGCAAGACCGACAAAGGCGCCGCCGGCATCGCGGTCGGTGACCGAGAGCCAGAGCGTGGCAAAGACCGGATAGGCGAGATAGAGGCCGAGCGCGAAAAGCGCGGGGAACAGGAACAGCCAGGGCCGGATCTGGTTGGCCCGGTTGATGTTGCGTCCGGCATGCTTGCCGGTGGCGGGAAACAGGACCCTGTCGAGGAACTGATTGGAGAAATAGAAATAGCCAACGCATCCGCCGACGCCGACGATGA
Organism: Hoeflea sp.; assembly: GCF_002733955.1. Taxonomy (GTDB): domain Bacteria; phylum Pseudomonadota; class Alphaproteobacteria; order Rhizobiales; family Rhizobiaceae; genus Hoeflea. The sequence continues at coordinate 3,529 of NZ_NVXQ01000035.1, read as the reverse complement.
TGGTGATCAAGCCCTGAAGTGCCGGATGCATGGTGGTCCCCCCAAAGACATTTCAAAGTGGGAGACCCCGGCACAGGCCGGGATCTCCAGTTCCGTGCGGGTGGTTACTTCAGCGAGTCCCAGGACTTCTGGATCGCGTCGGCCACCTCTTCGGCGGATTTGCCGCCCGTGTAATCGACCATGCCTGTCCAGAACGACCCTGCGCCGACACCGCCGGGCATCAGGTCGGATGCGTCGAAGCGGAAGGTGGTGGCGCCGAGCAGAACGTCGTTCATCTTCTTGAGCGTCGGGTCGGAGAAGACGTCGGTGTTGACCGCCTTGTAGGGGGTGAGGAAGCCCTTCTGCGCCATCCAGATCTCATGCGCGATCGGCGACTGCAGGAACTTGATCAGCGCCTGGGCGCCGGGGCTGTCCTTGGTGATGGCCCAGAGCGTGCCGGCGCCAAGAACCGGCTTGCCGAGGTCCTTGCCTTCATAGGCGGGCATGTAGAAGAAATCTGCATCGGTGCCGACTTCGGTCCCTTCGGGGAAGAAGGCCGGGATGAAGGAGGCCTGATGGTGCATGTAGCACTGCGGCGGCGAAGAGAAGAGACCCTTCGGGCTGTCGCGGAAATCGGTTGTGGCAACCGCGCCCGCACCACCGGCGACATGCGCATCGTTACGGGCGAACCAGCCGAATTCCTCGATCGCTTCGATGACGGCGGGATCGGTGAACTTGATTTCGTTGGAAACCCACTTGTCATAGACGTCGGGCGACTGGGTGCGCAGCATCATGTCCTCGACCCAGTCTGTCGCCGGCCAGCCGGTGGCGCCGCCCGAGCCCAGACCGATGCACCAGGGCGTTTCCCCATCGGCTGCGATCTGTTCGGTCAGCGCCTTGAGGTCTTCCATGGTTTCGGGGATCTCGTAGCCGGCATCCTCAAAATTTTCCGGGATGTACCAGACCAGCGACTTCACATCGACCTTGTAGAAAAAGCCGTAGAGATTGTCGGAACCGTCCTGGCCGGCATAGGTGCCCAGATCCACCCAGGACTGGCCGGCGGCGTAGTTTTCCTTGACCCAGTCGCCGGTGCCTTCAGGCAGCGGCGAGAGAAAACCGCGCTTGGCCATGTCGGCGGCAAGGCCGGGCTGGGGAAACACCGCGATGTTGGGAGCGGATCCGGCCTCGGCGTCGATCATGATCTGCTGTTCGAAACTGTCGGAACCGACATATTTGACATCGGCGCCGGTGGCTTCGGCGAAATAGGCGAGCACGGATTCGGCAAATTCCTGGTCGGGCCCGAGCCATGGACCGAAGACGGTGACTTCCTCGCCATCGAGCTGGGTGGATTTCAGAGCCTCATAGCTCTCCCAGTTGAAATCGCCCTCGCCGGGGGTGAACTTGAGATCGGCGGCATGGGCCGAGCCCAGCGTCAGCGCAGCGGTGGCCGCGCTCATCAAAAACAGTTTTCTCATCAATTTTCCTCCGGGCCAGCAAGTGGCCTCTCCATCAAACGAAACGGATTCTCCCAGCCAAGGCCATGTGATCTTCAAAGCGCTTTGGCTTGTCTTCAGAGGATTACGAGGGCTGGCTTGAGTCAAGGCCAAAGTTCAGGACTTGCTCCCGTTTCCCGCATAGCGCGACGATGTTGCCCAACTGAGCTGCAGTGCAGCACCATTTCGCGGTGCACACGCATTGTTTTCGCTTTTGCCCGACGCAAAGCTGGGATTAGATGCACAATCCGGGTGGGGTGGGCGTTTGACGCTTGCAGGCCCCTTCCCCAAAGCGCTTTGAAGGAAACGGATCATCTTGTCGTGAATCTGAAACAGCTGTCAGCGTTGCTTGACCTTTCGCAGACCACCGTTTCGCGCGCGCTCAACGGCTATCCCGAAGTCAGCGAAGCCACCCGCAGACGGGTGCTGGAAGCCGCACATCGGCATGGTTACAAGCCCAACTCGAACGCCCGCAAGCTGGCAACAGGCCGGGCCGGCTCGATCGGATACGTGCTGCCGGTGGGACGCAATATCGATCTCGATCCGCATTTCGTCGAATTCCTGTCGGGCCTGGGCGAACATGCGCTCAGCCGCGAGATTGACCTGTCGCTGACGCCGGCGCCCTATGAGCGGGAGAGCGAAGCCTATCACCGCATTGCCGCCAGCCGCTCGGTCGATGGGGTCTACCTGTCCTCGATGCGCAATGATGAACAACGCATCGCGCTGGTGCGGGAGCTCGGGATCCCGTTTCTGGCGCATGGACGGGCGTTGAAGCCTGAGAACGGCTATGCCTTTGTCGACATCGACAATGAGGGCGCGTTTCACGATGCGACGCGGCTGCTCTTGCAACTGGGGCACCAGCGTCTGGCCTTCATCAATGGTGACACCGACTTCTCCTTTGCCGTGCACCGGCTGGACGGGGTCAGGCGGGCAATGGCGGACCGCGGATTGCCGGTGGCAAAGCTGCAGCACCATTCGGCGGCGATGAACGAGGAAAACGGCTACCGAATCGCCAATATGCTGTTCCGTGACGCCGATCCCGCGATGCGGCCGACCGCGGTTCTCAGCGCCTCGATGTTCACCACGCTGGGCATCGTGCGGGCGCTCAACCAGCTGGGGCTGAAGATGCCCGACGATGTGTCGGTGATCACCCATGACGACGTGTTTCCGTTCCTCAAGCCCGAGAGCTTTTCGGTGCCGCTCAGCACCACCCGTTCGTCGATTCGGGCCGCAGGCGCGCGCATCTGCGAGCGTCTGGTCGACATCATCTCGGGCGCCGAGCGCGAGCCGGTGCAGGAGATCTGGCCGGTGGAGCTGATCGTGCGCGCGTCAACTGGCCCTGCCCCGGCCGAGCACAGGATGGTGCGCAGGCGGCCGGCCGAAGCTGCGGCTGCTGAGTAAGGGCCGCAGCAGCGCTTGGCCGACATGGCGATGAGCGGACCTTCCGCCGGCAACCACTTTGCGTCGTCCGCCACTGGCTGAAACAGGCCATGAACCATCGGGCCACGAGCGGGTCCCGATTCGGTGTTAATATCCAAAGCGACAATTGACGCTCAAAAACCCTCTTATTTTCAACAGCTTATACGAAAGCTTAAGAAATCGAAGATCGCGGTTATCCCTTCATTAACCATAATTTACGAATTTCGGCGCAACAAATGATGGGTCGCTGATCAAGGAAAAACGGCAGCGATGGCATGAAGTCAAACCACCATTGCCGGTAATCCGAGTCCGGTATGTCCCGCGTAAATTGTCAAACAGGGACAAGTCCATGACAAGCATCATGACCAACTCCGCAGCAATGTCTGCACTCGCCACGCTCCGTTCGATCAACTCCGATATGGAAACCACTCAGAACCGCGTTTCCTCCGGCTATCGCGTCGAAACTGCAGCCGACAATTCGGCCTACTGGTCGATCGCAACCACCATGCGGTCGGACAACAAGGCACTCTCCACGGTGAAGGACGCTCTCGGCCTCGGCGCCGCCAAGGTTGACGTCGCCTATACCGGCATGAACTCCGCGATTGACGTGGTCTCGGAAATCAAGGCCAAGCTGGTTG
>NZ_NVXQ01000034.1 GCF_002733955.1 Hoeflea sp. | reverse complement strand
GCTGGTTGCAGCCCGCGAGCCTGGTGTCGACAAGACCAAGATCGACAAGGAACTGACCGAGCTGAAGAACCAGCTGGTCTCGATCTCGGAATCGGCCTCGTTCTCCGGTGAAAACTGGCTCAACCACGACGGTGCAGCCGCATCCGGCACCAAGACAATCGTCGGTGGTTTCAACCGCGATGCCGCCGGCCTTGTCTCGATCACCACACTGGCGGTCAACACCACGTCGACCACGCTGATCGGGTCGACCAACGAAAGCCTCGGCATCCTGACCAAGGATATCGACGCTGACGCGCTCAACCCGGATGGCACCGGTACGGTTGCCAACTACTACCTGATCGATGCCGACGGCACCGCCACCACCGCTGGTTCCGCGACTGCGATCGCTCTGACCACCGGTACCACCGACCAGCAGGTTGACGACATGATCCGCGTCGTCGACTCGATGCTGACCGAGATGACAGATGCAGCTTCGAACCTTGGTGCAGTCAATTCACGCATCAAAATGCAGGAAGACTTCGTTGCCAGCCTGATGGACTCGATCGACTCCGGTATCGGCCGTCTGGTCGATGCGGACATGAACGAGGAATCGACCCGGTTGAAGGCGTTGCAGACACAGCAGCAACTCGGCATCCAGGCCCTGACGATCGCAAACTCCAACTCGGAAAACATCCTGTCGCTGTTCCGATAGGAAGTCTGACACCCGGTGGCACTGTCAAAGTGTCACCGGACATGTGAAGCAAAAAGCCGCATCGTATGAGATGCGGCTTTTTTCATTTCAGAACTCCAAATCTTCAGCGAGCGCTCAGAACGACGGCGGCTTCAGCCGGTGGGCGCGCATGGCGGCGGTGACGGTGTTGGCCATCAGCATGGCGATGGTCATCGGGCCGACGCCGCCGGGGACCGGGGTGATGGTGCCTGCCACTTCGGCGCATTCGTCAAAGGCGACATCGCCGACCAGCCGGGTCTTGCCTGGCCCACGCTCGGGCGCATCGATGCGGTTGATGCCGACATCGATCACCGTGGCGCCGGGCTTGACCCAATCGGCCTTGACCATCTGCGGACGACCGACAGCGGCGACCAGAATGTCGGCATTGCGACAGACGCCGGCGAGATCCCTGGTGCGCGAGTGCGCGGTGGTGACGGTGGCATTGGCCGCCAGCAGCAGCGCCGACATCGGCTTGCCGAACAGGTTGGAGCGGCCGATGACCACGGCGTTGAGGCCGGAGAGATCGGCGCCGTGAGTCTGGCGCACGAACAGCATGGCGCCCGCAGGTGTGCAGGAAATCAGCCCGCCCTCGAGATCGCCTGTCATCAGCTTGCCGGCATTGACGACATGCAGGCCATCGACGTCCTTTTCCGGCCGGATCGACTGGATCACCGGGTCGGAATCGAGATTGTCCGGCAGCGGCAGCTGGACCAGGATGCCGTGAATTTCGGGATCATCGTTTAGTTTGGCGACCAGTGCCTCTAGCTCGGCTTGCGTGGTTTCGGCCGGCAAGGTGTGCTGTACCGACTTGAAACCGCACTGCTTGGCCATGCGGCTTTTCGACGAAACATAGACATGAGAGGCGGGATCATCGCCGACGATGACCACGGCCAGGCCCGGACGGGCACCGGTCTGGGCCTCCAGCGCATTGCTGGCCGCAGTCACCTGCTCGATCACGCCTGCCGCGACAGCCTTGCCATCAATCACCTTCGCCATACCCAGTCCTTCTCGATCTGTTGCCTGCCCCGGAAATGACCATCGAGGCGGTCAGCCTGCGCCGACCCTACGAGACCGGACGCAATCGCCGATAGCTTCTTTGCGTCCTCTGATGTCAAAATTCAAGCTTGGAGGGTGTCAGGCGCTGCGGCGCTGCGTGCCGTAGCCGTCGATGCGCGTGCGGAGCTCGTCCATTTCGCGGCGGATCCTGTCGACCTGCTCATTGCTGACAGGCTGCTCCTGCTGAGCCGATTTTGCGGGTTCGACAGCGGGCACGACTTCCGCCACCGGTGCGGGAGCTGCAGCTGTTTGCGCAGGCTGCTGACCGACCGCGGAATGCGGCTGTGCCGGATAGGGCTCCGCCTGCGGCGGCATTGCTGCTTGCTGTGGAGAATAGGCCGGATTGAGCTGAGGCGCAGCCGGATACGGCTGTGCCGGGATCACCATCGGCTGAGCCGCCGGGTAAACCGGGGCGGACGCATAGTGGCCCGTGGCCGCGGGATAGCCTGGATGGGCCAGCGCGTAGGGATCGACCATAGGCCGGGGATGGGAGACGTAATGCTGCGATGCCTGCAGCTGCGGCTGAAACGGGGGCTGATATTGAGGCTGATACTGGGGCTGATACTGGGCCTGATGCTGGGCCTGATACTGGGGCTGGGGCGCCGGGTAATAGGAGGCAGGGTCCGGGTAGACCGGCGGTATGGGAGCCTGAACCAGAACATGGGCCGGGGCCGGCGCCGTAGCCTGCAGGGCTGGCTGGAGCTGTGGGCTGAAATGCGGCTGATACGGCATCCCGGCTTGGGCTGCGGGTTGCGCAGGATGGGATTGCCAGACCGGCTGAGCCGGCTCCTGCTCCGGCGCGGGTGCGGGAGCGGCAGCCGGAGCATGAGAGGCAGCTGGGGCGGGAGCCGGTTCTGCAACCGGTGCTGTTTGCAGGCGCGACGGCGAGCTTGGCTGTTGCACGCTGTTTTGCGGCAGATCAACTTCTGCAGTGCGGCTTGTGACGGTGTCGGAAGCCAGGACCGGATCGGGCGCTTGCGCAGGCTCCTGTGGCTGGCGTTCACGGCTTTGATCCCGGGCGGTCTGCTCGTCGGTCTCCGCCAGAATTTCTGCTGCCGCCTGCAGCCATGCGGGTTTTGGTTCCTGCCGGGCTGTGGGCGTCTTCGTCTTCACGCGTGGTGCGGGCCTGGCAGGCTGGCTGGAAGAGGCCGGGCTGCGGTTTTCACCAGACGGTCCGGCTTTGAGTTTTCGGGAACGCAAGAAGCCGGTGCGCACGGGCTCGGAAGGCGCAGGCCTTGCAACCGGAGGTTCAACGCTGATCGGTTCGGGTTTGGTAGCGCTGAGATCGCCAGGCTCTGATTTTGACTGGGCGCGGGCACCGGAATACGACCCCGGCGCCGGCGTTTCGGCCGCGCTGTCGCGCCCGCCGAACATGTCTTCGTTGAAACGAGGCTGAACATTTCGGCGGGGGCCGCTTGGCGGCGTGCGCGGGCCGGGCGCCGGTGGCTCGGGATGTCCACCAAAAGGGGATCCGGGATAGCGGTTTTGCGATTGTCCGCCATTGTAGGCACGGATGCTTTCGACTGCGCCGACCAGCAAGGCCACACCGAGCCCGACGAAGAAGCCCGCCACCATTCCGCCGATGGCGATGATCTTGCGCGATGGTCCCATCGGCTGGATCGGCGCTTCCGCCGGGGAGATCACGCGGACATTGCGCGTCGACAGGTTGGAACGCTCGCTGGTTTCCCGCGAGCGGGTGAGAAAGGCCTCGTAGATGCCGCGGGTGGCATTGGCCTTGCGCTCGAGCTCGCGCAGGGTAACCAGTTCCACCGACTGATCCATGGCGCGGCTCTTGGCAATGGCCATCTGGCTGGCCAGTTCCTGCTCGGTCTCGACAGCGCGTTGCAGCTCGGTCTGCGAGCTGGCGACAATGCGGCGCAACTCGGCGCTGATTTCATTGGTGATCGTCTCGAGCGACTGCATCGCGGCGATGTATTGCGGGTGACGCGGACCGAGCCGGGTGGCCAGCGATTCCGCGTTCGACTTGGTCTGGGTGTACTGCTTGCGCAGCTCGCTGAGATTGGTCGACAGCAGCTCTTCGGGAAACGCCCCGGACAGGACATCGTCGATCTTGACCCTGGCCAGGTTGTCGGCCTTGACCCTTATGCCGACCTTCATGGCGCGGGCATTGGCGAGCTGATCGCTCAGCGCCAGGATTTCCTTGTCGTCGATATATTGACCGCCAACACCGACCAGACCGTTTTCAGCCTTGAAGCGTTCGACTTCGCGCTCGGCGGCATCGAGGTCCGAACGCAGGGAGTTGAGCCGGGTGTCGATGGATTCCGACGTCCGTTCCAGCAGGCTGGACTGCGCCTGCCCTTCGGAATCGAGATAGGTCTCGACGATCTGGTTGGCGATCAGGGCGGATTTTTCCGCGTCGCGGGTGTCGACGCCGACAATGATCACGAAGGTCTTGGCGTCACGGAAGACCGACAAGGCCTCCCTGAGATTGTTGAGCGCCTTCTGCTCGCCTTCTTCGGCAGCCGACTTGCCGGTGAAAAGCTGCCGGATCAACGACACGCCGCCGGCGATGCCGCCCGAGGACAGGGAGCCGTTGAACTCCGGATCGCGGTCAAGCCCGAGATCGAGGATGACCTTTTCGAGCACGCTGGTGGAGGACAGGATCTGCAACTGGCTGTCGGTGATTGCCAGCATGGCTTCGGTTGAAAGCTGCTGGTTGCGAATGTCATCCTCGGTGACGCGGATTTCACGAGGGTCAACGAACAGCCGGCTTTCGGCATAATATTTGTGCGGCGTCGACAGGGCCATGAGCACACCGATCACCGCTCCGGCCACCGTCGCCGCACCGATCAGCCGGCGGAAGCGCCAGACCGCGGATATCAGGATCGAGGCATCAAGCAATGGACGCGTATCATCGCCAAACTGGCCACCGCTGGAGGCCGCATGCCAATGGTAATGATCGTCACGGGCCGTGTTGTCGTCGCGAGCGTAACGATCAGTGCGCGGATAGGGGAACTGTGGCTGGTCCGGCCCAGCGGTCTGTTGCTCCGGAGAGTTCGGACGCGGATCGGCCTGAGCCTTTGTGTCCGACGCGGTCGCATGCTGCTCTGGGGCTTCGGGATGCAATGGCGCAGGCTTGTCGTCCGGCGTGATGGTGCCGATGAGACGCGCGATCCTGTCTCCGAATTTCTCTCTCGAGCCAGCACCTGCATCCGCCATCTCCCCTGACGGGCGCGACATGGCGGCAGGCGCGGTATCACTACCCGCCGATGAAGCTGTCGGAAGGGGGGCGCCGGCCGGCTCTGAGGAGGCCTGCCGCGTGTCGGCAAATCGGGAGGTTGACACTCGAACCGAGCGTTTCGGCGCCGACAGCATGGACGGGGTCGCTCCGGCAGAGGGATGGCCCCCGCGCCGGATTTCGGTCGCGGCCTCACCCTTGCCAGTCACCCGGCCGGCATCACGGGCGTGATCAAGCAGTGATCCGCGGCCGCTGCGGGGCCTCCTGTCATCAGTTGAATCGCTCATATCCGGCTTTGGCCGCCCCATCTGGCAAAAATGTCGACTTCGTTAAGACAAGCTATAAATTCATGGGTAACAAAAGGTTAATTTCGAGCGATGCGAGCGTAATATCTTCACTTTCGCGGCAAATCAGCGAGTTCTTGCAAAGATCCCGTGAGGCTTGCACTCGATTAATCGCAGTCGCTTCATACGTCGAATTAACATTATTCCCTTATCATTGGCGGACGAAACGACGGGGCTGCCGCTGCCACCGTCTTTCCTGAATGGTAGCCGATGATTGTTCGCCTGAGAAACCTAGCCAGCGCCAACAGCGCCCTCATCCGTGGTTACCTGTCCATGGTGGGCGGATCAGCCGGGCGGCTGGTCATATCGCTTGTCTATTTCATTGCGATTGCCAACACCTTGTCGATCGCCGAGTTCGGGCTTTTCGCCACCGCCTCGGCCTGCGGCATCATGCTGTCGCGGCTGCTGGCCTTTGGCTTCGTATCGCCGCTTTACCGGATTGCCACCGTCAAGACCCGGTTGCTGGGGGCCTATACCGCAGGCTTTTTGGCTGGAATGGTGCTGTCCGCGCCGGTGATCGCACTGGCCGCCTGGCTGACCCACATGCTTGTCTTTGCCGACCAGATGGCGCTCGCAACCTTTGCCAAGATCATCGTCGCCGAAGTCTTGTGCTGGCGGATCATGGAAATCGCGGTGATCGTCAGCTATGGCACCAACCGCTTCGGCTCGGGCTCGGTGCTGGTGGTCGTGGCAACCTTGCTGAAGACCATCGCCGCGGTGCTGTTTGCCTGGCTGGCGGATGCTTCGCTGGAAAGCTGGGGCTGGTACTATCTCGCGGCCAACGGCTTGTCTGCCATTGTCGCGGTGGTGTTTTTCTATCCCCGGGTCCGGCTGCGCTGGAAGCTTGAACTCTACACGCGGCGATGGGTTGATGCCGTCTCGGTGGCCGGCGCCGAGATGCTGTTTTATATCCAGTCGGAACTCGACAAGGTGCTGGTGCTGTCGCTGGGCGGCCCCGAGACGGCCGGTATCTACGCCATCATCATGCGGCTGGTCGACCTGACGGCCCTGCCCGTGCGCGCCTTCCTGACGGTTCTGACCCAGAGACTGATGCGCACATCGGCAATGCTCAATGATCTGAAGAACCGAATTCTGCTGGAAGGCGCGGTGGCAACAGTCTCGACGGCGGGGCTGCTCGGCATGGCCGGCTTCCTGTGGCTGTTTCCCAATGCCCTGGGCAGGAATGTCTCGGTGGCCGCACCGCTGCTGATCTTCGTTGTGCTGGTTCCGGCATTCCGAAACCTGATCGAGTACCATTCGGAGCTGCTCTATGCGACCGGCCGGACCGTGGTGCGAATGCTGATTCTGGCGTCACTTGGGATCATGAAGGCGTTGTTGCTCGCCTATGTGCTGGGTTTACACCTCGACGTTGTGATCTGGGTCGAATTGTTGAACGCCGCGTTTCTCGTGCTGTATCTGCAATCGGCGCTGATGACCTACCGCGCGCTCCGCAGCGTCAAGAAGCGGCCGATCTAGGGGCGTTTGTTGGGGGGCTCCCGGCAGCGCGGGCCTGATCAGGTCGTAACCGAGAAAGCCAGACGGCGGATATCGGAGATCGAGTGATTGACGAAGGACTGGATGCCGACGGCAACCTGTCCGGGCCCGAGATCCTGCATGAAGGCCTGAAGACCTTCCAGCGTTTCGGGGTGGGCTTCGCGGTCCCAGAGCACGTGGCACAGCGCCTGGTCGGAATGGGCATGCCCCTCGCCAACAAGCACCTCATCAACAAACCGGCCGTAGATCGTGCATTCGGAAATGGCGCGTGAAGCGATCAGCGCACGGATCCAGTTGCGGCCCGAAACCTTCTCGATGTGATCGAGCATGGCGCGGGCGGTATCGGTCCGCCAGCCGATGAAGGTGTTGATGTAATCAGGCGACGGCGTAACCGCTGCCGGCACCCCGAGCAGCTTGCCAGCATGGGCGAACCATTGACGGTGTTCCGTCATCTGCTGACTGACGCCTGCGTCGACGCGGTACATGCACATGTTTCCGTCCGTCCACATGTCCGATGGATCGTAGGGACGAACCATCACCACATCGGAATCGACCGACAGCAGCATGTCGGCATCGATGTGGCGGGCCAAGGCCATGCGGCGGATCTGCTGGGCGTGCCAGCCACGCAGCGGGACCGAGAAGGGGCTGAGCCATAGCCGGCGGCGGCCGAAGTTTGAGGGGTCGGGGAAAGAGCGCAGCCACCAGGGAAACAGCTCGGTTTCGCTGACCACGGTGCGGCGGGGACCTTCAAGCGTGCTGAACAGGGCGACATCGGCCGGTTCAACCAGCAGGTAGTGATGCCAGTCCCCTGCCAGAAAGCGGTCCAGGCTTTCGCACATCAAGCGGCACCGATCGAGATCGGCGGACCAGGACGCGGTCATCACAGCAGTCTTCATGGCAGTTCCGCTTGGTTCGCATCGATGGCCGAGTTCGGCGGTTGTCAGGCAGGCAGACCGGTTTTCCGGCTCGCGCCCGACAGCTTGTAGCGCAGCAGGTGACACAGGAAAACTGGATTGCCGAGAATATAACGGCGCCAGAGCCGCGAGGGCTCGAGAGCCAGGCGCCAGACCCATTCGAGCCTGAGATCGCGGATGATCCGCGGCGCGCGCGGAATTGCCCCGGATACGAAGTCAAACAGCGCGCCGACACCAAAGACGACACGGCCGTGGCCCTGCCTGATATTGCTGTCGATCCAGATCTCCTGTGACGGACTGCCAAGAGCGATCAGGGTAATGTCAGGATCGATTGCCGCGAGATCCGCAAGCACCTGCGAACTGTCGGACTGATCAAAATAGCCGTCCGAGACGGCAAAGAACTCATGCCAGGGGGTCGCGGCCTTGAAGTTGCTGACGGCGCGCGCGAGGATTTCGGGGCGTGCGCCGATAAGCGCCACCTTCAGCGGTCTATCCGTGTGGACCAGGAGCGCCGGTACAAAATCCGTGCCATTGAGATTTGCGGGAAACGCGCTGCCATGCAGGGCGCGCGACGCAATGTCGACACCAACGCCATCGGGCAGCACCTCGGACTTGCTCAGTCCCTGGCGGTATCGCGGATCACGCATGGCGAGGTTTGTGTTGTTGGCATTGAGGAAATTGAAGATACGCTGGGGACCATTTCCGTCAATCACGCGGCTGAGCTCTTCGAGCGCCTGGGACCAATCCAGAGCAGCGACCCGAATACCCATAATGTCGCGATGTTGACAGTTTTCCATTGCTGGCATGGTAACTCCGAACACTCTCACCAGAACCGGCTTTCCGGCACCCTTGGACCGGTGTTAGCATTTTCTTAATGCATGAACAGCCGCATTCCGAAAGTGCGGTTAAGGACTTGATTTACCTTTTGTTAACCATGCTATCGAGACCACGCGACAAGGCACTCCTGAGGCCATCGAGCTGAAGCGCATGAAAACTGCGGCCGTCCCTGCCCAATGGCTCTCCCGTACGGGAACGCCCGACCAGATCGATCAAGGCATCGGCAAATGCGGCAGGGTCATCGGCCACGGCGCAATTGTCGGGCTTGACCGATATGCCACGCAGGGCGCTGGTGGTCGCCACCGACGGCAGCCCCATCTCAAACGTCTCGATGGTCTTGAGCTGGACACCGGTGCCGGTGCGCGAAATCAGCGGCACGACCCTGCAGGATTCAACGAAGGCGCGGGCATCCGGCACACGGCCAAGAAACGAGACATTCTCCGGGGCCTTCGGCTGGTCGGCCCCGATGCCGCCAGCGATGGCGATGCGGAAGTCCGACGGCAACCGGGGTGCGATTTCATCGAGGAACCAGTCGAGACCGGCGCGGTTGGCAGCCCAGCTCCAGGACCCGATCATGCCGGCATCATAGACCGGTGCGCGGACCGTAGCCGCCGGGGGTTCTGCGACCGAAGTTACCAGCGGCAGCACGGTGGACCGGTCGGGTGTCGCCACGCCGAGCGCGGCCCGGTCCGCTTCGGCCAGAGTGAAGACATGCCCAGCCATGCTACAGAGCCTGCTTTCCAGATCCGAAAGCAGGCGTGCATCTCGTTCAAACAGAAAACGGGTCAGCAGACTGGACGCATTGCGGGCGTTGTCCGCAGCGCTGGCGGCCTCGACATTGTGAGCGATGAAGACCGAGGGAAAAGTCTCGAAGAATTCGCTGAACGCACCGGGAAGCTGGACCGAGTTGAGGATCAGCCCGTCCAGTGGCGCCAGCGCCGAGACCGCGGCACGGACCTCGGACAGCGACGCCGCATGCATTTTTGTCACCGAAACCGGTTCTCCGTGGACGAACGCATCCTTGAGCCAGAGCGCCTTCTGGCCCTTGCCGACACGGGCATTGGTGACCTCCAGCTGCCCGAGCAGGCTGGTGTGCCCAGGCTCGGCCGGGGTGTTGCCGGGCTGCAGGAAACCCACCACCGAAACCTTGTGGCCGAGCAATCGCAGCGCATCGACGATCACGCGGTTGGCGATGTCGTAGCCGGAGGCAGGGTTTTCGACCGGGACCAGGGAGGAAATGAAGACGAGGTGCATATGTAATCCGTTTCAACAATAGCCCGAGCATAACCCAACCGCTTGAAAGCCCGGTTAAACAGCTGATTCAAATGCTCCGCGTCACCTTCAGCCATTCTTCAGAAACCTGTGATTGGATACAGGGTGCAACAACCGGATATCCATGATGACGCCAGACCCTGCCTTCGTTTCCGAGCATGCCCGCTCAGCGGACCTGAAGCCGGAGCGTATCCGCGTCGTGATCACGCTGCCGACATTTCGCCGGCCGGATCACCTGGTGATGACGCTGGACTCGCTGCAAGCGCAAGGGCTGGGCGACGACACGGCCGTGATCGTGATGGACAATGACGCCGAGGGGCTGGAGGGCGCCCATGCTGCGGCCGACTGGCTGACAAGCTCGCGGCTCAAGGGCATCGCCATCGTGGCGCATCAGCGCGGCAACTGCCATGCCTACAATGCCGGCTGGGAAACGGCCCTGTCGGAGTTTCCGCGACTGACCCATATCGCCGTTATCGATGATGATGAAATCGCCGGGCCGGACTGGCTGGCCGGGCTGATGAAGACCGCCCTCAAGACGGGCGCCGACCTGGTGGGCGGGCCGCAGATCCCGGTGTTTGCCGACAAGGCCCTGGATGGCTGGCGCAAGCACCCCGTGTTCACGCCGCATTACGAGAAGTCCGGGCTCGTTCCGATCCTCTATTCGTCGGGCAATGTGCTGATCTCGCGCCCGGTGCTCGACATGATGCCAAGGCCGTTTCTCGACCCTGCATTCAATTTCATCGGAGGCGGCGACAGTGATTTCTACCGCAGAGCAAAGGCACGCGGCTTCTCCTTTGGCTGGAGTGCCGAAGCTGCCGTCATGGAAACGCTGCCATCGCGGCGGGCCGAGTTTTCATGGCTCAACGCGCGCTCGCTGAGAAACGGCGCGATCTCGGCAATCCTCGAGAAACGGCAATGGCCGGGCATTCCCGGCCGCGCCCGGACGCTGGCCAAATCACTGGCACTACTTGCCGCGGCTCCGTTGCGCGGCGTGCCGCTCGGGCTAAGAACAGGCTCGGCCGTGATCGGGCTCTACCACATCCAGGTCGCCGTCGGGCGCTTGATGGCCGAGTTCGGGCTGGTCAACGAGCAATACCGAAACCCGGAAAGCAACTGACAGGCGCAGGTGGGCTGCCGGGGCTGCTTCGCCGTTAGCAGGTCACTGCGACGGTGCGGCCGCCGCAGGCTTCGACGGCGCGGAGACCGTCGGGTTGTTCTTGAGCGAACGGCCCTGCTGCACATTCGACCTGATGTCTTCCTTGGAGAGGAAATCGATCTGCTCGACGATCACGTCGTGGAACAGTTCCTCGCCGACCCGGTCGTTGAGGGTCTGGCGGATATGCGTCTTGAAGGCTTCGAGATCAAACACATCGACGTCGGGAAAATCGATGACCGGTTCGCCGACCAGTGCGGTGTAGAGCGCATCGGTAATCAGCTCGTTGACCGGGACGGAGAGCTTGGCGATCTTGAGCGGATCAACCGTGTAGGACAGTCTTGTCAGGAAATATCCCTGGACCGCGCCACTTGAGATCACCGGGATCGATGCGACTTCGCCGCGAATGGTTTCCAGGCCGCCAAACATGGCGGGGTCCGGCTCGACGCTTTCTTCCTTGTTGGAAACCTGCACCGAGAAATAGACCGACCCCAGCGCCACGGCACAAATCCAGACACCGATCACAAGCGTTTTGATCATGACAGCTGGGCGGCTCTGAACTGGGCTTCGGAATAGGTTCCATCGGCTTCCGCAGCCGCCACGGTATCCTTGATCATCTCGGCGATGTCACGGACCGCTTCCATATGGGCCTGGACCCTGAGGCTGTTGATCTGCAACTTGCCCCGGACCGTCTCGAGCTGCTGCTGGTGCTCGGGCTCGAGCGCAACAGGACGGCTGCCGCTAAACAACATCGTCATGTCGTAGAGACAGCGGCTCTTGATCGAGTTCGACCGGACGAGATCGAAATTCGGATCACTGCCGATGGCGGCATTCTCGGCATCAATGACGGCTTCAAGACGAGACAGGACGCCGTTGATACGATGGTCTTGTGAATTCAGGTCGCTCATGCTGATTGTTGCCCCTGGCTGGATGTGGCTGTCGTGCCTGTTGCTTCGTCGGACCCGGTGATGTCGGCCAGGATCCGCTTCTGGATTTCATTGGTCATGCTGGCTGCGCGGTTGGTCAGGTTGTCATCCTGCTGCGGGTTGGTGGTGAGCCCCTCACCCGTCATGCGCGCCGCGATGCCGATGCCGCCGCCCCTGGCCAGAGCCGCACCAAGCTGTTCGGCCATCATGCCCTTCCAGATCTCACCGGCAGTTCCCTTGCCGTAGAGTTCTTCACTGTCCTTGGGCAACATGTCGCCGATGAAGCTCTGCAGGATCATCGCTTCAAAGCGCTGGTAGGTCTCAAGCGACTTGTCGGGTACAGCATCTGCGGCCGCCGCGACAGAGACCGCTGAATTGTCGGTGGAAGCAAGCAACTGGTGCTGGAATGCAGGTGTTGCCGCCGCCCGCTCAGACTTGCGTGCCGATGCTGCTTCGAGCATGGCTTCCGCCCGCTGTGCCACGGCAGGATCCGCCGCCTTGACGACATCAAGAATGATATCGGTTGCTGTTTGTATGGACAAAGAGCTCGCCTCGCAGAAACTGACCGGAAATGATCACTGACACATTGTCCTATGAAGCTTACGCTGGCCTTGCGCGACGACAGCCGTCTAACTTAATCCGCTGACCAGGGGTAACAGGACAGGTCATCGAGGTTTCGGCCCGGGGAATAACGTCAGGTGCGCGTGCGAGCGCAGGGCTCAGTATGGTCCGCTGCCTTTGAGCGTGCTGTCGAGAAGGTCGAACAGGCTCTCGTCGGTTGCCAGACGATCTTCGGCTTCTGCGGCCATGTCGGCCTGCTCTGCCAGCCGGTCCGCCTTGGTCTTCTCCGTCTTCCTGCGGCCTTCCTGCACCTTTATGGCGCCGGAGAGCAATTGCGACTTTGCGGACAGCCGCTGAAACCGCTGCGCATACTGATGCGACATTGCCGCATGTATGGGGTTGAAGGAGCCGACGGCATGGACCAGGGCGTCCTGGGTCGCATCGACTTCTGCCTGCGCGCTCAAGGTCAGAGACAGCTCATGTTCGGCCATGCGTTCAATCTGTCGCTGAACACGAACCAGACGGGCCAGTTTTTCCGAACGCGATGCCGACATGTCAGATCAACCTCGAGAACAGGTCGGCAAAGCCGTCGGTGAACAGGGTGAAGAAGGTGTTCGAGCCGAAATAAAGCAGAATGAGACCGCCGGCGAGAATGAACGGAATCGAGATGAAGTAGACCGGAATCTGCGGCGCCAGCTTGTTGACCATGCCGATCGAGAGGTTGAAGATCAATCCATAGGCAAGGAATGGGCTGGCCAGCCTGAGCACTAGCATGAACGCGTTGGCGAGCGTGTCGGTCAGCGTCATCAGCGCCAATCTCGGCTCGAACCCGGTGGCCATCGGCATGAACCCGTAGGAGCTGACCAGAGACGCGATGATCATGTGGTGGAAATCGGTCAGGAAGAGGATGAACAGGGCGGTAAAGGTGATGAGCGAGGTCAGCTGGCCCTCGGGCTCGTTTTCGATGATGCCGCTGCCGGGTGACGAGTTGAAACCGATGGCCATGGACATGGCGGTGCCGGCATACTGCAGCGACACGACGATGAAGCGAGCCACCAGGCCAAGGGTGACACCGATCAGCATCTCGGCACCGACCAGCAGCACATAGGAGCCGCCGCCGCCCTGGACGTTGGGATAGATAGTCTCCCAGAGGATGGGGAGCAGCGCCATGGAAACTGCAACAGCCAGGAAGAGCCGGATCTGCAGCGGTACGCGGAAACTGGAAAACCCCGGCAGGACCATGAAGCATCCGCCAATCCGGCAAAAGGCCAGAAAGAGGGCGAGCACCGTCCCTTCGGGGTCTTCGATCACGAGATCGAGCCGAGAAGCTTGATCTCGATGCCCTTCGCGATCTCGACGTGCGACAGCACCGGCAATGTTGCAAAAATCCGTTCGACTATCATGCGCACATAAGGCCGTGAGTCGGGCGAAGTTACCAGCACAAAAGGTATGCCCTTGTCCATGTGCTCGCGGATGACCTTGGTGGCTTCCTCGGAGAACTCCTCGAGCATGCGCGGGTCGATGTCGAATTCGATGACCTCTCCCTTGGGATCGCGCTTGAGGGCCTGGTGGAAAGCCAGGTCCCAGCGGTTGCCCAGCCTCAGGACATTGAGCTGACCGTTGCGGGCAATGTCGCCGCAGAGTTGCTGGGCCATGCGGATGCGCACGTGCTCGACGATCGCCTCGGTCTTGCGCACATGCGGCGCGAGTTCCGCGACAGCCTCGAGAATGAGGTGCAGGTTGCGGATCGAAACCCGTTCCGCAAGCAGCAGCTTGAGCACGGCCTGGAAGCCGGAATAGGTCAGATGCGATGTGCAGATCTCGTCGGCCAGCTTGCGGTATTCCGGATCCAGCCGGTCGATGAGGATCTTCATGTCCTTGTAGGACAATAGCTGCGGCAGGTTGTTGCGGATCACCTCGGAGAGGTGGGTCAGCACGACCGAGACGTTGTCGATCGGCTGGAAGCCTTCGCGCTTGAGATCCTCGCCGAAGCTTTCGGGTACGGAAAGCGCCGGAAGACCGAAGGCGGGCTCGCGGATCTCGTCGCCGGGCAGTGACGGGCGATGGGTGCCGGCAAGAACCACCAGAAGCTCGCCGACCCGGAGATCGTTGGCGGCAACCGTGGTTCCGTGGATCCGGATATGGTAGCTCTTGTCCTTGATCGAGATGTCGTCGGTGACCTTGATCTCGGGGACCACAAATCCGTACTGGGTGGCGAACTTCTTGCGCATCTTGGCGACGCGGAAGGCCAGTTCCTCGTGCGATCCGAGCAGCTTGGTGGCGACCTGCTTGCCGAGCACCAGTTCGATCTCGGCGGTCTTGAGGATCGATTTGACCGAATCCTTTTCCTTGTCTTTTTCTTCCTGCTCGGTGCGGTGAACTTCCTGGGCTTCCTCGCGCGCCTTCTGGTCACGCTGGCGCGGAATGATCCAGCTGCCGAATGCCATGCCTGCTCCAAGGATCATGAAGGGAAAGAATGGCAGACCAGGCATCAAAGCCAGGAGGAAGAGCAGTCCGGAGGCTGCGAACAGTGCACGCGGATAGCCGCCAAGCTGGTCGATGACCGCTTCGTCGGTGGAGCCGAGCTGGCCGCCGCGCGAGACCAGAAGGCCTGCTGCGAGCGACACGATCAGCGCCGGGATCTGGCTGACCAGACCGTCGCCGACGGAAAGCCGCACGAAGACGTCGGCGGCTTCGCCGATTTGCATGTCATGACGGGCGTAGCCGATAATGATGCCGCCGAACATGTTGATGCCGGTGATCAGCAGGCCGGCAATGGCGTCACCGCGAACGAACTTCGAGGCACCATCCATGGAACCGAAGAAGGAGCTTTCCTGCTCAAGTTCGCGGCGCCGGTCATGCGCCTGCTTGTCGTCGATCATGCCGGCCGAGAGATCGGCATCGATCGCCATCTGCTTGCCGGGAATGGCGTCAAGGGTAAAGCGGGCGCCGACTTCCGCGATGCGGGTGGCGCCCTTGGTGATGACGATGAAGTTCACCGTGACCAGAATGAGAAACACGATCACGCCGATGACGAAATCGCCGGACATCACCATCTGCGAGAAGCCGCCGATCACCTGACCTGCGGCATCAGGACCAAGATGGCCTTCCGACAGGATAACGCGCGTCGTCGCGATGTTGAGCGACAGCCGCATCATCGTGGCAATCAGCAGAATCGTCGGAAAGGACGAGAAATCTAGCGGGCGCCTGATCCACAGCGCCACCATCAGGATCAGCACGGAAAACGCGATCGAAAACGCGAGCCCTACATCGATGAGGAAAGCCGGAATTGGCAGGAACAGGATGGAGAGGATGACGACAATGCCAAAGGCAAAGCCCATGTCCTTTCCCTGAAAACCTGTCTTCTGGATCGCCAGCGCTTGCGGGTTGGCCATGTTTTCGGAGCTCCGGAGCACAGCGCAGGCATCATGCCCGCGCAATAAGTCATCGCGACCCTAGTGGGCGAAGCTTGCGCGAAGATGGCAGGCTGAGTGAGGGAGATATTTCTGGCCGGTTCAGCGGAGGAGCAGGTTTGCGCATTGCCTGCTGCCGGCCCTCGGTCGATAGACGCGCTCGGAAAGCTTTCACTGCGCAACCGCAATGGATCAGGCGCGAGCGGTCAGCCAGCCAGGCGTTCCGGACGCTTGAATCAGAAGCCGGATTCGATCCGCTGGAAAACGATATCTGTAAAGGTTGAGATCTGCGCCCCGACGAAGGGAGCGGAGACGGCGACGGTTACCAGAATGGCAACAATCTTGGGCACGAAGGTCAGGGTGATTTCCTGAACCTGGGTCAGGGCCTGGATGAAGGCGATGCCGACACCGACGAACATGGCAACAAAGACCGCAGGGCCCGAGCAGACAAGCACGGTCCAGATCGCTGTCTGCACGATATCGAGGGCGTCAGCTTCATTCATCTCAGCTAATTTTCACACCTGCACTGACCATAACCTGCTCGCCCGAATCAAGCAGAGCTATCAAGCCGTCGGAGTAGACTTGTACCTCACTTACGACGCCGGAGATAGTGCCGTCAGCACTTGTCAGCGTGCGTCCGATGATCGACCCGGCCTGGTTGAGGGTCGAGGATTGCAGCAGGCTTTCCAGATTCTTGTTCGTCTGAATGGTCTGCTCGACCTGGCTGAAGGTCGCGAGCTGTGCAATCTGCTCGGTCGCATCCATCGGTTCGGTCGGATCCTGATTCTTCATCTGCTGGACCAGCAGGGTGAGGAAGGTATCGTAATCCAGCGTGGCCTTCTTGGACGCAGTATCAGCGATGGATTGCGATGCGTTGGTGCTGCTCGAGACTGCACTTACGTCCATGGCGCCAGCTCCTTGCGAATTTGCTCAATGGTGCCGGCTGACATGCCGGCCGTATCGAGGATCTGCTCTTCGATCGGGTAGAGTGCCCGGATGGCCTTGAGGGCTTCAAAAGCCCGGCCCTGGGTCACCATTCCATCGATGTGCTTGAGTTCGGTGAGAACTTCCTCGTTCTTGAAGCAGGTGAGCAGCATGACGACCGACTTGCGGAACATGCCCATGGCCTGCTCTGCGCCTTCAGGATTGATCAGCATCATCTGGACGATGAAATAGAGCTGTCTGAGTGGCGTGGTTGCCTGTTCGGGCTGCAGAACATGGTTTTCCAGCAAGAAAGTCACATCATTGAGGAACTCGAGAGCAACCTTCCGGTCGACCCGGAGCACTGCCCCGTTGATGAAAATCCGTTCGCCTGCCTTGAGAGAAATGCGCAAAGAGCTTTTCATTTCAATCCGTCCCTGATGATGACCGAGATATCAATGATGCCCTGGAAATTGTCGGATTGACGTTTCCGGATGCTCTCTGATTCCTTGATGATCCATATGCCTATTGAGATGAGGTTGGCGCGGAGCTCCTCTGCCAACTGATTGTCAGGCGATGCCAGATCTTCGACAAATCGCACCCACAGTCGGCTGCAGAAATAGACAGCCTCGACCGCTTCGCGGGATTCAAGGCCATTGGCCTTGGCTGCCTTAAGCAGCGATATCGAATGATTGATTGCCTCACGCTCGCGCTCGCGTGCTTCGGCAACACCATCCTCCTGAACATCCGCGTAGGAAAATTGGTACATTCAGACGCCCTTCATGTTTGTCCGTTTACGCCCGAATACGCCGGGCGATGCTGCTACAAGTAATTCATCAAGCTCATTTGCTGGATCCGGGCGGTGAGCGTGTAGGACGCCTCAACCTGGTTCAACAATGAATTCATGCGGGTGGAAGCCTCGTAGGCATCCACACCTTCGACATCACCCAAATGAAGAGTGATGATGCGTAGTTGCGACTCCAGCGCGGTATTGGCCTTGGTGACCCGGTTTTCCGAGACACCGAGCTCACTGCGTTGATTGTCGATGCCTGTCACCGCCTTGCCCGCATATTTGGTGGCGCTGGCATTTACGGCGGTGCGCACTTCTGCAGAGATCGGGGAATCGAGCAGCTCAATGCCGATGACCGCGGCGAGCGCGAAGTTGCGCATGCCTTCGGAATTGGCGTTGGTGTTGGATTCCACCACCTCATTCTTCAGGATCCGGCTCGTCACATTGGTGTCAGACGCATTGGACCAATTGGTATTCCAATCCGCACCGGCAAATGCCGGCTCAAGCACATTGGTAATGAAGTCATCCATCTGAGGGACGGTGATGCCGGCTGCTGCCGGATCATCCTGGGTAAATCCGAAATAGCCGAAGAAGGATGCGTCAAATGCTGCCTTCGGTGCCGAGCCCGCAGCCTGGTAATCTTCCAGCGGCTCAGTGTTGGTGTTGATGCCCGAGAACAGATACTCGCCGTTGGCCGAGGTGTTGGCTGCAATCGTGAAAGCCCCAAGGGCCGATTGAATGTCACGCTCGACGACCTGCAAACGGTTGGCGTCGTCAGATCCGCTGACGGCGATGAGGGCTTCAAGCATCTGCTGGGCAGAATCCGACATCATCGCCAAAGCCGACTGGGAAGCCGATAGGCGCTGCGTTACCAGGGCGTTGGAATCCTGGATGCCTTTGAGCTGGGCCACCTCCCGGTTGAGGCTGACGCTGTTTGTCGTCTTGGCGCCAAGCGCCAGGCCGATGTCGGCGTGGCGGCCGGTGACCACTTCGGTGTTAAGCTTCTGAATCTCGTTCTGCGCGCGCCCAATGGTCAGCCGCATTGCGTTTTGAGAAGCCAAATTCGATACGAAACTCGTCTTCATTGCCTTACCTCGCCACTGCCATTAGAGCCTGGAGCATTTCATCGACAGCCGCTATCAGCCGGGCCGACGCCTTGTATCCCTGCTCCAGCTCGAGCAGCATCGACATCTCTTCATCCAGTGAAACGCCGGTCACGTTTGACAGGGCTTCGGCCGAACGGAACCGGGAGGCCTCGCGCATTTCGGCGGCAGATTGGGCGTTGCTGCGATTGAGCTCCAGCCAACCAATGGATTCAGCGGCAAATTCCATCAGGCTTGCCGAAGCTGAAATCCCCGTAGCGGGATCAAATGCCATCGGCTGGTCCAGCGCCTGAACATGGCTGTCGAGCAGCGCGGAGTATCCCGTGGAACCCGTCGGATTTGAACTGTAGGCCGCGCCATTGATGCCGCCGTCGCGCAGCAGTTTGGGATCGCCGCCCATGGACTGTATCAATGCGGGGTTGACGGTGATGGTCGATGCGATGCCCGGCTCGATCGTGCCGCCCGCAGGAACCGTACCGCCGGCCCAGGTAAACAGGCCCGGCATGTCCGGCAAGGTCGGAATCGCTGACTGATCACTTTCCGCAAAAGCCTCGACAAGGCCACGCGCGATTTCATCGAGTTGAGTTTGCATTGTCGGCGCATACTCATCACGGACCTGCAGCAGCGATTGCAGAGAGCCGCGGCCTGTCGTGTTGGCGCCGTCACCAGCAGCCAGCGGAACCCCATCAACATAAATCTGGTTGCCGTCGAGGGTGGCCGAAAAGCCTGACGAAGGTTCAAACTCGACCGGACGGGCAACCGTCTCAAACAAGGTGACGCCATCGCTCGTGTAGAGTGCCACGTCATTGCTGGAACGGGTGACCTGGGTGACGCCGATGATCGACGAAATCTGCTTGATCAACGCGTCGCGTTCATCGAGTTCGGCATTTACGTCTTTGCCGGCCTGGGTACCCGAATAGACCCTGTTGTTGCTTGTCTCGAACCGGGCGAGCAACTCGTTAAGCGTATTGACCTGCCGCTCGATTTCCTTGTCGGCCTCGGACCTGACCGCCTGGACGGCCTTGGAGGCATCCTGAAGGCCGTTGGCGACAGTCATCGCGTCGGCAATCGCCATTTGCGCCATCGTGGATTCGGAGGGCTTTGCGGCATAGGACGCGAGGGTGTCACGCATGGTGGCGATCAGCACCGCAGGCGACGATTCATAATCATTGCCGCCGAGAATGTTTTTCAGGTCAGCCAGCCCGGTGAGCAAGGTTTCCTGCGCACTGGATGTCGATGTGTCTGCGATGTTGCGCACGAACAATGCGGAGTCCTGCGCGCGCTGGACGTTGACGCCCTGGGCTCCAAACAGCGAGTTCGTGATAATCGGATCGCGACGGGAATAATTCGGATCCGAGGCATTGGATATGTTGCGTGACACGACGTTGGTCTGTGTCGAGTAATTCGACAGAGACGTTTGTGCGGTACTAAGTGCTGATGTCAGAGACATTGACTGTACTTTCTAGTTCCCGAAAGAGCCTATCGCTTGAGATTGACGAGGACGTCCAACAGGTCGGAGCCTGTCTGGAAGACCTTGGAGTTTGCCGTGTAGCTGCGCTGGGATGCGATCATGTCCGTCAACTCCTGGGCGATGTCGACGTTCGAGCCCTCGACAGCGTTGGAGATCAGTCCACCGAAACCGCCGGTTCCTGCGAAGCCCGTGGTGATGACACCGGAATCGATACCCTGAGCGTAGACGTTGCCCGGCAGCGGGATGAGGTTGTCCGGACTTGGCACGGTGGCCAGCGCCACCTGATACATCGGCTTCAGGTCGCCGTTTTCGTATTTTGCGTAGACGGTGCCGTCAGCACCGATCTCGACATCGGTCACCGCGCTGGGCGCATTGCCGTTCACATCAGCATCATCGACGGTAAACTCGTAATTGAGCTGGGTCATGTCTTCGAGATCAATGGTCAGCGCGGCGCCACCAGGCACAGTCAATGCGATGCTGGTCGGGCTTGCTGCGGCAAGCGCTCCGTTGAGAGCAGGATCGAACACCAGGTTCTGGGTTGCGAGAGGGCCACTGCCGTAGGGGAAACCGGTTCCCGGCGTGGCTGCCGCGCGGTCAAACACCGCGACTTCCCAGTTATCGTCGGCGGTCTTGGTGTAGTAGAAATCGAGCAGGACTTCCTTGCCGACCGTGTCATAGACGACCAGCGAGCTCTTGTGGCTGTACTCGGACGTGGCCGTGTTCAGCGACGGCAGATCGGCCGCTGCGACGACAGCAGCGGCGTCATTGAGGTTTGCGTAGAACAGGCCGTTTGTCGAGGGGGTCGCGGTCAGGCCGGCGGAATTCACGTTCACCGGGACCAGGCCGTCGAAGCCGTTGACCACAGGGGCAGGCGCGCCGCCGGTGTAGTCATATCCCATCAGGGTGAAGCCGGCGGAATTGACCAAGTTGCCATCGCCATCCTTCGAGAACGATCCGTTCCGGGTCAGGAATGGGCTGCCGTTGCTGTCGGAGACGATGAAGAAGCCGTTTCCGTCAATTGCCAGGTTGGTGTTCGACGTCGTGAACTCCGGCGAACCGGAAGTGCTGATGTCGTACTGCACACTGGTCTTGACCGCACCCGAATTGTACGAGCCAGCGGTGGTCGGCAGGATGAGTGAGGAAAATGCGGTGGTGGCCCGCTTGTAACCGGGGGTGCTCGAGTTCTGAATGTTGTCAGCAACCGTGCTCAGGCGGTTGGCTTGCGCATTCATGCCGGACACACCGGATTGCATCATTCCGTAAAGGCTCATCGCGTAATCCCTCGTTTACTACTGCGAATTAGATTAGCTTGCGGGCCTTGCGTGAACCTGATTGCTTGTGATGCATCTGACGCTGGCCAACCAATAAAATCGGTTGGCCAAAGCCTGCTTACTTCCAGTCGATGAGGTATCCGAGGAACCGCTTCGAATCGATCGGATCGAAACCCAGACGCTTGCGCAGTTTCTTGCGCAGCTTGGAAATGTGGCTTTCAACAACGTTCTCTTCCACATCCTCGTCGAAGATGCCGTAGATGGCGTTGAAGATCTGCTGCTTGGTGACCCGGCGGCCGCGGTTGGCAACAAGATATTCAAGGATCCGGCGCTCGCGCCTTGGAAGGGCAAATGTGCGATCTTCGATTTCAGGGTCGCGGCCATCGGAAAAGACCCGGATGGGACCGATTTCGGTGTGGGTGGAGAGCGCCTTGAGACGACGGCGGATAGCTGCCGCACGTGCAAGAATTTCGCGTGGATGAACCGGCTTGCGAACCACATCATCAACACCGCTGTCATAAAATGCCAGGGTGGATTCAAGTGACGGCGTATCGCTGACTGCGATGACCGGCGCCTGTGAACGGTCGCGGATGGCTCTTGGCAGGTCCATCATCTGGCTGCCATGGCCGATCAGAAATGCTTCCACAGCCTCAAGATCCGAGTCCGCCGCCGCATGGACCCACTCACCGAATTCAATGGAATCGAAACTCGCAGAAGGAACTCCTTCGCGCCCAAAAAGGGATGTATACCCGTCTTTAACCAATTGCCGGTCATCAACCACTACGATCATTCGCTCGCCTCCGAATCAGTGTGGTGCCTCGTTAACAAAGAAGTACGAATCCGCTGAATCTTGGTAAACTATGAAATAGATATGGTCACAATTAATAATTGATTAACCATGTTTTCCGCTGATTTGGCTAGATATGGTAGGCGTCCACTCGCATGACACAATTTTGTTTGGAAAAGTTAACAAATGGTTAATTTTTCGCTTGCAGAGTCCAGATCTGCCTAAATCTTAACAAATTGTGCGCGATCGAAGCGTTTTTGCGCCATTTCACGCTCAGGTTGCATTAGCTGCAAAATGATCGAGCCTGTTTTGTCCATGCTCCGTGGCCTGTCGCAATGAGGTTGGAGATCACCCGACAGACGTATTTTTTCTGGGCGGGGTCATTGTTCGGACCGGCGTGATATCGCGCGACTGCCATGGTCCATGTTTCGTGCCTTGCGTGCAGACGGGAAAGGAACCGTGCTGCATATTCAACATTTGCATGCGGATCCAGCATTGCAGCAACCGAGCTGAATTCGGCGCCGTGGTAGCGGTGATTGATCTGCATGCATCCCAGATCGATCAGTGTCTTTCCCTGGGCTCGGGCCTCTTCAAATTCCCGCAGCGCGTCGGCCCGGCTCTTGGCATAGACCGTGCGGCCCTCGATGTTGAGAGCGTAGGGATACAGCGCGCCCTTCCGGCCGGTTTCGGTCAGTCCGACCGAATGGAGGATGCCTGGGGGTACACCGTGAGCCTTTGCAGCAGCCAGAATCTCGGCCTCGCAGACACCGGTTGCCGCTTGCACCTTATTCGGTATCGCGAAGTCAGAGATAAACGCCGTCAGTACGCCCAGCGCCAGACCCAGCATACGAACTCTGTTCATGGCCTTGCCCCCCTCGGCTTCCGGATTGCTGCTGACCGGCATTGTTGCCGCTCCCGTCCCTGCCGAAGGACTGGGCATCATTTGTCCCAGGCCCCTGCTGGCCGGCCTGAAAACCTTGCTGGGCGCTCTGGCCGGATGCACGGTCCGTGCCGACAACGTGCTGAACCGTAATCTGCTCAACGCCAAAGCCCTGGCCACGCAGGGACTTGAGAATGGACTGGTTGTCGTCCTTGATCTGACGGTAGGCTTCTGCCGTCTGAACCTTGATTTCAACTGAAAGATCCTCGCCCGACAGTTTCAGAACCGCGGTCACGCTGCCGAGCGAAACGGGATTGAGCTGAAGCTTGAGGGTATGAAGAGTTTGCCCGGCCTGCGGCGTACCCGTCTGGGTAAGTGCCTGGGTCGGAGCGGCGCGCTGGGCGGCGAGCGCGTTGCTGCTCGCCTCGGCCAGTGACCGGGTCAGCATCTGAGCATTTGCCGACAAGTTCTGGGCGGGCATGAACCGGCGTGATTCAATCACTTCGACTTTGCCTTCCGACTTGCTGGTCAATTCATCGGCCCGCTTTGCATCCGCATCGCCTCGGTTGCCCATATTGCCATCGCGGGACTGCTGCCGCGCAGATTCTGCATTGGCCGGTCCCTGCCCGCTCTCAAGGCCCAAAGCGCGCATCGCCTCCTTGAGCGCGGAAGGGTCCTTCTGTGGCTCCGAGGATGGCGTAGAGGCCTTGGGCTGTGCGGACGTGCCTTGTGCTGCCATAGCCGGCGCTGCTGTTGCTGCTGCCTGCGTGGTCGGCGTGGAAGACGTGGAAGACGTGGAAGACGTGGAAGACGTGGAAGACGTGGAAGACGTAGTTGTCGTCGAAGGCGTGGAGGCCGCAACCCTGGGGTCCGCCTGCGCCGGACGGGCCTTTGTGTCACCTGTCTGGGCGGCAGCTGCGGTTTTTGCGGCAGCATCGCCTGACTTGAGCTGTTCGGCGGTCTGTCGATCGACATTGCCGGCTTCAGCCGGATTTGCGACCTTTGCCGTAAATTCCTTGCCAGAGACCGGAATCCCGCCGGCAAGCGGATCGGTCGTCAGGGCGAGATCGTCATCTCCGGCGTCCGCAGAACCCTCGACGGGTTCATCTTCGACCGGAACAATGCGGTCCAGCAGGTCGGACGCCAGGTCCTCCTGATTGCCATCCGCACCAAGCTCGGCGTCATCAGGGTAACTTGCGCTCGACTTCAAACCGGCCAGCAGGTTCAGGATATCGTCGGATTGTCCGGGTTGCGAGGAGACATGCTCGTGAGCATCTGCAGCCTCATTGCCGGCATCGGCCTGGCTGCCGGACTGGACCTTGTCGCGATCCGCGGCGGCACCGCGTTTCTCGTTTGTAAGAGCGGCGGAAAACGCGTCAGGTCTGGACCCGTCGGCAGCATTGCCACCCGACATCCCATCACCTGCCCTCGCGGCCGGCCGAGCGGGCACTTGCCGCTGCAACACCATATCCAAAGCACTCACGACGCTTCCCTCCAAATCACTCGAGCAGCTTGTCTATACGCTCGAGCGCTTGCCTGCGGTCCGACACATAGCCCTTGAATGCTTCTTCCTCAGCCACCCGGTTCTCCTCCTCAGCAGCGCTTACGCGTCTGAAAATAGGACTTCCGGGTTTCTTCGCGGCGCCTGCCGCAATGTTGAGGTTTTCACCATCCGGCTCGTTTTCCGGTTGATTCATGATGGACGGCATTGCTTGCGTGAAGCTGTCGAGTACAGGCTTCCTGACGACTTCACTGGCAATGATTTCGGCGGCTTCGCGCAGGGCACGGTCGCGCTGTGAAAGGCGAGCACCGGACAAGGCATTGATGCTTTCCAGCACACCATCAACACCGTCTGTCGGGATCTTCGCCATGCCGGAATACAGCTCGGCCATTGCCTGCGGCGTGGCGTCGTTGGTTCCCAGCAGCGCTTCCGCCTTGTCGGCGGCAAACACCGCCAGCTCGCGCATTCCCGAGATCGCCGCCTTGCGGGCAATGCGCAGATAGATCTCCCGCTTTCGCGGCCGGTCCATGAAAGAGAGGATTTCGCTCAGGCCCTCTTCACCAATCTCGCTGTAATTTGTCTGGATTAGATCAACCAGAAGATCGGCATACTGGCCGGCGTAAGGAGAATTGATGAAACGGCGCGCGTACATTTGTGCGTAATGCAGCGCTTCTTCAATCATGTTCTTCTCCGACGCTATGAAAAGGGACCGGCGCAGCGCGGCCTCCTCAACAAGCGTGCCAGGAGCGGTGAGCCTTGCCCAATCGAACAGCTTCAGCGCGGCGACGTCGTTCATGGAGGCCGTCACATTGGCCGCCACCAGCGTAATATAGGGGCCGATCCCGGTGTCGCGGTAGATCTCGACCACATCGGTCAATTCGGTCTGGGTCTTGGCAGCCCGTCCGTTCAGATAAGCCCGGAGGACGGTTGTCACCTCGTTGTCGAAGTTTCCGAACTTGTCCCTGATCGCCAGGATATCGAGTGTTGCGGGATTGCCACCGCTCATGGCGTAGATCAAGGCAGCGTCGACATTGCGCGGATCGTCGAAGACTTCCTGCTCCGCCTCGCGCAGCCTGCTGTCGATCACGCCGATGAGAAAGCGCTGCATCTCCATCGCGGAATGGTCGCCCTTTACCACGGCATCCTGGACAAACTGCAAGGATCGGACCAGCTTGTAGGGTTCGAGGACCTCCATCTTTTCGCCGATCTCGAACCCGGACTCCTCGGTGGGTTCGGAATATGGCGCCTGAACACCCTCGACCGCTGCGGGCTGCAGCCCGTCGGATGACGCCTGGTCTGCCGGCAATGCAGCCTCAGCGCCAGCCTGATGGGTGGACGGCGTCCCGGGAGTTCGGGCTTCCTCGGTCGGCGCAGCTTCCTTGCCGGCGCCGGGAATAGTTGTGGTCCCGTGAAACAGTTCGAACGGCAGCGGCTTCTGCGGCTCCTGCGCTACCGCCGCACAAGCAAGCATCGACGTGACTACGGCGATGCTCAGGGGCGCGGAATGACCGACACGCCGCATCATCAGCTTCCTTCGGCCGCAACGAGAATTTCAATGCGCCGATTGACTTCCGCGTAGGGGTTCTCGGGATCCTTCAGGCGCCGGTCGGCAAATCCGGATACCTGGATTATGCGCTCTTCGGGCACGCCGCCGCGCACCAGCATGAACAGGGCGGAGTGGGCGCGCGCGGTCGAGAGGCGCCAGTTGTCATCATTGCCGGACGTGTAGGGCCGCGCATCCGTGTGACCGCGGATGGCAATCGCGCCAGGACGTTTTGCCAGCAGTTCGCCGATCTTTTCCATGGCAACGACCAGATCGCGCCCCGGAACGGCAGAGCCGACATTGAACATGCCGAAATCGAGCTGGTCGGTCAGGGAGACGAGCAAGCCACCTTCGGATGGCGTGACGGTCAGCCCTTCGGCGAGCTTGCCGACACCATTGCCAAGCGCCTTGGCGATTTCGTCCTTGAGACTCTCCGCCTCGGCCTCGATCCTGGCGGCCAGGGCCTCCTGCTGATCGGCCTCAGAACCGGTCCCGCCGTCCCCGGCGGTATCTGAGGCGCGACTGCCATCGGGGCCATCCTGAACCTGCTCCCCGAAGTTCCCGGCCTGCGCATAGGGGTCATCGATCAGACCAAGCTCATCCAGAGCATCAGGCGGTGCATTGTTTTGCGGGTAACTGTCCGCCTCGACCATGACCTGGCTGTCCTCCAGGGTCTGACGGTCCTGCTCCACCTGCTTGGACCAGAAGTCCGGATCAAACGGGTCGCGATAGGCATCACCGCCGGAGGCGCCTGTGGCCGGGCCGGATTCAGCGGCGCCGCCGTCGCCCTTCTCGGATATGTTGGTCTGGGTGCCGGTTTCCTGGGCAATTTCGGCCAGAACCGAGAACGGATTTTCGAAATAGTCGGATTCCGAATAGTCCTGCTTTTCGCCGGCGGTGCTGTTTTCCTGAGTGCCGGCCTCGGCGGCCTCACCATCGGTTGTGCCCTCACCTTCCGACTTCGACTTCGGCGCGTTGGCCTCGCCGTCCTGGGTGTTGCCAACCTGCTTGATGCCGCGGTCGGTGGGCTTGTCGTCCATCAGCTTGATCGGGTTGAAGTAACTTGCGACCGAAGCCTTGCTTTCCTCATTGGCGGCATTGACCAGCCACATGACGAGGAAGAAGGCCATCATCGCAGTCATGAAGTCGGCGTAGGCGATCTTCCACACACCACCATGCGCGCCATCGTCTTCGCTGCCGCCGCGGCGCTTGACGATGATGATCTCGTTCTTGCCCTGGTGGGTTGAATCGCCATCAGCCATCAGAGAACCTCAGCAAGCGCTTTGGACCAGTCGGACAACCGGCTGGCAAACAGGGTCCTGTTGACCTCGATCTCGACATCAAAACGGTCATTGTGCTGAATGGTCAGCTTTTCAGCGTCAGCGCCAATGAGTTCGCACAGGGAATTTACCAGCGCTTCTGGTCCTGACACCCGGATATGATCTGCATTTTCCAGGGAAAGTATCTTGCGGACCTCGTCTGCAAGGCCAGCGATGATGCGTTTGCGAACGGTTTCGTCGACCAATGGCTTCAACACGGCCTCGACATCACCCGCCAGCAATTCGGCAATCTCTGCGCTTCTGGCTTCGATGGCAGCCGGGATGGTCGTGGTGGCAGCGGCTTCGAGCTCTTCGCGCAAAGCCTGCATTTCAGCGGCGTGAAGCTTCTCTACGGCCAGGTGTTCTTCTTCGAATTTGCGGGTCAGCTCCGCACGGACTTTCGCTTCGCCTTCAGCGCGGGCCTCGGCGCGCACGCTCTCGATGTTGATGTTCGGCAAAGCTGCTGGTTTTTCATCATCATCGACATGCTGGTCAGCATGGAACCCGCTCATGTCGGTGAATTCGAAATCCGGTAGATACCGCGCAAAACTGGCCGTCATGAGCCTCTCCGATTTCTGGCAATTGCTAGCGATAGCCGATGCAATTTCGTTCCCTTCAGGACAGAAGGCGGGGATTGCATTATCCGACTGCGCCTTCATGCGCGTGAGAAACCTAGATAGCTAAACTTGTGTGAGAATGACCTCAGGCTGCCCGACCTGATAAAACTTCGGCTCTCACGTTGTGATAGCCGCTGGCCCGCCCCAAGGGCAATTTTGAAGCGGGCCAGCTGATCCACCATGTCCGTTGACCGGCGGCACAGCGGAATCTGGTCAATTGGTGCGCGCCATTACGGCGCGCTCCGATGTTACTGGAAGAGCTGCAGGATGTTTTCCGAGTTGGAGTTGGCGATCGACAGCGACTGGATGCCGAGCTGCTGCTGCGTCTGCAGTGCCTTCAACCGGGTCGATTCCTCGTTCATGTCGGCGTCGACCAGACGGCCGATACCGGAGTCGATCGAGTCCATCAGGTTGGCCACGAAGTCTTCCTGCATGGAGACGCGTTTCTTGACTGCACCGAGGTTGGAAGCCGCATCCGTCATCTGGGTGAGCATCGAGTCGACAACACGGATCATGTCGTCCACCTGAGCGTCGGTCGTCGTGGTGGTGAGCGCGATTGCAGTTGCGGAACCGGCCGTGGTGGCGGTGCCGTCGGCGTCGATCAGGTAGTAGTTGACTGCTGTACCGGTGCTGTCCGGGTTGAGCGCGTCAGCATCAATGTCCTTGGTCAGAATACCGAGGCTTTCATCAATCGTGCTGATCATGGTGAGGCTGGAGACATTGACATCGAGAGTGGTGATCGACACCAGGCCGTTGACGTCGCGGTTGAAGCCGCCGACCACCGATTTGGTGCCTGCTGCTACTGCTGTGGTGTTGTTGAGCCAGTTCTCACCGGAGAACGAGGCCGAAACCGCGATCGACTGGAGCTGGTTCTTGAGTTCGGTCAGTTCCTTGTCAATCTTGGTCTTGTCGACACCAGGCTCGCGCGCTGCAACCAGCTTGGCCTTGATTTCGGAGATCACATCAATGGAGCTGTTCATCGCGGTATAGGCGATATCCACCTTGGCGGCGCCGAGGCCGAGAGCGTCCTTGACGGTTGAAAGCGCCTTGTTGTCGGAACGCATGGTCGTTGCGATCGACCAATAGGCAGCGTTGTCACCGGCGGTTTCAACGCGGTAACCCGAGGATACACGTGCCTGAGTTGTTTCCATCTCGGCGTTGATTGTACGAAGTGTCTTGAGAGCAGCCATTGCGGCTGCGTTGGTCATGATGCTGGTCATATTTAAATGCCCCCTATAATTGCCCAGGGACATACCGGCCAAAACCCGGTTACGATGATCCAGCTTCATGCTACCGGCTTGGTCTCTTGCGCTACGTGCCGGTTCATCGTTGGTTACTAAGATCTAAACGTTTATGGTTAACGGGGTGTTAATTCAACCCCCTAAATCTAGTATGGGGCCTGGGTTGGGTGCAAAAGCTGTTTCGTCGTGACGAAGTCTTAACCCGTTCTATCAACGCGTTACCGCACCGCACACCGGAAATGATCGATTGTTCAAGTAGCAGAGGCCTGGAAACGGAAAAAGGCCGCATCCGGATGGATGCGGCCTCTGTGATCTTGCTTGCTCGAACCGCTTGAAAGCCGGTCCGAGTTTGCCGGCTCTTAACGGAAGAGCTGCAGGATGTTTTCCGAGTTGGAGTTGGCGATCGACAGCGACTGGATGCCGAGCTGCTGCTGTGTCTGCAGAGCCTTCAGGCGGGTCGATTCCTCGTTCATGTCCGCGTCGACCAGACGGCCGATACCGGAGTCGATCGAGTCCATCAGGTTGGCAACAAAGTCTTCCTGCATGGAAACGCGCTTGTTGACGGCACCGAGGTTGGACGCGGCGTCGGTCATCTGCGTCAGCATCGAGTCGACAACACGGATCATGTCGTCAACCTGCTGGTCGGTGGTTGCGTTTGTCAGAGCAATCGCGGTACCGGAACCAGCCGTGGTAGCTGTGCCGTCGGCGTCGATGAGGTAGTAGTTGACCGCCGTACCGGTGCCATCCGGGTTGAGCGCGTCAGCATCGATGTCCTTGGTCAGGATGCCGAGGCTTTCGTTGGTGGTGCCGATCAGCGTGGTCGAAGTGGTGTTGACCGCCAGTGTGGTGATCGAGACCAGGCCGGCGGAATCACGGTTGAAGCCACCGACGATTTCCTTGGTGCCGGATGCTGCTGCACCATCGTTGTTGAGCCAGTTTTCACCGGAGAACGAGGCCGATTCCGAGATCGAGACCAGCTGGTTCTTCAGCTCGGTCAGTTCCTTGTCGATCTTGGTCTTGTCAACGCCTGGCTCGCGGGCCGCAACCAGCTTGGCCTTGATTTCGGAGACAACGTCGATGGCCGAATTCATACCGGTATAGGCAACGTCAACCTTAGCAGCGCCGAGGCCGAGAGCGTCCTGAACGGTTGAAAGAGCCTTGTTGTCCGAACGCATGGTTGTTGCGATCGACCAGTAAGCGGCGTTGTCCGCAGCAGTTTCGACACGGTAGCCCGAAGAAACGCGGTTCTGCGTCGTTTCCATATCGGAGTTGATCGAGCGGAGCGTGGCGAGTGCAGACATCGCTGCGGAGTTAGTCATGATGCTTGTCATGGAAGTGTCCCTTTTGACAAAGTTACGCGGGACATACCGGACTCAGTTTACCGGTAATAGTGGCAAGGCGTCATGCCCGTCGCATCTGGTTTCCTACAATCACGACCCACTATTTCTTGACGACCAAAATGACGTCTTATGGTTACCGAACGTTTAATCGGGAATGTAATTGCAGAAATTTGCAAATTTATTTGGAAATAATAGAATTATTCCGTCTATTATGAATTTATTAGCCATTTAATGCATCTTGAATATTTACCATTACTAACAAACAGAGACGCCGGAACTTTCGTCCCGGCGCCCTTCATTTTTCAAAACTGTTGTGGGAGGCTTGCTGCCGGCCTTAACGGAAGAGCGACAGAATGTTCTCGGAGTTGGAGTTGGCGATCGACAGCGACTGGATGCCGAGCTGCTGCTGTGTCTGCAACGCCTTCAACCGGGTCGATTCCTCGTTCATGTCCGCATCGACCAGACGGCCGATACCGGAGTCGATCGAGTCCATCAGGTTGGCAACGAAGTCTTCCTGCATGGAGACGCGCTTCTGAACAGCACCGAGGTTGGACGCAGCGTCTGTCATCTGCGTCAGGATTGAATCCACGACGCGGATCATGTCATCGACCTGGGCATCGGTGGTACCGGTTGTCAGAGCGATCGCAGTCGCGGAACCAGCGGTGGTGGCGGTACCGTCGGCGTCGATCAGGTAGTAGTTGACTGCCGTACCGGTGGTATCCGGGTTGAGCGCGTCGGCGTCGATATCCTTGGTCAGGAGGCCGAGGCTTTCGTTGGTGGTGCCGATCAGCGTGGTCGACGTGGTGTTGACCGCCAGTGTGGTGATCGAGACCAGGCCGGCGGAATCGCGGTTGAAGCCACCGACGATTTCCTTGGTGCCGGATGCGGCTGCACCGTCGTTGTTGAGCCAGTTTTCACCGGAGAAAGAGGCCGATTCCGAGATCGAGACCAGCTGGTTCTTCAGCTCGGTCAGTTCCTTGTCGATCTTGGTCTTGTCGACACCAGGCTCGCGGGCTGCAACCAGC
>NZ_NVXQ01000033.1 GCF_002733955.1 Hoeflea sp. | reverse complement strand
ACCCGCGCTGCCTGCCAATCCTGGAAGAAATATCGGACCACTTTCCGGGCCGTCTGGAAGTGGTGCAGGGCGATGCGCTGAAGACCGACCTTGCGGCCATCGCTGCTGGCGGCCCGGCAAAGATCGTCGCCAACCTGCCCTATAATGTCGGCACGCAATTGCTGATCAACTGGCTGACGGCCGATCCGGACACCCCATTCTGGACATCGATGACGCTGATGTTCCAGAAGGAAGTCGGCCAGCGGATCGTTGCAGCACCCGGATCCAACCATTACGGCCGCCTGGGCGTGCTTGCGGGATGGCTGGCGCACAGCGAGACCCTGTTTGACGTGCCGCCGCAGGCCTTCACGCCGCCGCCCAAGGTCACCTCAAGCGTGGTGCAGCTCGAACCGCTGCAACAGCGCCTGCCCTGCGACCTCGCAAAACTCGAGCGCGTGACCCAGGCTGCCTTCGGCCAGCGCCGCAAGATGCTCAGACAGAGCCTCAAGCCGCTGGGCGGGGAAAGCCTGCTCGAGCGTGTCGGAATCGACCCAGCGCGCCGCGCAGAGACCCTGAGCGTTGCCGAATTCTGTGCGCTGGCAGAAGCGATCTAGATAGCCGGTCCCCACACAGCGAGCAGTTCGACACCACCACAGTTTTTGGCACCATGGGCACGGGAGATGAACCATGAAGACGATCGGCATTCTGGGCGGGATGAGCTGGGAAAGCACGGCCACTTACTACCAGTTGCTCAATCAGATCGTTCGAGCCCGGCTCGGCGGCCTGCATTCGGCAGATATTTTGTTGCGTTCCTTCGATTTCGCACCCATCGCAGAGCTGCAGTCTGAAGAAAACTGGGACGGCGCAGCAGATCTGATGGTCGAGGCGGCCCTCAAGCTTGAGAAAGCCGGCGCAGCCTGTCTGCTGATCGGCACCAACACAATGCACATATGTGCAGATGCGGTACAAGCGAGGCTGTCGATCCCGCTGCTGCACATTGCCGATGTCACAGCAGAATCTATACAGGCGCGAGCCTCGAAATCTCCCCTTTTGCTCGCCACGCGCTTCACGATGGAAAAGGACTTCTACAAGGAAAGACTGAGCCAGAGACATGGAGTGGAAGTGCTGATTCCCGACGAGCAAGAGCGCGCCGACGTCCACCGCATCATCTATGATGAGCTTTGCCAGGGCATAATCAGCAGACAATCAAAGACACGGTATCTCGAGATCATCGAGTCTGCCAAAGCGAATGGCGCAGATGGCGTAATCTTCGGGTGTACTGAAGTAGGGCTGTTGATTTCGACGAACGATGTGGACATGCCCGTGTTCAACTCAACCGAGCTGCATGCCCAAGCCGCCGTAGACTATGCCCTTTCAAAGCGAAGCTAGAGCCATTCTCCGCCAGGTTTTGTGAAAATCGTCTATGAAACCGAGCGGCAGGCTACTGCATGTCGCGCTCAATCGGATTCAATTGAGCGATAACGTACATGCATCATTCCAATGCGTTACAGCGTCCTTTGTGCATCCCATTGGATGCGGGGCGCTGTAGAGCAGCCGGTCAGACTTCGAGCAACTCCTGGACGAAATCGAACAGGCCCGGCCGGCGGTCGCGGCGCAGGCGTTCGGCCTGGACAATGGCGCGGACGGCCGAATAGGCGCGGTCGAGATCATCATTGACGACGACATAGTCATATTCGCGCCAGTGTTCGATCTCGGAGCGGGCATTGGCAAGCCGCTGTTCGATCACCTCGTCGGCATCTTCGGCGCGGCGGTGCAGCCTGGCCCGCAGTTCTGCCATCGAGGGCGGCAGGATGAAGATCGAGACCACGTCGACGCTCATCTTCTCCTGCAGCTGCTGAGCCCCCTGCCAGTCGATGTCAAACAGCATGTCGCGGCCTTCCGACATCGCCACTTCGGCGGCTTCGCGCGGCGTGCCGTAGCAATTGCCGTGCACCTCCGCCCACTCAAGCAGCGCTTCGGAATCGCGCATGCGCTCGAAATCGCGGCGCGACTTGAAATGGTAATGCACGCCTTCGATCTCGCTGCCGCGACGCGGGCGCGTGGTGACACTCACCGACAGGCTGAGGCCGGGGTCGTTTTCCAGCAGATTGCGGGCAATGGTGGATTTTCCGGCGCCCGAGGGTGATGAAATCACCAGCATGAGACCGCGCCGCTTGATGCGGGCCGAGGGAAGATGGGCGGGCGGCTGGCTCATCGCTACTCCAGATTCTGAACTTGTTCGCGAAACTGATCTATCAGGACCTTTAAATCAAGCCCGATGGCTGTGACCGGCGCGGCATTGGATTTTGAACAGATGGTGTTGGTTTCCCGGTTGAACTCCTGGGCCAGGAAATCAAGCCGGCGGCCCGCGGGCGCATCTCCGGCAATCAGGGCGCGTGCAGCATCGACATGCGCCTTGAGCCGGTCGATTTCCTCGCGCAGATCAGCTTTGGTGGCGAGCAGCGCCGCCTCCATGTGCAGGCGGTCGCGGTCAAGGGTGGCGTTGGCTTCCATCAGGCTGGAAACCTGCTCGGCGAGCCTGGCGCGGATGGCCTCGGGCGAGCGTGAGGGCTCCACCTCGACAGCATGCGTGAGCGCGCCAATGCGCTCCACCTGGGCGCCCAGAACCTTCGCCAGCGCGGCGCCTTCCGACAGGCGCATGGCCTTTAGATCCTCAAGCGCGCTGATGAAGCCCGCGAGAACCGCATGGTTGCGGGCGTCGCGGTCTTCTGCGGAGAGTTCGGGCTCACGGAATTCGAGCACGCCCTTGATGTTGAGAATGCCGTCCAGCGCCGGCTTGCGGGCGTCGATGCGGTCCGCAAGCCTGTCGACGAGATCGATCACCGCCTCAAGGGCTGCGTCATTGACCACGGCTTCCACCGCATTGCTGGCCGCGTTGATGGAGAGCGACACCTGCAGATTGCCCCGTGTCAGTGCGGCGGTCGTGGCCTTGCGGATCGGCTGTTCCAGCGCTTCGAAGCCCTGGGGCAGCCGCAACCGCACATCAAGGTTCTTGCCGTTCACCGAGCGGAGTTCCCACACGAAGCGCAAGCCGGCCGCTTCGCCTTCGTGGCGTGCGAATCCCGTCATTGACTGGATTGCCATGCCTGTAGCCCCCTGTTAGCCCGGCGTCCGCCCTGCCCGGCCGGATGCCGGATGATCAATCGTCCTGTGTGCCCGCTTCGCCCTCGGCAGCCCGGCTGGCCGCAGCCTTGGCTGCTTCGGCCTTTTCCGCCGCAAGTGCCTTTGCCCGCTCGGACTCGAGCCTGCGCCAGCGCGCGACATTCGAATTGTGCTCATCGAGCGTCTCGGCAAAGGCATGACCGCCGGTGCCGTCGGCGACAAAGTACAGATCCTTGGTCCGCGACGGATTGGCGACGGCTTCCATCGCTTCGCGGCCCGGATTTGCGATCGGGGTCGGCGGCAGACGGTCAATCACATAGGTGTTGTAGGCGGTCGGCTTTTCGATATCGGACTTGTAGATCGGGCGGTCGGCCGGCTTGCCGGCGCCGCCGAACAGGCCATAGATGATGGTCGGGTCGGACTGCAGCCGCATACCGCGGTTGAGCCGGTTGATGAAGACGCCGGCGACACGCGGGCGTTCGTCGGCCCTGGCGGTTTCCTTCTCGACGATGGAGGCCAGGATCACCAGTTCCTCGGGCGTTTCAAGCGGCAGATCCGGGGCGCGGCGCTCCCATACCTGCTCGAGCGCACGGGTCTGGGCCTTGGCCATCTGCTCGACGATTTCGGCACGGGTGGTGCCGCGCGAGAACTTGTAGGTTTCGGGCAGAAGCGCACCTTCCGCAGGCATCTCTTCCGGCAGATCGCCCTGCAGCATCTCGTCGGCCTTCAGCCGATCGAACACCTGCTGCACGGTCTGGCCTTCGGGTACGGTGAAGGAATAGAGGATCGACTTGCCCGACTGCAGCAATTCGACAATCTCGAGCATGGAGGCATGCGCCTTGATCTCGTATTCGCCTGCCTTCAGCGTGTCTTCGCCCAGCACGCCCTTGGCGCCAATCGAAAAAATACGCTGGTTGTCGATGATGCCCTGGCGTTCCAGCGCAGCTGCGATCTGGTTGAGACCGGCTCCGTCCCGGACCATGAAGTTGGTGGTCTGGTCGAGCGGGCCTCGACCTTCAAATTCAGTCTTGCCGTACCAGAATATGCCGATGCCGACGATGGCGACGAAGATCACCAGCGAGAGGATGAAGTTGAGAAACACCACCACCTGATTGCGGGCACGGCGCGAGCGCCTGGGTGGAGGCGGCGCCATTTCAGGCTTCAGGGCCTGTGACGGCGAGACCGGCACAATTGGCCCGGAATCGGCGTCGTTCTTGCCACCAGCCCGGCCAAAAATGCCCTTGCCTTGATTAGTGCGGTCGTTCACGAGGTCAATCTCCGCAGGAATTGGTACAGGGTCAGCGCCCGGTGCAGTGTTCTTGCCGCTCAATGTGGCGAAATACCGGTCCGAAAGGTCTCGATTCGATCCGGTCCTTCGTTACTGGCCCGGAAAACGTTTCAGAACAAGCGATGCGTTGGTGCCGCCAAAGCCGAAGGAGTTGGACAGCGCCACATCGATCTGGCGTTTGCGCGCAACCTTGGGAACCAGATCGATCTTGGTATCGACCTCGGGATTGTCGAGGTTGAGCGTCGGCGGCGCCACATTGTCGCGAATGGCGAGAGCCGAAAACACCGCTTCCATGGCCCCGGCAGCGCCGAGCAGATGGCCGATCGACGACTTGGTCGACGACATCGAGATCTTGTCGGCAGCGTTGCCCACCAGCCGCTCGACAGCGCCAAGTTCGATGGTGTCGGCTATGGTCGAGGTGCCGTGGGCGTTGATGTAGTCGATGTCGGAGGGCTCCAGCCCGGCGCGCTTTAGCGCCATCTGCATGCAGCGATAGGCGCCGTCGCCATCTTCGGACGGAGCCGTGATGTGATAGGCATCGCCGGACAGTCCGTAGCCGACCACTTCGGCAATGATGTTGGCGCCGCGCGCCAGGGCGTGATCGAGATCTTCGAGAACCACGATAGCCGCACCCTCGCCCATGACGAAGCCGTCACGGTCGCGATCATAGGGCCGCGAGGCCTTTTCAGGCGTGTCGTTGTAGGCGGTGGAGAGGGCCTTGCAGGCGGCAAAACCGGCCAGACCGATGCGGCAGATGGCGGCTTCGGCGCCGCCGGCAACCATGACATCGGCATCACCCAGCGCAATCAAGCGGGCTGCATCGCCAATGGCGTGCGCGCCGGTCGAGCAGGCCGTGACGACGGCGTGGTTGGGCCCGCGCAATCCGTGGCGGATCGAGACCTGACCCGAGATCAGGTTGATCAGGCGGCCTGGAATGAAGAAGGGAGAGACCCGGCGGGGTCCCTTGTCGCGCAGCGTGTAGCCGGCTTCGACGATGCCCTCTAGGCCGCCGACGCCGGACCCGATCATCACGCCGGTGGCGATCTGGTCTTCACGGCTCTGGGGGTGCCAGCCGGCATCCTTGAGCGCCATGTCGGCCGCAGCAACACCATAGAGAATGAACTTGTCGACCTTGCGCTGTTCCTTGGGCTCCATCCAGTCATCCGGATTGAAGGCCCCCTCCACCGACGGATCGGTGGGGACAGAACAGGCGATCTGGGCCGCGATGTCGCTGACGTCGAAATCGGTGACCCGCGCGGCACCGTTCTGGCTGTCGATCAGACGCGACCAGGTGATCTCCGTGCCGCAACCCAGTGGAGAAACCACACCGGTGCCGGTAATGACAACTCTGCGCATTTTCTCAAGTCCCAGTCATGTCAAAATGCAAATAAACCGGCGCATATGCTGCGCCGGTCCTGACTACGGACATCAGGTCCGCCGGTCAACTTAAGTCCAATCAGGCCTGGGCCTTGGTGATGAACTTGACTGCATCACCAACGGTCAGGATGGTGTCGGCTGCATCGTCGGGGATTTCGACGCCGAATTCTTCTTCGAATGCCATCACCAGTTCGACCGTATCGAGCGAGTCCGCACCGAGATCGTCAATGAAGCTTGCGCCTTCGTTCACTTTGTCAGCGTCAACGCCCAGATGTTCGATGACAATTTTCTTTACGCGGTCTGCGATGTCGCTCATGTCGGATTTCCTCGACCTGTTTCA
Source organism: Hoeflea sp. (assembly GCF_002733955.1). Classification (GTDB taxonomy): domain Bacteria; phylum Pseudomonadota; class Alphaproteobacteria; order Rhizobiales; family Rhizobiaceae; genus Hoeflea. Next base: position 43,988 of record NZ_NVXQ01000033.1, on the reverse strand, counting down.
CATTGATGTTGCGCTTCGTTACCTGCGCAAGCATGGGTAATCAAGCTCGTTGCTCGTTTTTATGGGCAATACCCGCGTCCGTCAAAGCCGAAGCTGTGGATTTCAGCAGTTTCAGACCCAAGGAAACAGGCATGTACCGAGCCTAGAGATGGGGCGAAGTATCATGGTTTGGCAACCGGGCAAAGACGGAAAATGCACCTTGGCAGTGATTCCCGACAGCATGGTGAACCCATGACATCCGCCCCGAAGGCGGATCAGACCATCAGCATGCCGCCATTGACGTGAACCGTCTGACCGGTGACGTAGGATGCCTCGTTGGAGGCCAGCCATGTCACGGCAGAGGCGATTTCCGTGCCGGTGCCCATGCGGCGCATCGGGATCGCGCCCATGATGGCTTCCTTCTGCTTGTCATTGAGCTTTTCGGTCATGGCGCTTTCAATGAAGCCGGGAGCAACGCAGTTGACGGTGACGTTGCGCGGGGCGACTTCCTGGGCAAGGCTCTTGGAAAAGCCAATCATGCCCGCCTTGGCGGCACAATAATTGGCCTGCCCCGGATTGCCCGACACGCCGACCACCGACGTGATGTTGATGATGCGGCCGTTGCGGCGCTTCATCATCGGATGCATCAGTTCCCGCGTCAGACGGAACACGGCGGTGAGATTGACCTCCATGACCTGGTCCCAGGCGTCGTCGCTCATGCGCACGAACAGGCCGTCTTTGGTGATGCCGGCATTGTTGACCAGGATATCGACGCCCTCGAGCTTTTCTTCGGCGCTCTTGCCCAGTGCCGAGACGGCGTCACGGTCGGACAGGTCGGCGGGAAACATCTCGACCCGGTCGCCCAGATCCGCGGCCAGCGCTTCCAGCCGCTCGACGCGGGTGCCGTGCAGTCCGACAATTGCGCCCTGGCTGTGCAGCTGGCGGGCGATGGCTTCGCCGATTCCACCGGATGCACCGGTCACGAGAGCCTTGCGGCCTGTCAGATCGAACATGGAAAGTCCTTTCGGAAGTTTTCTTCAGCTTGAGCCTATATGCAGGCCGTCATGATGGATTGGGTGGCGGTCTTAGGCGTTGATTGAGGCCAGAAACGGATCGATGTCGTCGGGTCCGGCGACATTGATGCCAGTGAGCGAGCGGTCGATACGGCGGGCGAGCCCGGTGAGCACCTTGCCCGCACCGATTTCAGCCAGCGTGTCGACGCCATTGGCAGCAAACCAGGCGACCGTTTCGCGCCAGCGCACCTGGCCGGTGACCTGCTCGACCAGAAGACGGGCGATCTCGTCGGGGTCGGAGACCGGTGCGGCGCGCACATTGGCGATGACCGGCACAACCGGGGCCGACTTGGAAACACCGGCCAGCGCTTCCCGCATGGCGTCGGCGGCCGGCTGCATCAGGCTCGAATGGAACGGCGCAGACACGGGCAGCATCAGGGCGCGCTTGGCGCCTTTTTCCGTGGCTGCAGCGGCAGCGGCTTCGACGGCCGGCTTGAGACCGGAAATCACCAGCTGGCCGCCACCATTGTCATTGGCGATCTGCACCGCGCCGTGCGCACTGCCCTCAGCGCAGGCGGCTTCGACATCGGCGTTTTCCAGCCCGATGATGGCGGCCATTGCGCCCTCGCCCGCCGGAACCGCAGCCTGCATGGCGTTGCCGCGAATGCGCAACAGCCGTGCAGTGTCGGAAATCGAGAACATGCCGGCCGCACACAATGCGGAATATTCGCCCAGCGAGTGACCGGCGACATAGCTTGCGCTCTTGGCCAGATCGAGGCCGCGCGCTTCGAGCACCCGGACCAGCGCCATGGAGACGGCCATCAAGGCCGGCTGGGCGTTGGCGGTCAGCGTCAGAGTTTCTTCCGGACCTTCGAAAATCACCGCAGAGAGTTTCTCGCCGAGCGCTGCATCGACCTCGTCAAAGACGGCCCGCGCTTCCGGATAGGCTGCGGCAAGATCCTTGCCCATGCCGACCGCTTGGCTGCCCTGACCTGGAAAAGTGAATGCTATGGCCATGTTTCGGCTCCGTTGCTTGATATCCCGTTGCCGCTTCAATTCACATTCGGGCGCCCGGAGTCAAGCTTGAGGTCGGTTTGAGCGCCCCGCCCGGACCGATGTTCCTGCCTGCCAGACGCGGCCTGGAGGCCATGGCCGGACGCCGCGCAACCGCCCTTCTTGCAGAAGCGACAATTATTTTCATGCGCGCTTGCGGGGATCTTGAATTCCTGTCGCAACGCAATCACATCTCCGGTGTTGCGCTCGATACCAGCAGCGCCTTTTCGGACACTCCAAGATGTCGCATCCCGCGTCTTCCGCTTCCCCCGCCGCACCGGCCGAGGGCATTATCCAGCCTGCCCGCAAACCCAGATTTACAGCCTTCCTGACCGCCATCGGCGCCATCGTGCTGATCGGATCGGAAATCTGGCTTGCCGCCATCGCCAGCGTCTGGGCCCTGGACGGGGTTCTTGGGCTGTCAACTGTCGGTGACCTGGTGATGATTGCCATCGTTGGTCCGATTGCGCTTTGGGCAACATGGATGATAGCAAAGCTGGCCATATCGGCTGAATTGAACCCCGAAAACGCTGACTGAGCTGTCAGCGACAAGCGGACAGCCGGTCTCCGGATCGACTTCTTTTTACGTGGCCCGACCTGGTGCGTGCCGCCAGGCCCCCGTGCGAGCTTGCCGGGGACGTCATGAAAGACCCATTCCATGCTGATCAATCTGCTCACACTTGCCGCCGGGCTCGCGCTTTTGACCTTTGGCGCCGATTTTCTGGTCCGGGGCGCGATTTCGCTTGCCAACCGCTTTGGCATGCCGCCCCTGCTGATCGGGCTGACCGTGGTCGGATTCGGCACTTCGATGCCCGAACTGCTGGTGTCACTGCAGGCTGCGCTGGCGGGTTCGCCGGCGATCGCCGTGGGCAATGTGGTCGGCTCCAATATTGCCAATATCCTGCTGATCCTCGGCGCAGCAGCCACGATTTCGCCGATTGCAGCCCGGATTGCCAATCTCAACCGCGACATGGTGATGATGCTGGTGGCAACATTCGTGATGCTCGGGCTCGGGTATTGGGGCGTCGTGACATTCTGGTCCGGCCTTGCGATGTTTGCGCTGTTGGCGGCCTATCTCGCCTGGGTCACGCATAGCGACCGCCGCCGGGTGACGGAGGAAGAGGCCGAACTGGCAATCAAGCTGCCGGGCTGGAAAGAAGCCCTCTTCATTCTTGGCGGTCTGGGTGGCCTCATACTGGGCGCCAACCTGCTGATCCAGGCGGCCACGGCCATCGCGCGTGATTTCGGGGTTTCGGAGGCGGTGATCGGACTGACGGTCGTCGCGGTCGGCACCAGCCTGCCGGAGCTTGCCACCTCGGTGGTGGCCGCTTTCCGGCGGCAGGCCGAAATCGCGCTGGGCAATGTCGTCGGCTCCAACATCTTCAACATCCTGGGCATTCTCGGAATCACCGCCGTGGTGGTCCCGGTTCCGGTCGAGGCTTCGATGGCCGTCTTCGACATCCCGTTCATGCTCGCGGTCTCGGTCGGCCTGATGGCCCTGATCCTGCTTGCCGGACGGATCGGGCGCGGCCCCGGTATCGCGATGCTGGCAATCTATGCGGGCTACGTCATCTGGCAGTTCTGAAGCCCAACAGTGAGGAAACGGAAGTTTCGCCGCAGACGGGTTGCGCCTTGAGGCACCGCCGGTATTGTGCCCGCAACTTACCAGACAAGGAACACGACGCATGAAATTGAACCGGCTCGGACGCACGGACATGATGGTCAGCGAGATCTGCCTCGGCACCATGACCTGGGGCGAACAGAACAGCGAGGCCGACGCGCATGAACAGATGGACTACGCCCTGAGCCAGGGCGTCTCCTTCTTCGATGCCGCGGAGATGTATCCGACACAGCCGACACGGGCGGAGACGCAGGGCCGCACGGAAGAGTATATCGGCAGCTGGTTCCGCAAGTCCGGCAAGCGTGACGATGTGATTCTGGCGACCAAGATGGGCGGCAATGGTGTCGAATGGATCCGCGGCAAGCAGGGTTTTACCCGCGCCTCGGTGATGGAAGCCGTTGACGGCAGCCTGAAACGCCTGGGCGTCGATCACATCGACCTCTACCAGCTGCACTGGCCCAACCGCGGCTCCTATCATTTCCGCAAGCACTGGGCGTTTGACGCCAGCACCCAGGACAAGACCAGCACTGTCGCCGACATCCACGAGACGCTTGAGGGGCTGGGCGATGCGGTCAAGGCCGGCAAGATCCGTGCGGTCGGCCTGTCCAACGAGAGCGCCTGGGGCACGATGCAGTTCATCCGCCTGGCCGAGCAGCACGGCCTGCCGCGTGTCGCCTCGATCCAGAACGAGTACAACCTGATCTGCCGCCTGTTCGATACTGACCTGGCGGAAGTGGCACATCACGAAGATGTCGGTCTGCTGGCGTTTTCGCCGCTGGCGGCGGGCATTTTGAGCGGCAAGTACCAGAGCGGCGAGATCCCCGAAGGGTCGCGCCGGGCCGCGGTGGAAAATCTCGGCGGGCGCTGGCGGCCGGAAGCCGTTGCAGCGACCCAGGCCTATCTCGATGTTGCCGCCAAGCACGGGCTGGATCCCTCGCAGATGGCGATTGCGTTCTGCCTGACGCGTCCCTTCATGACCTCGGCGATCATCGGTGCGACGCGGATGGAGCAGCTGAAAACTGACATCTCGGCAAAGGATGTGAAGCTTTCGGACGCGGTTCTGGAAGACATCGCGACGGCACGGAGGGCACACCCGCTGCCGATCTGAATACAAATGCAGAGCGGGACTGCCTGGTTGCAGTCCCGTCATTTTCAAGCCTGTCGCGCTGCCGGTCTGGCGGGACTACATCCCGTCGAGCACTTCTTTCTTGTCTTTGTTAGACTTCTTGCTCACCTCCCGGGTTCCTTGGAATTTCCGGATCGCCTTTTTGCACCCCCAGACAGTGCGGCCGCAATCCACTCTTTTGCCCTTGCCGACATCGGCATAGACGACGATCGTGGCATCCGGATCGTCTTTCACCGCCAGGCCTTCCTTCGAGCTGCGCGACAGCTCGAAAATCCTGTAGGTTTTGTCATTCAAGGTGATCGGCTGCAGCTCTTTCTGGTGCGCGCCCCTGAATTCACTCCACTGGCCGTCCTTCGCACAGCCCTGGGTCATTCCTGCAATCAGGCAAACCAAACCGACTGTTCTGATCATCGCATCACCGCCTGTGTTGTTGTGAACCGAATACTGGTCCACCGGCGCCAGCGAGTAATCATCAGATGTGATGATCCGCCAACGCCCGGCCGTGGCGGCCGCAGCGATCGATCGGTCACCCGGGCCGGTGAAATTTGCGCAGAAGATCCAACTGGCCGCGGCTGCCGGTTTTTTCGATCAGCCGGCGCATGTGGGTCCGCGCCGTGTTGACCGATATGCGCTGTTCCCGCGCATGATCGACCACGCTCAGACCGGCGACCAGGCTTGCCAGCAACCGCTGTTCCGCCGGTGTTATGCCGTGGCGGTCCGTAAATGCCTTGATATCTGTCTGCTGCGCGTGACCGGCTGTGCGCAAGCGGCTGGCGACATCAACAACGGTCCTGTCGGGAAGATGGGAAACGATCTCGCGCACCCGGGCAAGCTGGGCGGGGTCCTGATCAAGGTCGAACAGACCGCTGTCGACAACCTGCTGCGGCAGGTCGATGCGTGTGCGATCGGCAAACTCGCGATCGACCGGCAGCCTGCCGTCCGGCTGGTTCGGGTCCTTGTCGGATCGCTTTGTCATCATCCTGCCCCTGCCCTGTTGCAGGTTCAAATCCCTGCGGCGCGCAATCAGAAGCCCCGCGGAACCGCTGATCATTGCACATTGGCACCAACGGGGGGTATCCTGCCGGTCAATGCCGAGGCAACAGGATGGCACAAACCATGACAGCCGCCAAATCCGGCTTTCTGCACACTTACTCGGACCAAAGACTTGCCGTCCTTGAAGCCGCGGATCTGGCACGCCGCTACTCGGCCAAAGCCGGGTGGGCCCGCGACCGGCTCGACCGCCTGCTGGCGCGACTGGAAAACCGGATCATCGAGCGGACCCTGATCTCCCGGTTGAAAACCGCGCTCAACAAGACCGGCAGCCTCGCCGCTGCCGAAAGCCACGTCGCCTGGATGCGCGGCGCCTATGCAAGCGGTGCGATGGAGACACTGCCCAGTTTCACACCGGGCGGACTGAGCGATGGCCCACGTCTGCCGCAGACATCACCGCGGGATGCAGGTGAGAACCACGAACACAGGAGGAAAAACCGGCCAATCCTTCTGTATGTCGCCGGCGGCGGTTTCGTCATGCCGCCTTCGCGCAAGCAGAAGACCATGGTCCAGAGGCTCGCCGAAGCGGTCAATTGCGAGATCATGCTGGTGCCGCACAGGCTGGCGCCCGAACACCCGTTTCCGGCAGCACCGGCGGATTTCGCGGCGCATTACCTGGCGCTTCTGGAAGACGGGCACCGGCCGGAGAACATCTTCCTTGCCGCAGACACTGCAGGCGCCTCGATTGTGCTGGGCGCGCTTCAGATGCTGCGCAAGGACGGCGCTGATCTGCCCGCCGGCACAATCCTGTTTGCGCCCTGGTGCGACCTCAGCCTGAGCGGCTGGTCCTACATCACCCGCAGCATGTCTTCACAGAGTCCGTTCCGAATGGAGACGGCTGCGTTCTGTGCACGGCTCTATCTGCAGGACGAGCCGGTCACGTCGCCCCTGGCTTCGCCGATTTTTGCCGACCAGACCGGATGGCCGCCGATCCTGATCCACACAAGTGAGAACGACATTCACTTTGATGACGCAATCCGCCTGGCGGAGAACGGCCAGAAGCATGGCTGCGATGTACGGCTGAACTACTGGGATTCACCCCGGCATCATCTGGAACGGCTTTCGTCGAAGGCTGCGGCGCAGTCGTTTGGCCAGGTCAATGCGTTCATCGATCGCTGCTGGCGGCCTGCGGGAGACTTGCAGTAGCTTCACCACTTGCCGTTGCGGCTCTCTGCGTTGTTTTCATCCGCCCGGGTTGCAATGTGGCGAAAACCGCGTATAAGCGCGGCTGTTCGAACACCCGGTCAATCTGGCTGGTGGCTGAACGGAGGGTGCGATCCTTGAAAAGGGATCCTAGGGGCAAAAGCGCTCCGGCCTCCCGTGTCTCCGCTCACGACCGTCTCGACCTTCGTCTTTCTTGCCCGGCCCAAATGGCCGCCAGGACAAGTCGCTGGGGCTTAGCGCCGGATCCGGGTGATGTTAAAGCAAGAAAGGCAAGTCAATCATGGCTCTTTATGAACATGTATTCCTTGCCCGGCAGGATGTCTCCAGCCAGCAGGTCGAAGCCCTCGTAGAACAGTACAAGGGCGTGATCGAAGCTAATGGCGGCAAAGTCGGGCGCATTGAACACTGGGGCCTGAAGTCCCTCACCTACCGCATCAACAAGAACCGCAAGGCGCATTACGCGCTGATGGACATTGATGCTCCGGCTCCGGCCGTGAAGGAAATGGAGCGCCAGATGCGCTTCAACGAAGACATTCTTCGCTTCATGACCGTTTCGGTTGAAGCCCATGAAGAAGGCCCGTCGGCCATGCTTCAGAAGCGCGACCGCGATGACCGTCCACGTGGCGGCGACCGTGATCGTGGCGACCGTGGCCCGCGCCGTCCGCGCGAAGACCGCGAATAGGAGTTCAGACAATGGTTGATATCAATCAGATCCCGACACGCCGTCCCTTCAATCGCCGCCGCAAGACCTGCCCGTTCTCGGGTGCGAATGCGCCGAAGATCGATTACAAGGACGTTCGTCTGCTGCAGCGCTACATTTCCGAGCGCGGCAAGATCGTTCCTTCTCGCATCACGGCTGTCAGCCAGAAGAAGCAGCGCGAACTCGCCAAGGCGATCAAGCGCGCCCGTTTCCTCGGCCTTCTGCCTTACGTGCTGAAGTAGGATAATACCGGATCCGGCGTGCAAGCGCCGGATCCTTTTCCCATCCCGCGACGGGCGCGGGGTCTGGGCCATCAAAATCCCGGGTTGGGGCAACGATTGCCTCTAACTGCGTAACGCAGGACAGCGACGAAGATGACACAGCAAAGCACATCGCTCCTTGTGGGCCTGCTCGCCGGCGTTTCCGCCGCGCTTCTGCTTGTCAGCGCCGGATCTCCGTCCGGCCTATCATTCATGCTGTTTGCCGCCGCTGCCGTTCCCATCCTGATTGCCGGCCTCGGCTGGTCCAACCTGGCTTCGATCGTGGCTGTCGTTGCGGCCATGGCCGTGATCGGCATTGCGACCACACCGCAGGCTGCCCTCGTCTCCGCCGTCACCACCCTGGCGCCGGCCGCCTGGATTGCGCATCTTTCCAACCTGGCACGGCCGGCCGAGGAAATCGGTGGCCCTGAAGGCGCGGTCGCCTGGTATCCGCTGTCGGATATCTTCGTCAACATCGCGTTTTGCGTCTGCATCGGCCTTGTGGCCGTCGGGCTCGCACTGGGCTATGGCGCGGATTTCGTCAGCGAGCTCGTCGAGATCTTCGTCGCAACGCTGAAAGACAGCAACGCAGCCTACGAGCCCAGCGCCGAAGGCCTGGCGGAGATGAAGCAGTTCTTCCTCTATGCCCTGCCTGCGATCCAGGCGGCGATGTGGGTGCTGATCCTGTTTGCCGGCTGGTATATCGCGTCGGGCATCGTGCGCATGTCCGGCCGCTCGAAGCGCCCCAAGGACGATATCCCCTCACAGCTGAGAATGCCGCGCATGGCTGCAATGGTTCTCGTCGTGGGCGTTGCCATGAGCTTCATCGATGGCGGTATCGGCCTGATCGGCTGGACCATCAGCGGTGCCTTCGGTGTCGGCTTCGTGGTGGCGGGTTTCGCCATTGCGCATCACCGCACCCGCGGCAAGCCGGCCCGCGGACTGCTGCTTTGGACGGCCTATCTCTCCTGCGTCATCTTTACCGTGCCGCTGGCCTTCTTCCTGTTCCTCGGGCTGTTCGACACGGCCCGAACCCTCACGGCGACCGGCTCCGGTCCCAATTCCAACACCTGACCCTCCTTGAAAGGACAACACCATGGACGTCATTCTTCTTGAACGCATCACCAAGCTCGGCCAGATGGGCGAAACCGTAAAGGTTCGCGACGGCTACGCCCGCAACTTCCTGCTGCCTCAGGGCAAGGCGCTGCGCGCCAACGCCGCCAACAAGGCCCGCTTCGAAGCCGAGCGTTCGGTGCTTGAAGCCCGCAACCTCGAGCGCAAGTCGGAAGCCGAGCAGATCGCCGAAAAGCTCGACGGCAAGACCTTCGTGGTGGTTCGTTCCGCCGGCGAAACCGGTCAGCTCTACGGTTCGGTTGCTGCCCGCGACGTGATCCAGGTTCTGGCCGACAACGGCTTCACCATCGGCCGCAGCCAGGTCGACATGAACAACCCGGTCAAGACCATCGGTTTGCACACCGTGCCGCTGGCACTGCATGCCGAAGTCAACGTCACCGTCACCTTCAACGTCGCACGTTCGGCTGACGAAGCAGAACGCCAGGCCAAGGGCGAAGACCTGTCGTCGGCAGACGCCATCTACGGCATCGACGAGGAAGCTGCTGCAGAAGCCGCAGAAGCTGCCGCCAATGACCCGGACTACCTTGATGATGAAGACGGCGAAGGCGAAGACAACGCCTGATTTCGTCTCATCTGGCCGCATTTGTGAAAACGCCCGGGAGACTGTCTCCCGGGCGTTTTTCTTTGCGTGCAGCTGGATTCAAACCAGAATGACAGGGGCCAATCCGCCGCCCGGGGTGCGAAAATTGGTGGTCTGGCCCCGATACATGCGCGCGACCGGAAACAGCGGCTTCCCGGCATAGGCATAGAGCCGGAGGTCATATTTGAGCCGCGCCGGCTGTCCCTCGTGCATCAGGCCGCGCGTGGCTGGCGGTACGAGCGCCTGGGCGACGTAATCACCCTGCCGGATCGATGCCCACACGCTTCTTGTCAGCTTGTCGCCGCGATAGGCCGCGCGGCTGCCATAGCCATCCGCCGGCTTGAAGAACAATGTCCTGCGCGCTTTCCAGGCGGCTTCCTGATCGATCCCACGGAGTGGCCGCGTCAGCGGGATCATGGCGCGAAGGTCAGCGCTCACCGCGCCGGGCGCGCCATTCTCGTCACCCAGCAGCATCAGGTTACGCTTGTCGGCATACAGCGCATGGTGGCGGGGTGACGGCGAGAGCACCGCGACGTCCTGGTCATAGGCCAGCCGCAGCGCATGGTTTTGCGGCGCTTCAAACCGGAAATCGGTCAGGCGATTGTAGACCATGTCGATGATCTCACCATCGCGCCACAGTTTCCCGTCGCGGCAGTCAAGCTCGGAAGGGTCGGCAATGATGGTGTGAATGCCGTTCAAATTCAGCAGCTCGGCAGCCAGCACCATGTCGGGATAAAGATACTGTGCCTCGGGTTCCGCATCGACGATGGCGAGGCTGCGCAGCGGTTCACCCGGCCGTGCCAATCCCCATTCCTCGAGGAACATGTTGACGAGCAACTCATCCAGCCGCGCCTCCGTCAAATCCGGTCCAGACACAGCGGCGGGCAGGCAGCGTGATCCCGCATCTGCAAATTGCCTGGCCAGAAAGGCAGCGCCGGCATTGGTGTTGATCTCGATCAGCCGCGGACCATCAGGCGAGATATGGAAATCGAATCCCATCAGCAGGCTATGGGTTCGATCTTGCCTTGACAGGTCAATTCGGGAGTCCCTCGCCTCAATTTGCCGCCTGTAGGCCTCGGTCTCCGTGCTCTGAGCCACGGCAGCCACCAGTTTTGCCATTTGTTGATAATGCGCGTGCGACAGGAACACCGGGGTCGCTGCGTAAAGTCCGCGGCGATTCGCCAGCATCCCCTCCAGGCGCTGATCGCGGCTGCCGGCTGCCACGCGGGCGCGGCGCTCATCGGCTTCAAGCGGCAGACACAGGCAAGCGCTGTTGATGGCTTCGAGCGATGCCCCGGTGCAGCATTCAGCTTCGCCGTGCGGGGTCAGCATGTGCAGGCCCGCCGAACGGTCGCAAGCAAGTCCTGGTGCCCGCCACAGCAATCATGCATGATGAAGCCGAACAGTGCGCCAAGCGTCTCGTATCTCGCGGCATAGATCATCTGCTTGCCCGCACGGCGGACGTGGACAAGCCCGGCATCGGCCATCCCCTGCAACTGGGCGGAGACGGTCTTGAGATTCTGGCCGGTTGTTTCGGCCAAGGAGCTGACCGAGGCGCCCTGCTCACCTGCCTGCACCAGCGTTTGCAGCAATGCCAGGCGGCCTTCGTGAGCCAGAACCGAGAGCATCTTGACGGCTGTATCAGTTTTCATCATTCTATCATTCCATGGAATGAAAGAACATTCAAGCCGATTGAGGCAGGCTTGGCCTTGTCCCAGCGGTCGGACCGATTCCACCTCTTCCCAGTGCATGACCCTTGGGATAGAACCATCGCATGGCAACCCTGGCATCTGAGATGAATACGGCCGAACTGGCGGCGCTCTTGCACTTCTACGCTGAAAGCGGCGTGGCCGAGCTGTGCGAAGACGCAGCCATTGACCGGTTCCAGCAGTCGGCCGAAATCCTCAAGGCCCGCGCCCGGCCGCAATCGCAATCCAATTCCGCCACCAGCCAACCGGCCCAGAGGCCTGCGCCCAACCAGCCTGCGCCTGACGCGTCGCCGGGGCGCAAGCCAGCGGCTCAGCCGATTGCGCCGGCACCGCAGGCCTCGCAACTGACCATCCCCGGCGAAGCCGCATTTCAGGATGCGCGCGCGCTGGCGGCCGGCGCTGGCTCGATTGCCGAACTGCGCTCGATCCTTGAGTCATATACCGGGTGCAATCTGCGTCACAGCGCCAAGACGCTTGTCTTCGCAGACGGCAATCCGGAGGCAGAAGTGATGTTTATCGGCGAGGCGCCGGGCCGCGAAGAGGATCTTCAGGGCACGCCGTTTGTCGGTCGCGCCGGCCAACTTCTTGACCGGATGCTGGCCGCCATCGGGCTCAGCCGCGAAACCGCCTATATCACCAACATCATCCCCTGGCGGCCGCCCGGCAACCGTACGCCGGCAGCGCACGAGATCGAGCTCTGCCGCCCGTTCGTCGAACGCCACATCGCGCTTGCGCAGCCCAAGATCGTGGTCATGCTCGGCAATATCGCCAGCAAGTCGCTGCTTGCCACCGACAAGGGCATCCTGTCGCTTCGCGGCACATGGATGGAGTGCAAGATCGGCGACACGGCGACACCGGCGATGCCCACGCTTCATCCTGCCTACCTGCTCAGGAACCCGGCGCAAAAGCGGCTTGTCTGGGCAGATTTCCTGTCGCTGCAGGAGCGGCTGGAGCAACTCAGCACTCCCTGAGCCGCATCCGCCAGTTTCTTGCCCGATGGCGGAAATTTTTCAGTCGTGTCGCGATCCGGCCTTGGCGTCGCACGCAAGCATGACAAGTTCATCGCAGAATCACATTTGCAAACAGGCCTGCAGGATCCGTTGAGACCGGATTTTGCCGGGCCGCGCTCCGTTGGCAGGGAGAGCCGCCATGATCCAGTCCGTTCGATCGGTGGCGTCGCTGCTGCTTTCGACCTTTTTCCTGCTGACCGCGATGGGGCTGTCGGGCTATTTGATCCCGGTCAGGGCTGTGGCGGAAGGCTGGTCGACCTTCTCGATCTCGCTGATTGCGACCGGTTACGCCATCGCGTTCACCGCCAGTTGCATCATCACCCCCCGGCTTGTGCTCAAGGTCGGTCACGTGCGGGTGTTCGGCGCGCTGACCACCATCATGGCGATGTCCTATCTGTTGCATACGCTGATCGTGCATCCGGGCGTCTGGGTGCTGACGCGGGCCATGGCAGGCTTCTCGATCGCCGGCGGTTACATGATCATTGAAAGCTGGCTCAACGAGAAGGTCAGCAATGAAAATCGCGGCGCGCTGTTTTCGGTCTACATGATGGTGTCGATGTCAGCGGTGATGATCGGCCAGTATATCGTTCCCTTCGGTGACCCGGTCACGCCGACCCTGTTCATGGTCTGCGCGCTGATCTGCTCGATGGCGGTGATGCCGACCTTGTTGTCGAGCGCGCAATCGCCACAGCCGCTGACGCAGGTGAAGTTCGATGTTCCGGCGCTCTACCGGCGGTCACCCGCTGCCGTGGTCGGCACCTTGCTCGCCGGCCTGATCGCCAGCGCCTGGGGCGCGCTCGGACCGGTCTATGCTTCGCAACTGGGGCTTTCAACCACCGAAGGCGCGTCGATGCTCGCCATCGCCATGATCGGCGGAGCCATCTTCCAGTATCCGCTCGGGCGCGTTTCGGACCGGATGGACCGCCGCCGGGTGATGATCTTCGCCGGCGTGGTCGGTGTGATTGCCTGCGCCATCACCATCAGTTTCGGCGTTGAAAACCGGATCATCTTCTTTGCTGGCATGCTGTTTCTGGGAACCGTGCTGCTGCCGATCTACTCGCTCAATGTCGCGCACGCCAACGACCATGCCATGCCCGACGAGTTCGTCGAAGTGTCGAGCGGGTTGATGATCACCTATGGCGTCGCAACCATGGTGGGACCGCTGATCACCGGCGTCGCCATGGACTGGTTCGGGCCGCACGCGCTGTTTGCGGCGATTGCGGTGTTCTTTGCCGCCTATGCCGGTCACGCCGCCTGGCGTATCAGCCGCCGCGACCAGGCGCCGGAAGAGACCCGGTCCGACTTCCTGGCGATGGCCGCCCTGCCCGACCTGACGCCGCAATCGGCAGAACTCGACCCGCGTTCCGACCCGAGCTGGGGCGAACAGTCTGAGGAAGACGAAGAGGCGCCCGCCGCCTGAGGCGGGGCTGCGTCCGGTTCAGCCCTGCGGCGTGACAAGCTTGCGCTGGGCCTTGCGTTCGAGGCCGAGCCTGTGCTCGCGCAGGATGACGAAGAGGCCTGCCCCGATCACGATCGTGGTGCCGATCAGCATCGACCAGGTCGGCACATCGCCAAAGATGAAATAGCCGATCAGGATACCGAGCACGATCGAGGTGTATTCGAACGGCGCAATTGTCGACACCTCGGCATGGCGGTAGCTCTGGGTGAGCAGGATCTGTCCGAGCCCGCCGCAGAAGCCGGCAAGCGCCATCAGACCGAGGGTGGACCAATCCGGCACGATCCAGCCGAACGGCAAGGAGGCCAGCGACAGCACCGTGGCCGTGAGCGAGAAATAAAGCACAATCGTCGGGGTCTTTTCCGTCAGCACCAGTTTGCGGACGAGAATCATCGCGGTTGCCCCGAGCGCGGCCGAACACAGAACGGCGATCGCCCCTTGCGCCTCTCCCGATCCGAAGCCTTCGCCGAAGAGGCTCAACCGCGGCCAGCTGATCACCAGCACACCGCCGAGGCCAACAGCGACCGCAGACCAGCGGAAGATCCGCACCTTCTCGCCGAGAAACAGCGCCGCGAAGACCACCGTAAGCAGCGGCATGGCGTAGCCGATGGCAATGGCGTCGGGCAAGGGCAACCGCATGATGCCATAAAAACCCAGGCCCATGGCCGAGACCCCAACCAGTCCGCGACGCACATGCGAAAGCGGGCTTGCCGTCCGCCAGGCGGTTTCCAGCTGGCCGCGCAGCGCCAGAAAGACCAGAATGGGAACAATCGCAAAGGCCGAGCGGAAGAACACGATCTGGCCTGCGGGAACCCCCTCTCCCGACGCCTTGATCAGTGTCGACATGGTGACAAAGACGCTGACAGAGGCCACCTTGAGCAGAATACCGATCATTGGCGAGCCGCCGGGCTCACCGACGGATTGCGCCGGGACGGACTGAGGCGCCGCGGGCGACATGTCGGAATGCCGGTGGTCAGTGGGCGGGCGTTCGGTCACCTTGGCTCCTTGGTCCCGTCGGTTGAGAAAGGCGCGGCTTCATCGTCCAGACGGCCTGGTGCCGCAACCATAGCCCGCGAGCTGCTTCCCGTCCGATCAAAAGATCTGATGACCTCACCACCTCGCGCTGATGTGTGCCTCCCCCGCCGCCAGCTTCCAGTTCACGCAACCGATCAGCTGTTCAAGGCTTCCCAGATGCGCTGCGGGGTGGCCGGCATCTCGATATGGCGGACGCCGCGGGCGCGGTCGAGTGCATCGACAAGCGCGTTCATCGCCGCTGGACAGGCGCCGATGGTGCCCGCCTCGCCCGCGCCCTTGATGCCCATCGCATTGGTGGTGGAAGGCACGTTGCGGGTCTCGAAATCAAAGAACGGCATGTCGCCGGCGCGCGGCACGGCGTAATCCATGAAGCTTGCGGTCAGGAGCTGGCCGTCCTCGGAATAGACAACGCCCTCGCTCAGGCACTGCGCCACGCCCTGGACCACACCGCCATGGATCTGGCCCAGCAGCAGCACCGGATTTACCGTCATGCCGAAATCATCGACGATGGTGTAGCGCACGATCTCGACATGGCCGGTTTCCGGGTCGATCTCGACTTCGCAGATGTGGGTTCCATTGGGATAGGTGGCCTCGTCCTGCACCACATCGGCAAGGCCTGTGCGGTCTTCGTCAGACTTGGCGGCCTTTGCCATGTCGGCGTAGCTGATCACCCGGTCGGTGCCGACGATGCGGGCAGAGCCATCAACCAGCTCGATATCGGCTGCGGAAGCCTCGAGCTCGTCGGCGGCGAGCTTCTTCATCTTTTCAGCCAGAACCTTGGACGCGGCGGAGACCGAGACCCCGCCGAGCGGGATCGAGCGCGATCCGCCGGTGCCGCCGCCCTTGGCGAGTTCGGCGGTGTCGCCCTGGCGCACGGTGATCCTGTCAAAATCGATGCCGATCTGGTCGGCAATAAACTGGCTGTAGGCGGTGGCGTGGCCCTGCCCGTTGGTCTGGGTGCCGATGTAAAGTGTAATGCCACCATCGGCGTCCAGCGTCAGCCGGGCCGGTTCGGAGCCGGCAAAGGCGCAGGCCTCGATATAGACCGCCGTACCGAGGCCGCGCAGCTTGCCGCGGGATTCCGCCTCGCGGGCGCGCTCGGAAAAACCTGCGACATTGGCCTTTTCCAGGGCGCGGGTCATGTGGCCGTCAAATTCGCCGACATCATACATGCGGCCGCCCGGCGTGTGATAGGGAAACTGGTCTGGACGGATGAAATTGCGGCGGCGCAATTCGGCCACCGGCATATCGATTTCCCGGGCTGCCGCGTCGATCAGACGTTCGATGAGGAAGGCTGCCTCGGGGCGCCCGGCGCCGCGATAGGCATCCACTGGGGTTGTGTGGGTGTAGACGCCGCGCAGCTTGAAATCGAGGTTCTGGATGTCATAGACGCCGGTTGCCATGGAGGCGCCGAAGACAGGGATAAACGGTCCGAACTGGCTCAGATAAGCCCCCATATTGGCCATCACATCGATTTTCAGGCCAAGAATGCGGCCCTCGTCACTCAAGGCCAGCGAGGCCGTGACCTTGTTGTCGCGGCCATGCGCATCGGCCAGAAAATGCTCGGTGCGATCCGACACCCACTTGACCGGGCGGTTGAGCCGCCGGGCAGCCTCCAGCGACAGCGGATATTCGCGGTAATTGAAGACCTTGGTGCCGAAGCCGCCGCCAACATCACGGGTGATCACCCGGAAGTCTTCAAGATCCATGCGGAAGATGTCTTTTGCGATGGTCTTGCGGATACCGTGCACGCCCTGAGAGCCAAGCGTCAGGGTGAACTTTTTGCTCTCGTCGTCCCATTCCGCCAGACAGGCGCGGGTTTCCATGTAGTTCGACACCAGCCGGTTGTTGACGAAGTCGATCGTGGTGACATGATCGGCTTCAGCGAAGGCCTGTGCCGTCTTGTCAATATCGCCGGTGCGATAGAGGTAAGCCTGGTTGGTTCCCAGATCCGGCCAGACCAACGGCTGATCGTCTTCGAGCGCGGCTGCCAGATCGACCTGGGCATCCTCGATGTCCCAGTCTATCTCGATCAGTTCGGAGGCTTCCTGGGCCTGAGCCAGCGTGTCGGCGACGATGAAGGCGACGGCATCGCCGACATGGCGAACTTCGCCGTTACACAGCAGCGGAATGTGTTTCTGGGCGTGGATTGTTCCGTCGGGCTGCTTGACGGTGGCCTGATTGACGACCGGCCCGAGATGGACCACGTCAGCTGCCGTGAGAACCAGATGAACGCCTTCTGCTGCCCGTGCTGCATCAAGATCACCGAACGCAAAGTGCGCGGCGGCATGCGGAGAGCGCAGCACGTAAGCACGCAATTCACCCTCGGCCCGGACGTCGTCGGTAAACGACCCCTCACCCTTGATCAGCTTGCGGTCTTCCTTGCGCAACGCCGATGCGCCCACGCCAAATTTAGGTGTCGCGATGTTCATGGCAGTTCCCGATGATGGATTGGTCTGAATGATCGCGAAGGCGACCTCGGACTCATATTAAACCCCGGGCCCCGAAAGTCGAGTAGCGCCGTTGCGATTGCCGCTTGGCTGCCTGCGCGTGAGATGCGGGTACCAGCAGGCAGACAATCGGGCTTCGCGCACCCGAACAACACGCATCAGCCAAGCCAGAAACAGCTCGATCAAAAACATGCTTAACAAGATCAAAACTTGGCTTTCAGTTAAAACCGGACGGCAACGCCCTCAAATTCGGATAAAATGCCTCAGATTTTCCAGAGCGCGGCACTCCTATTCGCGATTTCTGTCATTTCTGGCGAAAAATGGGACCAAGAGGCGAATTTCTTACATTTTCATGCCGCAATCTCCCGTCGAACGATACGGGCTCATCTTAACCCGCTGTCAGGAACCGGCGTGATAGCGTTTGTCCCACAATGGGAAACTGCGGGGCATAATTAAGATGCGGACTGAAACCGGACAGGTGTACAAGCTCAAGGACTACAAGCCCACCGACTTCGTGGTGGAGCGTATCGACCTGACCTTCGAGCTTGACCCAAGGGAGACGAAGGTCGTCTCCCGGGTGATCCTGCACCGGCGCGAAGGCGTCGCCCCAGATGCGGCTCTGGTGTTTGACGGGGACGAGCTGACCCTCGACAGCGTGCAGCTTGACGGCAATGACATCGATCCGTCGCTCTATGATGTGACCGATGAAAGCCTGACCATCCGCGACCTGCCCGAAAGCGAGCCGTTCGAGATTACCGTCAACACCACGCTTTCCCCCGAGACCAACACCAAGCTGATGGGGCTTTACCGCTCCAACGGGGTCTATTGCACCCAGTGCGAGGCGGAAGGTTTCCGCCGCATCACCTATTTCTATGACCGGCCGGATGTGCTGGCCGTCTATACCGTCACCATCATCGCCGGCAAGGACGATGCGAAACACCTTCTGTCGAACGGCAATTTTCTCGGCGGCGGCAATTACGACGAAGGCCGGCATTTCGCCGCCTGGTTCGATCCGCATCCGAAACCGTCCTACCTGTTTGCGCTGGTGGGTGGCGATCTCGGCCTGGTCGAAGACAGTTTCACCACCATGAGCGGCCGCGAAGTGGCACTCAAGATCTATGTCGAACACGGCAAGGAAGACCGCGCCGGCTATGCCATGGATGCGCTCAAGCGCTCCATGAAGTGGGATGAGGAGGTCTTCGGCCGCGAATATGATCTCGACATTTTCCAGATCGTCGCCGTGTCGGATTTCAACATGGGCGCGATGGAAAACAAGGGGCTCAATGTCTTCAACGACAAATATGTGCTGGCAGATCCTGAAACCGCGACCGATGCCGATTACGCCAATATCGAAGCCATCATTGCACATGAGTATTTCCACAACTGGACCGGCAACCGCATTACCTGCCGCGACTGGTTTCAGCTGTGCCTGAAGGAAGGCCTCACCGTTTACCGCGATCACGCGTTTTCGGCTGACCAACGCTCTGCCGCAGTCAAGCGCATTGCCGAGATCCGGCTGCTGAAAGCCCACCAGTTTCCCGAGGATGCCGGCCCTCTTGCGCACCCGGTTCGGCCTGAAACCTACAAGGAAATCAACAATTTCTACACTGCAACAGTGTATGAAAAAGGCTCGGAAGTGGTGCGCATGATCCGCACCATCCTTGGAGCCGAGGATTTCCGCAAGGGCATGGATCTCTATTTCGAACGGCACGACGGCGACGCCGCGACAATCGAGGATTTCCTCGCCTGTTTTGCCGAAGCCAGTGGCCGCGACCTGAAGCAGTTCGCGCTGTGGTACAGCCAGGCGGGCACGCCTTCCGTCTCGGTCTCGACCGACTGGAACGAAGCCGCAAAGACCTTCAAGGTGACGCTTGAGCAGTCCCTGGCGCCGACGCCTGGACAGACCCGCAAGGCGCTGATGCACATCCCGCTGGCCTATGGCCTGATCCTGCCCGATGGCACGGAGTTCAGCGGAGAGCCGCAGGGCGGCGACGCCGACAACTGTGTGTTTCATCTGACCAAGCGGAAACAGACCTTCAGCTTCTCCGATGTCCCTGGTCGGCCGGTGCTGTCGATCAATCGCGGCTTTTCGGCTCCGGTCAACATCGCCATGGAGCAAAGCG
This sequence comes from Hoeflea sp., assembly GCF_002733955.1. Lineage (GTDB taxonomy): Bacteria > Pseudomonadota > Alphaproteobacteria > Rhizobiales > Rhizobiaceae > Hoeflea. The sequence continues at coordinate 24,525 of NZ_NVXQ01000033.1, read as the reverse complement.
CTGCCGATCTCGCCCATATCGCGCGCCACGACAGCGATGGCGTGTCACGCTGGCAGGCCTTGAATGAACAGGCGATGCGGCATCTGGTGACGGCTTCGAAGCTGGCACGTGACTGGCGCGCCCTGCCCGCAGCCAAAGACCTGGCGAAAATCCTTGTCGACACGGCAGCCGACGAAAGCCTGGAACCGGCCTTCCGCGCCCAGGCTCTGGCCCTGCCCGCCGAAAGTGACATCGCCCGCGAGATCGGCTCCAATATCGACCCTGATGCGATCCACACGGCGCGTGAAGCCGTGCGTGCGGAGATCGCCGGTGCCGGTCATGCCGTATTCAGCAAGCTGGCCGACAGCGCTCCAACCGGGTCCTACAGCCCCGCCTCGACGGATGCCGGCTTGCGGGCTCTTGCCGGTGCTGCCATGAGCTATGCCTCCACCGCCGAGCGCGACCCGGCCCGCGCCAAGGCCGCCTATGATGCCAGCAACAACATGACGGTGATGACCCAGGCGCTGCAGGTGCTGGCTCACCAGTTTCCCGGCTCAAGCGAGGCCGATGAGGCTTTGGCAGCTTTCAAGAGCCGGTTTGCGGGTGACCCGCTGGCGCTCGACAAATGGTACTCGATACAGGCCATGACGCCGGGTGCTGCGACCTGCGGCCGCGTCGAGGCGCTGCTTGCAAGCCCTGACTTCGACCGTACAAATCCAAATCGCATGCGCGCGCTGATCGGCTCGTTCTCGGCAGGCAATCCGACCGGGTTCAATGCCCCCGATGGCAGCGGCTACCGGCTTCTGGCGCGTGAAGTCATCGAAATCGACAAGCGCAACCCGCAACTTGCGGCCCGGCTGTTGACCGCGATGCGGTCCTGGCGGTCCCTCGAAGCAGAGCGTCAGGAGCTTGCCAGACAGGCATTGGTCTCGATACGGGAGGCTGGAAACCTGTCACCGGATGTCGGCGACATCATCGACCGCATGCTGGCGAACTAACGCCACCGCACCAATCCGGTTAAAATCCGCCCGCCCGTCGCCTGTCAGGATCGACGCGGCGGGCGCTGTCTTTGGCCGCGATGCAGGTGATTTGCGCAACCGGTTTCAACACACCCGACTCAACCCCGGGAAGCCTCGACTCGATTTTCAATAAATCGAAGCAAAATCAATATCTTAAAGAATGGTTACTTTTAGGGCTGGACAAGGCGAATCAGCTTTGATTCATTAGGGCAGATCCAGAGATGCGGTAGTCTGGATCCTAACGGGGAATTGTTATCAATATGACGGATGCGCAGCGTTTATCTGCGGCCGAAGGGTCGAATCGTGCTCGCCGGGCTGGTGTGAAGGAAGCCTCGGACGGACGATTGTCAGGTCACGCCAAACTGTTTGCCCAGCCGGCCTATGACCGGTTGATCAGCGCCGAGCCTTTTCTCAAGCGTCTCATTCCGGTGCTGATCGTGGCTTTTCTCGTGGTGGTCGCGGCAGCGCGATACATGAACATCAGCGACAATCACGACCGGATGCTTGACGCGGCGGAGCACATGACTGCGCTGTCCCTGTCGGCGGCCCATGCAAGCCTGGCGACCGAACTGCAGCCGGTCAAGCAATCGCTGCGCTGGGAGACCGAAGCACGGCTCAACCGCGCCATCAGCGCCATGCCGGATACCGCAGGCCGCTTCCTGCTGGTTCTGAACGGGGAGAACCGGGCCTATGCCGCCACTGCCGGCGGATATCACCTGGTCGGCAGGCTGGTTTCGTCCCTGCTGCCTGAAACCTCGCCGCTCCGGCTGTTTGGCAACCGCGCCGGCGTGCAGGAAATCAGCCTTAACGGCGAGCCGGTCATGGCCGCGATGTCGATGTTGCCCGAAGGCGCAGGCTCCGTGCTTTCGGTCACGCCGATCGCCGACATGAACGCGGCCTGGCGGCAATCGGTCTCCGTCAATGTGACGCTGTTCATCGCCACCTCCTCGATCCTGCTCGTCATTCTCTACGCCTATTTCAGCCAGGCCGGCCGCGCCCAGGAAGCCGACGAGATTTATCTCGAAAGCCATCGCCGCGTCGACATGGCGCTGTCGCGCGGGCGTTGTGGGCTGTGGGACTGGGACATGGCGCGCGGCCGGCTCTACTGGTCGCGATCGATGTACGAGATCCTCGGGCTCGAGCCACGCGACAGCGTGATCTCGTTCGGCGAAGCTTCCTGCCTGATCCACCCGAACGATGCTGATCTCTACGAGATTGCCCAGAAAGTGGCGAATGGCGAGATCAAGCAGCTCGACCAGCTGTTTCGCATGCGCCATGCCGACGGCCACTATCTCTGGATGCGTGCACGAGCGCAGGTGGTCGACCCGACCTCTGCGCAGACCCATCTCATTGGCATCGCCATGGATGTGACCGAGCAGCACCGGCTGCAACAGCGCACCGTGGAAGCCGACCAGCGCCTTTTCGACGCCATCGAAAGCACTTCGGAAGCCTTTGTGCTCTGGGACCGCAATGATTGCCTTGTGCTTTGGAACAAGCATTACCAGGAAATCCATGGCCTTCCCGCCGACTGCCTGGCGCCAGGTACCCCACGGGAGATCGTGGAGGCGGCAGCCACACGGCCCGTCGTGGAACGGCGCCTGGCTGTCCCCTGCTCCAAGGGACTGGCGCAAACCTATGAAGTCCAGCTTGGTGACGGCCGCTGGCTGCAGATCAACGAGCGGCAGACACAGGATGGCGGGCAGGTTTCAGTCGGCACCGACATCACCCCGCTCAAGCGCAACCAGGAGCGGCTGCGCGAAAGCGAAAAGCGCCTGATGGCCACCATCGGCGATCTCACCGCGTCGCAGAATGAACTCGAACGCAAGGCCGCAGAACTGTCAGAGCTCAACAGGGATTACCAGATCGAGACCGAGCGGGCAGAAGCTGCGAACAAGGCCAAGTCAGAGTTTCTGGCCAATATGAGCCATGAGCTGAGAACGCCGCTCAACGCGATCATCGGGTTCTCGGAAGTTCTGCAGGCACGCATGTTCGGGCCTCTGGGATCGGACAAATATGCGGAATATGCCGACGACATCCACAATTCCGGCATCCATCTGCTGACGGTCATCAACGACATTCTCGACATGGCCAAGATCGAAGCCGGGCAGATGCATATCGACTGCCAGCAGGTCGACATGGCGCCGCTGCTCGACGAAGCGCTGCGGCTGGTTGCCATTCAGGCCGATAACAAGGGCATCGAGGTTCATCAGAAGATCTCCAAGCACCTGTCGCTGAACGCGGACCGGCGCGCGATGAAACAGATCCTGCTCAACCTCCTGTCGAATGCGGTGAAATTTACCGAACCCGGCGGCCGGATCACGGTGCGGGCGCGCAAGACCTCCTGCGCCGTGACGATAAGCATCGAAGACACGGGCATCGGCATTCCAAAGGCATTGCTGAGCCGGATCGGTCAGCCGTTCGAGCAGGTGCAGAACCAGTTCTCGAAATCCACCGGCGGATCAGGCCTGGGCCTGGCGATCTCGCGCAGCCTCGCCGAACTGCATGGCGGCGCCATGAAGGTCCGGTCCAAGGAAGGCGTTGGCACCATCGTCAGCATCCGCATGCCGCTGGAGTGCCCCGAGGAGCAGCCCGTCGCGGCTGAATAGACTTTGGGACCCTGCCCCCTTCGGACCAGAGCACGTCAGCGTCAGGTGAGTGCAATCAGCTGCGATCGTGGATGAGGCCGTGGATGAACTCCAGCTTGGCGAAGATCGTGTCCGAGAGCACGAAGGGATAAAAATCGCCAAGGCCGATGGACCGGTTCATGGCATTCATAGCCACCGTCAATGGCACCCAGGCATCCATCAGTGGACGGAACTCGGCTGCGCCATAGGGACCGGCGTCGGACCAGCCACCGGGTGTCCGGTTCAGGCCTTTATCGGGGGTGTGGCCATCCAGTCCATACCATCCGGCAGTCTCCAGACCGTCTACGATATGGAAATAATGCGCCCAGGTTTCGGCGAAATCCTCCCAGGAATGGGCGCAGGCATAGGAGCTGACGTGGGTTGCCTCCCAGCCCGCCGGCGCGCCATGCTCGTAATGCCGCTTGAGGGCCTCGCCATAATCCTCGCGTTCATCACCAAAGATTGCGCGGTAGGCATCCAGCCTGGGTGTGTTCCAGACCAGGTGATCCCAGTAGTAATGCCCGGACTCATGACGAAAATGCCCGATCAGGGTGCGGTATGGCTCACCCATCGCCTTGCGATATTTTTCACGCGTCGGATCGTCGGCTTCTGCGACATTGATGGTGATCAGGCCGTGATCATGCCCTGTCAGCACGCGTTTGGTGTTTCCGTCAGCAGACAGCATGTCGGCCTTGAATTCGAACCGCAAAGCCGTGTCCGGTTCATTGACCAAATCACCGAGACCAAGCCGGAACTTCTCGATCGAGTAGAACAGCCGGCGTTTGGCTTCTTCGAGGGAAGCCCAGTGCTCGCGGTTTTCATCAGACGCCAGGTCCGGGATGACCAGCGTATGCCGGCAGCTCAGGCAATGCTCTTCCGTATCTTCATTCTCCACCAGCCAGTTGCAAGCAATCTCCTGCCGGTTGGCGCAAGCCTTGTAGGCGGTTGCGCCATCGTGCCAGAGCGTATCATCCGGCGGGGCGTAAAACATCTGGTCCCAGGCCGGAACATAACCCAGGCGCGAATGACAATTGACGCACTCGGTGTTGCGGAAATGAACTTCGTTGGAGCAATTGGGGCAGGCATAGCGGCGCATGGCGTCAATCCAGTGGCTGGTTGGTGAAGGCCTTCCCCGGCAATAGTATCAAGTTGGCGGAGGAAATGTGGAGTTTTCCCGCGCTCTCGCACAGTCATGCCGGGCGGGAAAGAACGTGCCGGAGCGAAAAAGGTTCCGTGGCGGCGCGGTCCGCCTCGAGCCATGGCGCCGGGTGCAACGCAAAAGAAAACCCGGCGCCTGCATGTGACTGCAGACGCCGGGTTGCTTGTTTTCAGGCCGTCGAAGCGACGGCGGTTCAGGCTGCGCGTGACTGACGCTGCTGAGCACCACCTGCCTGCGGCAGACGGAAGTTGCGCAGCATGGAATTGAGCTGGGCGCTCTCCTGTGTCAGCGTCATGCTTGCGGCGCTGGTCTCTTCGACCATGGCCGCGTTCTGCTGGGTCATCTGGTCCATCTGGTTGACTGCAGTGTTGACCTCGGCCAGGGCGCTGGCCTGCTCCTTGGCTGCGGTCGCGATCGAGTTGACCTGCTCATTGACCTGATTGACGAACTTCTCGATTTCAGAGAGCGCGTCACCGGTCGACTGAACCAGCGAAACGCCGTTCTGAACCTCGTTGGCGGAACTCGAAATCAACTGCTTGATTTCCTGTGCGGCTGTTGCCGAACGCTGCGCCAGTTCCCGCACTTCCTGTGCGACCACCGCGAAGCCACGACCGGCTTCACCGGCACGGGCTGCTTCAACTCCGGCGTTGAGAGCAAGCAGGTTGGTCTGGAAGGCAATCTCGTCGATCACGCCGATGATCTTGCCGATGCGGTCGGACTCATCCTTGATCCGGTTCATCGCGGTGATCGCCTCGTTGACGATCTTGCCCGACTTGTCGGTGCTCTGGCGGGTTTCGCCAACCATGCGGTTGGCTTCCACGGCACGTTCGGACGAGCTGCGCACGGTCGAGGTGATCTCGTCGAGCGCGGCTGCGGTTTCTTCCAGCGAGGCTGCCTGCTGTTCCGTTCTCAGTGACAGGTTGTTGGCCGCTTCGGAAATGCCATCGGCGCTGGCGTTGACGACATCGGTCGACTGCGCAATCGAGGTGACGACACCAGCCAGAGCGTTGACCGCCTGGTTGAAGTCATCCCGCAGCTTGGCGTATTCCGGTGAGATGTTGTCGATCTGGACCGTCAGGTCGCCACTCGCCAGCTTTTCCAACGCGCCGCCGAGCTTGGCCATGACATCGGCCTGCGACTGGCTGATATTTTGTTGACGGCGGACACCATCTTCACGTTCGGCATCAAGCTGCTGCTGCTGCTCGGCTTCGCGAACCCGCATCTCGGCGCGCTCCCGGACCGAATCCCGCAGCACCAGGACGGAAGCTGCCATCTCGCCCACTTCATCCTTGCGCTCGGCTTCGGGCACTTCGCCGCTGACATCCTCGCGGGCAATGTCCTGCATGGTGGCGTTGAGGCTGCGGATCGGGTTGACGACGCTGCGAACCATGGCCCAGGCGACCAGAAGGATTGCCAGGGCGCCAAGGCTCAGCGTAACCGCAGTGCTCAGGGCATTGTCGACAAACAGTGCTGCTAGGTCATCGGCGTAAACACCGGTGGCGACAATCCAGCCCCAGGGCTTGAAGCCTGCGACGTGGGTGAACTTCAGGATCGGGTCTTCCGAGCCCGGCTTGTTGTAATAATATTCGACATAGCCCTGGCCGTCGGACCTCACCACACTGAGGAAGTCGTCGAAGATCTTCTTGCCATTGGCGTCCTCGAAATCCGACATGTCGGTGTTTTCACTGTCGGCGCTGAATGGGTGCATCAGCATGATGTTCTGCATGTCAGTGATCGAGAAGTATCCGCTTCCCTCGTAGCGCATGGGCCTGACGGCTGCCAAAGCCCGTGCCTGGGCTTCTTCGGTGGTCAGGGTGCCGGATTTTTCCTGCTCATGCAGGTCCTGGAACATGGTCACGATGGTTTCATTCATCGCCTTGAGCTTGGCCTTGCGCTCTGCAACCATGGCTGCGTGCGAGTCAAAAAGCGCATAAACGGCTGCTGCGGTGAACACCGCCAGAGCCAGCCCAACGAGGAAATACAACCTCGTGGAAATCTTGAAGTTACCCATCATTGTCCTGAACCGATCCTTGATAAACTAGTGGCTAGTGATCGACAGGACTCGCAAATTGGTCTTAATTTTAGATAAATTGGACAGGTCAAAAATGACCGGTTATTTTGTGACTGCGCCCCGGTCCACGAGCCGAGATCCGACTTTGGATTCAGTTACTTGCCCAACCATACCGGAAACCCTCATCGCCGCGCAAAATGGGGCGTGGGGCAGCCGCAGCTAGCTGCCAGAGGCCTGTTGAGTGTCAAGCTGCCGGGCAGTCCCGATCAGACCATCCGAGATGGCTTGCCGGAGTTCGAACTTGTCGATGACGTCAACAATTCCATGAGCCTTGTAATCTCCCAGCCGCTCGCTCTCGCGCGCAGCCGAAATGAGATAAATCTCGCTATCGTCGCTCAGCTCGCTGATCGCGCCGATGGTCTCGGTGTAGCTTTGATGCGGACGCAGCCGGTTGTCGAGGAAGATAACGTCAAAGGACTGCTTTCGAAGCTCTACGAGAGCCTCGTCGAGAGTGTAGGTGGACACGAAAGGACAGTCAGTGCCGAAGGTTTCATCGAGATAGAATGAAAACAATTCGTGCTGATTGGGATCATCGTCGATCAACAGGATGTTCTGCATGGTGCCCCCGCCACTTACCGCGCGCATTTGTGTCGCGCTTTTTATACCCGCATAGATCATTGCCCCAGGCAACTTGCTCCAGGCTTGCGGACAGTCAATTTTTACTGTTTTTTGAGAGCCTACAACATCAGAACAGCGCAAGGTCGGGAACGTTGCTTGAGCTGCAAATGGCTTGACCAGGTCAGCAAACACCTTTCCGAGGACAGCTAGGCAAATCAGGCCATGATCTTCTGGAATACGCTCCGGATCCGTTTCGAGGTTGCCTTGAAGTCCGTTTCGAGACTGGCAAGGTTCGGTGCCTCTCCGGATCGGGTGACAAGATCGATCAGACCCGCAGGTGCTTCCTTCGGCGCAAATTCACCCTCGGTGCAGAGCCTGACGATCTGGGCGTGACCGCTCCACAGCCCCAGGGCATGGCGCAGGCTTTCGGTGGTCTCCTCGCCGAGCGTGTCAGGCCCAAGTGCCTTCAGCGTCGCATCGGTGCTGGTGCATTCATTGTGGTCCACCGGCTGGGAAATCCGGTCGGGATCAGTGCCGCTGAGCAGACCCGCGGCCTCATCATCCTCCGGCGCCGGCAGCCATCCTTCCGCGCGGGCGTTGAGCGAGAGATACTGGGCGATGAACTCGATGTCGATAAGTCCGCCGGGGATGAGCTTGACGTCCCAGATATCGCGCGGCGGCTTTTCCTGCTCGATCAGGGCACGCATTTCCGTAAGATCGGCGATCAGCTTCGACCGGTCGCGTGGTTTGGCCAGCACCTGGTCGATCAGGGCCCGCGCTTCACCGCACAGGCTCATGTCACCGCACACCGCACGGGCGCGGGTCAGCGCCATGTGCTCCCAGGTCCAGGCCTCTTCTGCCTGATACTTGGAAAACGCCCTTATCGAGGTCGCCACCGGCCCCTTGTTGCCGGAGGGGCGCAGCCTCAGGTCGACCTCGTACAGGATGCCCTCGGCTGTCGGGGCCGAGAGCGCGGCGACAAGACGCTGGGTCATGCGGGTGTAATAGCGCACCGGATCAAGCGGCTTCGGGCCGTCGGATTCGTCGCTGCCGGAATCGTGATCATAAAGCAGGATGATGTCGACGTCGGATCCGGCGGTCAGCTCATAGCTGCCAAGCTTGCCCATGCCGAGCACCGCGACCCGTCCACCGGGGATGCGGCCGTGGGCTTCTTCCATGCCTTCGCGAACCGCCTCGAGCGCTGCGCCGATGATCAGGTCGGCCAGATGCGAGAAGCTGCGCGCGGCACGGTCTGGCGAGATCGAACCGGTCAGCAGCCGGACCCCGATGAGGAATTTCTGCTCCAGGGCGACGATCCGCAACCGGTCGAGGATCTCCTCATAGGCCCTCGCGCCTTCCAGAAAGTTCTCCAGCCGTTCCGCCAGATAGCCGCGCGTGGGCAATTCGGCCATAAGGCCAGGGTCGAGCATGCCATCGAAGACATGCGGCTTGCGCGAGATGATGTCGGCCAGGCGCGGTGCGGAGGCCATGATCGTCACCATCAGCGACATCAGGCCGGGATTGTTGCCGATCAGCGAAAACAGCTGGATGCCGGCCGGCAAGCCCGACAGAAAAGCATCGAACCTGAGCAGGGCCTCGTCAGCACGCTTGGTGGCGCCGAACACCCGCAACAGCTCAGGCGTCAGCTCGGTAAGGCGTTCGCGTGCCTCCTTCGACTGGGTGGCCCGGTAGCGGCCATAATGCCAGGTGCGGATGACGCGGGCGATATCGGACGGGCGCTCAAAGCCGAGATCGGAGAGCGTCTTGAGCGTGCCGGGATCGTCGTCCTCACCGGTAAAGACCAGATTGCCGACGCCATCCGACAGCCCCTGCTCCTTCTCGAACAGGTCTGCGTAGCATTGCTCGACCTGGGTCAACACCGTGACATAGGACTTGCCGAAACTCCTGGTGTCGGCATTTCCCATCATCAGCGCGATGCGGGCGAGTTCAGCCTCGCTTTCGGGCAAGGTGTGGCTTTGCTCGTCGCGCACCATCTGCACCCGGTGTTCGACATCGCGCAGGTACCAGTAGCTTTCCACCAGCAGACGGGCGGTCGCAGTGTCGATCCAGCGGGCGCGGGCCAGCGCCACCAGCATCTCGTCGGTGCGGCGCAGGCGCAATTTCGGCATCCGGCCGCCAGCGATCAATTGCTGGGTCTGGACAAAGAACTCGATCTCGCGGATGCCGCCGCGGCCGAGCTTCACATTGTGCCCCTTGACCGCAATATCGCCAAAACCGCGATGGGCATGGATCTGGCGCTTGATCGAATGAATGTCCGAAATGGCCGCGAAATCGAGATATTTGCGGAAGACAAACGGCACCAGTTCCTGAAGAAAGCGCTCGCCGGCCTCGAGGTCGCCGGCGACCGGTCGTGCCTTGATATAGGCAGCACGTTCCCAGTTCTGCCCCCGGCTTTCATAGTAGTTCATTGCTGCATCGAGCGGGAACGCCAGCGGCGTCGAGCCGGGATCGGGCCGCAATCTCAGATCGGTGCGGAAGACATATCCATCGCCGGTACGCTCCTGCATGATCCGCACCAGGCGGCGCACCATGCGGGCGAAGACCTCGGTCGCTTCATCCCGGTCCTTGACCACACCCGCGGCGGGATCGAAAAAGACGACGATGTCGATGTCGGAGGAGTAGTTGAGTTCGTGAGCGCCATGCTTGCCCATGCCGAGCACGATCAGTCCGGAATGCTCGCCCGGCTTTTCCGGATCCGGCAGTGTGAGCTTGCCCGCCTCGTGGCCGCCGCGCAGCAGATGGTCGAAGGCTGCCCCCAGCGCCGCATCGGCGAGTTCGCTCAGCGCCGCCGTGGTGTGCCTGGCATCAATCAGCCGGGCCAGGTCATGCAGGGCAAGCGTCAGCGAAACCCGGCGCTTGGCCCGGCGCAGATGCCGCATCAGCTCGGTCTCGGTGGCAAGCGTGCCATCCGCATTGCGCCAGCTGTCCCGTGCTTCCCCGATGGTTTTGGCAACGAGAGAGGCAGCGGGTACGGACACAGCCAGCGCCAGCGATTCAGGATCGATCAGCGCGGTTTCGCGCAGATAAGGCGACAGCGCCAGCGCCGCGAGCAGGAACTCGCGTGGCGCTCCATCCGAGGCAAGCACATCGGCAATTTCGGGATGTTCGGCAGCCAACGGCTTGAGATCGGCGGCAATGGATTTGCCAGCCTTCTGCGATGGCGCACGAATGGGGCTCTTGGCGAGGTCCGAAATCAATCCGGCGTGTGGCGTCTCTGTCATTTCCCCCCCGGCAGCGCCATGGTCGCGGCGAGGCCGGGATGATCCCTGGCTTCCGGTGACGCGTCATCGAGCAACAAGTGCCCACCATGCAGCGCCGCAACGGCGTGGACAAGGCTCAATCCCAGTCCTGTGCCCGGTTTTGAACGGCTTTCATCGAGCCGCACGAAGCGCTTGACCACATCCTCGCGCCGGTTTGCAGGCACGCCCGGACCATTGTCGGTGACAGCAAGCAGCACCTCATTGCCGGAGCGGCTCAGCGTGACGGTGATTTCCGGGTCGGGGCCGTCGCCGACATATTTGACCGCATTGTCGATCAGGTTCGACAGCGCCTGCGCCAGAAGCTCGCGATTGCCACGAACCGTAACACCCGGCGCGATCTTCGACGTCAGCTTTACCCCCTCCTCCTCGGCCACCGGCTCGTAAAGCTCGGTAGCGTCTAGGGCGAGGCCCGAGAGGTCGACGTCGCTCATCTGCGCGGTTGAGGAGCCGGCCTCGACGCGGCTGATCATCAAAAGCGCATTGAAGGTCCGGATCAGCTGGTCGCTGTCGGCAATCATCTGTTCGAGCGCTTCGGTCTGGGCTTCGGCGCCGCCATCGGCCAGGGCTGCCTCTGCCCGGTTGCGCAGGCGTGTCAGCGGGGTCTTCAGGTCATGGGCGATGTTGTCGGAGACCTGGCGAAGCCCTTCATTGAGCTGTGCTATGCGTCCCAGCATGGTATTGAGCGAAAGGCTCAGTCGGTCGAACTCGTCGCCGGAACCATTCACGGGCAGGCGCTGCGCAAGGTCCCCGGCGAGGATCTTCTTGCTGGCTTCGGACATGTGGTCGATACGCCTGAGGGCCCTTCGCCCGACCAGGAACCAGATCGCCAGCGCGCCAACAAACATGATCGCCAGCGCCATCACCAGAGCCTGGCGCACCAGCCCGCGCACCTGTTCGCGCTCGCCGATGTCGCGTCCGACCATCAGCCGCATGCCGTTGCCCAGGAACACGACCTGGGCCAGAGCCCGATGATTTTCATCCACTCTTTCACCGATCCGCTCGTAGCGAAACGGAACCGCGCTCCAGCCTTCGGAATCGAGGACACCTGGCTGCAGCGACGCGATGTTGCCGGCAATCAGTTCACCGGTGGGCGCGGCGATGGCATAGAGATTGGCGCCGGGCCGCCGCGAGCGGCGCTCAATGACCCGAACCAGACCAGCCACGCCACCGCCGCGATAGGCAGACGCGACAATGCGCAGTTCGTTGGCGATGGCGTCCTGGGTCCGGTCGCGTTGCATGCCTTCGGAGATCGCGGTGACGTAGAACACCAGCGCGACGGCGCAGAGCGCAAACAGGCCGAGATAGAGCGCCGACAGGCGCACGGCCGTGGTCGACAACATGGCGCGCAGACGGATCACGCGTCTAGCCTCCGGTTTTCATCATGTAGCCGGCACCGCGCACGGTGCGGAGCAGCGGCTCGCCGAAATCCTTTTCGATCTTTGACCTGAGCCGCGAGATGTGGACATCGATGACATTGGTCTGCGGATCGAAGTGATAATCCCAGACATGCTCGAGCAGCATGGTGCGGGTGACCACCTGGCCTGCGTTTTTCATGAGGTATTCGAGCAGACGATATTCGCGCGGCTGCAGCGGGATCTGCTGCCCGCCGCGGCGGACCTCGTGGCTCAACCGGTCGAGTTCGAGATCGCCGACCCGGTAGGTGGTCTCTTGCTCGCGTCCACCCTTGCGGCGGCCGAGGATCTCGATCCGGGCGAGCAGTTCCGAAAAGGCGTAGGGTTTGGTGAGATAGTCATCGCCGCCGGCGCGCAAGCCGGTCACCCGGTCGTCGACCTGCCCCAACGCTGACAGGATCAGTGCCGGGGTGTCGTCACCCTGCTCCCGAAGCTCGCTGATAATCGAAAGGCCGTCACGCTTGGGCAGCATGCGGTCGACCACCAGCACGTCGTAGCTGTTTTCGGAGGCCAGAAAGAAGCCGGAATCGCCATCGCTGGCGTGATCGACGGTAATGCCCGCCTCGCGGAATGCCTTCGACAGATAGGCTGCGGTTTCCAGATCGTCTTCGATGATGAGAATCTTCATGGGGTGATCCTAATGCATGTCGCCAGTCCTGTGCACGATTACCTACATGCAGAATTCCAAGATGTTGCAGCGGGCTGTGGCCACCTGAAATGCAGCATGGCCGACGGTACAGGTTCCCGGATAACCGATTCATCTCGGATCCGGACACAAAAACGCGGCGGGCACTATGGGGGCGGCCCGCCGCGTTGTGGCATCCGGAACGCGTCATGCGCCCCGGAATGCAATTCGTTCGGGCCGTGTTAGCCCTGATCGATCGGCAGGGCGACGAAGCGCGAGCGGTTCTCGTTCTCGACCTGGAACAAGGCTGCCTTGCGGCCATCCTTGGCGGCGGCATCGATGATGCTGACCACGTCGGCTGCCTTGGAGACATCCTGGTTGTTGACGGCCATGATCACGTCGCCGGCACGCAGGCCGCGTTCTTCCGCGGCACTGTCAGGCGCCACCGAGGTGATGACGAGGCCGGATCCGGTTTCAGCCGGAACAACCGTCAGGCCAAAACTGTCAAGCGTGGCCTCTGCCTGGGGCTGAGACGGAGCTTCGTCCTGTTCAGGTGCGACCGCAGCCGTTTCGGTGGGAAGCGAGCCGAGTTCGACCTTGATGGATTCGCTCTTGCCATTGCGCCAGACGGTGATCTCGACGGTCTTGCCCGGATCCATGGCGGCGATCTTCTTGGCGAGATCGCGCGGATCCTCGACCTTGTCGCCATCGACTGCGGTGACGACGTCACCAGCCTCGATACCGGCCTTGGCTGCAGGCGCGTCGTCCTGCGGTGCGGTGACGAGCGCGCCTTCCGCATCAGACAGGCCGAGAGATTCGGCGATGTCGGCGGTGACCGGCTGGATCTGGACACCAAGCCAGCCGCGCTCGACCGAACCGCTGTCGATCAGATCATTGATCACTGCCCGGGCGGTGGTTGCGGGGATCGCAAAGGCGATGCCGACATTGCCGCCCGATGGCGAGAAGATCGCGGTGTTGATGCCGATGACTTCGCCCGAGAGGTTGAAGGTCGGACCACCGGAGTTACCGCGGTTGACGGCGGCATCTACCTGGATGAAGTCGTCGTAAGGGCCGGCGCCGATGTCACGGCCACGGGCCGAGACGATGCCAGCGGTCACGGTGCCACCAAGTCCGAAGGGGTTGCCCACGGCCACGACCCAGTCGCCGACGCGGATCTTGCTGTCATCGGCAAAGTCGACATAGGTGAATTTGCGCTCTTCCTCGACCTTGAGCACCGCCAGATCGGTGCGGCTGTCGCGGCCGACCAGCTTGGCGTCGAGTTCGGTGCCGTCATCCATGATCACGGTGAAGGCGGAGCCGTCTTCGACAACATGGTTGTTGGTCACCAGCAGGCCGTCTTCGGAGATGAAGAAGCCCGAACCCTGGCTCACCGGACGCACCCGGCCCGGACGGCGCTTGCCTTCAGGTCCGCGGCGATCACGCTCGGCGCGGCGGTCATTGTCGTCGCCAAAGCCACGGCTGAACTGATCAAAGAAACGCTTCATCGGGTGATCGTCCGGCAGGTCATCAAAGCCCCGGCCGTTGAAATCGAAATTGAAGCCGCCATTGTTGGTCACAGGCTTCACTTCAGCCTGGACGCGCACGGAGACCACGGCCGGGGAAACGGCTTCGACGACATCAGCAAAGCTGGGAGCCTGGGGAGCTTCGACACGGACGGCATCGGCGAAAGCGCCGGACACAGGTGCGGGCACACCGGTGGCAAGCAGGGCAGCGGCGATACCGGCAATTGCGGTCGTGCTCAGGAAGCCCTTGGAAAATCTGCGGGGAGTGTTCGACATATCTCAACCTCTTGTTTGGTAGCTAAGCCGTTCATCCGGCTCTTGCTGACAAGAGATAGTGCGATCCCGGTTACGACAAGCTTTCCGGATCATTAAACCTTTGTAATGTTGGATGCCTTGTCTTCGCCACATTGTCTTTCGGCTGCCCGCCCGGCGCACGAAACCGCCTGAAAACCGGCATTCAGCCTCCCGTCAGCGAAGTTTCGTAACCACCTTGGCGCCATGTTCAAGCGTGCGGTGAACCGGGCATTTTCCGGCGATTTCGACAATCTTGTCAGCAAGGCCTTCGGGCGTTCCCCCGTCGATGGAGATGACGCGCTCGAATCGGTCGATCTTGCCGCCATTGGAGCGCTCCTCATCAGTGCATTCCAGGCAGTCGGCCGCGTGAACCTTGTTGTGCCGGACCGTAACTGTCACCAGGCCAAGATCGATTTTCTTGAGCCGCACATACATGCGCAGCGTCATGGCGGTGCAAGCGCCGAGTGCTGCAGCCATCAGGTCATAGGGCGACGGCCCGGTGTCGGCGCCCCCGACATCGGCAGGTTCATCGGCGAGAAACCGGTGCGGTCCGGCCTGCACGGACACCTGAAAACGCCCCTGCCCGGTTTCGCCGACCGCGACGTCTTCGACCGGGTCATCCTCACGGCGCGGCGCCTCCGCAGGCAGATAGCGCGACGCCCAGGAGGCGATGACACCGGCCACGTAATTGGCATCGGCCGGATCGGTCAGCAGATGATCGGCGCCATCGAGCGAGACGAAGCTCTTCGGGTGTTTTGCTGCCGTGAAGATCGTCGCGGCATTGTCGATGCCGACCACTGCATCGCGCGGCGCGTGCAGTACCAGCAGCGCCTTCCTCATGTGGCCGATCCGGTCCTCAAGACGGGTTGCATCGAGATCATCGATGAACTGCTGCTGGATTGTGAAGGCGCGGCCACCCAGATTGACCTCGGCTTCGCCCTGCGCCTGGATCTTCTCGACATGGGCGCCGAAATTGTGAATGACGTGGCTGGCCTCGGAGGGGGCGCCCAGCGTGGCTACGGCCTTGACCGAAGCGAGTTCACCGGCGATCGCAAGCACCGCCGCGCCGCCCAGCGAGTGTCCGACCAGGATCTCCGGCGCGCTGTAGTGGACGGCGAGCCAGTCAGCTGCGGCGCGCAGGTCTTCGAGATTGGAGGAAAAATTGGTCGAGGCGAATTCGCCGTCACTTGAGCCCAGCCCGGTGAAATCAAAGCGCATGACGGCAATGCCGGCACGGGCAAGTTCGCCGGAGATACGCCGCGCTGCGAGCGAATCCTTGGAACAGGTGAAGCAATGGGCAAACAAGGCCCAGGCGCGGATGGCGCCGGCGGGCAGATCAAGCCTTGCGGCCAGCCTGGCCCCGGAATGGCCTTCAAATTCCGCCTTGATCGTGTGTGCCGTCATGCCAAGCCCCTTTCGGATCATCGGGACCTTCTATCAGGTTTGGCGATCACGGTCCTGCAACAGTTTCGCGAGTTCGGCTTGTTCGGCGTCACTGAGTTCGCCACCGGCAGCCGCGGCCACCGTCCTGCCACGGCCGCGGCTGTAGACCAGCATTACCCCGGCACCGATAAGAAAAATGGCAATTGGAGCGCCCCACAACAGCAGCGTCTGCACGGTGAAACGCGGCTTGAGCAGAACGAATTCGCCATAGCGCGAGACCACATACTCGATCACGTCCTGATCGCTGTCGCCGGCCACCAGTCGCTCGCGCACCAGAAGCCGCAAATCGCGGGCAAGTTCGGCGTTGGAATCGTCGATCGACTGGTTCTGGCAGACCAGGCACCTGAATTCGAGCGACAGGGCCCGCGCCCGCGCTTCCAGCGCCGGATCATCCAGCACCTCATCGGGATTGACCGCTGCGGCCGGCCCGATCAAGGCAATGAGAAGCAATACGGAAGCCAGCGCTTGACGAAACAGCATCACGCCGAAGCCTCCGCAGTCTTCTTCTTCACACGGGCCCGGTTGGGCGCGCCAATGCGCAAACGGCGGTCGGAGAGCGACATCACGCCGCCAAGCACCATGACGACCGTGCCGTACCAGATAAAGGTGACCCAGGACTTCCACCAGATCCGCACCACCAGCCCGCCATTGGCCTCGGGGTCGCCGAGTGCGACGTAAAGCTGGCTGGCGCCGAAGGTCAGGATGCCAGCCTCGGTGGTCGGCATTCCGCGGGCCTGGTAGAACCGTTTCGACGAGGCGACCTGCGCCACATCAACGCCACCGCGCGAGACGGTGAACTCACCGGACTGGGCGGTGTAGTTCGGACCATTGTAATCGCGGATGCCCTTGAAGCGCAGCTCATAACCGCCGGCCGTCACGGTATCGCCGGGTTTCATGGCGATCACGGTTTCGGTCGAGAACACACTTGCGGCGACAACGCCGATAACCGTGACGCCCAATCCCATATGACCGAGCGCCGATCCGAAGGCCGAGCGCGGCAGGCCGGTCAGCCGGCCCCAGGCGACCCTTGCGCCCACCCGGCCGATGCCGGCACGCAGCGCCAGATCGGTCAAGGCGCCAAGGATCAGGAAGACGCCCAGCGCGATGCCGAGCCCTGCCATAACCGGCGCGCCGGTTTCGATGAAGACAACTCCAAGCCCGACCAACATGGCAATGCCGGCGGCAAAGTAGAGCCGTTGTGCAGCACCGGCGAGATCGCCCCGCTTCCAGGCCAACAACGGCCCGAAGGGAACTGCCAAGAGCAGCGGGATCATCAGCGGCCCGAATGTGAGATTGAAGAACGGCGGGCCGACGGAGATCTTGGTGCCTGTAACGGCTTCCAGCAGCAGCGGATAAAGCGTGCCAACCAGCACGGTGGCTGCGGCGGTGGTCAGGAACAGGTTGTTGAGAACCAGCGAACCCTCGCGCGAGATCGGTGCGAACATGCCGCCCGCCTTCAGGGTCCCGGCGCGGAAGCCGAACAGGGCCAGCGCACCGCCGATGAAGATCACCAGGATACCCAGGATAAACACGCCGCGTGTCGGATCGGTGGCAAAGGCATGCACCGATGTCAGCACGCCCGATCGCACCAGGAAGGTGCCCAGAAGCGAAAACGAGAAGGTCAGGATAGCCAGCAGCACTGTCCAGATCTTCAAGGCCTCCCGCTTTTCCATCACCAGTGCGGAATGCAGCAGCGCGGTGCCGACCAGCCAGGGCATGAAGGAGGCGTTTTCGACCGGATCCCAGAACCACCAGCCACCCCAGCCGAGTTCGTAATAGGCCCAGTAGCTGCCCATCGAGATACCGGCGGTGAGAAAGATCCAGGCGGTCAGGGTCCAGGGCCGGACCCAGCGGGCCCAGGCCGCATCAATGCGGCCTTCGATCAGGGCGGCGATGGCAAAGGAGAAGGAAATCGAGAACCCGACATAGCCGAGATAGAGCAGCGGCGGATGGATCGCCAGCCCGATGTCCTGCAGGATCGGGTTGAGGTCATTGCCTTCCGCAGGCGCCGGATCAAGCCGCAGAAACGGGTTCGAAGTCAGCAGCACGAACAGCAGGAATGCCACCGTGATCCAGGCCTGCACCGACAGCACATTGGCTTTCAACGTGTCGGGCAGATTGCGCCCGAACAGCGCCACCAGGCCCGAAAACAGCGCCAGGATCAGCACCCAAAGCAGCATTGAGCCCTCGTGATTGCCCCAGACGCCGGTGATCTTGTAGATCATCGGCTTGAGCGAATGCGAGTTCTCGACCACGTTCTGGACCGAGAAATCGGATGTCACATAGGCGTTGGTCAAAGCCGCGAATGAAATCGCAATCAGCATCAGCGAGGTGACTGCCGCCATCGGTCCCACCGCCATCAGGCCCGCATCGCGGCGGCGCGCACCGATCAGCGGAACAACCGATTGCACAATCGCCGTCGCCAACGCGAGGATCAGTGCAAAGTGGCCGATTTCAGTGATCATGGCGTCCTCTCCCCACATGCCGGGCGGCATGGTTCATCGTCAAGCTTATTGCGTTTCGACCCCGGGGGTCGGATCACCTTCCTGCCAGACCCCTTGCGCCTTCAGCGAATCTGCGACTTCCTTGGGCATGTAGTTCTCGTCATGCTTGGCGAGAACGGAATCAGCCAGAAAAGTGCCTTCCTCGGGCGAAAATATACCTTCGGTGACCACCCCCTGCCCTTCACGGAACAGGTCGGGCAGGATGCCGACATAGCGCACCTTGACCGAAGCATTGGTGTCGGTCACCTGGAATGTCACGGCCGAATTTTCACCGCGCTCAACCGAGCCTTCCTCGACGAGCCCGCCAAGCCGCACACGGGTGCCCGGCGCCAGTTGCTGCGCCAGCACGTCGGTGGGCGAATTGAAGAACACGATCTGCTCGCGCAGGGCCGAAGTTACCAGCGCCGCTGCGGCCGCCAGAAAGACCGCACCGGCCGCGATGATCGACAATCGTTTTTGCTTGCGGTTCATTGCCCCTCCAGAGATGGCTCAAGGCCGAGTTCCGACGCCAGCCGCGCCAGGGCGCGTCCGCCCTCGCTGTCGGCGGGAAATGCTGCTGCCGAGCGCTCAAGCGCGGTTTCTGCCGCGCTTCGATCCCCCATGACCGAATAGGAGCGCACCAGCTGCAGCCATCCGTCCAGATCGTCCGGGCTCTGCACGAGTTTGGCATCCAGCGATTCAATCATCGAGCGAATCATTGCCACCCGGTCTTCGACCGGCATTTCGGCGGCAGCTGTGACCTGTGCCTGTGTCGGTCCGGCCAGGGTGGCAGGTGCTGCCCTGGTGGGTTCCGGAGCTCGCAAGGCCGAAGAATTCGCATCGGCCGGCGGCAGAATGAATGGGGTTTTAACGGCCCCCGAGGTGTCGGGGCCGGCGGCAGGAACAGCAGGCGCCACCGGAACGCCACCAAGGGTGGAAGTCTCGCTCAGGCCGAACTCCCTGGCCAGCGTACTGAGTTGCTGGCGCTCGGAGCTCGCGGTGGCGAAAACCGCAAAGGCGCGGTCCAGCGCCGCCTGCGCCTTGTCACGATCTCCGGTCACGACGTGTGAGCGGACCAGCCGCAGCCATCCGGCTATATTGTCCGGATTGTCGACCAGCTTGGCTTCGAGGCTCTCGATCATCGAGGCGACCATTGCCTGCCGGTCCTCTGGGCTCATGTTCTGTGCCGCGGCGATATCAGCGGCGGTCGGATTGCCCGGGGCCGGCGCGCCGGCGCCAGACAATGGCCCGGCGCCAGATTCCGGCTGCAGGGCCGCGAGCTGGCGCTGAACCGCCGGGATCCATGGCGCTCCGTCGGGTGCCGTTTCGAGCATGCCGCTGAAGGCCGCGCGGGCTTCACTCGTTTTGCCCGACTGCGCCAATGCCACGGCCAGAAAGAATTGCGGCTTGGGATCGGTGGAATCGAGTTCCCGCGCTGTCTGGAAAGCGAGGTTCGCTTCTTCGGTGACGATGCCTCCCGACGCGGAAAACAGGGCCTCGCCGAGACTGGAGAGCCGCGCCGGAGACGGCCCCAGGATCGAGATCGCCTTTCTGAAGGCGGTCGCGGAGTCTTCGTAGCGGCCGGTGCGTAAATAGATCGGGCCAAGCACGTCCCATCCGCGGCCATCTTCCGGATTTTCGGCCAGATGCTGCTCTGCTTTGGAGATCAGCATGGCGACGTCACCGGCTTGCGGATCCGCCTGCAGCCGTGCCGAGAGCGGCAGCTGCGGCATGCCGGGCCTGCCAAGCTCGAGATAGGCTGTCAGTGCGGCAATCGGCATGAAAAGAGCCATCAGGACGACAGCCGCACGGTGCAGTCCGCGATTGGAGGCCACCCGGCCTTCCGGATTTGCCGCCTCGCTCTTGCGCGCGGCTCCAAGCAGGCGGCGGGAGATTTCCGTCTTGGCAACTTCGGCCTGAACCGGATCCACCAGCCCCTCGGCCACGTCACGGTCGACCTCGCTCAGCTGATCGCGATAGACTTCGATATCATGCAGTTCCGGCGCTTCCGGCACCTCGGAACAAGTGCGCACCACCGGCCTCAGCAGGGCCAGGGTCGCAACGGCAGTCATGACGGCGGCGATTACCCAAAACAACATGTCGCTTCAATATCCGAGCATTGTCTGTTTTCCAACTGCATTCGGCTGCGAAAGCCCGATTGGGGCGATTGGTCGCGTATGACGCAGCCTGACCAGGGCCATCGCTTGATCCAGGCTCTCAAAACCGGCCATGCAGCATGCGGCTTGCAGCCAAGCTCGCCTGATCAGAGCGGAGAATTCAAATCGCCTGGAGGGATGGCTTCGGCTGAAGCTTAGCAACGATGCAACAGATCGCCGTGATTCAGATCAATCCGGCACATGCCGGCTTCAGCTCAGCGGGGTCCAGCTGCCGTCTTCATTGCGGCAGGCAGCGCCCTGGCCTTTCACCGGCGTACCGCGAATGGTGGCGGTGTGGGTGTATTGACGGCAATTCTGCTGGCCAACCTGATAGGGAGTTCCGGCCGAGACTTCACCGGCGGTCCCGCCGCTCTGGCTTTTCCAGGCGACAACCTGCCCCAGCGGTGCCTTTTCGAGCGCCTGGTATTCGGCTTCCAGCGCCCGCAACCGGTCCGGCCCGGAGAGTGCGCTGGACGCATTCTGCGGCAGAATCCCGCCATTGAGTGACGCCAGGATGGTATCGGTCCCGGCAAGTTTCGGTGCCGAAACCGGCGCGAAAGACAACGGTCGCACCGTGCCGGCGCTGGTGCAGCCGGCGACGATTATGGAGAGGCCGGCTATGATGCCGTATTTCACCAAGCTCGAGAGTGCGTATGCCATTCTGCCGTTGTCCTCATGTATAGTGCGGGCGCAATCTTCATCGCCGCAGACCCAGTTCTTGCCTTGTTGCTGTGGCGGCATTGTGACGCAACGCCGGTCTACTGCTGAAGCCTAGCGGAATTGAAAGCTGGAACCGAACCACTTCGGATCAAGCCTCCGTGATCAGCGCCGGCAGGGTCAAACGCGCCGACAGCCCGCCGGTTCCAGCTTTCGCCAAAGCAAAGGCGCCGTTGTATTCCGATGCGATTTCTCCGACGATCGAGAGACCAAGGCCGGTGCCGGGCTTGGTCTCGTCAAGCCGTCGTCCGCGTTTTACAGCCTCCCGCATTCCGGCCTCGTCCAGGCCAGGACCGTCATCTTCTATGTCGATGCGGAACATCGGCCTTTGGTCCCCGGCCGCAGGGACCGGCCGCAGCCTGATGGTGATGCTCTGGCGGGCAAACTTGGCCGCATTCTCAACCAGATTGCCGAGTGCTTCCTCGAGATCCTGGCTCTCCATGGCCAGCACCGCATCGCGCGGTTCGATGTCGGTGGCAAAATCAAGATCTCGGTTGAGCTTGGCCATCACCCGGACCAGCCGCTCGATCACCGGTGCGGCCTCGGTGCGCGCAAGCACGCTGCCGCGCTGGGCGGCAATGCGGGCCCGATCGAGATAGGTCTGGACCTGAGCCTGCATGGTCTCGGCCTGCGCCCGCACCAGCGTCTGATGCGCCGGGGTCATGTCGCGGGATTCATTGATCAGAACCGCAATCGGTGTCTTGAGCGAATGGGCGAGGTTTCCCACCTGCATCCGCGCCCGGTCCACCACCCGGTGATTGGCCTCGATCAAGGCATTCACCTCGCCGACAAGCGGCGCAATCTCGCGGGGAAAACTTCCATCCAGCCGCTGCGCCTCGCCAGCCCGAATGCGCCCAAGAGCCTGTCTTGCATGGTCAAGCGGTCGAAGGCCGTACAGAATCGCAACCGCGTTGACCATCAGGCTGCCGATGCCGAACAGCGCAAGAACCAGATAGAGATTGGTCGAGAATGCGGCGATTTCGGCCTCCAGCACTTCCCGGTTGCCTGCGACCCGGAACCGCGCCGCATGGCCCTGGTTGTCCAGCTCCACCTCGGTCTCGATGACTTCGAGCTGGTTGCCTTCGCTGTCGGTGGCGGAATAGCTGCGCTGGTAGCGTTCATTGAAGGGCAGATCTTCAACCGGCGGCGAAGCCAATGTGGCCCCATCGATCGAAATCGACGCCAGGCGCGGACTGTCGAGCTCCCCCAGAGGCTCGACCAGCCAGATCCAGCCGCTGCCCGGCTGATCAAAGACCAGGTCGCCCAGCTGCGGGTTACCGGAAAGCCGGCCATCCTCGCTGATCGTTACCGCATTGATAACGCTGTTGAGGTGGGCGCGCAGCAGGTCGCCAAAGGCGCGTTCGCTGCCGGCACGATAGAGTTGCGAGATCACGATGGCGATCGCGACCAGGGCAATCACTGCCCAGACAGATGCAAACAGCAGGACGCGCGCGGTGAGCGAACCACCCTTCATCCGGATTTGCCGCTGTTTTCGGCGTCCGGCGCAACCATCCGGTAGCCAAGGCCGCGCACGGTCTCGATCAAGTCAACGCCGATCTTCTTGCGCAAGCGGCCGACAAAGACCTCGATGGTGTTGGAATCGCGGTCGAAATCCTGGTCATACATGTGCTCGACCAGTTCCGTGCGCGAGACCACCTCGCCCATGTGATGCATGAGATAGGATAGCAGCCGGAACTCGTGGCTGGTCAGTTTCAACGTGGTTCCGTCGACGCTTGCCTTGGATGCCTTGGTATCGAGACGCACCGGTCCGCAGGAAATCTCAGACGATGCGTGGCCGGAGGCGCGGCGGATGAGAGCACGAATGCGCGCCAGAACTTCCTCGACATGGAACGGTTTGGTGACGTAGTCATCGGCGCCGGCGTCGATTCCTGCCACCTTGTCGCTCCAGCGATCACGGGCGGTCAGGATCAGCACCGGCATGATACGGTTGTCGGCGCGCCATTTTTCGAGCACCGTGACACCATCCATTTCCGGCAGGCCGATGTCGAGAATGACAGCGTCATAGGGCTCGGTGTCGCCAAGGAAATGGCCTTCCTCGCCGTCATGGGCGCGGTCGACCACATAGCCCTGCTCGATGAGGGCTTCGGCCAGTTGGCGATTGAGATCCTTGTCGTCCTCAACAATCAAAATACGCACTTGGTTTGCTCCCGCTGTTTCGCCGCATCGCCTATCACACAAGGTGGTCGACGCTGCCCCCTACCATGCACCGACTCGCGCGATCCGCACAGTTCGGGGTGACGGAGCCCCGCGCCCCGCCAAAGTCCATTGGTGATACGCTTACTGCGGCACCGAGACGGTGACCTTTTTCGGACGCTCATTGCCATTGCCCGGCACCAGCACGGTGATCACGCAGACGGTCTGGCCGCCGCTGGACTTGGCGGAAGCCGACAGCAACTGTCCGCCGGTCTGACCGACGACCCGGTTTGCAGCCCCCGAACAATCGGCCGCCACCTGGACGATGGCCGTGCCGTCGGGCGCGCGCAAATCCTGCGACACGGTGGCAACCGGTGTCATGGTTGCTGCCTGCGCTGCGACTAAGCCAATGGTGAGAAAGTTCATGATCATGATCTGCCCTGAAGCGGTTCGTATTTCATCTTGGAGCCAGTGATACAAGATCCTGTCTGAACCGCAAATGAATGGAAACCGGGATGATCCCGATCTCCACCATGCGGCTTCAACCGATCCGGTCCTTCGCCTGGATGCGGCCGATGATGGCGATCACGCCGCCAAGCGCCGCGCCGAGCGAGGTCAACAACCCGGTCAGGGCCTCGCGGTCGGCATCGCCGGTCACCTGCACGCCCGGATGCATTGGGAATGTAGCCACCGAAATTTCCAACAAAATCGCCGCTCAATACCCCCCGCGCCCCTCGCGTCGGCGTGCTTTCATGGACCTCGTTCGCAACAACATGAGGGTTTCAGAGCGACGTGTTTGTCGCATTCTTGGCCAGCACCGATCCTCGCAGAGACGTTTGCCGCAAGGCCGTGCTGACGAAGAACGTCTAGTGGCCGACATGACCGATCTGACACGCTAGTACAGGCGATATGGCTACCGCAGGGTTGCTTTGAACCGCCCCGGATTTACCGGAGACCGTTTGGTTTAAGTTATGCGGCCATGGCTGCTTCGTCCAGCATGGCGTAGTAGCGTTGTTCGGCTTCGGCT
>NZ_NVXQ01000032.1 GCF_002733955.1 Hoeflea sp. | reverse complement strand
TGGCGTCACCGGCAACCCAGTTTCCGGCAATGAGATGTTTTCCAGTCAGCATTCAAGACTCCAGTCAAATAAGGTTTCGCGCGGCGAGGTTCCGCATAAAAGAGGCGACCCCGAATGTCCATTCCGGGCATTCGGTCGACAGCCGCACCGTGTTGGTCAGGCTGCCAAGCCGAGGTGTCGCAATCGTGACGGTATCGCCGATCTTGTGGGTGACCCCTTCTCCGGGCGTGTCCCGGTCCTGGGTCGGAGCAAACAGCGTACCCAGAAACAGCACCAGCCCGTGGCGCTCAGAAGGCTGCCGTGTAGATCGCCAGGGCGTCGGCCTCGGTGACCGGGCGCGGATTGTTGACCAGCAGCCGCGTCTGGTTCATGGCGTCGCTTGCAAGCTTCGGCAACCAGTCCTCGGTGATCTTCATGTCGCGCAAGGTCTGCGGCAGGCCGCAATCAGCGGAAAGTGCGGCGAGCCTGTCGCAGAAGGCTGCAACCCGCTCCTGGCCTTCAAGCGAGGCGAGATCGGGGAACAGATGCGGAGCGAGATCAACATAGGCGTGATGGGCGGTGACAGCGTTGAAGCGCAACACATGCGGCAGCACCAGCGCATTGGAGAGACCGTGCGGGATATGGAAATGCCCGCCCAGCGGATAGGCCAGCGCATGAACCGCTGCCACCGGCGAATTGGCAAATGCCTGTCCGGCCAGCATAGAGCCCAGCAGCATGTCGGCCCGCGCATCCGCATCCTGGCCGTTCTGCACGGCGCGCAGCAAAGCCGGCCCCATCAGCTCCAGCGCCTGGGTCGCGAGCGTACGCGACAAGGGATTGTTGTTGGCGCTGGCGGAGGCATAGGCCTCGATCGCGTGCACCATCGCGTCAATGCCGGTGGCAGCCGTGACGTGCGCCGGGAGGCCATAGGTCAGTTCCGGATCGAGCAGCGCGATATCGGGCAGCAGAACCGGCGAGACGACACCCATCTTCTCCGAGCTTCCGGTGGTGACGATCGAGATGGGCGTGACTTCCGAACCTGTTCCCGAAGTTGTCGGCACCAGGATCAGCGGCAGCCGCGGACCCTTGGCATTGCCGACGCCATAGACCGACTTCAGCTCTTCCTTTCCGACGGCGAGCAACGCCACCAGCTTGGCGACATCGAGCGACGATCCGCCACCAAGGCCGATCACGCCCTCGACGCCCGCTTCGCGCGCCATGTCTGCGGCTGTCTGAATGACCGCCTCCGGCGGATCAGCCTGGACGTCGGAAAACAGCGTCACCTCCACGCCTGCGGCCTTGAGGTGCGTTAACGCCTGATCGACGATGCCTGTCGCCACCATTCCGGCATCGGTGACGAGAAACACGCGGTTTCCCATTGTGCCCAGAGCCAGTTCACCAAGCCTTGAAAGTGACCCCGCACCGAACTGGATGCTCTTGGTGGTGTTGAAAACAAACGGCGACATCGAAAACTCCTCCGGGAAAATCAGTCAACGGCAACAATGGACAGAGCATAGCCGAGCAGTTCGCTGCCCGCCATCTCCGTCAGCCGATATCCGAAGCTTCACGGCCACGCGTGATCTGGGAAATGGTCACGGCCAGGATCAGCGCACCGCCGTTGAAGACATTGGTGACCCAGAGCGGGATGCCCAGCATGGAGAGCCCGGTGATGCCGGTGGCCAGGAAATAGACCGCAACGATGGTCCCCCAGGGGTTGAACCGTCCTGGCTGAATGGTCGTGGCCCCGAGGAAAGCCGCGGCAAAGGCCGGCAGCAGATAGTTGAGGCCCGAATAGGGGTCAGCCGATCCCAGCACGCCAGCATAAAGAATACCCGCAGCCGAGGCGAGAACGGCGGACATGCACAGCGCGCCGACACGGACCTTGTTGACGGAGATCCCGTTGAGCCGGGCGACTTCCCGGCCCCGCCCGACAAACAGCAACCGGCGGCCGAGCGGCATGAAGTCGAAAATGTACCACATGATCAGGGCGGCTCCCAAAGCGTAGTAGAACGCATAGGGGATGCCGAACAGGCGGTAGCCGACAGCCGCCATGATCAGGCTGTTGTCGATGCCGCCAATGGTCGATGAATTGGTAATCCACTGCACAATGCCGCTCATCAATGATGTCGAGCCCAGCGTGACCACAAGGGATGGCACCCGGAAATAGATGATGAACAGCGAATGGAACAGCCCGACCCCGAGCCCCATCAGCAAGACGATCACCAGAACCCAGCCGATCGGCATTTGCTGCCAGACATTGAGCACCCCGATGGTCGATGCCGACAGGGTGAGTGTCGCGCCGACAGACAGGTCGTAATCCCCCGCCGTCAGCGGAATGATGATCGCAAGCGCCAGCAGTGCTGCGGGTGCATAGGAGGCAAACATGATCGAGAAGTTGCCCCAGTTGAGAAAGTTGTTGGGGATCAGGAAGCTGAAAAGCACAATCGTCAAAGCCCAGACGAGGAGCAGGGCGACGCGCTCGAACTGCCGGGCATAGTTGACCGAGGGCTTTGTCGGGGAGGTGGATTTTACAGTGTCGGTCATCAGGCAACTCGCGGCGTGGACGTCATGTTGGGAGCGGGACCGGCGGACACATAGCAGGCTTCCGAAATGCCTTCCTTTGTCAGCCGTTCACCGGTGATTTCATCGCAGATCCGGCCTCTTGCGAAGACCAGAACGCGGTCGCAGATTTCGGCCAGCTGCTCGGCCTCGGAACTGGCGCAGATGATCGACATGCCCTCCGAAGCCGCCTTGCGCAGTGCTGCAAAGATCTGCTGGCGGGTGCCGACATCGACGCCCTGTGTCGGCTCGTCGAGCAGAAGCAGCAACGGCGAGCGGTTCATCCAGCGCGCGATCAGCACTTTCTGGGCATTGCCGCCCGAAAGCGCCGAGAGCTTCAGACCCGGATCATTGGGACGGACCTCATATTCCGCGCCGAGTTCGCGCGCTTCGCGGACCATGGCGCGGTTGCGCATGAAGCCGTTTTTGAAGAACCGGCCGATATCGGGAAGAAACATGTTGTCGACGATCGACAGGCTGTCGACCCCGCTTTCGCCGTGCCGGTCTCCCGGCAGCAGTGCAAACCCGCGTTCAATTGCCGCCGCCGGGTTAAGCATCGACTGGGCAAAGGGCGCGCCGTCCTCGATTGTGATCGTGCCCGATGCGCCACTGCGGGCGCCAAAGGCCAGATAGGGCACTTCCTCATAGCCTGACCCGATCAACCCGGTGAGGCCAAGGATCTCGCCCTTGCCGACATGCAGATCCGACGGCTGCAGCATCTTGTCGGACAATGCTTCAAACCGGGCATAGACCGGGAAGCTCGCCGCGACGGGTTTTCGGCTCGGCTGACGGGAAATACTTCGCCCGACAATCATCTCGACGATCTTCTCGTGGGTGGCATCGGCTCGAGCCAGCTCGCCCGATTGTTCACCATCCCGGAGAACAGTGATGCGGTCGGTGATTTCCATCACCTCGTCAATATCGTGGGAAATGAAGATAACGCTGGAGCCGAGAGCGGTGATCGACCGCACCAGCTCGAACAGCTGCGCCACGCCGCTGGCGGGCAGGAACGGGGTCGGCTCGTCAAGCAGCACCAGGCCCGGTTTGCCGGTGATGGCGCGCGCGGCCTCGATCTCCTCGAATGCCCGGACGATGGCCAGAAGCGCGCGTTGCACCGGTGTCAGCCGGTCGACCCTTTCAGCCGGATCGATCTCCAGCCCGAAGCGTGTCAGCGCCTGTCGCGCGGCCGCCTTTTCCGCAGACCAGCTGATGAAAGCCTTGCCGTCCTTGGTCAGTTCGGCGAGCCGCAGGTTTTCCAGCACCGTCAGTGACGGCACCAGACCAAGATTCTGGTGCACGAAGGCCATGCCAAGGCGGCGTCCTTCGCCGGCCTTGAGCGGCAGTTGAACCTGCTCGCCATTGAAATGAAGTGTGCCGCCTTCGTCAGGGGCGTGAAATCCGGCAAGGATCTTGACCAGCGTCGACTTGCCTGAGCCGTTCTTGCCCAGCAATCCATGCACTTCGCCGGACATGACATCAAAGGACACATTGTTGAGCGCTTTCGCACCACCGAAGGACTTTGAGAGATTGGCGACCGACAGGACCGGGAGCACAGGGCGCGCTCCCGGCCGGGTTGCCGGATCCTGAGTGGACTGATCCGGCTGTTTTATCATTATTCGATGCCCCAGAGCTTGCGGAAGCCGGACTTGTAGGCATCGCCGTAACCGGTATCGAACTGGGCCGGTGTTCCCGCTTCGGCAATGTTGTCCTTGTCGAAGATGTAGAACGGTACGTTGAGCGCGGTGGGGCTTTCCAGACCGCAGGCATCACGCAAATGACCATCGACGGTGGCATAGGCGATCCAGTCGAGGCTCTCGCCGATGTTCATGTCGGCCAGTCCCTGCGCAATATAGTCCAGCACGAAGGGGGTGCCGTTGAAGGTTCCGACCTTGATCTCGCCGGTCTTGCCGGTCAGGCGCAGGGCAGGAATGACGAACTGCGACATGGAATCGTAGATCGGAATGACAACATTGATTTCGGGGTTGGCCTGCACCGCGGATTGGACCGCCGTCTGGATCTTCGTGCCCCACTCGGTCACGCCGACATTGATTTCCTGGGTGATGGTGCAGTCCGGGCAATTCTTGGCCAGCTGCTCCTTGAAATTGGCGACCAGCGGAATTGTCGGCGGAACCTCATTCGACACGATCAGGGCGATATTCGCCTTGCCATCGGTTGCAACAGCTGCCCAGTCGGCGAGAATGGTGCCGACTTCGCCAAAACCGATGGTCAGCGAGCTGGAAACAACCGGGTTCTGCTCGAAGCTCGGGTCGTAGAAGTGCGAGGTCATCACCTTGACGCCGGCTTCCTTGGCGGCTTTCAGCTGCGGCTCGATCGTGCCCGGATCAATGCCCGAGATCAGGTCGATAATGTCGTATTTCTCGCGGGTTGCGAGCTCGACGCCCTGAACCCACTGGCTTGGCTGCCCCTGGTTTTCCCATTCGCGAACTTCAAGACCGACTTCCGCGCCGGCAACCTTCATCCGGTCGATGATGCCTTTGAGAAACGGGTTGCCGCTGCTGTTGGGGATCGACAGCATCTTCTTGCCGGCGGCGCAGGCCTTGGCGTCGAACGGATCGCCAGGCGCGACGAATTCCGGCTTGGCCTTGTACTTGGCAATATTTTCCGTAGCACGGGCCAATCCTTCAGACGCCGCATCGGCGAATGAAGACCCGGTCATGCACATGGTGGCGGCGATGGCTGTCAGCGATGCAATTAGGACGCGCTTTGTCATTTTTGAACTCCCTGTCCTGACTTGTGCACCCCCGCCCCTCAGCAGGAAACGCACATGATGAATACGCATGCATTGTTCACCCAACTCTCTGACCGAGTCAATCGCTCATGCTGCGAAATCTTGAAATCAGCGCGGCTTGACCTGAACGCAATTAAGCAGTGAACATCTTCCACCACGCATCAAAGCGGTTGAAACCCTTGCCGGTGACAGCTATCGATCAATATGGGGCTTCCACTGACAGTTCAGTTGAAGCGGCGAGATGGAAGAGACCATTGATGACACGCAGCACCAACCGCTCCACTTCATTCGATGTCGCCGCCCTGGCCGGCGTTTCACAGTCTGCCGTCTCCCGCGCCTTCACGCCCGGATCGAGCATTGCCGAAGAGACTCGAAAGAAGGTTTACGAGGCGGCGCGCAAGCTCAATTACGTCCCCAATTCGATTGCAAGCAGCCTGACGACCAAGCGCACGAATATCGTCGCGCTGATCGTCGGCAACATGGCTAACCCCTTCTATGCACACGTTTTACACGCCTTCAGCAAGAAGCTGCAGGAGCAGGGCCGGCAGGTACTTATCTTCACGGTCGACCCGGGCGCCGACAGTGACGAAGCCATTCTGCATGTGTTGAAATATCAGGTCGACGGCGTCATCCTGACAGCCGCGCAATTGTCCACCCGTATGACCAGCATGTGCCATGACCGCGGCATTCCGATCGTGTTGTTCAACCGCTACATCCCCGGCAGCGACGCCTCGGGCGTCCGCTGTGACAACGCGGCTGGTGGACGCTTGATCGCCGAAGCCTTTCTCGCAGCGGGCGCGCAGAGTTTTGCCATGATCACAGGCGACCCCAAGGGTACGACCAGCAAGGACCGCGTTCGCGGTTTTGTCGAACGGCTGCAGGAAGCGGGCATCAGGCGCTCCGACATCGTCGAAGTTGAAGGCCAATCCTCCTATGAAGGCGCATTCAACGCGGCCATGGGTCTGTTCCGGGACAAGAACCGCTCGCGCCCCGATGCGCTGTTCGGCATCAACGACATCATGGCCATGGGCGCGATTGATGCATTGCGCTACCGGCTTGGTCTGCGAGTGCCCGAAGACCTGATGGTTGCAGGCTTCGACGACATCCCGGAAGGCCGCCGGGCGCCCTATCAATTGACCACCGTGCGCCAACCGATCAACCAGATGATCGAGGCAACCTTGTCGATCCTGCATCTGGACGATCCGTCCCACGGCATCGAGCGCGGCATAGACCGTCCAATCAGCGGACGGCTGATCTGGCGCAACACCATTCCTGTCCCACCCGAATATCGCTGAACAGACGAAGACCTGACGACAGATCCACGCAGCAACGCGGAGCGAGTTCAACTTTCATTGCATCATCGCGCGAGGCGGAAAAAAGGGGCTCGAAAGCCCCTTTATGTTATCCGGATGCCTGTCCGTTGGGCGGCGTGTAGCCAAAGTCGAAGGCCGGCGGTTCGCCGCGCTTTTCCTTGGCCGAGGCACGAAGCGTGACAGTTGCCGCCTCATCCGGGTGATTGTCCGCCGTCAGGACGACGCCGTAGGAATCTTTTGCCTGATCCCTGGAGACCAGCCCGTAGCGCACATCGCGCGCCACGACAGAGCTGTCGCGGTCGAGAGGATCACCCCAGCCACCCGAGCCGGCCGTCTTGAAGACAACGCGGTCGCCTGGCTCGACCTTGAGATTGTCGATCTTGGAGGGAATGCGGGTCGGCTCCTCTTCGCCGGCCTTGATCACCCATTTGCTGGACGTGCCGCCATGCAGGCCGCCATTGATACCCCATGGCGGAACCACCTCGCGGTCATCATGGATCGAGACCTTGCCGGCTGCGAGCATGCGGTAAACCTTTTCGATGCCCGCGCCGCCGCGATGCAGACCCGGTCCACCCGAATCCTGGATCGGCAGGTAGCGCTCGACCAGCACCGGATAGTAGTTCTCGATATACTCGATCGGGGTCGCCGAAAACAAAGGCCACCAGGCGTGCCCGTCGAAGCCATCTCCCTTGGGACGTCCCGGCACACCGCCGAACAGAAGCTCCATCAGCTGGAAGTACTTGTCGTCCTTGTCGGTGCCCGAGAAGATAAAATGCGGGCTGGTGCCGTAACCGGCAGCCATCGACAGTTGCGGCACGAACTTGCCGAGCGCACCGGCCTGGCAATCGAAAAACCGCGTATGGGTGTTGAGCCGGTTAGACAGCGCCGCCGGGAAGCGCGGATTGAGCAAGCTTCCCTCGGGCAGCACAATCTCGAAGAGATCATAGAAGCCTTCGTTGAACAGCACCGACGGATCAAATGACATGATCATGTAGACGCCGAAGAACAGCTTGCAGAGGCCTTCATGGATATGGAAGTTGATCGGCCCTTCCGCCTGGTCATCAGTTCCTGTCCAGTCGAACACCGCAATGTCGCCCCGCCTGGAAATGGTCAGCGTCATCTTGAACGGACCATTGCCCAGGCCGTCATCATCGACATAGTCGGTGAAGCTGACCGGCTCTTCCGGGATGTACTTGCAGATCACCTGCCGCATGGCTTCGCGGGTCCGGTCAAGCAACATGTCGCAGGCCGTCATGTAGGTCTCGCGGCCAAAGCGGTCGCACAGCTCACGCACCCGGGTGGACGCTGTCTTGCAACCGGCAATCAGCGCCATCAGATCGGCCCGGTTCATGTCGGGCGTGCGCGAATTGTTGAGCATGATGTCGAGGACGCCCTGATTGAGCACGCCCTTTTCATAGATCTTCACCGGCGGCACCCGCAGGCCTTCTTCCCAGATCGTGCGGGCGTTGGCCGGCATCGAACCCGGCACCGAGCCGCCGACATCGACCATGTGGCCGAAGATCGAGGAAAAGCCGACCAGCACGTCTTCGTGGAAGATCGGCAGCATCACGCACCAGTCATTGTTGTGCGAGATCGAGCCCTTGGAGGCATAGGGATCATTCCAGACGAAGATATCGCCTTCATTCACATCGCCACCGAATTTTTCGACAACCGAGGGAATGTAGGATCCGAACTGGCCAACAACCATCTGGCCACGTTCGTTGCAGATCATCGGAAATTCGTCATGCTGCTCGCGGATGACCGGCGACAGCGAGATACGGACGACGACGCCGTCCATCTCGAAGCGGGCATTCTTGAGCGCGTTCTCGATGATGTCGAGAGTAATTGGATCGACTTTGGTTGCCATCTTGATCACATTCCCTTCGAAATTGGCCAGATGAGGACGTTACCGTGATCATCGATCTCGGCGTAATGAGCAGGCAGCAGCACCGTGGTCGTGTCGTACTGCCGGATGATCGCCGGGCCTTCGACACGCGACCCGACACCGAGCTTGCTGCGATCGTAATGCGGCGTCTCGTGCCAGGCGCCATCGAAATAGGCCGGCCGGGTTTCCATGATCGCAGCCTTGACATCGCCCGCTGAACCGGTGGGCGCGGCTTCATTGACCGGCGGCGTTGCACCGCGGGCAACCACACGCAAGGCAACGAGCTCCACCGGAACCGTGAAGCGCACGCCGTAGAGGCGTTCGTGCAGCGCGTGGTAATCGGCCAGGATCGGCTCCAGCCCGCCCTTCTGACGGACCAGCTCTTCGCTGACATCAACCGAGACCTCAAAGCCCTGCTGCTCATAGCGCAGGTCCAGCGTGTACTGGATCGACGCATCGGCAGCCGACACTTCCTGCTCCTTGAGCCAAGTCTTGGCCTTGTCTTCAAGCTCTGCAAACCGCGACCACACGGCATCCGGGTCAAGCCCGACGGTGGAGCGGATATAGGTCTGAACGAATTCGTTCTTGAAATCGGCCTCAAGGAATCCGAGTGCAGACAGCACGCCCGGATTGGGCGGCACCATCACCGGATAGCAGCCCAGCAGTTCCGCAATGGCGTTGGCATGCAGCGGACCTGCACCGCCAAAGGCGACAATGCCGAATTCGCGCGGATCAAGACCGCGCTGCACGGTGATCACCCGCAACGCGCCAAGCATGACTTCATTGGCAATATCGATGATGCCCTTGGCCGCATCTTCCGGCGACAGGCCGAGTGTTTCGCCGATCCCGGCCACTGCCTTGCGGGCGCCGTCCACATCAAGCGACATGTCGCCGCCCAGAAGCACCGGCGGCAAATAGCCGAGCACCACATTGGCGTCGCTGACGGCCGGTTCGGTTCCGCCACGCCCGTAGGAGACAGGTCCCGGATTGGCGCCGGCACTGCGCGGACCGACGCGAAGCGAACCGGTCAGTTCGGAAACATCGGCGATGGATCCGCCGCCGGCGCCGACACTGCGCACATCTAGCGTTGGCACCTTGGCCGGGAACATGCCGACCTCGGTCGAGCGCGAAATCGTCGCCTCGCCATCGATGATCACCGACACGTCTGTCGACGTGCCGCCCATGTCAAAGGCGAGCAGCTTGGAAAAGCCAGAGCGCCGCGACAACATCACCGTGCTGGTCACACCACCGGCAGGACCGGAAAGCACTGTATGGACGGGACGCTCGGAGGCAGCCGCCGCGCTCATCAAGCCGCCGTCCGAGCGGACGATGTGGAGCCGGGCGCTGACGCCTTCCTTGTCCAGCCGGTCTTCGATCCGCGACAGGTAACGCTTCATGATCGGCCGGACATAATCATTCATCACCGTGGTGATGGCGCGGTCGTACTCGCGAAATTCCGGCAGGATGTCCGAGGACAGCGAGACCGGAATGTCAGGATAGCGCTCCGCCACGATCGCGCCAAGCGCGCGCTCATGTTCGGCGTTTGCATAGGAGTGCATCAGCGAGATGGTGAGCGCTTCAATACCGGAACTGCACAGATCATCGATCATGGCCGTGGCCTTCTCGATATCGAGTTCGCGGACGACTTCACCACGTGCATTCATCCGTTCAGGAATGCCGCGGGTATCGGCCAGCGAGGCCAGCGGATCGGGTTTTTCCATGTTGATCCAGCCGAACAGCGGACCAGGGGTCCAGGCCTTGGCCAGATGCAGCGTGTACTCGAAGCCTTCGGTGACCAGCAGCCCGACCCGCGCGCCCTTGCCTTCCAGCACGGCATTGGTCGCAACCGTTGTGCCGTGCAGGATCAGCTCCACGTCAGATGGCGAGATACCAGCCTTTTCGCAGATCAGCTTCACGCCGGCAGCAACCCCGATCGACTGGTCTTCCGGCGTTGAAGGCGTTTTGGCCTCATAGGTGCGCTGCGTTTTTTCATCGTGCAGCAGAAGATCGGTGAACGTGCCACCAACGTCGACGCCTAGTCTCATGACAATTCCTCTATGCGCATTGTGATCCCCTTCTCGCAGGCCTATCCAAAATGATATTGCATGCGTATTCAATTCAACATAGATTGCCTTTCCGCCCATCCGCAACAGGAAAATGCGCTGGGCTCCGACATTTTTCTGCGCCGATCCGGGTCGTCCGCATCGTCGCCACCATGCCTCGGGACCGAAAAACGCAAATGACCGCAAGAACCCTTTATGAAAAAGTCTGGCAGAGCCACGTCGTCAGGGATTACGACGACGGAACGTCCCTGCTCTACATCGACCGCCACCTGGTGCAGGAAGTTTCCAGCCCACAAGCTTTTGCCGGTCTTATCGAGCAAAACCGGGCTTTGGCACGGCCATCAGCACATATTTCGGTGGCTGACCACGCCGTTCCGACCCGCGACAGGCATCTGCCGCTGGCCGAAGGGCTGGCCGCGCGGCAGGTTGAGCGCTTGATCGAAAACTGCACCCGCTTCGGCATCGACTACATCACAATGACCGATGACCGGCACGGGATTGTCCACGTTATCGGGCCTGAACTGGGCTTTACCCTGCCCGGCGCCACGCTGGTCTGCGGCGACAGTCATACCTCCACCCACGGAGCCTTTGGCGCAATCGCCTTTGGTATCGGTGCAAGCGAATGTGAATGCGTATTCGCCACTCAGACACTGCGCCAGAGAAAACAGAAGACAATGCGGGTCACGCTCAATGGCGCGCTGCAGCCTGGCGTCGCGGTCAAGGACATCATCCTGGCCCTGATTGCGAAGATCGGCACCCATGGCGGTGTCGGCTACGCCATCGAATATGCAGGCACGGCCATTGCCACGCTGTCGATGGAAGCGCGCATGACACTGTGCAACATGTCGATCGAGGCCGGCAGCCGGGTCGGCATGGTGGCGCCGGACGAGACGACCTTCTCCTACCTCAAGGGGCGGCCGCTTGCTCCCGCGGGTGAAGCCTGGGAGGCAGCGCTCGCACATTGGCAAACACTCCCGAGCGAACCTGATGCCGTGTTCGACAAGGAAGTCGACCTCGATGTCGCAGCGCTGAGCCCGCACGTGTCGTGGGGTACCAACCCGGGTGAAACCAGCCCGGTCTCGGAACGCGTGCCCGATCCCGCAGATCAATCAGATCCGGTCCGGCGCACCAAGATGGAACGCAGCCTTGCCTATATGGATCTCAAGCCGGGCATGCCGCTTGAAGAGATCGACGTGGACCACGTCTTCATCGGCTCGTGCACCAATGGCAGGCTGGAGGACATGCGCATTGCAGCCTCCGTCGTCAAAGGCCGCAAGGTCGCGCCAACGGTGACAGCCATTGCCGTCCCCGGCTCGGCCAGTGTGCGAAAGCAGGCCGAAAGCGAGGGCCTTGACCGCATCTTCATCGATGCAGGCTTCGAATGGCGGGCCTCGGGCTGTTCCATGTGCGTGGCGATGAATGACGACCGGCTCAAGCCCGGCGAGCGCTGCGCCTCCACCTCCAACCGCAATTTCGAAGGCCGCCAGGGCCAGGGCGGCCGCACGCATCTGATGAGCCCGGCAATGGCCGCCGCAGCCGCAATCGCCGGCCACCTCATTGATGTGCGAAAACTGGAACCCACCACCTGATGCAAAAATTCACCAAAATCACCAGCCCGGCGGCTGCCCTGCGCGAAGCCGATGTCGACACCGATGTCATTTTTCCAGCCCGTTTCCTGCTGCTGCTCGACAAGGCCGGCCTTGGCAAACACCTGTTTCACGAACGCCGCCACCGCCGCGACGGCACCAGGACCGATTTCGTTCTCAACACCCCGCCATTCGACCAGGCGGAAATTCTGGTCGCCGGCGCCAATTTCGGCTCGGGCTCCAGCCGAGAACAGGCGGTTTGGGCGCTGACGGATTTCGGCATTCGCTGCGTCATTGCCCCAAGCTTCGGCGAGATCTTCTATTCCAACTGTTTCAAGAACGGCGCATTGCCGCTGGTCATTCAGGGCGATGCGCATGAGCGGGTGATGCTGGCTGCGGAAAGCGGCAAGCCGATTACGGTCGATCTCGAAACCCAGACGGTAGAACTTCCTGATGGTGAGGTCATAGGGCTCGATATCGACCCCTACCGGCGCCGCACGCTGATGCTCGGCCTTGATGAAATCGGCAGCATCCTCGCTGACGACGCCGATGAGATTGCAGCCTTCGAAGCGCGCCTGCGCGCCAGCCAGCCGTGGCTGTTTCTCGATGACGGACGGCTGGAACGTCTTTTTGCCGATACCCGCGCCAGGTGACCGGCTCACAATTACCTCCCGGGGCGGATCCCAGGCGCCCCCTAACTGACAGGACCCAACAATGAGCAAACCGAGCCTGAAGGCCGCCCTTGAATCCGGACAATTTGTGCTGGCGCCGGGCATCCATGACATGATCACAGCAGCGGTCTGCAACAAGGTGGGCTTCGATTTCGTTTACGCCTCGGGCTACTGGATGACGGCCTCGGCTCTGGGTCTGCCCGATGCCGGCATTGCCAGTTACACCCAGATGGTCGATCGGGTCGCCACGCTGTGCCGCACCTCCAATGCGGGCGTCATTGCGGATGCCGATACCGGTTATGGCGGGTTGCTCAACGTGCACCACACCGTGCGCGGCTATGAAGAGGCCGGTGTGGCGGCGATCCAGATCGAGGACCAGGAGTTTCCGAAGAAGTGCGGCCACACGCCGTTCAAGCGGGTGGTGCCGATCATCGACATGGTGGAAAAGGTCAAGGTCGCGGTGGAAGCGCGGCGCAATCCGGAAACCCTGATCATCGCCCGCACCGATGCGCGCCAGACCGATGGCTTCGAAGGCGCGCTGAAACGCGGGCTTGCCTATGGAGATGCGGGTGCCGATGTGGTTTTCCTCGAAGCGCTCGAAAGCGAAGACGAGATGCGCGAAGCCTGCCGCCGCGTCTCCAAGCCGATGATGGCCAACATGGCCGATGGTGGCCGCACGCCGATCCGCTCCAAGGCCGAGATGCAGGACATTGGCTACAACATGGCGATCTTCCCCGCCGCCACCGGCCTTGCCGCAGCGGCCGCGGCCGAAGCGGTGCTCAATCTTCTGAATAACGAGGGAACCTCGCTTTCACCGGACGTGCCGCTTTTCGATTTCAGCGAATTCAACTCGTTGATCGGCTTCGATGACGTCTGGGATTTCGAACGGCGCTGGGCGCGTGAGCCCAAAGACGCGGCAGAATGAGCACCGTCACCTGCATCGGCGCCGGGACCGTTGGACGGGCCTGGGCTGTCGTCTTTGCCCGCGCGGGGCACCAGGTCAGGCTTTACGATTCGCTCGAAGGCGAAGCCGCAGGGCGTGCGCTGTCTGGTGCCAGGCAAACACTGGAGCTGTTTGCTGACAACGGCATGCTCGACGAGCCGGTGAACACGGTTCTCGCCCGCATCGTTCCGGTCTCCTCGATCGCCGTAGCTGTCGGCAAAGCTGATTACGTGCAGGAAAGCGTACGCGAGGATGTCGATGTAAAGCGCCAGGTTTTCGCCGAGATCGCCGCCAATGCACGGCCGGATGCCATTCTGGCCTCCTCCACCTCGGCCATCCCCGGGTCGGATTTTCTTGGTCATATCGCCAACCCGGAACGGGCCCTGGTGGTCCACCCGGTCAATCCGCCCTCACTGATTCCTCTTGTGGAATTGTGCGGCACAAACTGGACCAGCCCTGAGGTGCTGGAACAAGCTCGAGCACTTATGACCGAGGCCGGCATGCGGCCGATTGTGCTCAAGAAGGAAATTGACGGCTTCATCCTCAACCGGCTGCAGTTCACGTTGGTGGCCGAAGCCCTGCATCTTGTCGGCGAAGGCTATTGCACGCCCGAAGACATCGATGCGGTACTGACCGATGGGCTGGCACTTCGCTGGGCCTCCATCGGTCCGTTCGAGGTCGCCCACCTCAACGCACCCGACGGGCTGCAGGGATTTGTCGACCGGCTTGGCCCGATGATGCGGCATCTCGGACAATCCGCGCGGACCGACTATGACTGGACGCCGGAGCAGATCGCCGACGCCCACAAGCGTCTCGCAGCCCGCATCCCCGGTGACAGGGTCGCCGAGCGCCAGGCCTGGCGAGACAGCCGGATTCTGGCGTTGCAGCGGATGAAGCGCGACGTCGCTGATCCGCTGGCCTGACGTTTTGCCTTTGACACGGCGCCAGGCCGGCGCTCACATCAGCTTTGAATGGAGATTTGACAATGAAATACCTCAAGCAAGGCAAACAGGTCGACGCGATCGCCAGCGAGGACAGCAAGGTCCGTGCATCCGTCGAAACCGCGCTTGCGGACATTGTATCCCGTGGTCAGGCCGCAGTGCGGGAGATGTCCATCAAGTTCGACGCTCTGGACCGCGACGACTACCGCCTGACTGACAAAGAGATAAAAAGTTGCCTGAGCGAACTCTCCCAGCGCAACATTGATGACATCAAATTTGCACAGGAACAGGTGAAAAATTTCGCCGAACATCAGCGCGCGGCACTCCTCGACATCGAAGTCGAAACGCTTCCGGGCGTCGTGCTCGGCCACAAGAACATTCCCATGAACTCGGTCGGCTGCTATGTGCCTGGCGGCAAATACCCGCTGCTGGCTTCGGCGCACATGTCGGTTGTCACCGCCAAGGTGGCCGGCGTGCCGCGGATCATCACCTGCGCACCGCCCTTCATGGGCAAACCGGCGCCGGCAATCGTCGCCGCCCAGCATCTTGCCGGCGCCGACGAGATCTATTGCCTCGGTGGCATCCAGGCGATCGGCGCCATGGCGCTTGGAACCGAGCAGGTGGCTCCGGTGGACATGCTGGTCGGCCCCGGCAACGCCTTCGTCGCCGAAGCCAAGCGTCAGCTCTACGGCCGTGTCGGCATCGACCTCTTTGCCGGTCCGACGGAAACACTGGTCATCGCCGACGACACCGTGGACGGCGAGCTCTGCGCCACCGACCTTCTCGGTCAGGCCGAACATGGCCCGAACTCGCCCGCCATCCTTCTGACCACTTCGGAGAAGCTTGCCCGTGACACGATGGCGGAAGTCGAGCGGCTGCTCACCATCCTGCCGACAGCAGAGATCGCCCGCCAGGCATGGAACGACTACGGCGCAGTCATCGTCTGTGAGGACGAGGCTGAAATGGTCAAGGTGGCCGATGACATCGCTTCGGAGCACGTGCAGGTGATGACCCGGGACCCGGATTACTTCCTCGACAACATGACCAATTACGGTGCGTTGTTCCTCGGCCCCAGAACCAATGTCGCCTTCGGGGACAAGGTCATCGGCACCAATCATACGCTGCCAACCAAGAAGACCGCCCGCTACACCGGTGGCCTCTGGGTCGGCAAATTCCTCAAGACCGTGACCTATCAGCGTGTCCTGACAGACAAAGCTTCGGCGATGATCGGAGAATATTGCTCGCGACTGTGCATGCTGGAGGGCTTTACCGGCCACGCCGAACAGGCCAATGTCCGGGTCCGCCGCTACGGCGGTAAAAATGTTCCCTATGGCACTGCCGCGGAGTAGAAGATGACAGATCTGAGCACCCTGTTCCGGCTTGATGGCAAGAGGGCGCTGGTTACCGGCGCCGGTCGTGGAATAGGTCTGCTCGCCGCCCGGGCCCTGGCGGCCTATGGCGCACATGTCACCCTCGCTGCCCGCAGTGAAACAGACATTGCCGCCGCCGCGGACGCGATCATCAAGGACGGCGGCCGCGCCGAGGCACTGATGCTCGACGTGACCGATACCAGCGCCGTGCGCGCCGTAATCGCGGAGGCGCCGGCCTTCGATATCCTGGTCAACAATGCCGGCACCAACCGTCCGGGACCTTTCGTGGATGTCGAGCCGGAGGCCTTCGATCTGGTCAACACGCTCAACGTCAAGGCCGCGTTCTTCGTCGCGCAGGCGGTGACAAGGCGCCTGATCGTGGCGGGCCGTCCCGGCTCGATCATCAACATGTCGTCCCAAATGGGCCATGTCGGCGCCAAAGACCGGACCATCTATTGCACCACAAAATTTGCCATCGAAGGCATGACCAAATCCATGGCCGTCGAACTGGCGCCGCATGGCATCCGGGTCAATTCGATCGGGCCCACCTTCATCGAAACCCCCATGACCGCGCCTTACTTCGAAAACGAGGATTTCAAGGCTTCGGTGCTTTCCAAGATCAAGCTTGGGCGGGTCGGGCAGGTCGAAGACCTGGCAGGAGCATTGATCCTGCTCGCCAGCGACGCGTCCGGCCTGATGACCGGATCGTCACTTCTCGTCGACGGTGGCTGGACGGCAGAGTAAGCCTGGCCGACAAGCCCTCAGGCCTTCACCTCGGCCGCTTTGGGACTGAGGACGAAGGACAGGACCAGCAGCACAAGACCCAATGCGCTGACGGAATATTCCAGCGTTAGCCCGCCCAGCTGCGAGAGCGGCATGATCACCAGCACGCCCACCACCAGCCAGAAAGCCCGCAGCACCGGGTGCAGCGGCCGAAGCGCATGCCCGACCAGACCGCCGGTGACCAGCACCAGTGCCATCAGCGAACTGGCAAAGACGTAGCCGATGTGGAACCAGGACCCAACCAGCAGCAGGCCGGGCTTGTAGATGAACAGAAACGGCAGGAAATAGGCAATCCAGCCAAAACGGAATGCCTCCAGCTCGGTCGCGCTCTTGGTCGCGCCAGACAGGCTGGCCGCGGCAAAGCTTGCCAGCGCGATGGGCGGTGTGATCATCGAGAGGATGCCGTAGTAAAGCACGAACATGTGCGCCGCGATCGGCTCGATGCCAAGCTGCACCAGCGAAGGCGCGGCCAGGGAAGCGAGCAGCAGATAGACGCCCGTCGTTGGCAGGCCAAGCCCCAGCACGATGCTGATGGCCGCAGTCAGCAACAAAAGCCCGAACATGCTCTTGTCGCCGAAATCGAGCAGATAGATCGACAGCGCGAAACCAAATCCTGTGGTCGAAATCAGGCCGATGATCATGCCTGCAACAGCCGTGATCAACAGCACGTCACAAGTGGCGCGTCCGGTGTCGACAACAGCGCTCAGAATCTGGGCAGGCGACATGCCCTGCCCGCTCCGCTTGACCAGACCAAGAACGAACCCGCCGATCACCAGCGCCACCACCGCCCAGACAGCCGCCACCTCGGCGCGCATGTTCCAGTAGAAGATGCCGGTCAGAAGCACCGTGAATGCGACAATGGCCAACCAGCCTTCGCGGATGACGGTGGCAAAGGTGTTGCGCTGAATGTCACGCAAGGAAGGAATGTCATCCCGGCGCGAAATGAAATCGATCTGCACATAGAGCGAGAGGTAATAGAGGATCGCGGGCAACAGCGCCG
Organism: Hoeflea sp.; assembly: GCF_002733955.1. Classification (GTDB taxonomy): domain Bacteria; phylum Pseudomonadota; class Alphaproteobacteria; order Rhizobiales; family Rhizobiaceae; genus Hoeflea. The sequence continues at coordinate 34,572 of NZ_NVXQ01000032.1, read as the reverse complement.
CCAGCGCGATCGCCTTGTAAGGCACCTGCAGGATTTCGGCCATCAGAAACGCAGCCGCTCCCATCACCGGTGGCATCAGCTGGCCGCCAGTCGAAGACACGGCTTCAATTCCGCCCGCCTGGGCGGGTTTGAACCCGGCCCGCTTCATCAGCGGAATGGTCATGATCCCGGTCGACATTACATTGGAAACAGCACTCCCGGACACCGTGCCGAAAAGCGCAGAAGCCGTGACTGCCACCTTGGCCGAATTTCCCGGGCCATTACCGGCCACGCGCATGGCAAGCTGGGTGAAGAAATCACCGCCGCCGCTGGCCATCAGCAAGCCTCCGAAGAGAACGAAAATCACGACAACGAAGGCGGCGATCTGCAGGGCCTGCCCCCAGACGGCGGAGGAGTCCGCTCCGATGAAGCGCAGCACGTCGCCCGCAGCCATCGGCCTGCCCTGAAGCGGACCGGGCACCCAGTCGCCAAAGACCGCGTAGAGAAACAGCGCCAGAAAAATGAAGATCAGGGTCCAGCCAACAACCCGCCGCAGGGCTTCCAGCGAAAGCAGCGTGACGGCGATGCCGATCAGCAGGGTTTCGGTCGGGTACCGATGCGTCGCCTCGGACAGGACAGGAAAGCGCACATAGACATAACAGCTCAGCACGGCGGCGATTGCGGCGAGCACCGCATTGACAGGAACCATGATCGGCGACGCCGCGGGTCTGCAAAACACCACGACAAGGGCCGCGCCCAGCATCAGCACCACCACCTGTTCGGGGTAGACGAGAAGGCCCAGCCGTTGCGGCACAGCCATCACCCACAGGACCGCCACAACGGGAACGAACAACGAAAAGACGGATGAGACAATGTTCATTGCCTTGTTGCCCTGCGCTTCAGCCAATTTTGTCTCTCCAGTCGCGTGGGATACGGGGGGCAAGAACGCCGCAAGCCTCAAATCCGGGCATGCGGCGCTCTGTTTTCATCGAGGCAACAGCTTGGCCCTGTGCCCCGTCTGCATGGCTGGCTCAGTTGCCGGTCCAGATGCCCGCGCTCTTGTAAAACTCGATCGCACCGGGGTGGAACTCGAGCGTGGTGATATGGGCAAGCTTTGCCGGATCAAACTCGCTCCAGATCGGGCCCGCAGCCACAAGGCTGTCCTTGCCTTCGTAGAGGGCCTTGGCCACCGTGGCGACGATCTCGTTGGAGACCTCCGCATTGGCAAACAGGGTGTAGTCGTAGGACATGATCACCGTGTCAGCCGAGACACCGGCAGATTAAGGCAGATCGGTTCCCTTTTTCAGCGAGACCCCGGGCAAGGTCTTTTCCAGCACCTTATCGTCGCCATCCTTGAAGTCGAGGAAGCGCGCGCCGCCGGTCGAGGCATCGATATCGAGTGCTGATTGCGACCCGGCCGTTGCGATTGACACATCGGTGGTGCCATCCTTGATCGCCTGGAACATCGCCGGAAAATTGGCGATCGGAACGCTGGTGACATCGTCATAGGTCAGGCCGGCCGTTTCCAGCGAGGCCTTCATGATGATGTCGCCGAGGGAGCCTTCCGGGAACCGCGGCAACCGTTTGCCCTTCAGGTCGGCCATGGTTTTCATGCCGGAGTCGTTGGTGACCATCAAGCCGGCGTTGAACGGTATCAGCAGACCGACCAAACGCAGGTTCGGATGCGGCTCGCCTTCGGACATGCCGGTGCCCGAAATGGCGTTCGATGTCTGCGGAAAATTGGCAATGCCGAATTCGACGCGGCCGGTGTCGACCAGCGGCAGATATTGGGCCGTATTGGCCATGATCTGCGGCCGGACCATCAGATCGGATTTCTCGGTGATCGTTTTCGCCAGCGCAACGGCGATCTGGTTGGTCGCGCCGCCCTTGGTTGTCGCCAGGCCCACCGTCTGGGCGGAGGCTGCGCTACACGCGGCACCTGCCAGCACGACGGCCATTATCAAACGTTTCAACATTTCTCATTCCCCTTGAAATCTGGTGCGCGCAGTCTGGCTTGAATGCCACCTGCCGGAGTGACCTGAGCAGCACGATGCTGCACAGGTCGGTTGCATCACTCGCACTTGTCGGCAGGCGCGGAGTCGAACTTGGTCCATTCACCATCCTTGATCTCGATGACGTAGCCCGGGAGCTCGGCATCGTGACCATTGAAACAGATATCGTCGCCGAGGATACCCGAAAACGTCACGCCTTCCATGCCTGCGACGATTGCTTCACGCTCTTCTTCAAGCTTTGCGGGATCACCGGTGGTACCGACCTTTTCCATCACCTGCTTGAGCAGGAAGAAGGTGTCATAGGCCTGCGCATCGGAATGGTGCGCGCCGGCCTTCTTGATACCCCGCTTGGCGGTTTCGGCCACGAACTTGTCGTTGAAGGCCTGCGCTTCCGGGCTGAAGCCCTTCCAGAAGCCTGCCATCAGCATGGTGCCATTGCCTTCGGGGCCAAACAGCTCGACAACATTGGGATCGGAGAAGATCTGCGAGCCGATGATGCGGCCTTCATAGCCCTGCCGGCGCAGCTCGCCGATGACCTTGGAGGCGGAATCCGGCAACGCCGCGATGGCGACGAGGTCCGGATTGGACGCCATGATCTGGGCGGCCTGAGCCGACATGTCGAAGCTCTTGTACTGAACCGGGATCGGATCGCCATGAGTGATACCGGCCTCCTTCAGCAAGGCCGGATACAGTTTTGTGCCCGCCGCGTTGGAGACGACTTCCTCGGAGATATAGACGATCTCGGCCGTGTCGGACTTGATGCCGTTGGCCTTCAGCGACTTGAGCAAGCGGCCGAACTGCTTGTGCTCATCCTCGGTCAGGCGCCAGCCATATTTGCGCCCTTCGGTCAGGCCGGGAGCTGAAGCCGATGTCGGCATCATGAGCACCTTCAGCCGTTCCGCATCGTTGAAGGCGACAGCTGATTCACCGGACGAGAACGGCCCGACAATCGCCAGGACACCGTCATCCTGCGCCAGCTTGCGCGTACCCACGGATGCCTGTTTCGGGTCGGAACCGGTGTCGAAGCGGATCACCTCGACCTGCTTGCCATTGATGCCGCCCGAGGCGTTGATCTCGTCAACGGCAATATCGACAGCCGTCAGCGTCGGCTCGCCGGCGCTCTTCAGGAAGCCGGCAGTGACAACGATGTTGCCGATCTTGATGGTGTCTTCTGCCCAGGCGGTGCTGGCCAGAAGCGACAGTGCGGCCGCGGCCAGGATTGATTTGATGCTCATGAAAAGTCTCCCTTTGTGGAAAATTCGAGTGCAGTTGCAGTTCCCGCCGACGTCATGCTTGTGTTCCGGTAAAACCGGGCGCCGGTTCTTCGTTGCCGCCTCCGAGATAGGCCTCGGTCAGTGCGGTGTTCTTTGACAGCGCCGCAGCGCTATCCTCGATGACGACCTTGCCGAGCTCGAGGACATAGCCTCGTTGAGCGACATCAAGTGCCATGGTGGTATTCTGTTCGACGAGCAGAATGCTGATGCCGCTCTTGTTGAGCTCGACGATCAGATCAAACAGGCGGGCCACAAAAAGCGGCGACAGCCCGAGTGAGGGTTCATCCAGCATGATCAGCCGGGGCCTGCCGACCAGCGCTCGGCCAATCGCAAGCATCTGCTGCTCACCGCCCGACAGCACACTGGCCTTCATGTCACGGCGCTCTGCCAGATTGGGAAACCGGTCGTAGACGGCATCCAGATCGCGCGCCACGTCCCGGTCCGAGCGCAGATAGACGCCCATCTGAAGATTTTCGTGCACGGTCATCGAGACAAAGATCTGCCGCCCTTCCGGCACCAGCATCATGCCTGAACTGACACGGGCGGCCGGGCTGGCGCGGGAGAGATCATGGCCATCATAGGAGATCGTGCCGGAGGCCGGGCGAACCGCGCCCTGCAGCGCGCGCAACAGCGATGTCTTGCCGGCGCCATTTGCACCAAGCACCGTGACGATCTCGCCTTCGGCCACGCTGAGGTTCACATTCTTGACCGCGTGTGTCCGGCCATAGCGGACATCAAGGCCTTTCACATCAAGCAACATCGGTTGCCTCCTTCCCGGCATGCCGGGTTCCAAGATAGGCTTCCAGCACATGCGGATCGTTCTGAACTTCGGCGGTCGGACCGTCATAGATCTTCTCGCCGAAGTTCAGCACAACTGCATGGTCACACAGGCTGCGCACCAGGCTCATGTCGTGCTCGACGACAATCAGGGTCACGCCACTTGCCGCGATCTTCATCAGGAAGTCCTTGAGATTGGCGGTCTCGGTGTTGTTGAGCCCGGCGGCAGGTTCATCGAGCATCAGGATCTTCGGCTTGGCAACGAGTGCGCGCACCACCTCGATCTTCTTGCGAATGCCGTAAGGCAGGGTCGCAACCACTTCGCCGGGGAACGTGTCGAGGCCCATCTGGTCGAGCAGGTCTTCAGCCTCGCGCCGCCATTTCGACCGCCGGAGCGGCGACAACATGTCGGTCAGGCTGCCCGCCCTCGCCTGCTGGCCGAGCATGACATTTTCCAGCACTGACAAATGCGGCATCAGCCGGATGTTCTGGAACGAGCGCGCAATGCCAAGTCCGATGCGGTTGCGCGACGGGATCGCCGAGATCTCCCGCCCCTCCATCCGGATCTCGCCTGCTGATGGTTCATACACACCCGAGATCAGGTTGAAGATCGTCGTCTTGCCGGCGCCGTTGGGCCCGATCAATGCCATCCGGGCCCCCGCAGGCACATCGAAACTGACATCGTTGATCACGGTGAGGCCACCGAAATTCTTCGAGACATTGGTGAGAGACATCAAGGCGGTCATGCCAGCGCTCCCTTGTCGGTATTGGATCGGCGGAAACTGATGCGTTCGACCAGGGTGCGCGTGATCAGTCCTTCGGGGCGGAGCACCATCATGGCAATGGTCAAGGCACCGAGGATGACAAACCGCCAGGAATCGTCAGGTGCGGCCACCGGTCCCTCGACACCGGCAAACCAGTAGATCGAGCTTTTCAGTGCGGGCAGAACCGTACGGAGTGCTTCAGGAAGCAGCGTGAAGAATGTCGCACCTGCCAGCGGTCCCCATGCAGTCTGCGTACCGCCGAGCAGCACGTAGAGCAGCACATAGATCGAGACGAGTGCATTGAAGCTCTGGATCTCGACGAAATTGAACGAATGCGCGTAAAGCCCACCCGCCAACCCTGCGAGCGCACCGCCAATAGCGAAGCCGGCAACCTGCACACCCCGGACATTGACGCCCATCAGGTCGGTGACAACCTCATCGTCATGGGCCGCGCGCATGGTCAGGCCGAAGCGCGTCGACATCAGATAGAAGACGAACACGGTGACGACAGCTGCGGCAATCACGGCAACATGCCAGTCGATGAAGGCCGGGACCGACAGCCCCATGGCGCCGCCGAACGTGTCGGAATTCAGGATCAGCCCAGCGACAACCTCTGCAAAGGCAAAGGTTGCCAGCACCAGATAGACCCCGCGGGTCCTCAGCAGCGGGAAGGCGATCAGATAACCGGTGATACCGGCAACCAGCATGCCGACACCGATGGTGACCGGAACCGGCAGCGCGAAGGAGGCCGAAAGAAACGCTGCGCCATAGGCGCCGATGGCCTGAAACCCCGCGCCGCCAAGATTGAGTTGTCCTGTCGCAACAGGAAGAAAGATGCCGTAGGCGAAAATGATGTTGATCGCCAGGATCGTGAGAATGCCTGCCCAGTAGCCACTCATCTTCAGAGCTTCCCCTTGCCGATGGAGTTATGGCCAAACAGGCCTTGAGGGCGAACGAACAGGGTGAGCAACAGCAGTCCCCAGACTGCGACCTGCACCGTGTCCGCGCCAAAGAAGTGAATTGTCAGCATCTCGATCAGCCCGACAATGAGGCCGCCAAGCACGGCGCCCCAGATCGAGCCGAGCCCGCCCACCACCATGCCGGCGATTGCCTTGGTGCCGATGTCCTCACCCATCTGTGGTGACACTTCGCCATAATTGACGGCAAACAATGCGCCGGCGAGGCCGCACAGCAGGCCGGTGAGCATGAAGACGATGGGCACAACCCGCCGCGTATCGACACCCAGGATATTGGCCGCATCGGGGTTTTCGGCGATAGCGCGCAAGCCCCGGCCGATGCGGCTGCGCTTGAGCAGCCAGGTCAGTCCGACCACAATCAGCACCACCAGAAACAGGCTGACCAGTTGCGGGATGCGGACAAAGATGCCGCCTATATTCATGGTCAGATCGTGACTTGGCCCGGGAAACCGCTGTGCATCGGTGCCGTAGCCGATCCGCACCAGGTTTTCGAGCACCAGCAGAAAGCCAAGCGAAGAGACCAGCGGAATGGCGTGTTCGGTTGAATCGCCATACTTGGTCTTGAGGTAGCGGAAGGTGAAGCGCTCGACGACCAGCGACGCCAAGATCGAAACCACGACACCGAAGAATAGCGCCATCGGCCAGGACAGCGGCCCGGACAGCCCGAACGGCAGCCCCCAATAGGCCAGAGCCCAACCAATCATGCCGGCCAGCATGAACAAGGTGGGAATGGTGAAATTCAGAAAATTGAGTACGCCGATGGTCAGCGTGAAGGCCACAGCGACCGTGACATAAACGCTTCCGAGCATCACCCCGTTCAGCAATTGCTGTATCAACAACATGAGTTCTTCTCTCGTATTTGTATACAACCAAGACTGGAACCATCCAAAAGGATCACCGAGCTTAAAGCTCGAGACAACCCTGCCCGACAGCCCCACCACACCGGATTCAAACAACGAGAAAAGCGGGATCAGACCCTGATTCAATGAACTTCAACACCGTATTCCCTCATTTTACGCCTTTTTAGCGCTTGTTTTTGATCTTTTCCGCGAGAACGCGCCTGCGCCCATTCATCGCGAAATTTCGGACGCCGCTTTCGCCGTCCGCCTCACATAATCACGCGGCTGCGAATTTTTTCGCTTTAAATGTCGTGACATGTTGTACACAATGATTTAGCACTTGAGCCTTGTCAAGCGGAACATTGACGGAGAAAAATCGATAATGAAGGCGGAAAAAGATCGCGTACTGATCGTTGGGGCGGGCCCGGTAGGGCTGGTTTCGGCGTGCTGTCTGTCACAGGCCGGAATTCCGGTCACAATTGTAGAGACAAGTCGTGACCTGCCTCGCGACCTGCGAGCATCCACCTTCCATCCGCCGACGCTGGACATGCTGGATCGCTTCGATGTCAGCAGCAAACTGATTGAAAGAGGTCTGGTTTGCCCAACCTGGCAATTCCGCGACCGCAATGAAGGCGTGGTCGCGACATTTGATCTCGGGCTGCTGGCCGGAGAGACAGACCATCCCTACCGGCTGCAATGCGAGCAATGGAAACTGTCCGAAGAGCTGCGCGACCTGATCGAGGCCGACAGCCAGATCGAACTGATCTACGACGCCAAGGCGACAGAAGTCCGCCAGGACGAGACCGGCGTAACCCTGACCGTCGCGCATGGCGATGGCAGCCAGGAAGATCTCTCAGGGTCTTTCCTTATTGCCTGCGACGGAGCGCACAGCGCCATTCGCAAGACGCTCGGGATCTCTTTTGACGGCCTCACCATCCCCGAAATCTTCCTGTCGATGTCGACTAATTTTGATTTTGTCGAAGCGATTCCCGACCTGGCGCCAATCGCCTATCTGACCGACCCCAGCGAATGGGCGGTGCTCCTGCGCACACCAACGCTGTGGCGCGTGTTGTTGCCGACGGACCCGAACCAGACCGAAGAGCAGATCAAGGCGCCCGAGGCCATGGAGCGCCGGCTCCAGGCTTTGTGCCCGAAATCGGGCACCTATGAACTGGTTCACGCCACCGCTTACCGGGTTCACCAGCGCGTCGCCTCTGCCTATGTCGCTGGCCGTGTCTTCCTGGCCGGCGATTCAGCCCATCTGAACAACCCGCTCGGCGGCATGGGGATGAATGGCGGCATACACGATGCGGTCAATCTCTGTGACAAGCTGGCCGATGTGTGGACCGGCAAGGCGCCGATCGAAATCACCGAGCGCTACAACCGCCAGCGCCGCAAGGTCGCGATCGAGACAGTTCAGGAACAGTCCCTGCGCAACCGCAAGATGATGGCGGAAAACGATCCTGCCGCCCGGCTCGCCTATCATGACGAGCTGCGCCGCATTGTCGAAGATCCAGCGGCTCACAAGGATTACCTGATGCGCTCTTCGATGATCCAGTCGCTGCGCGATCTCGAGGACGTTGCATAACCCGGGCCGGGCACGCCCACACGTTTAGAAAGGACATTCAGCCATGGTCGACAGTCTCGGTTACCGAAAGAAATTAGGCGTTATCGCCCCTTCCACAAACACCTCCGTACAACCCGAGTTCGACTCGATGCGGCCGGTCGGCGTGACCAATCATTTCTCGCGCATCACGATCCCGGATGATCCGGTCAACAGCGACGAGGACTTTCTCGCGCTGATCGACAATATTCGCGCCGCGATCATGGACTCGATCGATTCCGTCATGACCTGCAGCCCCGACCATCTGGTCATGGGCATGTCGGCGGAGACCTTCTGGGACGGGCTTGATGGTTCGGTCGAATTGCAGCGGCGTGTCGAAGAGCGCGCCGGCGTCAAGGTGACGATGGGATCGGACGCCTGCCAGGCCGCACTTGCCAAATATGGTGACATCAAGCGCATCGGCGTCGTCACGCCCTACATGCCGGTGGGCGACAAGCAGGTGATCAAGTTCTTCACCGACTGCGGCTACGAGGTGGTGCATCTCAAAGGCCTGAAGTGCCCGAGCCCAATGCAGATCGCTCATGTCAGCGAGCAGGAACTGCGCGACTGCATCAACGAGGTCAACGACGAGAGCGTCGAGGCAATCGTGCAGGTCGGCACCAATCTGGCCATGGCCCGTGTCGCCGGCATTGCCGAATTCTGGCTCGACAAGCCGGTCATCGCCATCAACACCGCGACCTATTGGTACGGGCTGCGCCAGAACGGCATTGACGACAAGATCCAGGGCTGGGGCTCACTTCTGTCGCATCACTGAGGCTTGTCCCGGGAGCACCACCATGCAGTACGATTTCACTCCGATCAGCGAACGCAAGCCGCTCAAATGGCCCAATGGCAAACGGCTGGCTGTCATCCTGACCACCAATCTCGAACATTGGGATGCCGTTCGCGACACCCCCAAGCCGTTCTATCCGGGCGGCCCGAGCATCGTCGGCGGCGACCTCCCCGGCAATGTCTATGACAATCCGAACTACACCTGGCGCGAATACGGCCAGCGTGTCGGCGTCTGGCGCATGTTCGACATTTTCGATGCCGAAGGCGTTCCTTCCAGCTGCACCATCAACGCCAAGATGGCGCTGGAACGGCCTCAGGTGGTCCAGGCAGCACTTGACCGCAAATGGGAAATAGTTGCCCACAATTACGTGCAAAGCGAATTGCTCACCGACAACATGTTCGATGAAGACGCCGAGCGGGAAGTGATCCGCGCGACGCTGAAGGTGTATGAGGAATTCTGCGGCTTCAAGGCCAAGGGCTGGCTCTCGAGCTCGTTGCGCTCGACGCTCAACACCATCGACATTCTGGCGGAAGAAGGGCTGATCTTCACCTGTGATCTGCTCAACGACGACCAGCCCTACATGGTCAAGACCCGCAGCGGCAAGCCGATGGTCTCGATCCCCTACACGTCGGAGGTCAATGACTTCAGCTTTCTGCGTCAGGGTCTTGGCGCCGAAGGCGGGTTGCAAATGTTCAAGGAGCAGTTCGACTGGCTCTATGCCGAAAGCGAGACCACCGGCAAGTTCATGAATGTCGGCCTGCATCCGCATGTCATCGGACAACCCTACCGGATTCGCGCATTGCGCGACTTTATCCGCTACGCCAAGGAGTTTGACGATGTATGGTTTGCCACGCGCGAAGAAATTGCCGCCTGGTACATGGAAAACCATGCGAGCCATATCGAGGTGAACTGACGATGACTGACTTTTCCGGCGACGACATGGTGATCAAGTCCGATGCGGGCGCGAGCCCCAGCGAGGAAGCCGATACACAGCGTCCCGCCGAAAAAGCCTATCTCGGCATTCGCCAGGCCATCCTTGATGGCAGGCTGAAACCCGGTGACCATCTGCCCGAGGAAATGCTGGCGTCGATGACCGGCACCAGCCGCACCCCGGTCAGGGATGCCTTGAGGCGGCTGGTCAGTGAAGGGCTGGCAACGGTCAACAACCGGCATCGTTTCGTCACCGATTTTTCGCCCGAAGAGGTGTCGATCATCTTTGACATCCGGGCCCAGCACGAGAGCTATGCGGCCTCGATCGCCGCCCAGAAGATCACCGATGACGAACTGGCCAAGCTGCAATACCTGATCGATGGCATGGCCGAGATCGAAAGCGATCAGAGCGGCGATGTGGTCGGGCGGTTCCTTGCGCTCAACACCGAATTTCATGGCGTGATCGTCGATGCGGCCCGCTCCGCCCAGCTCAAGCGGCTGACTGCACCCGCAGCAGCCCTGCCGCTCATTCTGGTCAAGCAGTTCGTGATGGATCAGCGGGTCAATGTCGTGCGCTCGAACTGGCAGCATCGGGACATTCTCGCGGCGCTGAGCGCACGCAACAGCGAATGGGCGGCAGCCTCACTGTCGGGCCATATTCTCTCCACCAAACCCAGGCTGGGCGACGCATCTCGCGCGCCGAAATGACACTTTCGAGGATTTTTGCATGTCCGAGCTTCGTGAACAACTCTACCGCACTCCGCTGAAACTCAGCGGTTATGTCTCCGGCCGCTTCACGGCTCCGGCCGGCGCCGAGGAGATCGGCGTCATTGATCCGGCGACGGAAACCCGTGTCGCGACGCTGCTCGAATCCTTCGCTGACGAAGTCGACCAGGCAGTCCGTGCGGCTCGCGCGGCTTTTGACACAGGGCCCTGGGGCAGGACCACCGTCGCTGAACGGCAGGTGGCGCTGAACGCGATCCATGATGCAATTCTCGACCATGCCGATGAACTGGCGATGCTGGAGACCATCAACACAGGCATTCCGCTCACGCAGACGCGCGGTTTTCACATCCCGCGCGCGGCACAGAATTTCCGCTTCTTTGGCGAGTACATCAACCAGGCGGGGGGAGAGGTCTTCACCCAGGAGCCCGGCCTCATGAGCCTGGTCACCTACGATCCCATAGGCGTCTGCGCGCTGATCGGCCCCTGGAACATGCCGCTGGGCCTGACCGCGATGAAGATCGCCGGGGCGCTGGCCTTCGGCAATACCTGTGTGGTCAAGCCGTCCGAATTGACCCCGCTCACCGTCACACGGCTGTTCCAGATCATCGAAGGGCTGCTGCCGGATGGCGTGATGAACCTGGTCAACGGCCGTGGTCAGGTGACAGGCACGGCGCTCGTCTCGCATCCCGATATCGACATGGTGTCGTTCACCGGCGGCACGGTCACCGGGGCGGCGATCCTTCAGTCTCTGGCCAAGGGCATCAAGGGCTCGGCAATGGAACTCGGAGGCAAGTCGGCCAACATCGTCTTTGCCGATGCGGATTTCGACCAGGCCATCGACGCAGCGCTGATGAGCTCCTTCATGAACAATGGCCAGATGTGCCTGGCCGGCAGTCGCATCTTCGTCGACCGGAAAATCTCCGACCGCTTCATCGACAGCTTCAGCCGCCGGGTCAAGGCGCTGAAGATCGGCGACCCGATGGTCGCCGGCACCGAGATTGGCCCAATGATCAACCAGGCCCAGAGAGAGCGCATGGAGCGCTATGCCGAGAGCGGATTGGGCGAAGGCGCCACCCTGCTCGCAGGCGGACACCGCTGCGCCAATCTGAACACCGGCTACTTCTTCGAACCGACCGCCATGCTGGCGCCGGGCAATGACCTGGCCATCTGCCAGGAAGAAATCTTCGGCCCCTTCGCAGCGCTGCAGCTGTTTGACGACGAGGACGAAGTGGTCGCCAAGGCCAACGAAAGCGATTTCGGACTTGTCGGCTATGTCTGGACCGATGATCTCAACCGCTCGATGCGGGTGGCATCGGGACTGCGAACCGGAACAGTTCTGGTCAACACGCCGATCGTACGCGATCTGAGAACCGGGTTCGGCGGCTACAAGCAGTCGGGTCTGGGCCGCGAAGGGGCCAAGGGGTCACAGGCCATGTTCACCGAGATGAAGACCACCATCATCGCGCGCGAACCACGCAAGATGCCGCGCATGGGGATGGCAGCCGAATGAGCGATATCTCATCAACCTATCCCTCGCTTGCCGGCCGCACGATCATGGTCACCGGCGGCTCACGCGGTCTGGGCCGCGAGATGGTTCTGGCGCTTGCGGAAGCCGGAGCCTCTCTTGCGGTCGTCGGCTCCCGTCCCGGCCCGGCACTTGATGCGACCGTTGCGGAAGCCAACAGCCTCGGCTCCGGCAAGGCAATCGCCTTGACAGCCGATGTCGCCGATTACGCCCAGTGCGAAGCAGCAGGCGCGGCAGCCGCTGAAGCCTTTGGCCATGTCGATGTCCTGATCAACAATGCCGGGCTCGGTATGCGCCGGGTGAGTGAGACCTTCAACACCGAGCCGACACGATTTTGGGAAACCGATCCGACTGCCTGGAAAGACATCATAGACACCAATATCAACGGCGCCTTCAACATGGCCCGGGCGCTTGTGCCCGGAATGGTGGCCCGCGGTTTCGGCAAGGTAATCAACATATCCACCAGCGACCAGACCATGGTCCGGCGCGGCTACGCCCCCTACGGTCCAAGCAAGGCGGCGCTTGAAGCCGTGTCGCGGGTCTGGGCACAGGATCTCGCCGGCACCGGTGTCGACGTCAATGTCTACCTGCCGGGCGGAGCCGCCGACACCGACCTGCTGCCGCCGAGTGCCGACAAGAAAGGCGCGGACGGCAACCTGCTACCCGCAGCCATCATGCGCCGCGCAATCCTGTGGCTGGCGGACGATCAGTCCAACGGCAAAACGGGAGGCCGGTATATCGCCCGGCTCTGGGACGAGGCCCTGCAGCCATCGGAGGCCGCTGCTGCGAGCTGCCAGCCGACCATCGCCAAACCAGCGATCATGTAGCGGGAACCGCCATGCTCAACTTCGGCACCGCCACCATTGACACGATCTCGGATCTCGATCGCTTCGCATTGCCGATCGACCTTTTGTTCCCCGGCCGCAAGATCGAGACATTGGAGCCGCATCGCGCTGACCTTGCGCCTTACCATGTCGACTTTGACGCCGGCGAGATCCTGCTTGGCGTGCACAGCCATCTTGTTCGCATCGGTGGACGCACCATCCTGATTGACACGTGCGTCGGTGAACACAAGCCACGCCCCCGCCGTCCCGACTGGGATCAGCGCGCCTCGAGCGGATATCTTGAACGGCTGGCCCGGGCCGGTCTCCGGCCCGAGGACATCGACATCGTCATGTGCACCCATCTGCACACCGACCATGTCGGCTGGAACACGCAGCTGGTGGACGGCCGCTGGGTGCCAACCTTTCCCAATGCGCGCTACCTAATTGGCCGGGCGGAGTTTGACCATTGGCAAGCCCGGGAACTGGAATCGCCCGGAGTTCACAATCACGGTTGTTTCAACGACAGCGTCCTGCCGATCATCGAAGCAGGCCTCGCGGACTTCGTTGAAGATGGCTTTGACATCGGCGGTGGGCTGTCTCTGACGGCACTTCCGGGACACACGCCGGGCCAGCTCGGCCTCTGCCTGTGCCACGGCACACAACAGGCGTTGTTCTGTGCCGATGCCGTTCACAGCCCCGTGCAGGTCTATCAACCGGAATGGGCGAGCCGTTTTTGCAGCGACCCGGCCATGGCGGTCGAGACCAGACTGAAACTGTACGACCGTCTTGCCGATACCGGCAACTTGCTGATTCCGGCGCATCTGCGCCATTTCTCGGCCATGCGGATCGAGGGCTCAGGCAGCGGCTTTGTACCTGGCTTTGTGACATGACCAGGCCGATGGCAGGGCCCTCAGTCGGCCGGTTGCTCGCGACTGCGGTGGATCCGCATCAGATAGGTCATCTGGTCAGCCGGATGCCAGTTGAACGAGGCAATCAGCACACCGTTTTCGGTCACGTAACGGCGCAGCAGCTGCATCGACCAGGAGCCCGGCTTCAGACCGAGCTGCCGGATAAAGTCCGCCGGCATCGGCAGCGCGCGGATTTCCTGTACCACTTCTTCGATCGTCGCATCGGCATTGCGCTCCAAGAGTTCAAACAGCGGTCCCTGGTGATCCGGATACGGATCTACCACGTGCTGGCAGCGCTTGGGCACATAGCTCTGCACATAGCAGATCGGTTTTCCGCCCGCTTCCGTCCAGCGCACACCGCTGATGCGGACCCATTCCTCTCCGGCAAGACCACCCACAAGCTCGGCGAGCTCCGGATCAAGCGCCACGGTCTTGATCTCCATCACCACGTAATAGGTGTCGATCGCGACCTGGAACAATTCCTCAAGCGAGGTGAAGGACTGGAAATAGGTAGACCGGGTCGTATCCGAAATCACCCGCGTTCCCACACCCTGCCTGCGTTCCACATAGCCGCGTTCCCGCAAATAGCGCAATGCTTCGCGAATGGTGGTGCGGCTGCTGTTGAATTCTGCCGACAGTTCCTGCTCCGAGGGCATCAGGCTGCCAATCGGGTAGACGCCGTCCATCAGTCTTTGTTCAAGCTGTTTCTGGATCTGCGCATAACGCGGCAAGCTGTTATGCGGCAGGATGTCCTCTTTGGCGGCCATAAGGGTCTTCCGATGTTCTGTGTCGTACAGAGCGGATGCTCTGCAGTTTCGAATACAGCAAATTCGCGACGGAAAACACCGGTCAGAAAGTACCACGTCTGAGGTGGTGAAGCCTTACATCTTGTCTGGACATTTGCACACAAAGACGTGCTATAGGTAACTACAAGAGGATTCCACAATGGTTGCACGGCACAAGTCGGCCTACAGTCACAGAGCCAGGCTCGGCCTGATTACCCCGCCGACCAACACCGTCAATGAGGCGGAGTGGTCGAGGATGATGCCGCAAGGCGTGACATTTCATACTCACCGCATGCCGCTTCATGCAGACACCACCAGCGAAGCCGGCAAGGCGGGCCTGATGCAGGATCTCGAAGCGGTTTTCGGCATGCTCAAGCCTGCGCGGGTTGATGCCGTCGCCTATGCCTGCACCGCCGGCTCCATGATCAATCCGGTCAACTCCCTGCCGGAGCACCTGACCGAAAGCATGGGCGTGACCGCGGTGACCACCTCGGCAGCGATCATCCATGCACTGAAAACGCTGGGCGCGACGCGGCTGTCTGTCGCCACCCCGTATCACGACAAGCTCAACCAGCACGAGACCGCGTTTCTTGAAGAGAACGGCTTCACTGTCGACAATCTCATTGGGCTTGGCATCGGTGCCAGTGGACCGGCTGACTATGTCCGTATTGCCGAAACGCCGCTGGAACATGTCGCTGACCATGTCCGGGCGGCTTTCACGCCCGGCAGCGATGCCATCCTCATCACCTGCACCGACTTCCCGACGCTGCCGCTGATTGCGCAACTGGAAGCGGAATTTGGCGTGCCGGTTGTCACCTCCAACCAGGCGACATTCTGGGCCATGCTGCGGGCTGTCGGTATCGACGACCGTTTGCAAGGCTTCGGCCTACTTCTCTCCGACTTCTGATCACTCCCAGCCAAAAGACCACACCAAAAGAAAGGAAACCCCATGGCAGACCCCCGCCTGAAACAGGCCATCGAGGCCAAGGACTTCATTCTCGCTCCAGGCGTTTTCGATCTGATCTCCGCGCTTGTCGCCGACCGCGCCGGTTTCAAAGCGCTTTACGTGACCGGATACGGCACCGTGGCGTCCTATCTCGGCCTGCCGGATGCGGGTATCGCCACTTATCGTGACATGATCGAGCGCATCGCCCAGATTGTGAAGATGACCAACACCCCGGTGATCGCCGACGCTGACACCGGCTATGGCGGTCTTCTCAATGTCCACCACACTATCCGCGGCTATGAAGACGCCGGCGTGACCGCAATCCAGATCGAAGACCAGGAATTTCCAAAGAAATGCGGCCACACGCCCAACCGACGGGTGATTCCGCTTGAAGACATGGTGCGCAAGATCCGGGTTGCCAGCGACGCCCGCTCGAGCAGTGATTTCCTGATCATCGCCCGCACCGATTCCCGCACCGGGCTCGGCCTGGATGAAGCCATTCGCCGCGGAGACGCCTACCGCAAAGCCGGCGCCGATGTGGTCTTCATTGAATCGCCTGAATCCGAAGCCGAAATGCAGACCGTTTCCGAGCGCATTGACGCGCCGCTGTTTGCCAATATGGTCAATGGTGGCCGCACGCCGCTGCTGTCCGCAGACCGGTTGAAGGAGCTCGGCTATGCCATCGCCATCCACCCCGCGCTGGGCTTCCTGAGTGTCGGCGCAGCACTCGACAAGGCCTACAAGGACCTGGCTGCAAATGGCATCACCTCGCCCGACATCGACCTCTATTCCTTCGCCGAATTCAACAAGCTGCTTGGTTTCGAGGATGTCTGGGAATTCGAGAAGCGCTACGCTGAAATCTGAGGGAGACGTTGATGACACAGGATCTCGATGACAACTACAAGATCGCCTATGACAACAAGGCGGGTTTCGGCACATCGCCCGCCCTGGTGATGGTCGATTTTGCGCAAGGCTATTTCGATCCGGATTGCGTGTTGTATGCCGGTGTCGATGATGCGCTTGCGTCGGCCTTGCGGGTGCGCGAGGCCGCCCACGAGGCCGGGATACCGGTAATCCTGACCGAGGTGAGCTATCAGAAAGGCGGCCGCGACGGAGGCCGTTTCTTCGAGAAAGCCAAGCCGTTGTCCTGTTTCGTCAAGGGCGAGAAGACGGCCGAATTTGCCGAAGGCCTTGTGCCGCGCGATGACGAGATCATCGTGACCAAGCAATATCCATCTGCGTTTTTCGGCACCTCGCTCGCCTCGACGCTGACAGCCATGGGCGTTGACAGTGTGATTCTGACCGGACTGACCACCAGCGGCTGCGTCCGCGCATCCTGCGTCGATTCCATGTCGCACGGCTTCACCACAAGCGTTGTCGCCGACGCCTGTGGCGACCGCCACCCGGCGCCGCATGAAGCCAATCTGTTCGACATGAATGCCAAATATGCCGATGTGGTTTCGGAAGCCGAAATCATAGCCTATCTGCACGCGCTCAAGACCGGGCAAAGTCGTGGGTAAGGCCAACGCTCCCCGCCGTATCGCCGTCCTCGGCGGCGCCGGCGGCATTGGCCGCACCCTGGTGTCTGAGCTTCAGGCCCGGGGCGACGACATCGTGGTTCTGGACCTGGCGGCCTCGCTGGAACGGCATGCGCTCGACGCAAAAAACATCCCTATCGACGTCTGCGACAAGACGTCCGTGGCAACAGCCTTCACTGAACTGGGCCGGCACTGGGAGGCGATCGACGGCTTCGTCAATCTGGCCGGTTACAACAGCGCGTTGCAGCCACTCGGAGAAATGTCGGACGCCTATTTCGACGAGATTACCAATGGCAATCTTCGCGGCGCCTTCCTGACAGCCAAGGCAGCCTTGCCGCTGATGGCGAAGGGCGGATCGGTGGTGATGATTTCCTCCGGCCTGGCTTCCAATGTCAGACCCGGCTACGGCGCCTATTCGGTTTCCAAGGCCGGGGTGATTGCCATGACCAAGGTGTTCGCCCTTGAAAACGCACCGCGTGTGCGCTTCAACGCCGTGGCGCCCGGTTTGGTCGATACCGCCTTCCTGCGCGGTGGCACCGGCCGTTCGGCCGAAGACGAACAATCCATCGTCAATCTCGAGGCCTATCGCGCGGCGACCCCCATGCAGCGCCTGGCCCAGCCCGAAGACGTCACCGGTCCGATCAATTTTCTGCTCTCGGACGCGAGCAGTTTCATGACCGGCCAGGTGCTCTGGGTCAACGGCGGCGGCTACATGCCCTAACCACGGAGCATATCCTTGCTGGCTCAGACCAGAAGGCTGACAAATCAGGGCTCTCAGGCTTCCTGCACCGTAAGGCGTGAGGCCAGATAGGCGCCGCCCGCCACATAGGGCAGAGCTCCGAACAGCGCCATCAGGCCACCACCGAACTGCTGATCCTGCAGCGGATCGAGGCCGAAGGCGCCGAGGCAGAACTGCGGCGCATAGACAAGCGTCGGCGCCAGCACGAGAAGCACGCCGAGCATGGCCATGTGCATGGAGGCAAACAGCATCGCAAAGGCTCCGGCCGCACCGGAGCCTGCGTTACGCCCGGCAAGGCAGATCCACCACAACCAGAGCCCGGCGGCAAGGAAACTCAACTGCTGGAGCGCGAAGGCGGGGTCGAGCCGTGCCGCCGCCTCATGCAGCGCCGGCACATGCCAGCCCCACACCACGGCAAAATCGAAAACCGAGGCCGCGAAGGCGCCAAGATAGCGAAACCGCGGCACAAGATCCGGCGGAGACAGCCGCATGAGACCGATGACGATCAACGGCGCGGCCACCACCATGACGCCCAGATGAAGGATCATGTGTGGCGAAAAGGCCCGCCGCGCCATCCCCGGCAACGGCCCAAGCCACAAACCGGCAAGCAGCAACAGTCCCGCCGCAAGCGGCCAGAACCTCACCACCCGCATGAGGACACAGCCAGCGTGGGAAACAGCGTCCAGAGTGTTGCCACCAGCCCCACCCAGCCGCTCATGCGGCTGACGCTGCGCGCAAAGCCGGGAGCCGCACCAAACCGCAGCGAATAAAGCAGTGCCAGAAGCCCCGCCTGGACAAGCACGGCCAACACGAACGCCGCGATCAGCGTGATGCGGCTCAAGGACACGCCGAAGGGTTCCGACGCGCCGGGATCAAGCTGGCAGATGAGCCCGTGCAGCGCGTAGATAGCGCTGAACGAGGCAAGCCAGACCACCGGCGAGACAAGAATCCGTAGCAGATCCTTCATGTCACCAGCCCCGGCAGATAGACCGCCGGCACGACCAGACCTGTCACACCGGCCAGATACATCGTCCAAACTTTCACGATCGCCAGCTCCCCCCGCCGCCGCTGCGACATGTAACCGGCCCGGTGCCTGGCCAGCAGAAAGATCAGCATGAGACTTGCCAGCGCCGCATGGACCAGCCCGTAGGACCCCAACACCATGACCGTGGCGTTGTAGGCGTGCCCGGCTGCCGGTGGCGCGCTCCACAGCATCATTGCAAACACGGCGACAAGCCCGAGAGCGCCGGCAACCGCTGCCAGCAGCCCCGAAACCGGCGTGCCGCCGTTTCGGTTGGTGCGGACCGCAATGGCCACGCCGGCAACCGCGAGGGCCGCGCCGACCGCTGCGGCGAGCATGGTCGGCAGCGATGGTGCGATGAACGCCGGTGGCGGCCAGCCCGGGGCAATGGTCCAGAGAAACGCATAGCCGAAAAGCAGCGAGCCGAAGAGCGTCGCATTGGCCACAAGCAGGAACACCGAGCCCCACCAGCCCGGCGGCCGGCTGACTTCGGCAATGGTCGGAACGGCCACACCATGCCCGATGGGCTGGTCTCCAAGATCTTGTTTTGAACCCAGTCGCCAGACCCAGCGCCATCCCAGTGCAACCACCCCGGCAATGGCGAGCGGCGTGATCAGGTAGATCTTGAGAAGAAGCGACAGGAAGAAAAGGCCGGTGACCGCCGCCAGGACGATCGGCAGGCGGGTGTTGGCGGGATAGATGACCAGCTGCTCGGGCTCCGCCGTTGCACTGTCGATCATCAGCGTCTCGCGCCGCCCGCTTGCCGGATCGCCCAGATAGCCCTCGCCGCGTGCGATCCGCACCGGTAGGTTTTGGTCATCCCACAGCGGGTCGCGTGAATTCACCCGTGGCAGACTAGCGAAATTATAGGCTGCGGACGGCCGCGGAATTGCCCATTCCAACATCCCCGAGCCCCAGGGATTGCGTGGGGCGCGATGCCGCACGACGAAGCTGAGCACCACTTCGATCAGCACGACGGCCAGCCCGAAGGCCAGCACGAAGCCGCCGACCGAGGAGATCAGGTTGATGGCGGTCCAGCCGTCCTCTGGCGCATAGGTGGATATGCGTCGCCGTTGGCCCATCAGGCCGACCCAGTGCATGGCGAGGAAGGTAACGTGAAAGCCGGCAAAGATCAGCGCGAACGCCACTTTACCGAGGCGGAAAAAGCGCCTGTTTCCGGTCACCAGCGGCAACCAGTAGTAGATTCCGGCCAACACCGGAAACACGAAACCGCCAAACAGAACGTAATGCAGATGCGCGGTGACAAAGGCGGTGTCATGCACCTGCCAGTCGAAAGGCACCACCGCCACCATCACGCCGGTCAGCCCGCCGATGACGAAGGTGATGAAGAAGCCGAGAATGTGCAGCATCGGCAGTCGCAGCTGGGGCGTGCCTTTCCACATTGTTCCGATCCAGGCGAAGACCTGAACCGCCGTCGGCACCGCGACCAGCGTCGAGGCGGCGGAGAAGAAGGCGAGCCCCATATGCGGGATGCCGGTCGTGAACATGTGATGCACCCACAACCCGAAGCTCAGGATCGCCAGCGCCACCGCGGCCGCCACCACCCACCTGTAACCAAGCAGCGTGGTCGACGCCATCACCGGCAGGATGGTGGACACCATCCCGGCAGCGGGCAGAAAGATGATGTAGACCTCTGGATGGCCGAACAACCAGAAAAGATGCTGCCACAACAGGCTGTCGCCGCCCAGTTCCACCTGAAAGAACGGCAGTGCGAAGGCCCGTTCCAGCTCCAGCAGGATTGACCCGAGGATCAACGGGGGAAACCCGGTTAGGATCATCAGCGACACCACCAGCATGTACCAGGCGAACACCGGCATCTTGCCCAGCGTCATGCCCGGCGCACGATATTTCAAGATCGAGACCGTGAACTCCACCGCCGCGCAGATCGCTGATATTTCCACGAAGGTGATGCCGATCAGCCAGAAATCCGTGTTGATGCCGGGCGAATGGATCCGGCCGGTCAGCGGCGGGTACATGAACCAGCCGCCATCGGGCGCGATCCCAAAAACGAGCGAGATCAGCAGCATTGCGCCGCCGAAGAAATAGCACCAGTAGCCATAGGCGGTGAGCCGCGGATAGGCGAGATCGCGCGTGCCCAGCATCTTGGGCAGCAGGTAGATCGCCAGACCCTCGATCATCGGAATGGCGAACAGGAACATCATGATGGTCCCGTGCATGGTGAAGAGCTGGCTGTAGATTTCCGGTCCGGCAAACGCCGAATTGGGGGTTGCCAGTTGCGCCCGGATCAACATGGCGAGAATGCCGCCAACCAGGAAATGGAAGGATGCCGTGACGATGAACATGCGTCCGACATCGCTATGGTTGACGGTCGACAACCAGCCTTTCCAGCCCGGTTCGGAAGACCAGATCGCCGTCAGCCTGCGATGGCGCGCCAGTGCGTTCATTGTTCCCCCTCCAGGAATTTCTGCCAGTCTTCGGGCCCATGCGCGATGACGGCGAAGCTGTGGTTGTCATACCCGTGGCCGCTGAATTCCGCGCTCAAACCGGTATAGGTGCCCGGCGCGTCAGCTTCGATCCTGAGCACGTTGACATGGCCCGGGATCGCGTCGAGCTTGCCGGCCAGCCGCGGCACCCAGAAACTGTGGATCACATCGGCCGTGGTGATTTCGATGTCGACAGGACGCCCGGCGGGTATATGAAGGACATTCTCCGTGCTCCGCCGGGGATCGTTCTCGTAGGAAAAGCGCCACGACCATCTGCGTGCCTCAGCCTCTATTCTTGTCACGTCAGCGTCGCTGCGCGGCAGAAGTCGCTCGCCGATCCACAAGCCGTAGGCGAGCAGGCAGAGCAGAATGACCGCCGGAAAGATCAGGCCCAGTCCGATGATCCACAATCTTTCACCTGAAGCCTGAGAGACACCGTTGCCAACGGGACGGAAAGAAAGCGCCAGCAGCGCCATCACAAACACGAATATCGCGGTGAATGTGATAAACATGCCCCACCATAGCGTGGCGATCGATCGCGCGGCCGGCCCCGCCGGATCGAGCGTCGATAGCTCTCCGGTGCAACCCGAAAGGGTTCCAAGCGTTATGCTCACGACAAACGGTTTGAGGAGACGGGCGCCATGCCGACGCAGAAATACGAGGGCAACGACGAGAAATTCGCAGATCCCGTGGCCGAGCAGCCCGGCTATGACAACACCCAGTCCCGGATTGCCATACTTGGCCACCCCATCCATGCCATGAGCGTCGCGTTTCCCATTGCCCTGACCTGCTGCACCCTTTTCGCCGACAGCCTTTACTGGTGGACCGGCGATCCGTTCTGGGCGCGCGGCGCACTGTGGGCGATCGGCGCAGCATTTCTGCTCGGTATAGTGGCGGGCATCTCGGGAACCGCCGAACTGCTGCTGGTCTCCGGCATCCGCGTCCGGGCCGCTGCATGGACCCATTTCATCATCGCGGTGACGCTGCTGTCGCTCCTGGGCACCAACTGGGGATTCAGGCTGTCTGGCTATGAAAGCGCTGTTCTTCCCTACGGCATCCTGCTCTCGATGCTCAGTGTTCTGGTGGTTGGTTTCACTGGGTGGCATGGGGGCAAACTCGTCTTCGATTACCGGCTTGGAACTTCGAAGGGCAACTGACCGCCCCGCGGCATGCGCAACCATTCGGGCATGACGACCCAGTCGAGATCAGGCTTGCCCAGCACGATCAGCAATATGGCGGTCGCGCACGCCAGGACACCGGCCATCGGGATATAGGGGTTCGGCGGCTGGTGATCCCCCGGCTCCTCGGCAATCCGCACGATACTGTGGCCTATCCACACGTGCAGCACCAGAAGCAATGCAACAAAGACCAGCTTGGCAAATAGCCACGGCACAAAGACCTGGCGCAGGAAGATGAGCCAGGTTCCGGCAACGACGGCGATGACCGCCGCGGGTGTAACGATCATGGTATAGGTCAGGTGCGTGCGGTGACGGATGATCCGGTATTCATCGCGAGAGACAATGAAATCGTGGCGCGCCAGCATCAGCGGCAAGGCAATCAGCCCTCCACACCAGATGCCGAGGGCACACAGATGCAGCGCCTTCAGCAGCGGAACGGTGGAAACCAGCCACTCCGTCACTGCAGCATCACCGGCCTGTCGTGGCTTGGCTGCTTCATCTTGCTTCCCCGGAACACAGAATCCCATGCCTAACGAACGAGCCGCCCGTTTGTTCCACGGCGAGTTTTGCGCCGCCGGCCCTGTAGGGCAGCTGATCCGGTTGCGGGATCACCTAAAGGATGATGATAGCATGGCCGCGGCTGGCAGCCACTCCCTTGAGCCCATGCGCGGCGGTCCGGGCCGCCGAGCGGCCCGGACACATCTCAGGCAGGATAGCATGACCTCGGCATACCGCTCGCAGCCACGCCATGCGGGCTTCTCAAAGCATCGTCCGGCCACCGGTGACGGGTATCACGGCCCCTGTCACATAGCTCGCGTCATCCGAGGCGAGATAGACATAGGCCGGCGCCAGCTCTGCTGGCTGGCCCGCCCGGCCAATCGGCGTCGACTTGCCAAAGTTCTTCACCTTCTCATCCGGCATCGTTGACGGAATAAGCGGCGTCCATATCGGCCCGGGCGCGACCGAATTGACCCGGATGCCCTCATCTGCCAGCAGACCGGAAAGACCGGCTGAGAAATTGGCAATGGCTCCCTTGGTCATCGCATAGGCGAGGAGACCGGGACTCGGGTCGGTGGCATTGATCGAAGAGGTATTGATGATCGAGCTGCCGGGCTTCATATGCGGCACCGCCGCCTTGCACAGGAAGAACATGGCCGAGAGATTGGTGGCCAGGGTGACGTTCCATTCTTCCGCGGTGATGTCTTCGAGTTTCTCGAAGACGGCCTGATGGGCAGCATTGTTGACCAGCACGTCGAGCCGGCCGAACTCGTCGATCGCGGTCTCGATGATGGACTGGCAGTGCGCTTCCTCCTTGATGTCGCCGCGCATCAGCACGCAGCGCCTTCCGGCCTTTTCGACCCATTTGCGGGTCTCTTCCGCATCGTCGTCCTCGTTGTAATAAGCAATCAGGACATCGGCGCCTTCCCTGGCATAGGCTATGGCAACAGCGCGCCCGATCCCTGAATCGGCACCGGTGATGATGGCCGCACAACCTTCCAGCTTGCCGCTGCCCTTGTAGCTGTGTTCGCCGTGGTCGGGATAAGGCCGCATCTCGTCGGTATCACCAGGCATCGGTTGCTCCTGGTTCGGCTGAGGCGGCTGTGGGTAACGTGTTCTTGGATCTTCGAGCATGGTTTACTCCTTTCCAGTTTCTTCATGTCACGCGATTGCGACGGGTGCCTCGGCTCAGCCCAGCACCACAAATGCCAGAAGGGCGGCAATCAGCACCACGACACCGGGAAAGATCAGCAGGTATTTCCAGTCGCGGCCACGCGGGGTCTCCGGTCCGTCGAGCTCGGCCTGACGGGCGCTCGACGCGGCTTTGGAACCCGTCGGGGCGCCCCCAGCTTCGGCGTCTGTCCCAAGCGGGACAGTCGCAGGATCGGACGCATCGACCTTGTCCCCCGTTCGACCGTTGTCGATATCAGCCCGCAACCGCTGCTCGGCTGTGTGGGTTGGGTGTGGGTGCTCTGCTGACATGGGCTCTTCTCCCTGGCGCGATAACTAGTCCATACGAACATCCAACAAAGAATGGCCGACAAGGTTCCGCTCAGGGTCCGCGATAATTTGCACCGTGGAAGGAACAATCAGCTCTACCCGGAGTTGGCCGCTAGGACGTGTCCCGGAACCGGGCATCCGAAAGGGCCGCGAGCCGAAAGGGAATTTCTGGTTCGCGCAAGACAGGGAAAGGAAACCGAAATGCCGAGGAATGGCGATTGGATGCGGCAAGCTCAAAACTCGTTTGACCATTATCTCCCCGACGTCCGAGGAATCAGATCCCGCAGCCGCAGACCGGAGACCTTGATTGGCGCAGTGGGCATCGGTCTCGCCGTCGGAGCGGTCACTTACATGGCAGCCCGGCTGATGAGCAGCAGCAACCCACCTTCGGACAGCGCTCCGGGGCGAACCGCACGCAGAGGTCCCTGGTTCGGGGATTACACGGTTTCGGGCCGCTCGGTGACCATCAATCGGCGCAGGAAAGACCTGTTCGCCTTCTGGAGAGATTTTCAGAATCTCCCCGCATTCATGGAAAACATAAAGAAGGTCGAACTCAAGGACGACAAGACCTCGGTCTGGACAATCGCTGCACCACTGGGTCGCGAGGTCGATGTCGAGACGAAAATCGTCGAGGAGCGCGACGGCAAGCTGATCGCTTGGCGCAGCGTACCTGGCTCCGACATCGACACCGAAGGACGCATTACCTTTTCCGACGCGCCCGGTCGCGGCACCGTCGTCACCGCAATTGTCGCCTACAAGCCGCCGATGGGAGAACTCGGCAGGCTGATCGCCAAACTGTTCCAGCGGGAACCTGAAATCCAGGGCAGACGTGAGCTCAAGCGGTTCAAGATGCTCATGGAGACCGGCGAAATCACCACTTCCAATCCGCAACGTCAATCAGCCTGAGGAGATCAACATGCGCGCACTCACCTGGCACGGCACTCATGACGTTCGCGTTGACACGATGCCCGATCCGGAAATCGTCAATCCGCGCGATGCCATTATCAAGGTCACCTCAACCGCTATCTGCGGTTCGGATCTGCACCTTTACGACGGAGTCATTCCCGGCATGCTGGCCGGAGACATTCTGGGCCATGAATTCATGGGCGAGGTGGTCGACACCGGACCGAAAAGCACGCTGAAAAAGGGCCAGCGCGTGGTGGTTCCGTTCACCATTTCCTGCGGCAGCTGCTTTTTCTGCGAAAAACAGCAATATTCGGCTTGCGACAACTCCAACCCCGTCGACAAGCAGGACCTCTCCGAAAAACTCTACGGCCATGCCGTAAGCGGACTGTTCGGCTATTCCCACCTCACCGGCGGTTACCCCGGCGGACAGGCGGAATATGTGCGGGTGCCCTACTCGGATGTCGGACCGATTGTCGTTCCAGATGGCCTTAAAGACGAAAAAGTGCTGTTTCTCTCCGACATCCTGCCGACCGGATGGATGGCCGCCGACAACGCGGCGATCGAACCGGGAGACACGGTGGCCGTGTGGGGCTGCGGGCCGGTCGGGCTGTTTGCCATCCAGAGTGCGCTGATCATGGGCGCTGAGCAGGTTATCGGCATCGATCATCATCCCCACAGGCTTGAACTGGCCGCTAACCTGGGTGCCAGAACCATCAACTTCGAAGCGACCCGCGTCAGCGAGGCGTTGATGGAGATGTCCGGAGGCCTGGGTCCTGACGCCGTGATCGATGCAGTGGGCATGGAGTCCCACGGTTTTGCAGTCGACTCGCTGCTCGACAAGGCGAAGCAGAAAGTCGGCGTCGGGGCCGACCGGGCCCATGCGCTGCGCGAAGCCATCATGGCCGTGCGCAAGGGTGGACGCGTCTCCATTCCGGGCGTTTACGGCGGATTTCTCGACAAGTTCCCACTCGGGGCGATGATGGAGAAAGGCCTGCAGATCAGGACCGGGCAAACCCATGTGCAGCGCTATACGAAAGATCTGCTGCACAAGATCGGTGAAGGTCAGATCGACACGACGTTCCTGATCAGCCACCGCCTGCCGCTGGAAAAGGGGCCGGAAGGCTACAAGAACTTCCATGACAATCAGAATGAATGGACAAAGGTCGTTCTCAAACCGGGTGAGTGAACGTGAGCGCACGATCGGTTGTGCAGGATCGCACGCCTGGGGCGAGCATTGAGGGGCGATGTAAGACACCCTCTCCAAAAGCCGGCCATCAGAGCCAGAAGACGCCCGCAGTCAAAAGCAACTGCGGGCGTAGTCTTGGCATCTTCGGCGCGATCATCTTTCGGCAAAGCACCCGGCAGGCAAGCATGGCATCATCGGGTCTTAACCAGAGAGCGATGCTTCAGTCGCTGTTGCTGGTAGAGATATCCCCTGTTGCACTTGGTGGCGTTTCCGTGACGTTTTCGGGCGCCTCCACATCGACATCGGTCTCCTGAACAGTGATCGGGGCCGTGGGCTGACTTCCGCTCACCCAGAGGAACCCGACGCTGAACACGATGACAGCGGCTGCGAGAGCTATGGCCCAGAGTTCTTTTCTGCGGTTCATCTCGTTACTCCTTCCTGACATTGAATGCAGCGTTCGCCGCAGCAGTGACGGCGGCTGTAACGCCGGCCGCCATGATCTGCAGATCTAGTCCTGCTCGCGGGTGCCGGGCGCCGCTTCTCTTTGTTCGCTGTCCTCCAGATCAGTAGCCACGACAAACTGGTCGCCGCGGTTGGCGTTGCGCAGCGCTTCCTTGCGGGCTTCCTGCGAAACCGCATCGTCAGGCGCGGTCTGTGTGGGTGTGACCGACGGGTCCAGCGCCGCGTCCGTAGTTGGTTTCGCGCCCTGATCCGGGCTGTTGCTTGCCGTGGCAGGTCCATTGTTGGATTTCGTCATCTCGTTCTCCTTTTCCAAAACGGACCAACCCAGTGGATGAAGTATTGTTCCGCGTTCTCGGAAAAGCGGTGCTTGCTTCGGGGCCGAACCCGGACGCGAAATGCCCCCCAAGGGGTTCCGACCAGCGCCGCGCGGTTATGGCGCTGCGCGAATGCGAGATTTTCCTCCATCTGGCCGAACATTTTCGGGCCTGCCGAGTTGGTTCTCTTTAACGCGGATTTTCCGCCAACCATGAAGGGATGATCAGATGACATCACGTTTAGCGATCACGCTTGCCCTGTTGTTGAGCTCCGGCAGCGCCTATGCCGCCGAGGGAGACCGTGTCAGCGGTACACTTGAAGGTGACGGAATCCGGGGAGAAATCTCTATGCTCGAGACTGCCTCCGGCACTGTGCATGTCGAAGTCACCGCTGAAGGCGTGCCGGAAGGGGCACATGGCATTCATGTGCATGAGACCGGCAAATGCGAGGCTTCCGACGATTTCAAATCCGCAGGCGGCCACCTGTCTGCAGGACTCGATCACGGCATCATGAGCGATGGCGGACCTCATCCGGGAGATCTGCCCAATGTTCATGCCAGCGCAGAGGGTATGGTTCACGCCGAATTCTTCGTGCGCGGGTTCTCGCTCGGGACCGAGGGCAATGCGCGCATTCTCGACGAGGATGGAGCAGCTGTGGTGCTGCATTCCGGCGCGGATGACTACACCAGTCAGCCCTCCGGCGATTCCGGCAGCCGTATCGCTTGTGCCGTGCTGAATCCGGCCGAATGATCCGGCACTTGCCGCGATCATGAACGAAACTCCCGAAGGAGATTACGATGCAACAGTCAGCCAAGAACAATTCCGAAGACGATAACGCCGGGGGTCTTCCCGAGCCCGAAACGGCCCATGAACGCAACAAGGCGACGCCTGAGAGCGCAGACCTTGCCGACCCTGCCGAGGTTTGGAAGGACGGCGAAACGACCCCTACCAGCAAGCCACGCCGCACAACCGGCGGTGACCGCGTGGCCGATGCGGGAGACCTGGGCGGTGGCACGCCATCGCCCTACTCCGATGACATCCAAGCCGACGCCTTGTCCCGCCAGACAATGAGGCCCAAATCCGGCAAATGACGCGATTTGCCCGCCTTCAGGCCGTGGCCGCTCGGGCGTGATCCGGTATCACCGCATCACGCCCGGACGGCACGGCAAAACCTTTCCTCGCCAGCAAGCCGGTAGCGCAACAAGGCCGGCATCTGAACTTGCCGCTATGTCCGCCAGGCGCAGCCTGGTCCTGCGGCGATACATCTGCACTGCATCCACATCTTCACGGAATTCCCTTGAGCAGAAGCCATTTGTGCTGACCCGATGGTGAGGAGACGATGACCAATTCCGTCGAGGCCATGGCGGGAACATTTTCTCCGCTTGCTGGTTGTAGCGGCGGAGGTAACTGCAATGAAGAAATATACCATTAACTGGACCGCGCCTGTGCGCATCACACTTGGAGCCGAGCCCGTTTTCGTCGAAGGGCCGCTGCATGCTGTTGAGCTGCTGGAGGGCGACTGGCCCGAAACATCAAGCGAGCACTATCTGGCCGCTTTGCGTGAGTGCGATCTCGCCTGCCGCCTTCGCGGCGGGCTCGTCTCGTCTCGAGAGTTCTTCGTTGCCGCCGCACTTGCCGCTCATGTGCTGGAGACAAGCCCGATCCAGAGCCCTGTCACGGACGCGGAGCTTGATGGCTCGGCACCTTTCAGGTTTGACACCGGTCCCGGGACAAAAGCCGCACGGATCGCCGGTTCATATCCACATTGAAGGCTCCGAGACGGATTTGTGCGCCACCAACACCACCTTCGATCAGGAGACTATCGATCAGGAGACTATCGGTCAGGCGGATCTCGTTTATGTCAATGACAGCGAACCTGGCATAACCCGTCGGCGCAGGGGACGCGGCTATCGCTATCTCCACCCCGACGGCACCCCCGTCACCGACAGCAAGATCCGAGACCGCATCCGGCTTCTGGGCATCCCTCCAGCCTATACCGATGTCTGGATCAGCCCCTCCGAGCGCGGCCACATCCAGGCCACAGGGCGGGATGCGCGAGGACGCAAGCAATACCGCTATCACGAAGACTGGCAGGCGCTCAGAACCGAGGCGAAATTCACCGACCTTCTTCGCTTTGGCGAGAAGCTGCCGCAGATCCGGCGCATTGCCCGAGCTGATGCCGAACGGCTTGATGACCGCCAGGGCGCCGTCCTCGGCGCATTGATACTGCTTCTCGATGCGACCCGCCTCAGGGTTGGCAATCGCGAGTATCTGGAGGCCAACGGCACCTATGGCGCCACCACGCTGCTCAAGCGGCACGTTTCCCTTGGTCACCGCATCGAGTTGCGCTTTCGCGGCAAGGGTGGCCGGCGCATGCAGCGCAGCCTCAACGCTCCTCGCCTGCAGAGAATTCTCGAGCGTATCGCCGACCTGCCCGGCAAGCAGCTGTTCGGATGGGAAGACGAGGAGGGTCAGTGGCGCGGGGTCGATTCCGGCCTTTTGAACCGGTATCTCGCCGAGATTGGCGGGCCGGGGGTTTCGGCCAAGGTTTTCCGGACATGGGGTGGCACGCTCGCCGCCTTCGGTGAGGCCGCGGCCACCATGCGCCGGGATGACACGCCGACGATCAAGGCGCTGTGCGAAAGTGCCGCCGGAGAGCTCGCCAACACCGTGGCAGTGTGCCGGAAAAGCTATGTCCACCCGCAGGTACTCGCACTGGCAACCGATGAGCAACTGCGCACCATTCTGGGTCGGCAGTTAAAGCGCAAGGTAAAGGCGAAGGCCAACATAACGGTCATGGAGCAACGCCTGCTGACCTATCTGAGATCCCTGAAGAGGCGCAGTCTCAACGCCTGAGGCGGCGCCGGCCGGGTTGCCTCGCCACTTGCCGCCACGGCTGATCCTTCAATGGGCCGCTGCAAGGCTCAGTGTTCTTCGTCCGTCCCAAACCGCCCCGGCCATGGGTTCCCAGTCAGAAACTTTGGAACAATCCATGCGTCCACCGGTTGAAAGATAAGTGAACACCGGTCCCAATTCGGAAAGGAAAGACATGGAATATCTGCTCTGGTTTCTCGTCGTTGCTGGCGGCCCGTTCCTGCTTGCGGCAGCGATGATCTATGCACTGGTCCGAAAGCGCCGTCTGAGTCGGGAAGAAAAGATCATGCGGGACAGAAAAACCGCCGAGCTCTACACCGAAGACGGCGGCAGCGCCTAGCCACAGTCCCTGGCAGCCGGGGCACAGCACTCAAGCCGCCGTCACCACGACGGACGCATGCTGCAGATCATTCGGGCCCAGGCAAACGATTGCACGGGACGTTGTGACGACCTGCGATTTTGCTGTCCACGCGATTGCAAAAGGTTAGGCCCACAAACGCCCGCCGGGGCAACACCCGCCCGCATGAAAACGAAACAGGAAGAAAGGTTGCGACATGGTCTACAAGGAACGGGAATATTTTGGTGAGCCGGCAGATCCGGAACGGCAGAAGTTGGCTCAGCTCGAGGCGGAGGTCGCCGCGGCTCTTGGAGCCAGCGGAAAGCTCGACGCCACCGATGTCGCCGTAACGGTGGCGCCGGATTCAGGCATCATCCTGAGCGGTTGGGTCATGGATGACGATGAACTGCGCAGATGTATGGAAACTGCCAGGGCCGTTCCCGGAGTTCGGTATGTGGAAAGCAACATCGCCCTGCGCAACAACTCCCCGTCCCGCAACGGCGACCTGTAGTTATTTGGTCCCCGGGTAAGGATTGGCTTCAATCTGCCTGGCCAGATGCACCGTGTTGCGCACCATCATGTCGATGGTGGTCTGAACCTTTTCAGGTGTTTCAGCGAGATCAATGAAATTGGTCGCATTCATCGCTTCTCCCACCCAATAGGCAACGGCGTTCGGGGCCAGCGTGAACCCGATATCGTTCAGTCCCTGGTACAGCTCGGCCGACACGTGGTGCGCCCCATCCTCGTTGCCGACGACAGCAACCGCGGCAACCATCCTGCCCTGATCGTCGGTTTCGCTCATGAACGCATTCATCCGCTCGAGCGCGCGCTTGCACACACTCGAGGGCTGACCCAGCCAGATTGGCGTTCCCAGGATCAGAATGTTAGCGCCGAGGATTTTCTCACGGATCATCGGCCATTCGTCGCCCTCACCCTCATCGGATGTCACGCCCGGCTTGATGGTATGTTCGGCAAGATCAACGATCTCGCACCCGACATCATGGCGCTGCAATTGAGATGCGATCAGCCCAAGCATATGACCAGTGGAAGATTTGCTCCGGTCAGCTCCGGACTTGAGTGTGGCGTTCAATGCAATGGCTTTCATGTCTTTCAATCAGGATCTGCATCCTGCTCCCATATGCTGTGGCCGGCGCTGTGCCGGACCACGTTTTCTGGATCATGAGATTTGGTGGTGCCGCAGCCGGTTGCCGCCCAGGCCACGGCCCTTGCTGCATTTCGCTCTGGGGCAAGCTGTCCGCCACCTCTCGGGAGCGACCACGTGTCGTCGCCGCGCGTGCCGGTCAATGACAGCCTGTCGGCATCCCTGCCACTTCCGTCTGTCTGCCGGCTAACGTCTGTGCATCTTCTTCTTGGCGATATCGGCGAGATTGTTGTGCTCGGTATCGTTGACGTCTTCCTCGGCCGCATCACGGTCGGTTTCGGGGTCTTCCTTTGCCGGCAGGTAGCCGCTGGGACGGGTTTCTTCGGGACCTTCCCAGCGGGGAGATTGATCAGTCGTGCCCGCGGGCCCGGATTTTGGGGTCTGCGTCATGTCTTGTCTCCTGTTTGATCGATCACCAGCGTGTGATCACTTCTCCAACTGACGAAGGTGCTTCCAGGTTCCGAAACTTTTGTCCGACGCAGGTCGCTGAAAGCGCGTGTTCCTCGACCTGCTTGCCGCCGAAAACAGCGACGCGGCATGCCGACCCTGCCGGTCAACCGGCAAGGCGCGGCAATCGGTTTTCCGCGGTCCGGGTTTTAAGCGCCGCCGGTGATCAGGCCATTGCCAGCCCTGTCGCCCTTGCCGTCCTCGAGGCCGACCTCTGCGCGTGTGCGCGGCAAGGTGGCGGGATAGTTCTTCTGGATGAACGTGATCAGCTTTTCGCGGATCTCGCAGCGAAGGTCGAAGGCCCTGCCGGAATCGCTGGCCGAAGCGAGGATCCTGACTTCCATGACGCGCTCGTGAAATTCGACCACTGCCACATTGATCACCTGTCGGTCCCAGAGTTTGGATGCGGCCACGATCTTTTCGGTCTCGGCCCGGATCACATCGACTGGAATGGTGAAATCGAGATAGATCTTGACTGCGCCGATCAGCGACGCGGTCTCGCGGGTCCAGTTCTGGAACGGCTGCTCCATGAAATAGCTCAGCGGCAGGATCAGGCGACGCCAGTCCCAGATCTTCAGCACGACATAGGTCGAGGTGATCTCTTCGACCTTGCCCCATTCTCCTTCGACCAGCAAAGCGTCGTCAATGCGGATTGGCTGGGTGATGGCGAGCTGGATCCCGGCGAACAGGTTTTTCAGGATCGGTTGAAGCGCGATGCCGACGACAAGACCGGCGGCCCCTGCCGATGCCAGCAGGCTCACCCCGTACTGGCGCACCGGCTCGAAGGTCATCAGCATCCACGCGATGGCTACAGCCAGAATCAGCGTATTGCCAACACGCCTGAGGATCCGTGTCTGGGTGGCATGTTTGCGGGCCAGCAGATTGTCTTCGGCATCCAGCTTGAAACGGCGCAGATAGAGCGTTGACCAGATGTAGAGCACGGAGTGCGCCATCCATGCCACCAGCAGCGTGACCACGATGACCAGCACATGCTGCGTGATCTCCGCCTGCCGTGTTGTCAACGGAGAAATCGCTGCTGCGGCACTCAAGGCCAGCGCGAACACGGCGATCCGGCTGGCCGTGCGTGTGCGCGAAACCACCGATCGCCAGAACAGGCTCTGGTTCTCTGTCAGCCGGCTGAGCAGCCGATAGACCAGGCGCTGCACCAGCGCACCCAGCGCGATGGCAAGGATGAAAATTGCGGTGCTGATCGCCCAGTCCGGCAAACCGCTGATCCACTGTTCCAGGCGCTGGAACAGCTGTTCATTGAACAAATCCTGCTTCATCTCTGTCCAACCAGCAAAGCGCAAAATGGTTCCTGAGCCGGGATAAGCGGGGCTTCACGACCGGACCTGATTGGGACCAGATGTCCAGTCGGCACTTGCAGCAACACCCGAATCCGGCGCCGGCATTGCTCAGGCGACTTGCCAGCAAGAGAAAACCAGGACTGCCGAGTAGGATACTTCGGCCTCAACTCCCTTATCGCAAGAATGCCCACCGCCGCTTGCTCCGCTTCGCCCTTCCCAGCACGACAAATTGGGCCGTCACTTCCAGTGAAACGCCACTCTTAGGCTTTCGGCGATGGTTCCGGTGCCGCCGGTTCGTCCGCCGAGGATGTACCCTCGCGTTTCAACGGTTCGAGCAGCAGACGCATTTCGGCCGTCGCGGCAAAGAAGACCGCGAAGGCGTTTGTCGGCACGGCTCCGGGATCTTCCTGCGCATCGGCCGGCGGCCACCGCTCGTTCAATTCATCGAGCAATGCGCTGATGTCGTCTTCACGCCTCGCCACGTGCAACAGCAACCACTGCAAGGCATGGCGTTGCGCATTCAACCGGCCCTCGATTTCAGCCGCCGACATCTCCGGCACTTCAAACGTCTCATCCATGGTGATGCATCCTCAATCTGGTTCTGCAGACGCTCGGACCGGGCCAGACGAAAGTCCATCACGGTCCGCGCAAAACCTTGCCTGCAGGAGACAATCGCCCCAAGCACCGAATGGTTCCGCGCAACGGCTGACCACCCGTTCGTGGGCTTGAAAACGCGGTGCCTCGATTGGCGGCCAGGAACATTTCAAACGCGCCGGCGTTATGCTCCCAAAAGGGAGCTTCTGTGATGAAGAACAAGCAAGACCAGCAATCGTTTACCGCCAGAAATGCGCGTCAGGGCGACATCATTCTGCGCACGTGACCTGAGACCCGAGTTCCCTCCAGTTTTAAGGAGAGTCTTGGGTTTCTAATCTGACCTCATGCGGCCTGTTTTTCCATAGCTATCTTCATTGCAAAC
>NZ_NVXQ01000031.1 GCF_002733955.1 Hoeflea sp. | reverse complement strand
GGCCGCCTGCGCCGCCGCCGTCTGCGCCGCACGCACCGACCGCACCCGCCGGCGGGTCACCGTCAATGTGCCCGGCGGACCGCTTCACATCGACTGGCGCGCCAACAACCATGTCATCATGACCGGCCCCGCCGAATGGGAGTTCTCGGGCACCGTCGATCCGAAGACCGGAGACTGGCAGGCCGATGAGGTGGATGCGTGAGCGGCGTTCGCGTTCTCACGCTTGGATGCCGGCTCAACACCTATGAATCGGAAACCATGCGCAAGGCGGCGGAAACCGCAGGTCTCAACAATGCGATCCTGGTCAACACCTGCGCCGTGACTGCCGATGCGGTGCGCCAGGCCCGCCAGACCATCCGCCGCGCCCGGCGCGACAACCCGCATGCCCGCATCGTCGTTTCGGGCTGCGCCGCGCAGACCGAGCCGGAAACCTTCGCCCGCATGGACGAGGTCGACGCGGTGATCGGCAACGAGGCCAAGGGTCAGGCCGCAACCTACCGCAAGCTGCCCGATTTCGGCGTCTCCGAAAGCGAGAAGATCCGCGTCAACGACATCATGTCGGTGCGCGAGACCGCGCCGCAGATGATCGAGGCGGTCGAGGGCCACGCCCGCGCCTTCGTCCAGGTTCAGAACGGCTGCGATCACCGCTGCACCTTCTGCATCATCCCCTATGGCCGCGGCAATTCCCGCTCGGTGCCGATGGGCGCGGTGGTTGAGCAGATCGAGAAGCTGGTCGGCAATGGCTACCAGGAAGCCGTCATCACCGGCGTCGACGCCACCAGCTATGGCGCCGACCTGCCCGGCAGCCCAACGCTCGGCACCCTCGCCGCTTCCATCCTGAAGCAGATCCCCGATCTCAAGCGGCTGCGGCTGTCGTCGATCGATTCGATCGAGGTCGACGATGCGCTGATGGACCTGATTGCCAATGAGCCGCGCTTCATGCCGCATCTGCACCTGTCGCTGCAGCATGGCGACGATCTTATCCTCAAGCGCATGAAGCGTCGGCATGGC
Organism: Hoeflea sp.; assembly: GCF_002733955.1. GTDB lineage: Bacteria > Pseudomonadota > Alphaproteobacteria > Rhizobiales > Rhizobiaceae > Hoeflea. The sequence goes on along the minus strand of NZ_NVXQ01000031.1, from coordinate 58,910 downwards.
CGCGACGATGCCATTCGGTTCTGCCGCCAGGTGCGTGATTTGCGGCCCGGCTTTGCCTTCGGCGCCGATCTGATCGCCGGGTTTCCGACAGAAACCGAGGAGATGTTTGCCCGCTCGCTCGACATTGTTGACGAGTGCGGGTTGTCCTTCCTGCATGTGTTTCCCTATTCGCCGCGCGAGGGCACGCCCGCAGCGCGCATGCCGCAGCTGGACCGGGGGTTGATCAAGCAACGCGCCGCGCGCTTGAGAGAACGCGGCGAACAGGCCTATGATGCCCACCTCGACGCCATGGCAACCGCGGGCGGAACCCATTCCGTCCTGGTCGAGTTTACCGGCATGGCGCGGACAGAAAATTTCACCCCGGTGCTTGCGTCCGAGGCACCACGGGGCCAGATGGCTCTGGTAAGGATCAATGGCCGAACCGAAGACCACCTGACCGGCGACGTGGTCGCAGACCGCGTGGATCACATTCAGACGGCAGATCTTGCCGCAGACTGACATCGAAAAGGCACCGAACCCGCATGGCGTTTAACTTCATCAAAAAGGTTTTCTCCTTCGGGAAAGACAAGGAAGACGCGCCCGCACCGGATGCCGCGGTGGAGACTGAAGCGCCGGCGGCCGAGCCCGCTGCCCCGGCCTCCAGCACCGGCGACGCTGCACCCGGCCAGGCGTTCCCGGCCGAGGGCGAAATGCAGTTCACGCCCGAAACCGCCCCCGGCGAGACACTTGCGACGCCAGAGCCTGCAGACGCGGACCACGCCGGCGAACCGCCGGTTCCGACGGACGGCAAGGCCCCAGACGAGGCAAACGACGAGGCTGCCGACGACCAGCCCGCCGATGCCGCAACAGAAGAATGGGTCGCGCCGGAAGAGCTCGCTGCCGATCCTGCCGCCTCGCCGACGCCTGAGCAGCCGGAGATGTCCGGACCAGCCGCTGCTGCCGAAAAAGCCGTCCCGGCTGATGGCGACATGCGGTTTACGCCCGAAACCACCGCCAGCGAACCGCTCGCAACCCCTGCACCGGCGGACGAAGACCATGCCGGTGAACCACCGATAACGTCCGCAGACAGCACCCCCGAAAGCGCGGACAGCTCCAAGACTGCGGATGATGAAGGCACCCCGCCGGACGATCTGAGCTCTGACCCGGACATCGCGCCGGCCCCGGTGGAGCCGGCAGGCAGTGATCCGGCATCCGCGCCGCGCAAGCTGGTGATCCGCGACACCGTGTCCGACGCCGAACCCGTGCAGGCCCCCGAGCCGGTTGAAGAGGAACGCGGCAACTGGTGGCAGCGCCTGCGCAAGGGCCTGTCGCGCACCTCGGGTCAGCTGACGGGCCAGATCACCGGCATCTTCACCAAGCGCAAGCTCGATGAGGACACGCTTGAGGAGCTGGAAGACATTCTGCTGCAGGCCGATCTCGGCGTCGAAACCGCGATGCGGATCACCGATGCGCTGTCCGCAAGCCGCTACGGCAAGGACATTTCGCCGGCAGAAGTGCAAAAGGTGATGGCCGACGAGATCACCAAGGTGCTGGGCCCGGTGGCCAAGCCGCTGGAGCTCGACCTCAGCCACAAGCCGCATGTCATTCTGGTCGTCGGCGTCAACGGCACCGGCAAGACCACCACCATCGGCAAGCTCGCCGCCAAGCTCTCGGCCGGCGGGCTGAAGGTGACGCTGGCAGCCGGCGACACCTTCCGCGCCGCCGCCATCGAGCAGCTCAAGATCTGGGGCGAGCGCACCGGTTCGAAAGTGGTGTCGACCAAGCTCGGCGCCGATGCCGCAGGCCTGGCCTATGAGGCGTTCGAAACCGCCCGCGAGGATGGCGCCGATGTGCTGATCATCGACACCGCCGGACGGCTGCAGAACCGCACCGAGCTGATGGACGAGCTCGCCAAGGTGGTCCGCGTCATCGGCAAGCTCGATCCGGACGCGCCGCACACGGTGCTGCAGACGCTCGACGCCACCACCGGCCAGAACGCGCTCAACCAGGTCGAGATTTTCCGCAATGTCGCCGGCGTCAACGGCCTCGTGATGACAAAGCTGGACGGAACCGCCCGCGGTGGTATTCTTGTCGCCATTGCAGCAAAACACAAATTGCCCGTCTATTTCGTCGGTGTCGGCGAAGGTGTAGACGACCTCGAACCTTTTGAAGCGGCTGATTTCGCATCCGCCATCGCCGGAGAACCGGCCGGAGACCCGAAATGAGCGACCGCAAGCCAACCGCACCCGGCTCGACCGAGCCCCAATCCGGCACCGAGGAGTTTCATGTCTTCGAGGCCGATCCCAACGCGCCGGACCGCAAGCACATCAACCCGCTTCTGAAAATGGCGCTCGAGCTCGGGCCGCTGCTGGTGTTCTTCTTCGCCAATGCGCGTGGCGAGTGGATTGCCCAGCGGGTGCCGTTTCTGGCCGATATCGGTGGCCCGATCTTTGTCGGCACCGCCTGCTTCATGATCGCCACGGCAATCGCGCTGTCGGTATCCTGGGCGCTGACCCGGACCTTGCCGATCATGCCGCTGCTTTCGGGCATCATCGTGCTGGTTTTCGGTGCCCTGACGCTCTGGCTGCAGGACGAGACCTTCATCAAGGTCAAGCCGACCATCATCAACACCATGTTTGGCGGCATCCTGCTGATCGGTCTGCTCTTCAAGAAGTCCTTTCTCGGCTATGTCTTTGATTCGGCCTTCAAGCTTGACGCCGAGGGCTGGCGCATCCTGACCTTCCGCTGGGGCCTGTTCTTTCTGATCATGGCGTTCGTCAACGAGCTGATATGGCGCAATTTCTCCACTGACTTCTGGATCGCCTTCAAGGTCTGGGGCAACATGCCGCTGTCCATCGTCTTCACACTGCTGCAACTGCCGCTGATGCAACGGCATGCGCTGCCGGATGAGGCTGCGGACGGAGCCAAGGGCTGAACCGCGAGCCTGGAAATCCATTCTGCCGGATCTCTGCCTCTGCCCGAGGCGGACCGCCGCAGCACCGAGCAACTCTTTCGCCTACGGCACCGCTGAGCGAGGATAGCGTCAGATGAACGAATTGACACAGCCCAACAGATCTCTCCAGAACCACGCCGCCTATCTGGCGGGTGCGCATGATTTCCAGGCTGACATCGATATCATGACCGGCAGCGAGCTGATTGGAACCGTGCTCGAAACCATCATGCTGGCGACCAATATGCGCTTTGCCGCCGTGGCCCGGGTCACCGCCGACCGCTGGGTCGCCTGCCGCACCGTCGACGAGGTCAATTTCGGTCTCGCCGAGGGTGACGAGATCGAGATCCAGTCCACCTTCTGCCAGTCGGTCCGCAGCACCGGCGAACAGGTGTTGTTCAACGACGTCGCCACCGACGACATCTACCAGAACCACCCCATCGCAATGAATTTCGGCATTGTCAGCTATGCCTCGATCCCGATTTACCGCAGCGACGGCAGTTTCTTCGGCACACTCTGCGCCATCGACACGGAAATCCGTGACGTCAAGCACCCGCGCGTGGTCGCCATGCTCGAGATGTTTGCCAGTGTCATCAGCCAGACGCTGGAGACCGAGGAACAACTGGCGGCGCAGGAACTGCTGCTCGAAAAAGAGCGTGAAATGGCGCAGATCCAGGAAGAATTTGTCGCCGTGCTGGGCCACGACCTGCGCAACCCGGTCGCAGCCTTCGGCGCGGGGCTTCGCCAGCTCGAAAGGCACCCCGAGCCCGCCAGGATCGCCGCGGTTCTGCCGCTTATGCGGTCTTCGATGCGGCGCATGAACGAGCTGATCGACAACATCATGATGCATGCCAAATCCCGTCTCGGCGGCGGCATTCGCATCGCCCCAACCCCGGACGCACCGCTGGTACAGGCGATCAACGAGGTCGTCGAGGAAATCCGCATGGCCGCACCCGAACACCAGATCGACCTCGATTTGCGCCTGGACGGGCCGGTGTGTTGCGATGCCTCGCGCATTGCCCAGGCGGTCTCCAACCTGTTGTCAAACGCCAGCAACCACGCAGCGCCCGGTTCCGTCATCGCGGTCAAGGGAACGGAAACCGGCAGTGAAATTTCCATAACGGTCTCCAATCGCGGCGAGCCGATCCCCGACGATCTCAAGCGCGACCTGTTTCGCCCTTACCGGCGCGGCCAGAAAGCAAAAAATGAAGGCCTGGGGCTGGGTCTGTTTATCGCCTCATCGATCGCCCGGGCCCATAACGGCAGCATTGATGTCGAGTGCGTCGACGGCACCACCGCCTTCGTGCTGAAACTGCCGCGTTCTGCCGCCACCCGGATGCTCGAAGGCGAACCCCAGGATGACCGCTTGCTCGCCTGACCCGGATATCCCGGTTCTCAGGCTGCGCCGATGAACTGTGCCAGCTTGCCCAGCGTCTGCAGGCCCAGTTCCTCCGCGCCGAAGCCTTTCGCCTCCTGGAATTGGGCCGAGCTGGAAAACACCATGCCCAGCGTGATCCTTGTGGCGCCGTCCTCGTCATCGAACAGCACCCAGGCATCCGCATGTTTGGGTCCGTTCTCGCCCCACAGCAGCTCGTAGCCGATCCTGTCTTCGGTTTTGACCTCGCCATAGCGGTGATGATTCGGGAATACGGTGCCGTCCGGCCCGATCATGTCGAACACCCATTCGCCGCCCTGGCGCAGGTCGATCCGGTCAGTCCGGCAGGAATACCCGTCCGGCCCCCACCATCTGGGCAGGGAGTCAGGGTTGAACCAGGCGCCCCAGACCACCTCACGCGGCGCCGCGATGACCCGTTCGATCAGCATTGTCCGCCCGGCCACGCCGGCCAGATTGTCGAGGCCTGCCTCAAAGCCCTGGGCGTAGCCTGCTTCCATGTTCTCGGCCAGCGAGGAGAGCTGTACGGTGACCGCGATGCGGCTTTCATTGCCGGAGCCTGCAAACTCCGCCGTGACCAGCGCCGCGGACAGGTCGATCCCTTCGCAGGAAACCACTTCGTAATTCACGCTTCGGCCCAAGCGCTTTCGGACCGGGGGCTGCAGCACCAGCCAGCCGACTTCGCAGCGGTTGTCGGATTGGCCTTCGACCTTGCACAGGGAAACTTCACGTCCCCCCACCCGGGTGTCGGCCTCGACAAACTCGACAGTCACAGTGGGTGCGGGCGGCGCCCAGATCGCCCGGGCATCCGGCGCTGTCCAGGCGGCCCACAGGGTTTCGACCGGAGCCGCGACCTTGCGGTCGAAACTCAGCATGGCGAAGCGTTCGCTCACCGTCCAAGCCCTTTTGCGTAAGCCTCAAGCTGTGTCGCCACGGTGCCCCAGCCGTCGGCAAAGCCCATGTCCTCATGGGTCTTGCGCGCGTCGGGATTGCGGTGCCGAGCAATCGCCGTGTAGCTGGTGCCGCCATCCGGCGCATCCGCCAACAGCACGATCGCCGTCATGAACGGCTCGGCCGCAGGTTTCCAGCCTTCGCTGTAGCTGTCGGTGAACACCAGTTTTTCGTCCGGCACCACCTCAAGATAGACGCCGTAATTTTCCATCACATTGCCCTCGACGTCGAAGGTCGTGTTGAAGCGTCCCCCGACCCGCAAATCGATCTCCACGCTCGTCACCTTGTGCGGCGCCGGCACGAAAAAATGCGGAATGTGTTCCGGCCGCGTCCAGCATTCCCATACCAGAGACCGCGGAACCGCCAGCGTGCGGGTGAAACTCAAATCCGTTTCAGGGTTCAGGTCCAGTTTCATTTCTTTTTCTCCTCCATCACTTTTTTCACGTAATCATCCAGCCGATCGAGCCGCGATTCCCAGATTGCCCGCTGTTCATCGAGCCATGTCCGCATCGGCGTCAAAGCTTCCGGCACGATTGCGCAGGTGCGCACCCGCCCGTCCTTTGCTGTTGCAATCAGCCCCGCCTCCTCGAGCACCGAAAGGTGTCGCATCACCGTCGGCAGCCGCAGACCGGTGGGCTCGGCCAGCTCGGTTACCGGCGCCGGCCCTTGTGCCAGCCGTGTCAGCATTGCGCGCCGGGTCGGATCCGCCAGGGCGTGGAACAGGTTCGAAAGATCAATATCATGCTTAGCCATATGACTAAGTATCGCAGCAGGCGGATGCCGTCAAGAAATAGTTTGCAACATTGCTAAGTATTGATGATGAGGCCGTCCCTGCCGCTTTAATGCAGGTTGGCCATCGGGTGCGAGCCGCTAGAGCATTTGCGGCGACATCCAAATCGCCTTCAATGCTCCATCTCTTTGTTCTGGCGCAATTCCGAACTCAAAACCGGTTCCCACTTTTACTGGAATTGCTTTAGGCCGGGTTCCCGAACGGACCGGCATAGCCCCGCTCCATCACCTCGCGCTCGTGGCCGAGCATCCAGTGCACCGTCGGAAAAGCGATCTCGTCTGTTGGCAGCGCGTCCCAGTTGAACAGCTCGACCTCGAGGCTTTCCTCGCCGACGCCGAACAGGGCCGCGCCTGCACCGGGGTCGATGAGTTCGGCGCGGTAGATCAACTGCACCTGGCTCAGATGCGGCACCGAATAGATGGCCAGCAATTCGCCGAGCTTGAGCTGCGCCAGCGCCTCTTCGCGGGCTTCGCGCCTTGCTCCGTTCTCGGGCGTTTCATTGAGTTCAAGATAGCCCGCAGGTACCGTCCAGAAGCCGCGGCGCGGCTCGATGGCGCGGCGGCACAACAGCACCTTGCCCTTGTGCCGGACCACGGAGCCAACAACGATGCGCGGGTTCTGATAGTCGACAAAGCCGCAAGTGGCGCAGACTTCGCGTTCATGGGTGTCGCCGGCAGGAACCAGGCGGCGGAAGGATCTGGGCGTGTTCATACGGCAAAGATAGAGCCGCCGGTCCGCCAAGGCGAGGGTCGCCAGGGGCTTTGGGACAAAAAACCGTTCAGCCCGCCGAGGAGGTGGCCTTCTCGATCGCCGGCAACAGCTTGTCGCGCAGGCTTTCAGGTGTGAACGGGCCGATCTGCTTGAACAGGATCTCGCCGTCCGGACCGACCAGATAGGTCTCGGGAATGCCGTAGACACCCCAGTCGATCGCGGCCTTTCCGGCCGGATCGACGCCGACGGCGGAAAACGGATTGCCCAGTTCCCTGAGGAAGTTCAGCGCGTTTTCGTTCTTGTCCTTGTAGTTGATACCGACAAGCGCGACCCGCGGATCGCGGGACAGTTCCAGCAGGATCGGATGTTCCTGCCGGCAGGGCACGCACCAGGAGGCCCAGACATTGACCAGCGACAGCCGGCCCTCGATCGCCGCATCGGTAAGCGCCGGCACCGGGGCGCCATTGGCACTCAGGCCGTCCAGCGGCGGCAGATCGAGCGATGGCGCCTTGGTGCCGATCAGCACCGAGGGGATTTCGCTGGCATCCTTGCCGGAACCGAGCTGATAGAGAAACACGCCCGACAGCGCGATGAACAGCACCAGCGGCAGGAACGCGATCAGCAGCCTGCTCCGGCTTGCAGGTGCAGGGGCTGCTTCTTCATTGGAGTTTTCACTCATCAATTGGCCTCGCCGGCAGGCTCCGAACGCCGCCGCACACCTTGCGCTTCGAGCTCGGCAAGTTCACGCCGCCGCGCCCGGCCGTCGAGCACAATGCCGATGAGCAGCCCGGCAAGCGTCAGAGCGGTTGCCCCGTAGGAGAGAAAAACAAAGGCTTCATGGCTCATCATCTCAGCGACCCCCGCCTATGGCCTGGGCTGCCTGGCGCCGCATCGTCTGCACCCGCCGCCGCAGGATCTCGTTGCGCATCGCCATCAGATGCAGCGTGAAGAAGATCAGCGTGTAGGCGAGCGCCATCACCAGCAGCGGATAAAGCATGGTCGGGTGAATGGTCGGACCGTCGAGCCGGATCACGCTGGCCGGCTGGTGCAGCGTGTTCCACCACTCGACCGAAAACTTGATGATCGGGATGTTGATGAACCCCACAAGCGTCAGCACCGCGGCTGGGCGTGCGGCGCGGGCCGGATCATCCATCGCCTTGTGCAGCGCCATCAGCCCCAGATACATCAAAAACAGCACGAAGACCGAGGTCAGCCGCGCATCCCACACCCACCAGGTGCCCCACATCGGCCGGCCCCAGAGCGAACCGGTGAGCAGCGACAGGAAGGTGAAGGCGGCACCGATCGGCAGCGCCGTCTTGGCCGCCACATCAGCCAGCGGATGCCGCCAGACCAGCGTGCCGATCGAGGCGATCGCCATCACCGAATAGCACATCATCGCAAGCCAGGCGGCGGGCACATGGATGAACATGATCCTGACCGTGATGCCCTGCTGGTAGTCCTCCGGCGCGGCAAACGACATGTAAAGCCCGACCAGCAGCGACAGCACCGCAGCCGTTGCTAGATACGGCAATACCCGCCCGGAAAGGGCAAGAAACCGGGTCGGGTTGGCGAGGCTGGTAAACCAGCCCTGGGAGATGGTGGTGTCACTCATGGCTTTTTTCTAATGCGTCCCGCATCCGGTTTCAATGCGACAAATCAATCGGACGCTCCCTTCAGCGCTGCCGCGGCCGCAACCGGGCCAAGGGCTGCGAAAAACAGCGCAATCGCCGACAGGATCATGAAGGGTGGCCAGAACGGATCCGGATCGGTCACCGCGGCATAGGCTGCACTGACGCCGAAGATCAGGATCGGGATCGCCAGCGGCAGGATCAGGATCGACACCAGGAGCCCGCCGCGCGGCAGCACCACCGCCACCGCAGCGCCTACCGCACCGATGAACGAGATCGCCGGCGTCCCCACCAGCAGCGTCAGCATGACAGCTCCGGTGGACGTTGCGCTCATGTTCATGAGCAGCCCCAGAAGCGGCGCCGCCAGCACCAGCGGCAGCCCGGTGGCGAACCAGTGCGCCAGGCTTTTGACAAACAAAGTCAGCACCAGCGACAGCCAGTCCTGCATCACCAGCATGTCGAGCGAGCCATCCTCGCGGTCGGCCTGGAACAGCCGGTCAAGCCCCAGCAGCGAGGCCAGCAGCGCCCCGATCCACAAGATGGCCGGCCCGATCCGCGCCAGCAGGTTGAGATCCGGGCCCATGCCGAAGGGGATGACGGCGACCACGGCGAGAAAGAACAGCACGCCGAGCATGGCCGCGCCGCCGGAGCGGGTGGCGATCGCCAGATCGCGCTTGATCAGCGCGATCATGCCCAGGTCCCGTCGCTGACAGTGCTATGAATGCCGGACAGCTCCAGTGCGCGGACGCTGTCGAGCCCAAGCGGCTGATGCGTCGCTGCAATCGCCAGCCCGCCCGTCTCCAGATGCGCGCGCACCAGGTCGGCAAACAGCCTGTCGGAACGCTTGTCGAGCGCCGCAGTGGGTTCATCGAGCAGCCACAAGGGCCGGGAACTGACCAGCAGCCGCGCCAGCGCGATGCGCCGCTGCTGACCGGCGGAGAGATAGCCGAACGGCAGATGCGCCACGCCGGTGAGCCCGACCTGGTCGATGGCCTCGTCGATCGGCATGCCTTCCCCGCTTTCCGCCCCCTGGAAGCTCTGCCAGAAGGCCAGGTTCTCCGACACCTTGAGCTCCCGTTTCATCGCGTTGCGGTGGCCGAGATAGTGGCTGTAATCGGCAACCGGCAACGCCGTGCCATCGTCTCCGAGCAGCGAAAACGTGCCCGAATCAGCGCCCAGCAACCCGGCCAGGATCCGCAGCAGGGTCGACTTGCCCGACCCGTTGGGTCCGGTGATCACCAGCGCTTCGCCACGGCCGAGCGTGAAGCCGATATCTTCAAACAGCACGCTGTCGCCGCGCCGTCCCTTGAGTTTTGTGGCTACTGCCTGCATCGGCCCCCGCATCCCGGGCCGCCAGAGGGCATCCGGCGGTCCCATTCAGTAAAAACTAACCACCCAAAAAAACATTGAAATGGGCCGTTGGTTGATCTGGCACGTTCTTACGAAATTATCTATAACGCCCGCAACCACGCCAGCGGTCGGCGTGAATTCAATCTAGCGCCGAACATGATGCCCCAAGCGTCACGGGCGGACAGCGGAAATGACCGTACCCGCATCCTTGTCCACGCGATCCGCGTGCGAGGTGTTCGCCCTCAATGTTCGGCCGAACTCATGAAAGCGGGTTGCCTGTGGCCAAATCACTCGACAGCTTCAATTGCCGTTCCACCCTCAAGGTCGACGATACCGAATACGTTTATTACAGCCTCACCGAGGCCGAAAAGAACGGTTTGACAGGAATTTCGGCGCTTCCGTTCTCGATGAAGGTCATCCTCGAGAACCTGCTGCGCAACGAAGACGGCGGCACGGTCAAGAAGGAAGACATTCTCGCCGTGGTTGCGTGGCTCACCAACAAGGGCACCGCAGACGCTGAAATCGCCTACCGCCCGGCACGCGTGCTGATGCAGGATTTCACCGGCGTCCCGGCCGTGGTGGACCTGGCGGCCATGCGCGACGCCATGGTCTCGCTCGGCGGCGACCCGCAGAAGATCAATCCGCTGGTGCCGGTCGACCTGGTCATCGACCACTCGGTCATTGTCGATGAATTCGGCACCCCGCAGGCGCTGGCGCACAATGTCGAGCACGAATACGAGCGCAACGGCGAGCGCTACCGCTTCCTCAAATGGGGTCAGCAGGCCTTCAAGAACTTCCGCGTCGTGCCCCCCGGCACCGGCATCTGCCACCAGGTCAACCTTGAATATCTCGGCCAGGCCGTGTGGACCAAGGAAGAAGACGGAGAAACCGTCGCTTACCCTGACACCTGCGTCGGCACCGACAGCCACACCACCATGATCAACGGCCTTGGCGTGCTGGGCTGGGGCGTGGGCGGCATCGAGGCCGAAGCCGCCATGCTCGGCCAGCCGATCTCCATGCTGCTGCCGGAAGTCATCGGCTTCCGCCTCACCGGCGCGCTCAAGGAAGGCGTCACCGCCACCGACCTGGTGCTGACCGTGGTTCAGATGCTGCGCAAGAAGGGCGTTGTTTCCAAGTTCGTCGAATTCTACGGCCCTGGCCTGGATTCGATGACGCTGGCCGACCGCGCCACCATCGGCAACATGGGTCCGGAATACGGCGCAACTTGCGGCTTCTTCCCGGTTGATGGCGAAACCATCAACTACCTGACCATTTCGGGCCGCGAAGAGAACCGGATCAAGCTGGTTGAAGCCTATTCCAAGGCGCAAGGCATGTGGCGCGAATCCGGCGCCGCCGATCCTGTCTTCACCGACACGCTGGATCTCGATCTCGGCACCGTCGTGCCGTCGATGGCCGGTCCGAAGCGTCCGGAAGGCCGCATTCCGCTCGAAGACATCGCCTCGGGCTTCGCCAAGTCGCTGGAAGACGAGTACAAGAAGCCAGATCAGCTTGCCAACCGCTACCAGGTTGAAGGCGAAGATTACGATCTGGGCCATGGCGACGTCGCCATTGCCGCGATCACATCCTGCACCAACACCTCGAACCCGAGCGTGCTCATCGGCGCAGGCCTCCTGGCCCGCAACGCGCGCGCCAAGGGTCTCAAGACCAAGCCATGGGTCAAGACATCGCTGGCCCCCGGCAGCCAGGTGGTTGCCGAGTACCTGGCAAAGTCGGGCCTGCAGGAAGATCTCGATGCGCTCGGCTTCAATCTGGTCGGCTTCGGCTGCACCACCTGCATCGGCAACTCCGGCCCGCTGCCCGCACCGGTCTCCAAGACCATCAACGACAAGGGTCTGATTGCCGCCGGCGTGCTCTCGGGCAACCGCAACTTCGAAGGCCGCATCTCGCCTGACGTGCAGGCCAACTACCTGGCTTCGCCGCCACTGGTCGTGGCCTACGCGCTGGCAGGTTCGGTGCAGAAGGATCTGACCTCCGAGCCGATCGGCGACGACAAGGACGGCAACCCGGTTTACCTCAAGGACATCTGGCCTTCTTCCAAGGAGATCCAGGAGTTCATCATGAAATACGTCACCCGCGCCCTCTACGCGGCCAAATATGCCGACGTGTTCAAGGGTGACGAGAACTGGCAGGCCGTCGAAGCGCCGGAGAGCCAGACCTATGCCTGGGACGACAACTCGACCTATGTCCAGAACCCGCCCTATTTCGAGGGCATGGGCAAGACCGGCGCAGGCATTTCCGACATCAAGGGCGCACGCGTGCTCGGTCTGTTCGGCGACAAGATCACCACCGACCACATCTCGCCCGCAGGTTCGATCAAGGCACAGTCGCCCGCAGGCGCCTATCTGATGGACCATGGCGTCGGCGTGATGGACTTCAACCAGTACGGCACCCGCCGTGGCAACCACGAAGTCATGATGCGCGGTACCTTCGCCAACATCCGGCTGCGCAACCACATGCTCGGACCGAACGGACGCGAAGGCGGCTACACCTTCCACTATCCGTCCAACGAGGAAGTCTCGATCTTCGATGCGGCCATGCAGTACAAGGCAGAGGGCGTCCCGCTGGTCATCTTCGCCGGCGCCGAATATGGCAATGGTTCGTCGCGTGACTGGGCTGCCAAGGGCACCAACCTGCTCGGCGTCCGCGCCGTCATCGCCCAGTCCTACGAGCGCATTCACCGCTCCAACCTGGTCGGCATGGGTGTGATCCCGTTTGTCTTCGAGGAAGGCACCAGCTGGGAAAGCCTCGGCCTGAAGGGTGACGAGACTGTTACGATCGACGGGCTGACCAATGTCCAGCCTGGCGACAAGAAGGTCGCAAAGGTCACCTTCGCCGATGGCACGGTCAAGGATGTTCCCCTGATCTGCCGCGTCGATACGCTCGACGAACTCGGCTACCTCAAGAACGGTGGCATCCTGCAGACCGTTCTGCGCGATCTGGCTGCCTGACGGGACAGAACCTGGCACGCAAGTCACTGACACCAGGACGCCGGGGCATTATTGCTCCGGCGTTTTTCGTTTGGGTACATGCACCCTTGCGTGAATTGAGCCTGGAACCTCTCACCGCAACGTGATTTGGACGTGTCCGGGACTCCACGGTACAAATCTGTATAGTTTCTCAGGCCCACCCGAACGAAACGGATACCCCTTCATGACTGCACGTACCCTTCTCCTTGCTCTTGCCCTTCCGGTCCTGACAGCCACATCGGTGCTGGCAGCCCCCGGCGCGGCAGCGGCTGGAGAGCTCAAGGGCGTGGTCGAGCTGTTCACCAGCCAGGGCTGCTCGTCCTGCCCGCCGGCAGACGAGGAGCTGGCAAGGTTGGCCGAACAGGACGACGTGCTGGCGCTGAGTTACCATGTCGACTACTGGAACTATCTCGGCTGGGCCGACACGCTGTCGAGCAAGGCCAACACCCAGCGGCAATATGGCTATGCCAAGACCTTCAACCGCAACGGCGTCTACACCCCGCAGGCGGTGATCAACGGCCAGAGCCACGTCAATGGCGCGGACGGAGCCGCAATCAGCAACATGGTGGAGAAATTCTCCACCGAGGGCGCCGGTCTGACCGTCGATGTGTCGGCATTCATGAACGCTGACGAGCTGCGCATTTCCATAGGCGACGGCGTCGGAAAGGCCGATATCATAGCGGTCTATTTCGACGATGCCACCACCGTCGAGATCGATCGCGGTGAGAACACCGGACGCACCATCACCTATCGCCACAGCGTCCGCGACATGGAAACCGTCGGCATGTGGAACGGCCACAAGGTCAACCTGAAACTGCCTGGCTCGGTCATCTCCGCCCATCCCGGCCGCCGATGCGCCATACTGCTGCAGGAAGTCAGCAAGGACGGCTACCCGGGCCGCATTCTCGGCGCAACCGAGATCTGACCCTGCCAGACTGAGCAGCTGGCATGCGGACAAAAAAAGACCGGCCGAAGCCGGTCTAAATCTGGGGTATTGGGGGTGTTGCCTCACGCCTAGTGCGCGGGGACGATCTGAGACGCTCTCGACACGCAGACCTAAAACCGTTGCCGATCCGGGCCTGCGTGCTTTTCGAGATGATCCGTCCCGGGAACTCCGAGGGGGCTGGGGGGCTGTAAATCCGAAGTCCCCGGTTCGAACCGTCTGAGGCAACTCTTGAACAATCGCGGTCAATTCCGGCAAGGTTTTGGCTGAAATGCGGCCCAAATGGGTCGAACTTCGATTTTTCCCCGGGCTGGAGTAAACAAACACGACGGCTGGAAGCCTTTCGTGATGCTGCAGTGCGGCATCCCCGACGCGGAGCTTCGGCGCGAAAAGTCCCGCCTCGTGCTTGAAATTATGCCTGTGTCAGGCAAACTGGCCGGATGAAAACTGATTTGCAGTCCAGATAATGGCTGATGGAACGGATTACGCGGCGGGCCGCGATAAGGGCGGACAGCCGAGCGGTACCGCAACCGTTGACCTGAGCGAGCACCGTCGCCGCAACACCCCAGAACCGGTCACATTCAGACGCCGTGAACTCGATCGCATCCTGCAGGTCTACAGCCGCATGGTGGCCGAGGGCCACTGGCGCGACTATGCGATCGATCACCTGCGCGACAAGGCGGTGTTCTCTGCCTTCCGCCGTGCCAGCGAAGTGCCGCTCTACCGGATCGAGAAAGATCCCTCGCGTGCCCGCAAGCAAGGCGCTTTCGCCATCATTTCCGCCGCCGGGCTGGTGCTCAAGCGCGGCCACGAACTCGAAACCGTGCTGAAATATTTCGACAAGCCGCCACGCCTGGTGCGGTGAAGCACCCCGCTACTCCTTGAAAAGGGTCCCCGGATAGCTCGCCGGGTCAGGATCCGTCTGCTTGCCTTCACCCAGCGGCCTTTGCATGAACACCGTATCGAGCCAGTTTCCGTGCTTGTGACCGGAGCCGTTGATCATGCCGGAACTGACAAAGCCCGCCTTCTGATGCAGCTTGATCGAGGCCGGGTGCGCGCCACCGATCACCGCCACCATCTGCCGGAAGCCCAGGGTCTCGCAGCGCGCAATCAGCGCTTCGAGCAAGGCCCGGCCGACGCCCTGCCCGCGGGCCTGAGGCGCCAGGTAGATTGAATCCTCGACCAGCCAGCGATAGGCCGGCCGTGTCCGGAAGGCCGACGCATAGGCGTAGCCAAGCACCGTGCCGTCTTCGTCTGTGGCAATCAGATAGGGATAACCATTGTCGGTAATCGCCGCCATCCGCCGCGCCATCTCGGCCGCGTCAGGCGCCACGAGCTCATAGCTCGCCACACCGTGGAGAACGCTGTCGCTGTAGATGCGGGTAATGTCTGTGAGATCGGCGGGTGTTGCATCGCGAAGGATCATGGAATTCTGTCCGGTGGGTCAGGTTTCCGGTGTATCGCTGACCGCTCGCGCGGCCAACAAAAAAGGCGGCCCGAAGACCGCCTTTTTCTTGATCAGTGCCGTGCAGACTACTCGCGATTGCCGAGGAACTGCAGCAGGAACATGAACAGGTTGATGAAGTCGAGATAGAGACGCAGCGCACCCATGATGGCCTTGCGGCCGGCAGTGGCGTCGGTGTCGCCTTCATAATACATCGACTTGATCTGCTGCGTGTCATAGGCGGTCAGACCTGCAAAGATCAGCACGCCGATGCCCGAGATCGCGAACTGGAGCGCGCTCGACTGCAGGAAGATGTTGACCACCATCGCGATGATCAGGCCGAACAGACCCATCATCAGGAACGAGCCCATCGCCGACAGGTCTTTCTTCGTCGTGTAGCCGAACAGCGACAATGCGCCGAACGAAGCTGCGGTGATGAAGAAGGTCTGCGTGATCGATGCGCTGGTGTAGACCAGGAAGATCGACGACAGTGAGATGCCCATCAGCGCGGCAAACACCCAGAAGGTGGTCTGCGCAGCCGATACGCTCATCTTCTCGATGCGGGCGCTCAGGAAGAACACCATCCCGAGCGGTGCCAGCATGACCACCCACTTCAGCGGCGAGCCATAGAGCGCGGCACCGAGACCGGTCAGCATCTTGCCATTGCCCATCGTTGCCACGGCGGAGGCCGGGTCATTGGTGGTTGCAAGCATTGCAATTGCATAGGCTGCGACACCAGTGATGCCCAGTCCCATTGCCATCAGGTTGTAAACGCGCAGCATGTAGGCGCGAAGGCCTTCATCGATAGCGGCGCCTGCATAGGCGCCATTTGCTGCGCGGACATTCGAATTGCGAAGGTCAGCCATGTTTTCCTCTTTATAAGCCCCGGTAAGGATTACGGTGTCGGGCTCAAAGACCCAGGCGCCGCTGCGGGGCTCCAGCATGCCTGCCTACAATATGAGGATGAACAGTGGCGACGACAAGGCCCTTTGTGACTCAAGATGAGCGGAATTAGGTTGATTTGCGTGATGGTTAAGGCGATCTGGCCTCAAAGCTCCCGCAAAACCGGTGCGGCCTTCTGGCCAAGCACCCGCCATGTCCCTGCAAGACCGATGCCGACCGTCAGAACCAGCGCCCCGGCAAGCGTCATGAGCGCAATGTCGGGCATGAAATCGGACGGCAGTGTCATGATCTGGCTGACCACGAACCAGGAGGCCACGCCGCCGAAACCCAGCGCAAACACTGCAGTCGCCAGACCCAGCAGACCATATTCATAGACATAGGCCCTGATCAGCGTCGCACGGGTCGCGCCCAGCGTCTTGAGCACCACCGCATCGTGGATTCGCGAGCGGTTGCCCGCCGCCAGCGCACCGGCAAGCACCAGCACCGAGGCCACAAGCGCCACCAGCGCCGCGGCCCGGATGGCGATGCCGATCTGGCCGACCAGCCGGTTGGCCAGTTCCAGCGCATCCTTGACCCGCACGCTGGTGATCGTCGGATAGGCCTGGGTCACAGCGCGCAGCACCTCGCCCTCGGCCGCCGCATCCGCGTTCGGATCGGACAGGGTCGCCATCCAGGAGTGCGGCGCGCCGGCAAATGTATTGGGCGAAAACACCATGACGAAGTTGATCGACAGCGATTCCCATTCGACTTCACGCAGATTGGCGATTCGGGCGGTGATCGCCCGTCCCAGCACCGAAACCGTGATCGTGTCGCCGACAGCAAGACCAATTTCACCCGCTTCTTCGGCCGAGAACGAGACCAGCGGCTCGCCCTGGTAGTCGGCCGGCCACCATTCGCCTTCGGCCAGCCGCGAGTTTTCAGGCTGGTTTTTCGCATAGGTGACGCCGCGGTCGCCTCTGAGCACCCAACGCGCCTCCGACGGCACATTGTCGGCATTGACCTCTTCGCCCTTGAGCTGGGTGATCCGCCCGCGCAGCATCGGCACCTTGATCACCTTGCCTTCCGGCGCCAGCTCCATGAGCACATTCTCGAAACCCTCGATCTCGTTCGACTGGATGTCGACAAAGAAGAAGTTTGGCGCCCGCTCCGGCAGATTGCCCGAGAGTTCCCGTCGCAAGTTTGTGTCGATCAGCGCCAGCGTCACCAGAAGCGCCAGGCCGAGACCGAGCGACAGAACCACCGACGGTGTCAGCGCGCCGGGACGGTGAATATTGCCGATCGCCAGCCTGAGCGGCGTCGAGCGCACCGCGGGCCAGCGCTTCGCAATCAGCTGCACCGCATGGCCGACAAGCCTGAGCACCGCAAAGGCAACAATCACCGCGGCAACAAAGACCATCGCAATGCGCCGGTCATCGGCAAACCAGATCGCGGCAACGCACAGGGCCGCCAGCGTCAGCCCGGCCGTCAGCAGATAGGGCCAGCGCGGCAGAGAACTGGCCTCGAATCCCTGCTGCCGGAACAGCGCCGTGGCCGGCACTTCGCCCGCCCGGCCAAGTGGCAGAACCGCAAACGCAAATGCGGTCATCAACCCGAACCCGGCGGCAATCGCCAGCGAGGCCGGGTAGAACGAGGCGCTGACGGAAATCGGAATGATGCCGCTCAGCGCGCCGGCTGCCAGGAACGGCGTCGCAGCGCCCAGCGCCAGCCCCAGAAGAACCCCGAAGGCCGCAATCAACATCACCTGGATCAGGTAGATCGCCACCACCAGCTTCGACGGCGCACCGACGCATTTCAGCGTCGCGATCACACCGCGCTTGCCGTCGAGCCAGGCCCGCACCGAATTGGCGATGCCGACGCCGCCGACAATCAGCGCCGTCAGCCCGACGAGCGTCAGGAATTGCGAAAACCGTTCGATGTTGCGGGTCAGCGAAGGGGCTGCGTTCTGACTGGTGCGGATCGACCAGCCGGCATCGGGAAAGCGGGTGGTGGCCTCTTCGCGCAGGGCTGCCAGATCCCTGGCGCTGGCTCCGTCATCAAGCCGCACCCGGTAGCTGTATTCCACCAGGCTACCCGGCCGGATCAACCCGGCTGCCTCAAGACCTTCACGCGACATCATCAGCCGCGGTGCAAAACCGAAACCTTCCGAAAGCGAATCAGGTTCAGCGGTAATGACACCGCGAATTTCCAGGCTGGCCTCGCCGACCAGCACCGTGTCGCCGACGCTCAAATCCAGCCGGTCGAGAAAGATCTGTGCCACCGCGGCGCCATAGGAACCGTCGCTTTCGGCAAACAGCTCGGCAAGCGGCATCGGCGGAACCGTCTCGAAGCCGCCATAGAGCGGATAGACATCGTCCACCGCCCGCAACTCGACCAGTGACTGGTCCGAACCGTCGGGCTTGCGCGCCATGGTGCGCATGTTCAGACCCGAGGAGACCGTGCCGAGCTCTTCGACATGGGCCCGCTCGGCCTCACCGATATCCTGATTGTCGCTCTCGAAGCGAATGTCGCCGCCGAGAATTGTCTGGCCTTCCGACGCAATCGAGCCGGTCATCATCTGCGAGACAGAATTTACCCCGGCAATCGCGCCGGTGCCCAGCGCCACGCAGGCGAGAAAGATGTAAAATCCGGAAAGGCCGCCGCGCAATTCGCGCAACGCCAGCCGTGCCGCGAGACCAAGCCTCAGGCCATTGGCCTTCGTGTTGCCCGCGGTATTCGCCCCTGCCGGCGCCATCAGGCAATCGCCTTGGCGGCAGCGTGCGCATCATCGCCGGACACGATACGGCCCGAGCGCACCGATATCTGCCGCTGGCAGCGTTCCGCCAGCACCGGATCATGGGTGACCAGCAGCAGCGTTGTGCCGCGCTCGGCCTGTTTGGCAAACAGCAGATCGGCAATCTGCCGCCCGGTCTCGCCATCGAGATTGCCGGTTGGCTCATCCGCCACGATCAGCACCGGATCCGGCGCGAGCGCCCGGGCAATGGCCACACGCTGCTGCTCGCCACCCGACAATTGACCCGGATAATGGGTCAGCCGTTCGCCCAGCCCCACCGCGATCAGCTCCTCGCGCGCCCGTTCGAAGGCATTGGCCTTGCCCGCAAGTTCCAGCGGCACGGCGACGTTTTCAAGCGCCGTCATGTTCGGAATGAGGTGAAACGACTGGAACACGATGCCGACGGAACGGCCGCGCACGGCAGCGACCGCGTCTTCGCTCAGCGCGTGCAAGGCCTGTTCGGCGACATGAACTTCACCCGAATCGAGCCGTTCCAGCCCGGCGATGACCATCAGAAGCGTTGATTTGCCCGATCCTGACGGCCCGACAATGCCGACGGATTCGCCCTGGTTGATGTCGATATCGATGCCCTTGAGCACGTGAACCGAGGATGCGCCGTTGCCCAGGGTCAGATTGGCTTGCCGCAATGTGACAATGGGTTTTGCTGGAGATTGAGACACGGGCTGAACATCCTATATGGAAAGGGAGTTGTCGGGCGTGAACCGGCTGATGTCGAGCACTTAGGGGCAGCCCGGTGCGTTTTAAAGGTTTAGCCCATGCGTTTTAAGAGCCTCATCACCGCATTGTGTCTCAGTCTCGGACTGGCAGCCACCCCGATGCGGGCGGCGACCGCCGAGGAGGTCAAGCTCGTCGGCTTCGGCGACAGCCTCATGGCTGCCTACAATCTTCAGGCCAGCGAGGGCTTTCCGGCCCGGCTCGAGGCGGCCTTGCGCGAACGCGGACACGATGTCTCGATCACCGATGCCGGGGTTTCCGGCGACACCACATCCGGCGGTCTGGCGCGGCTCGACTGGTCGGTGCCCGAAGGTACCGACGGCGTCATTCTCGAACTCGGCGCCAATGATGCGCTCAGGGGCCTGCCGCCGGAAAAGACCCGCGACAACCTGGAGGCGATGATCAAACGGCTTCAGGAACGCGGGATTGCAGTGCTGCTTGCCGGCATGCTGGCGCCGCCCAACATGGGTGGCGATTACGAGGCCAAGTTCAACGCCATCTATCCCGATCTCGCAGCCCGGTATGAGTTGACACTGTATCCATTTTTCCTCGACGGGGTGACCGGCAACCCTGACCAGCTGCTGGGCGACGGCATGCACCCCAACCCCAATGGAATCAATACGATGGTGGAGAAGATCCTGCCCGTTGCGGAACAATTCCTGTCGCAGATCAAGGCTGAATGAGGCAGCCGACCGACGGGAACCCGAAATTTCGGTGCTTGCCCTGATCTTCGTGAAGTGGTTCGCTCGGATCAAACGGTGATTCGGGGGACACGCAATGCCCAGACTTTTTACCGCACTCGAAGTTCCCCGGGAGGCGGCCTTGTCCCTCTCCCTCCTGCGCGGCGGATTGCCCGGCGCGCGCTGGATGCGGGGTGAGAATTACCACATTACCCTGCGATTTATCGGCGACATCGATTGCCACACCGCCGATGAGCTGATCGCGGCCTTCGACCGGATCGACCGGCCCTCCTTCTCCCTCACGCTCTCCGGCATGGGCTCCTTCGGATCGAAGAAGCCGCATTCCATCTGGGCCGGCGTCGCGCCCTCGCCGGAGCTGATGGCGTTGCAGGCGGAAATCGAGCGGATCTGCCAGCGCCACGGTCTGCCGCCCGATCCCCGCCGCTTCTCGCCGCATGTGACGCTGGCCCGGCTGCGCAATGCACGTGTCGCCGATGTGGTCAAATATCTCGGCGGGCGCGGCGATTTCTGCACCCTGCCCTTCGATGTCGGCCGCTTCGTGGTGATGTCGTCGCGCGATTCGGTCGGTGGCGGCCCCTATCTGGTGGAAGAGGCCTACTCGCTGGGCTGGCGCAATTCCTTCTCCAGCCTGGAGACCAGCTCGCTGCAGCCCTCGCGCAACAACTGATAGACATCCTCGAACCCGTCCTCGCCGCCATAATAGGGGTCGGGCACATCGGCCCGGCTGCCCAGCGTGTGCTCGAGAAACAGCTTGATCTTGCCGTGCCGTGAAGACGGCGCCCGCGCCCGCATCGTCGCCTCGTTGGCGCGGTCCATGGCGAAGATCATGTCGAAGCGGTCAAAATCGTCCGGCGTCACCTGCCGCGCCCGTTGCCCGGAAATGTCGATCCCGTGCTGCAGGGCGGTTTCCACCGAGCGGGGATCGGGACCGTCACCCTGGTGCCAGTTTCCGGTACCCGCCGAATCAACCGCCACCAGCTTCGACAGCCCTGCCTCTGCGAGACCCTTGCGGAAGATACCTTCGGCAAGGGGCGAACGGCAGATATTGCCCATGCAGACAAACAGCACCGAGATTTGGGCCTTTTCCGCTTCATTTGCTACGCTAGGTGTCATCATTCGACCGCCATTTTACCAAGAACCAACCCCGGAGGACGCCATGCCGCGCCAGAAACTCGATAGCACAGCCATTGCCGAAAAGCTTGCCGCTGTGGCCTCATGGGACATTGATGCAGGCGAAACCGCGCTCGACAAGACCTTCAAGTTCAAGGATTTCAGCGAAGCCTTCGGCTTCATGGCCCGCGCAGCGCTCGTCGCCGAGAACCTCGATCATCACCCGGAATGGAAGAATGTCTACAACAAGGTGGATGTGCGTCTGACCACCCATGATGCCGGCGGATTGACCGGTCTCGACTTCGATCTCGCCGTCGCGATGGACCGCATCGCTGCCGGAGCAGGCGGCAAAACCACCGGCTGACATTGAAGCCAGACCCCGAAACCACCATATTCAGCAGGCAAGTTGACCGAAAAGATGGGCGAAGGAGGCCTGCACATGACCGGCCTTGATGGCGAAATTCTCGAACCGGAAAACCTCTCCAGCGACAAGACCACAGGCGCGGATGAAAAATCCGTCCGTGCCGGATTCTGGCGCACCTTCGGCAAGGCTGCCAAGCAGATCCCGCTGGCAGAAGACGTCGTCGCAGCCTATTACTGCGCGCTCGATCCGAAGACTCCGGCCAAGGCCAAGGCCGTGCTCATGGGCGCTCTGGCCTACTTCATCCTGCCCACCGACGCGGTGCCCGATTTTCTGGCGCTGGTTGGATTTTCCGATGACATCGCCGTGCTGACCCTGGCGATTGCGACTGTCCGCACGAACATGACCGAAGCGCACCGCGTTGCTGCGCGCAATTCGATTGCCAATCTCGATGGAGACAAGGCCAAGGCCTGAGGTCCGGTCCGGTCCGGTCCTTCTGACTGCAGCCTGCCGCACGCGATTGCGCAGCCCCTGCAGGGCTCAATGCATCGTCATCTCGCCGCCATCACTTTCCAGGCTCCGGCGCAGACGCGAAAACGCCAGCCGTATCCGGGATTTGACCGTGCCCAGCGGCAGGCCGGTATCCTCGGCGATCTGGCTGTGCGAGCGACCGAGAAAAAACGCCTGCTTGACCAGCTCCGCCTGCTCGTCGGGAAGGTCGAGCATCGCCCTGCGCACCCGCTCGTCGCGCTCTTCAGCCTCGACGATATCATCCGCTGATTCGGGCTGGGAGGGTTGCAAGGCCGGGTCATCCGCATCGAGCAGCGCCGATTTGTCGCGACGGAACGCGTCGATCCGGCGGTTGCGCGCGATCCGGAACAGCCAGGTCGACAGCGATGATTTGACCGGATCGAACAATCCCGCCTTGTGCCAGAGCACGATCATCACTTCCTGGGTCAGCTCTTCGGCCTGGCCGGGTTCCATGCCGAGCCGCATCAGGTAGGATTTCAACCGCGGCGCGAAATAGTCGAACAACTCGGCAAATGCCGTCTGATCCCGCCTTTCGGCGACCGCTGAGGCAAGCCGGACAAACCGCTCTTTCATTTCATTCGACATTAACTGCGCGCAACCCCGTGAACTCCCTGCGATCAGCCGCCGCCCTGCGACCGACATATGAACACGTACAACGGATTCCATAAAGGTCAAACTGTTGCCGGATTCACATTGTTACAAACAGTGAGTAAGGGACGCGCCGGCCCGCGGCGAGACATGATTACTGGCTTTCTGCGGGATTTATTGACGGTTTGGTAACCAGGATTAAGTCAAAATGAACCAATCACCTCGCAACCAGCGGGAAATGTCATCGCGCACAGCGCATGACACAGGACCACGAACCGGTAGGAAAGCCATGTTTGGGAAGACAATCGCAACCGCAGTGACGGCGCTTTTTGCATTGACCGCCGCCGCGGCGGCGCAATCGCCCACCAGGATCCAGCAGTTTGATGCCTGGGGGGCTTATTCGTACAATTCAGCGGGGGGAAAGGTCTGCTATGTCCTTTCGGTGCCAACCAGCAAGGCGCCGACCAATGTCGATCACGGCGACATCTTCTTTCTCATCTCGCAGCGGCCTGGCCAGAATGTCAGCTATGAGCCGCAGGCCATGATGGGCTATCCGCTGCAGGAATCTTCCAAGATCCAGGTCAACATCGATGGCCGCGATTTCACCCTCTTCACCCGTGGCAACTCGGCCTGGGTGGAAAATGCCGCGCAGGAACCGCAACTGGTTGCCGCAATGAAGGCCGGGTCCTCGATGACCGTCAAGGCAACCTCGCGCCGCGGCACCGCAACCTCCTACAGCTACTCGCTCAAGGGCGTGACGGCGGCGCTCAACCAGATCTCCAGCTGCAACTGAGCTGTTTTCAGCACTGAGCTCAAAGGGAAGGCCACTCATCCGGCCTTCCCTTTTTCGTTGGCGCAACAAGTTTTGAAATGCTCCCCGTGACATCCCAGTCATCCCGGACAGGCGATCTTAACCATTTGTTATCCATAACATGTGTAAGGAATCGGACCATTGATTGGATGGCGTATCGCATTGGATATGGGACGGCATGGCCACGAAACAGACACTCACGCCTGAAGATTGGATCAAGGCCGCCTTCAAGCTACTGACCAGCGCAGGCCCGAAAGCGATCCGGGTCGATTACCTGTGCAAGGAACTGGGTGTCACCAAGGGCTCGTTCTACTGGCACTTTGAAGATCTGGCAGCGCTCCGCGCGGCCATGGTCGAACACTGGCGCCGCATCGCCACCAGCGATGTGATCGCGTCCATGGTCTCGCCGGAACTGACGCCGCGCGACCTCTTCATCCGCTTCATCGAAGACATCCTGCACGTCCCCACCCGCGATTATGGCGGGCCGATGACCGAAGTCGCCATCAGGCACTGGGCCGCCGGCGACGAAGCCGTGCAGACCGTGGTCCGCGACGCCGATACCGAGCGGCTGGCCTTTCTCACCTTGCAGATGCGCGGCGCCGGCCTGACCGGCCCCGAAGCCCGCTCCCGGGCGACCCTGATCTACGCGACCCTGGTCGGCCTCAAGCAATTGACCGGCGAACCGGCCTTGCCACGCATGGATATTCCCGGTTTTGTCGACGCCATGCTGAGGCCGTCTCCGGCAAGTGCCGCCGCCGTTCAGGCCGCCCTGATCGCATCGGCCACCACGGAACGCGTGCCCGAGCCAGAGCCAGAACTCGAAATCCAGTAAGTCAAACGGGTTCGGCCACACCCGGCTCGACACTGCCCCAGCGGTCCTGATCCGGCCAGATGGCTCTCAAGGCATCGCCCTGGCCGGCAAAGCTCTCGTCGAGCATCCGGCACGCGTAGATGCGGTCGGTGCGGAAATGCCGGAACCCGGCCCTGAGCTCGCACCAGCAGGCCAGCATCACGCATTCGAGATGATAGACCAGCGCCAGCGGCCGCACCGTCCTGGTGGTCCGGCAGCCCTGTTCGTCCTGGTAGACCAGTTCCAGCTTGCGCTCCCCCCGGATGGCGTCCCTGAGCGTCGACTTCGACACGCAGCCCTTTGCCGGGTCGTCCAGCGCCGCGCCCCAGGGTGCCACCTGCAGCCAGTTGGCAGGACCATGCAACGCATCGATCTTCTCGTGGATCCGCCGGGCTGCCCGCTGCAGCGCGCTGTCCCCGGTGCGCGACAGCAATGCCAGGCCAACCCTCAGCGCCTCGATCTCCTCCAGATCGAAATTTAGCGGCGGCAGATCATAGCCCCTGCGCATGATGTAGCCGATCCCGGCTTCCCCTTCGATCGGCGTGTTCATCACCTGCAATGCTGCGATATCGCGGTAGATCGTCCGGATCGAAACCTCGAGCTGTCCCGCCAGCGTCTCGGCGGTGATCGGCTTGCGCGCGGATCTGAGGATCTGGATGATTTCAAACAATCGGTCTGAACGGCGCATGGTCAGGGTCTCGTGTTCAGCGGGCCTTTGCTGCTGACACTATCACAGCCCCTGCTGACACCGTACTGTCAGCAGGCCTTTGCTTTCCTGTCTGCAACAGGAGGCCAGCCATGAGTTATTACGACCACGCCACCATGATTGCCTATCGCCTCGGACCCTGGGCGCCGACGCCCGGACCGCCGCTTGATGTGCCCAGTCGCTGCAGAACAAGACAGGCTCCCGCCACCGTGCCTCGCAGCACAGAAACTCCGCTCCGGCGCAGACCTGTCAGGGCCTGGTTTATCGGGCTGCGGGACCGGCTCCGCTTCCGGGTTATGCCGCAAAACCCGCACGATCCGTAGCACCCTTGCGCCTGCGACATCACAGCGATGGTGACGTAAGCCTTAAAAGCTGGTAGGACGCGGCCAATCTTGCAACATCAGAACCGAGTCCGTGATGCCAGCGACCATTGACCTGACAGACCCTTCCGCGCGTCCCGCCCCGTCTCAGGCTGCCAAAACGGCGAGCCAGGGGATGGACGGCAAGCCGACTCTGATCGGCATGAGCCGCGAGGAAATGGTGGCCGCCATGGCCGATGCCGGCGTGCCCGAAAAGCAGCGCAAGATGCGGGTCAACCAGATCTGGCACTGGCTCTACGTGCGCGGCTCGTCCGATTTTGCCGACATGCACACGATCTCGCGCGAGCTGCGCGAGAACCTCGCTGCGCGTTACACCGTGGCCCGACCGGAAATCGTCGAGGAGCAGATCTCCAATGACGGCACCCGCAAATGGCTGATGCGGTTTCCGCCGCGCGGCGCCGGCCGTCCCGTCGAGGTCGAGACCGTCTACATTCCCGAGGAAGGCCGCGGCACGCTGTGCATCTCCAGCCAGGTTGGCTGCACGCTGACCTGCACCTTCTGTCACACCGGCACCCAGAAGCTGGTGCGCAATCTGACGGCGGAAGAAATCCTGTCGCAATTGCTGGTCGCGCGTGACCGGCTCGGCGATTTCCCGCACAAGGACACGCCGCAGGGCGCCATCGTGCCGACGGAAGGCCGCAAGGTCACCAACATCGTCATGATGGGGATGGGCGAGCCGCTTTACAATTTCGATCACGTCAAGCAGGCGCTGCTGATAGCCTCCGATGGCGACGGCCTGGCGCTGTCGCGCCGCCGCATCACGCTCTCGACCTCCGGCGTGGTGCCAGGCATCGTCCGCACCGGCGAGGAAATCGGCGTCATGCTGGCAATCTCGCTGCACGCCGTGCGCGACGAGTTGCGCGATGAGCTGGTGCCGATCAACAAGAAGTATCCGCTGAAGGAACTGCTCGACGCCTGCCGCACCTATCCCGGCGTCTCCAATGCGCGCCGGATCACCTTTGAATATGTGATGCTCAAGGGCGTCAATGATTCTCTCTCTGACGCCAAGGAACTGGTGCGGCTGCTCAAGGGAATCCCGGCCAAGATCAACCTGATCCCGTTCAACCCCTGGCCCGGTTCGGCTTACGAGTGTTCGGACTGGGAGCAGATCGAGACCTTCGCCGATTTCGTCAACGCCAATGGCTATGCCTCGCCGATCCGCACCCCGCGCGGCCGCGACATTCTCGCCGCCTGCGGCCAGCTCAAGAGCGAATCCGAGCGCATGCGCAAGAAGGATCGTGACCAGCTGGAAGACATGGCGCTGCAGGCGATGATGATCGCCGGCCACGGCGCTGACTGAAACGAGCGATGAGCGACATTCTCCGCCTGCTCGTCCGGATGTTTGCCATCGCCTTCGGCTTTTTCATCGGCTGTCTGGCCGCAGGATTGGCCTATGCGTTTCTCGCCCGGTTGATCCGGCCCGAGGATTTCGGCCGTTTCAGCGACGTTGAGCTCACCGTGACACTGGTTATCGGTCTTATTGGCGTCGCCAGCCTGTTTGCCCGGGCAGCGCTGCTGCCGGCCTTCATTATCATCGCCATCTTCGAATTCTGGCGCCGCCGCGACTGGCTCAGCCATGCGCTGGCCGGCGGCGCCATTGCCTTGGCTGCAGCCAGCATGCCGTTTGCGACGGGCTCGGCAGCGTCCATCGAGCCCACGCAACTGATCGCCATCCACGCGGCCTGCGGCATCATCGGCGCCAGCATCTACTGGCTGTTCGCCGGCCGCAATGCCGGCCGCTGGCTGCCGAGTGAGCGGCAAAGCCGCTCGGACCTGACCGAGACCTAAGGCTGATCGGCGGCTCTAAACTGTCACCGACATGGATCAGCGGCTCTGGGTCAGCAGGATCTTGACCGCGAACACCGAAAACACCCCGGCAAAGACATAGTCCACGGCGCGCATCACCTGCGGCTTGCGCCTGAGCCACTCTGCCAGCCCGTTGGCGCCCAGCACCACGATGATGGCGACCGGCAGCGCGATCAGGATCGACAGCACGCCGAGAAAGATCAGCTTGCCGGTCACATGCGGATCATTGACGCTGACGAATTGCGGCAGGAAAGTCATGAAGAAGATGATGATCTTGGGATTGAGCAGATTGACCCAGAGACCGTTTAGAAACGCCTTGCCCTTCGAGGCGCTGGTTTTGCCGGCAGCTTCGACAACCAGAACCGACCGGTTGCGCAGCGCCTGGATGGCAAGCCACAGGAGATAGCCGGCACCGGCGGTTTTCAGAACCAGGAACGCCACCGGCGAGGCCACCACCAGCGCCGACACGCCAAAGGCCACCAGCAGCGTGTGAACGACAATGCCGAGATTGGTGCCGAGCATGGTCATCATGCCGATGGCCCGGCCGTCGCGAATAGCCCGGCTCATCCACAGCGTCATGTCCGGACCCGGCGTGATCGCCAGCAACAGCACGGCCAGAGAAAAGGCGGCAAGGACGGGCAGTCCTGGAATGTAGTCCATCAACATGGGGGCGGTCCTGATCTTAGAAGGGGCTGTCCTGAGCCGGTTTCAATGCACTGCCAGTGGGCTGCATCCGCAGTCTGCTCAACGCTTCAGATACTGTGAAAACGCATCCTTGTAATCCGGATGCCAGCGCGACAGCGGCGGGCGGTTCTCGACGATGTCGCCGGCCGCCCAGGCGATGCGTTTTTCGTCGGTGGCGCGGTCGACGTCATTGTCCGGACACAGAATGTAGAAATCACCCTTCTCCAGGCTCTCGATCATGAATTCGACGGTCTGCTCCGGCGTCCAGGCAGCGTCCGGCTTTTCGGGCCGTCCCCGTGAGGTGAGAGGCGTGTAGACAAAGCCCGGGATCAGCAAATGCGCACTGACCTGGCAATCGGCGGTGTTGCGCAGCTCGTGCTCGAGCGCTTCGGTGAACGCCTTCACCCCGGCCTTGGCGACATTATAGGCCGGATCGCCCGGCGGCGTGGTGATGCCCTGCTTGGAGCCGGTGTTGATGATCATGGCGGGCTCACCATGCGCGATCATGCCCGGCCCGAAGGCGCGGGTGCCATGGATGATGCCCATGAGATTGACGCCGAGAACCTTGTCCCAGTTGGCCTGGGCCCCGAAGACACTGCTGCCAGGCTGGATACCGGCATTGTTCATCAGCAGGTGGACAGGACCGAACTGCTGGGCAATCTCCCGCTCAAGAGCGGTGACGGCGTCGAGGTCGTTGACATCGGTGACCATCGAGACGACATCGGTTGCCGGATTTTGCGACTGCTCCGCCACGGTCTTTTCGGCCTCGGCCAGCCTGTCGGCGTCATTGTCGACCAGCACGATGCGCATGCCGCGACCGGCGAGAAACTGTGCCGCTGCCAGGCCGATGCCGGAAGCTGCCCCGGTCACCACCGCGACCTTGCCCGTGCCCACTACCGATTGCAGATCCGCCATATCCGTCTCCTCCCGTGACAACCTGATCCACAGAAGCGATAGAGCGGGAGACGCCGCCGCGTCAAACAAAATGCCCGCCTGCGCGCTTCACCCGGGCGGCTTGACCCTTGCATGGCGCTGTAAACCGGCTAAAAGTGCCGCAAAATTCAGGGCTCCGAGCTTTCACAAATCTCCGGGGCGAGGCTCAAAACAGAAAGACGCACAAACATGGCATCGCACAAGGACGTCAAGAAGGTCGTTCTCGCCTATTCCGGCGGTCTCGACACCTCGATCATTCTCAAATGGCTGCAGACCGAGTTCGGCGCCGAAGTCGTCACCTTCACCGCCGATCTCGGCCAGGGCGAAGAGCTGGCGCCGGCGCGCAAGAAGGCCGAGATGCTTGGCATTCCTGACGAGAACATCTTCATCGAGGATGTGCGCGAGGAATTCGTCCGCGACTTCGTGTTCCCGATGTTCCGCGCCAATGCGGTGTACGAAGGCGTCTACCTGCTTGGAACCTCGATCGCCCGGCCGCTGATTTCCAAGCGCCTGGTCGAGATCGCCCACGAAACCGGCGCCGACGCCATCGCCCACGGCGCCACCGGTAAGGGCAATGACCAGGTCCGTTTCGAGCTTTCGGCCTATGCGCTCAACCCCGACATCAAGATCATCGCGCCGTGGCGTGACTGGTCGTTCAAGAGCCGCACCGACCTGATCAACTTTGCCGAGGCGCACCAGATCCCGGTCGCCAAGGACAAGATGGGCGAAGCCCCGTTCTCGGTCGACGCCAACCTGCTGCACTCCTCGTCCGAGGGCAAGGTGCTGGAAGATCCGGCTGTCGAAGCGCCGGAATACGTCCACATGCGCACGATTTCGCCGGAAGCAGCACCCGACAAGGCCACCATCATCAAGATCGGCTTCGAGCAGGGTGACGCAGTCTCCATCAACGGCGTGCGCATGAGCCCGGCCACGATCCTGGCCGAACTCAACAATTACGGCCGCGACAACGGCATCGGCCGTCTCGACCTGGTTGAAAACCGCTTTGTCGGCATGAAGTCCCGCGGTGTCTACGAAACCCCCGGCGGCACCATCCTGCTGACCGCGCACCGGGCAATGGAATCGATCACGCTCGACCGCGGCGCGGCCCACCTCAAGGATGAGCTGATGCCGCGTTATGCGGAGCTGATCTATTTCGGCTTCTGGTTCTCGCCCGAACGCGAAATGCTGCAGGCAGCCATCGATCTCAGCCAGAAGAACGTCGAGGGCGAAGTCACCCTCAAGCTCTACAAGGGCAATGTCATGGTCACCGGTCGCGAAAGCGACAAGTCGCTCTATTCCGACGCGCTGGTCACTTTCGAGGATGACCGCGGCGCCTATGACCAGAAGGATGCGGAAGGCTTCATTCGTTTGAACGCCCTGCGCCTGCGCACTCTCGCTGCACGCGACCGGTAAAACCGGCAAGACACTCGGACTTCAAGGGCGGGACCAGCGATGGTGCCGCCCTTTAATTTTACAGCAGCAAGCACCCGAGAAGGCCAGGCGCCTTGTCCATCCCCACGGGCAAGCCTACATCAGGCCCAACAAGGAGCATTTCATGACCTCACCTGCCTCCCCCGTTTTTGACTGGAACGCACCGCTCGGCCTGCCGCAATTCGACAAGATCGCGGATACCGACTTCGCCCCGGCCTTTGAAACCGCACTTGCCGAGCATGATGCCGAGATCCAGGCCATTGCAAACAATGCCGAAGCGCCCGATTTCGACAGCACGCTGGTGGCGCTGGAACTTGCCGGAGACAAGCTCTCGAAAGTCTCGTCGCTGTTCTGGAACCGCGCCGGCACCGACACCAATGACACCATTCAGGCGCTCGAGCGCGAGATCGCGCCGCGCATGTCACGGCATTATTCGAAGATCGCCATGAACCGCGCCCTGTTCGAGCGCGTCGACAGCCTGTACCGGAAACGCTCCAGTCTCGACCTGACGCCGGAACAGGACCGCCTGCTCGAGCGGGTCTGGAAATCCTTCATCAAGGCCGGCGCGGCACTCGATGAAGCAGGCCAGAAACGGCTTGCCGAAGTCGGCGAGACCCTGGCCGGTCTCGGCGCGCAATTCGGTCAGAATGTTCTCGCGGATGAGAAAAACTGGGTCATGCTGCTCGACGACGGCAACGATCTCGACGGGCTGTCCGAGGATTTGCGTGCCGCCATGGCCGCCGTCGCCGAGGATCTCGGCCACAACAACAAGTTCGCCGTCACCCTGTCGCGCTCGATCATCGAGCCGTTCCTGAGCTCCAGCGCGCGCCGCGATTTGCGCGAGACCGCCTTCAAGGCCTGGGCCGCCCGCGGCGCCAATGGTGGTGACACCGACAACGCCGCTCTGATCTCGCAGATCATCGCCTTGCGCAGCGAGAAGGCCGAGCTGCTCGGCTATGACAGCTACGCCGCCTACAAGCTCGATGACACCATGGCAAAGACGCCGGAAGCCGTCGAGGAACTGCTCGGCAATGTCTGGACCCGTGCCGTCGCGCACGCCGACACCGACCGCGCGGAACTCGCAAAGCTGATCGCCGAGGAGGGCGGCAACCACAAGGTGGCGGCCTGGGACTGGCGCCATTATGCCGAAAAGCTCAAAGCCCGCCGCTTTGATTTCTCCGAAGCCGAGCTCAAACCCTATTTCCCCCTGAGCGGCATGATCGAGGCCTGCTTCGACGTCGCCAACCGGCTCTTCGGCGTCACCATGACCGAGCGCCCCGACATTCGCGGTCCGCACAAGGATGCGCGCGTTTTTGAGGTCATGGGCAAGGACGGCGAAATGATCGCCACCTTCATCGCCGATTATTTCGCCCGGCCATCGAAGCGTTCCGGCGCCTGGATGAGCGGCATGCGCAGCCAGCACAAGCTGACCCTGCCAGACGGCAGCACCGGCCAACAGCCGATCATCACCAATGTGATGAACTTCGCCAAGCCGGCGCCCGGCCAGGAAGCGCTGCTGTCGCTCAATGATGCGCGCACCCTGTTTCACGAATTTGGCCATGCGCTGCACGGCATGCTCTCGGACGTCACCTATCCGTCGCTGTCGGGCACTTCGGTTAGCCGCGATTTTGTCGAACTGCCGTCGCAGCTCTATGAGCACTGGCTGACGGTTCCCGAAATCCTGGAAAAGCACGCCCGCCACTACAAGACCAATGAGCCGATCCCGCGGGCGCTGCTCGACAAGGTGCTGGCCGCCCAGACCTTCAACGCCGGCTTTGCCGCCGTCGAGTTCACTGCCTCAGCACTGGTCGACATGGCCTGGCACACCGCCGGCGACAAGGCCGACCCTGCCAGCTTCGAGGCCGAAACGCTGAAGAAGCTCGGCATGCCCGAGGCCATCGTCATGCGTCACGCCAGTCCACATTTCCTGCACGTCTTCTCCGGCGAAGGCTATTCGGCCGGCTACTACTCCTACATGTGGTCGGAAGTGCTGGATGCCGACGCCTTTGCGGCGTTTGAGGAAACCGGCAATCCGTTCGACCCCGATATGGCCGAGAAGCTGCGCACCCATGTCTATTCCGCCGGCGGCTCGCGCGATCCGGGCGAACTCTACGAAGCCTTCCGCGGCCGCATGCCCGATGTCACGGCAATGCTCGAAAAGCGCGGCCTCGCCTGACCGGTGTCAGCCAACGCAATCCGGCGCCGGAACAGGCTTCAATAGGCCTTTTTCGGCGTCCGGTCGTCCGACAGCGATTGCTGTGATCTCAGGATGATCGCCTCGATCGCGTCGGCCAGGTGGATTTCGGCGATATTGTAGTCCCCGCGTTCCACCCGCAGCTTGTGGGCTTCAAGCAAGACCTCGGCATGGGAGGATCCCGCCGGCGGCTCGAACCGGTAGGCGGCCAGCTCGATCAGGAACCCCATCGGGTCGGTGAAATAGATCGAATCCATGAAGCCGCGGTCCTTGACCCCGCTGTGCTTTATCTCGCGCTCATCCAGCCGCTCGACGGCCTGCGAGAAAGTCGCCTTAGACACATTGATCGCCAGATGGTGAACCGCACCCGGCTCTGTCGAGGTCCGCGCCGGGTCGGCTTTGCGGTCCTCGCTGGTGAAGATCGTGATCAGCCGGCCATCGCCCGGATCGAAATAGAGATGGCTTTCCGACGCCCGGTCCAGATTGGGCTGTTCGAAGATGAAGGGCATGCCAAGCAGCCCCTCCCAGAAATCGATCGAGGTCTGCCGGTCCGCCCCCATCAGGGTGATGTGGTGGATGCCCTGTGCCTGCAGTTTTCGCATCGTGCTCTCCCGGTTGGTGTGATCTGTTGCCTGACATTGTTACCCCAAGCCTCGGAAGCGGCAAAATCGCACCTGTCATGAAAGCTTGATCAAGCTTTCATCAAACCGAAAAGGCAGCGTCACATTCCCTTGCGAAGGATCCTGGTCCGCAAAAATCGGCAAACCACCCAGGCTATCCCACCCAGGAGAGAACCATGTCCCTGTCCCGTCGCAGCTTCCTCGTATCCGCCAGCGCCACCTCGCTGGTCACCGCCTCCGGCCTCGCCGCCCCCTCTTACGTCCGCGCCGCCCAACGCCCGGTTTTCACCCACGGCGTCCAGTCCGGTGATGTCACCACCAATTCCGGCATGATCTGGACCCGCGTTGATCGCCCCTCGCGCATCAACATGGAGATCTCCACCGTCGAGAGCTTCAACAATTCCATCAAGCTGCCGCCGATGACCGCGCTTCCCGACAGCGACTTCGCCGCCAAGCGGCTGCTCGAGAACCTGCCGTCCGACCAGGACATCTTCTACCGGTTCAGCGCCGCCGACCTTTCCGACATCAACACCGTGTCCGAGCCGATCATCGGCCGTTTCCGCACGGCACCCGCCTCGCGCCGGAACATCCGTTTTGCCTGGTCGGGCGACACCGCCGGCCAGGGCTGGGGCATCGACGAGACCGGCATGAAGACCTACGCCACCATGGCCAGGCATGAGCC
Organism: Hoeflea sp.; assembly: GCF_002733955.1. Taxonomy (GTDB): domain Bacteria; phylum Pseudomonadota; class Alphaproteobacteria; order Rhizobiales; family Rhizobiaceae; genus Hoeflea. The sequence continues at coordinate 24,988 of NZ_NVXQ01000031.1, read as the reverse complement.
CGATTTCTTCCTTCATTCCGGCGACACCATCTATGCCGATGGCCCGATGCAGGATGAGGTCGAACTCAAGGACGGCGCCAAATGGACCAACAAGGTGCTGATCGACGAAAAGCGCAAGGTGGCCGAGACCCTGGACGAATATCGCGGCCAGTGGAAATACAACATGATGGACGAGCATGTCCGCGCCATGAACGCGATCTGCCCGACCTTCTTCCAGTGGGATGACCACGAGGTGGTCAACAACTGGTCCGATTCCAAGGATCTCAGCGGCGACGATCGTTACACCGAGAAATCGGTCCATCTGCTTGCCGCCCGCGCCGGTCGCGCCTTCCATGAAATGACCCCGATCAGCTACACCCCGGCCGAACCCGGCCGTGTCTACCGCAAGATCGCCTATGGCCCGCTGGTCGACGTGTTCTTCCTCGACATGCGCTCCTCCCGTGCCGCCAACAGCGGCAACACCCAGGAAACACAAAGCGACGCCACCGTGTTCATGGGCCAGGAGCAGATCGCCTGGCTCAAGCGCGAACTGGCAAACTCCAAGGCGACCTGGAAGATCATCGCCGCCGACATGCCGATCGGCCTGGTGGTGCGCGACGGCGACAGCAAGTTCGAAGCCATCGCCAATGCCGATGACGGCGCTGCGAAGGGCCGCGAGTTCGAAATCGCCGACCTGCTGCGCTACATCAAGAATGCCGGCGTCACCAACACGGTCTGGCTCACCGCCGACGTGCACTACACCGCCGCTCACTACTACGATCCGAACAAGGCACAGTTTCAGGATTTCGATCCGTTCTGGGAATTCGTCTCCGGGCCGCTGCATGCGGGCACCTTCGGACCGAACGCGCTCGACGCAACCTTTGGCCCGGAAGTCAAGTTCGTCGCAGCGCCCACGGAGGAGCAGGGCGTCAACCTGCCGCCATCCATGGGCTTGCAGTTTTTCGGTCTTGTCGACATTGACGGCGCCACCGAGCAGCTCACCGTCCGGCTGATGAATCGCGACGACGAGGAACTCTGGAGCAAGACGCTGGATCCGGTCAGAAACGCCTGATTACTTGTTTCGTCTCCGGTACGACATGACGGGGAAGGGCGTTCTGCGCCCTTCCTTTGGTGCATTAAGCCTGTGTTGTCGTGGCCTCTTTCGCAACCGCGAAAAACCCTGTATAAGCCGCCCAAAGTCCGGTCATTGCCGGCCCGCGCCGGATCTGCATCCGGCGTTTTTGTATTCTCCAGAATGAGACCTGATCTATGTCCCTGCGCAATATTGCGATTATCGCCCACGTTGACCATGGTAAAACCACCCTCGTTGACGAGCTCTTGAAGCAATCCGGTGTCTACCGCGAAAACGAACGCGTTCAGGAACGCGCCATGGATTCGGGCGACATCGAGAAGGAACGCGGCATCACCATTCTCGCCAAGGCCACCTCGGTGGAGTGGAAGGGAACCCGGATCAACATCGTCGACACACCGGGCCACGCCGACTTCGGCGGCGAAGTCGAACGCATTCTCTCGATGGTGGACGGCGCCATCGTTCTGGTTGACGCAGCCGAAGGCCCGATGCCGCAGACCAAGTTCGTGGTCGGCAAGGCGCTCAAGGTCGGCCTTCGCCCGATCGTCGCCATCAACAAGATCGACCGTCCCGACGCCCGCGTCGACGAAGTCATCAACGAGGTCTTCGACCTCTTCGCAGCACTCGACGCCACCGACGAGCAGCTCGATTTCCCGATCATGTACGGCTCGGGCCGCAACGGCTGGATGTCGGCCGGCCCTGACCGCCCGGAAGACGGCGGATCGCTGGCGCCGCTGTTCGATCTGGTTCTCGAACACTGCCCCGAACCGACCGTTGCCGAAGGCCCGTTCCGCATGATCGGCACGATCCTGGAAGCCAACCCGTTCCTCGGCCGCATCATCACCGGCCGCATCCATTCCGGTTCGATCAAGCCGAACCAGGCCGTCAAGGTCCTCAACGGCGACGGCAAGCTGGTCGAAAACGGCCGTATCTCCAAGATCCTCGCCTTCCGCGGCCTCGAGCGCCAGCCGGTCGAGGAAGCCCATGCCGGCGACATCGTCGCCATTGCAGGCCTGTCCAAGGGCACCGTGGCAGACACTTTCTGCGATCCGGCCGTCACCGAGGCGCTGACCGCTCAGCCGATCGACCCGCCGACCGTGACCATGACCTTCCTGGTCAATGACTCGCCACTGGCCGGCACCGAGGGCGACAAGGTGACCAGCCGCGTCATCCGCGACCGCCTGCTCAAGGAAGCCGAGGGCAATGTGGCGCTGAAGATCGAGGAATCGGAAGGCAAGGATTCGTTCTACGTCTCCGGCCGTGGCGAATTGCAGCTCGCCGTCCTGATCGAGACCATGCGCCGCGAAGGCTTCGAGCTTGCCGTGTCGCGTCCGCGCGTCGTGATGCACAAGGATGAAGACGGCAAGCTGATGGAGCCGATCGAGGAAGTCGTCATCGACGTTGATGAGGAACATTCCGGCGTCGTCGTCCAGAAGATGTCCGAGCGCAAGGCCGAGATGACCGAACTGCGTCCTTCCGGCGGCAACCGCGTCCGCCTCGTGTTCCACGCGCCGACACGCGGCCTGATCGGCTACCAGTCGGAACTTCTCACCGACACCCGCGGCACCGCCGTGATGAACCGCCTGTTCCACGGCTACCAGGCCTACAAGGGCGACATCGGCGGCCGCACCAATGGCGTTCTCTTGGCCAACATGTCCGGCGAGGCTGTTGCCTACGCGATGTTCAACCTGGAAGACCGCGGCCCGATGATCATCGAGCCGGGCGACAAGGTCTATATGGGCATGATCATCGGCATTCACTCGCGCGACAACGATCTGGAAGTCAACGTGCTGAAGGGCAAGCAGCTGACCAACATCCGCTCTGCCGGCAAGGACGAGGCCGTCAAGCTGACGCCGCCGATCCGCATGACGCTCGACCGGGCGCTGTCCTGGATCCAGGACGATGAGCTGATGGAAGTGACGCCGAAGTCGATCCGCCTGCGCAAGCGTTACCTTGACGCCAACGACCGCAAGCGCTTCGGCAAGGCCGGCGCCAGCGCAGCCTGATCATGACATCTGATCCATCTGGCGCGCGCGAAATCGATCTTGCGACCTGGTCACGGGCCGGACAGTTCAACCTGTTCCGGACCTATGACCGGCCGCATTTTGCCACCACCGCGCGCGTCGATGTCACCGCCCTGATGACCAGGGGCAAGCCTGCGGGCGTCTCGCCCTACCGCGCTTTCATTCATGCGATCGCCACCGGCGTTCACGCCGTGCCGGCGCTGCGAACGCGGTTCCTGGGCAACACGGTGACGGAATACGACGAAATCCTGCTGTCGACGACGGTGCCCCGGCCCGGCGACAGTTTCGGCTACGCCTATATCCCCTATGTCGCGGATTGGGCCGGCTTCGATGAAAGCTGCAAGGCGATCATCGAGGAAACCTCCAAGGGGGCCGATTTCAGCGCCAATACCGGCGAGCGCAACGATCTCGCCTATCTCTCCTGCCTGCCCTGGATCGATTTCACCGCGCTCGACAATGCGCTGCCTGGACCCGACGACTGCATCCCGCGCTTTTCCTGGGGCAAGTTCGTCCAGGCCGCGGATGGAAGCTGGAGCTGTCCGATGGCGGTTCAGGTGCACCATGCGCTGGTCGACGGCCTGCAGGTCGGTCAGTTCTTCGAAGCGGCGCAGAAATGCCTCAACCGGTTCGAGACACCCGCCTGAGCGGTGAATACACACCCTCTCCGGACTTGCATATTTCGTTAACAAACGGTTAACTCAACTCACGCCGTCCACAAAACAATACTGTGGGCAGAGGCCGGAGCAGACCCACCGTGGCTTCTTCGGACATACCATGACCGGTAGTGTGAGCGCATGAGCACGTTAACAATCGATATTCGGCACGCCGAGCCGCAGGATGCAGAAGCCATCGCCGGCACCCATCGTGCGGCCTGGAGCCATGCCTATGCGGGGCTGTTGCCCTACAAGGCGTTGCGCCACATGCTCGAGCGCCGGGACATCGGCTGGTGGCAGCGTGCCGTGCGCGGCTCGACCTCCATTCTGGTGCTCGATGTCGGCGGAACCGTTGCCGGCTATGCCACGCTTGGCCTCAACCGGGCCCGCTCGCTGCCGCAGGAAGGCGAGATCTACGAGCTCTATCTCAAGCCTGAATTTCAGGGCATCGGCCTGGGCAAGCGCCTGTTCAACGAAGCCAGGCAGCTGCTCGATTCCCTCGGCTGCCAGGGCGTGGTGGTGTGGTGTCTCGAGGACAATCATTCCGCTGTCGAATTCTACCGCTTTCAGGGCGGCAAGGACGTCGCCGAAGGGCATGAGACATTTGATGGCAAGACCCTGAAGAAACTGGCCTTCGTCTGGTCCTGACGCTTCCCCTGTGGTGATCCGCACCAAAAGTCCTGTTGCACCGAACCGTCTTTGGCTTTAATTCCGGAGCCGACTGATACAGCGCGCGCTCACAAGAGCGTGCATCGCCGTATCATGGCACTGAATTGTCGCATGCGCGTTTTCCTCAATCCTCCCATTTGAGTACGGCATGCACCACAGATCCGGATTGGAGCGACCATGCGTATAGACGCCATCAGCATCGGCGAGAAGCCACCCCACGACGTCAACGTCATCATCGAGGTGCCGGTCGGCGGGCAGCCGATCAAGTACGAGATGGACAAGGATGCCGGAACCCTGGTCGTCGACCGCTTTCTCTACACGCCGATGACCTACCCCGGCAATTACGGCTTCGTGCCGCATACCCTGTCCGACGACGGCGATCCGATCGATGTGCTGGTCTGCAACACACGGCCTCTGATCCCCGGCTGCGTGATCAATGTGCGGCCGATCGGCGTGCTGGTCATGGAAGACAATGCGGGACAGGACGAGAAGATCATCGCCGTGCCCTCAACCCACCTGACCAAGCGGTATGAAGGTGTCAACGACTACACCGACATGCCCGACATCACATTGCAGCAGATCGAGCACTTCTTCGAGCACTACAAGGATCTCGAGCCCGGCAAATGGGTCAAGATCGGTGGCTGGCGCGATGCCGAAGTTGCCCGCACGCTGATCGTCGAGGCGATCGAACGGGCCAAGACCAAGGCCTGAAGCCAGCCTTGCTCAGGCAGCTGTCCTGAGCAAGACGAGTTGCACACCCGAACATTCATCGCGCCGCTCGGTCAATCGATTGAGCGGCGCGAAGTGTATCAGCCAGCCAGTGCTTCAAGCGCCTGCAGCAGATCATCCGGATCGCCCTCGACACGGATGATCTTCGACCGGCTCGTCTCTCCCGAGACAACCCGCACAGCGGTCTTGGCCGTTTTCAGCTTTTTGGCGATGAGCTTTTCCAGCGCCCGGTTGGCCTTGTTCTTCTCTGCCACCGCACGGACGCGCGCTTTCAGCCGGACCATCCCGGCGGCATCCTCGACCAGACCGTCAATCGCATCCAGCGAGGCGGATGGCGTCAGGCGAACCGAGAGCTCGACGCCATCGTCGACGATTTTATACCAGCTGCTCAGATGAACATCGGAGCAATTGAAGTCATGATGAAGGTGCGCACGAAGAAGATCGCGATCAGCAGGATGATCGGCGAAATATCAAGCCCGCCCAGATCCGGCATGATCCGCCGGATCGGCCTGAGCGCCGGTTCGGTTGCCTTGTAGAGAAACTCGCCGATCATGCCGACAAAGCGATTGTTGGCATTGATGACGTTGAAGGCATAGAGCCAGGAGAAAATGGCGCTGCCGATGATGATCCAGGTGTAAAGGCCCAGCACCATGTCGATGGTTGAAAAGACTGCAATCATGGGATTCTCCGGCTGTTCTTCGCGTGACAGACATGTAGACACTCGAGGCCCGGGCGGCAAGAGCGCGAAACATCCTATGAGCCGGAAGGGTTAAGGCGGCACGACAGGGTAAAAACCGCGCCGGAAAACGCTGCCTGCAAACGCTGGCATCGTGCGATCGCTCGTGTATAGCTCACCCAGCACCAACCGGACAGACATCATGCAAGCCCCAGCCACGGCGGAAGACCGCTTTGCAGCCTTTCGCCACCGCGCCTTCGCCTTCTATTTCGCAGCCCGCTTCCTGTCGACTTTTGCGCTTCAGATCATCAGCGTCTCGGTCGGCTGGCAGATATATGACCTGACCCGGGATCCGTTCGATCTCGGACTGGTCGGCCTGATCCAGTTTCTGCCGGCCCTGGTGCTGATCCTGTTCACTGGTGCTGCCGCCGACCGTTTCGGCCGCCGCACCATCATGCTCATCTGCGAGATCATCATCGCGCTGTCGGCCGCAGCCCTGGCCTATTTCGCCTGGCGCGGCCTGACCACGCCCCTGCCGATCTTCGGCGTTCTGCTGGTAATCGGCATCGCCCGGGCCTTTTTTGCCCCCGCCTCGCAATCGCTGGCGCCGAACCTGGTGCCAGCCAAGGATCTGCCCAACGCCATTGCCTGGAACTCGACCTCCTGGCAGACCGCCACCATCGTCGGGCCTGTCGCCGGCGGCCTGCTCTACGGCGCCGGCGCCATCGTGCCCTACCTGACAGCCTGCATCTTCTTTGCTGCCGCCATCATGGCAATCGCGCTGGTTCCGCCACCGCTGCAGCGCGCGCGCGGCGAAGGCCAGAGCTGGAAGACACTGGTCGCGGGTTTCAGCTATGTCCGCAACCAGAAGATCGTTCTCGGCGCCATTTCGCTGGACATGTTTGCAGTGCTCCTTGGCGGCGCAATTGCGCTAATGCCGGTCTTCGCCCGCGATGTGCTCGAACTCGGGCCCTGGGGCCTCGGCTTCCTGCGCGCCAGCCCCGGCATCGGCGCCATCGGCATGGCAATATATCTTGCTTCAAGACCGATCCGCAGACATGCGGGACGGGCGATGTTCATCGCGGTCGGCGTGTTCGGCGCCGCCACGGTCGTCTTCGGCCTGTCAAAATCGCTGCCCCTGACCATGGCCGCGCTGATCGTCATGGGCGCATCCGACATGATCTCGGTCTATGTCCGCCAGAGCCTGGTGCAATTGTGGACCCCGGACGAGCTTCGCGGTCGTGTCAGCGCCGTCAACATGGTGTTTATCGGCGCCTCCAACGAGCTCGGTGAATTCCGCGCCGGCGTCATGGCCTCGCTCATCGGCCCGATCGCGGCCGTGGTCATCGGCGGCGCGGGAACACTCGCCGTTGCGCTGGCCTGGAGCGTCGGCTTCCCGCAATTGCGCCAGATCCAGTCGCTCGACCGCGATGCGGAAGAAAGCCGCGCCGCGCTCAGGGCCGAGCTCGAACAGCAACGAAAATCCGGATCCGGGGCGGCTTGAGGCGCGAAACAGAGTTGGTTCCCTGCCCCGCACCACTTCGGAGTTCCCCGCCAGCCATCACGGTGTCAGCTCAGCTGCCACTGTCCGGGCTTGCTTCGTCCTCGATCCCGGCACTCGCCAATGCGCGCTGCCGCGCCAGCACCCGGTCACGGCTGGACACACCCATCAGGTCGGCGATGCGCCAGACCACATGATCCTCCAGCTCGTGCCGATGGCCATCGGCATAGGCAAGGCTCCACAACAGCTCGATGAAATGCACTTTCGCCTCAGGCTCGAGTGCGCGGTTGAGCACGCTGGTGAACTGGTAGAGATCAACCGCTTCCCGGTCCGCCTGTTCGCCGGCCTCGATCAGCTTCTGCATCTCGGTGCCTTCGACATTGTATTCCTGGGCAATCAAGGCCCTGAGCTTCTCGGATTCCTCCGGATCGATCACTCCATCAGCGCCGATCACGTGGAAGAACAGCGCCACCGCCGCCACATCCGTGTCGCTTGCGCCGGATTCCTGAGGGGTCTCGCCTTTGAGCTCACGCAAAAAGCTGCGTATCTGATCAAGCATTCATGGTCCTTTCACTGCCCGGTCAAAACAGCCGGAAACGGCCCGGCTTTTCAGGTTCGGCGTTGACGTCGATCCCCGGATCATCCGGGCGATGGGTCAGAAACGCCGCTTCCTTGGCTTTGGCATCCGCTTCCGGATCGGCATTCGCCTTTGCAGCCACCTGTACCGGCTTTTCAGCCTTGGCGGGTTCCGCAGGCTTCACCTCTGCCGGGTCGGCCTTGTCGGATTGCGCCACCGGCGCAGGCGCGGGTGCTGTTGATTTGGCGTCCGCATTTGCCGCGTCATGCGGCTTGTCTTTTGCCGGGGACGCGGCTGCCACAGCCGGTTTGTCCTCCGGCTTGGTGCTGGCGTCGTCTGCCGGCTTGCCGGCAGGCTCAGAGACAGGAGCTGTCTGCTGCTTGTCAGTCACGGCATTGGCCTCGATCACCGTTGTACTTGCCTTGGCGGTCTCAGGCTTGGCCTCTTCGGGCTGATCCGCCGGAACGGTGGCCTCGACCAGGGGATCTGCTACCGGAGCCACGGTTGCTGTCGCGCCATTCGACACCGACGCCGGTTCGGGCTTGGGCGCCCTGGTGATCGGCGGCAGGCTTGCCATCGCCCGATCGAAGGCTTGCGCCGGCGGCTCATTGTCGATGCTCGGGCCTGCCAGCTGCTCGACCGGGACCTTCCATTCGAAGGCATCCAGCTTGCCGCTCACCGGTGACACCGGCTCCCAGGTTTCAGACACATAGCCGTCGGCGGTCCAGGCCGGATCACGCGGCACGCGCACAGCCTGGCTCAGCCAGTGGCGGACGCGGCCCTGATCGTCGGTTTCGGCCTCCTCGATATCGGCCAGCAGCAGGAAGATGCCTTCGCAAGGCTGCAGCCGAGCCGAGGCTTCTGCCTTCTCCCGGGCCAGGTCGAACCGGTGCGCTTCCAGCGCCGCTCGCGCCACCACATCCAGCGACTGCGGATTGAGTGGCTTGAGCTTTTCCAGCCGCTCCGCACGCTTCAATCGGTCGGCAGCGGTGTCTCCAACCCGCGCCCGCACATAGGTCTCGGCAATCTCGGGATGCGGGTTCTGCTTCCAGGCCGCTTCAAGCGTTTTGGCCGCCTTGCGCAGATTGTCCTGACGCAGCAGCGCCTTGGCGGCAATGATTGCAGCGGGCGGGAAACCCGGTGCCAGCTTCAATGCGGCAAGCGCATCGTCGCGGGCAGAAGATGGCTCGCTGTCGACATGATCGCGCGCCCGGGCAGTCAGCAGCACCGCCTTGGTGCGGTCGGCGTCCGCCGCTTGAACCGTACCGGCCTGTCGCTGGCGCTCGAGCAACTTCAGCGCTTCGTCCCATTTGCCTTCGCGGGTTCTGTAGGACAACGCGGCAGCACCCGCCCATGGCAAATGCGGCGCTTCGTCGGCAGCCGTTTCGGCATAATGCTGCGCTGCTTCGTCGGCGCCCTGGCGCTGGGCTTCAAGGTAAAGGCCCCGCAGCCCGAGAAGCTTGGTTTCGGGATCTTCCGACATCGCCTCGAACAGCTTGCGGGCTTCCTCGTGGCGGCCTTCGATCAGGGCTGCCTGAACATCGAGCAGGTGGATCAGCGGTTCCTGATCGGCATTCAGCAGACCCTTGGTGCGCTTGTTCATCTTGCGCGCCATCGCTGCGTCACCCGAACCCGCCGCCAGAAGGCCGGTCGACAGTGCCTGGTAACCGCGGTCGCGCTTGTTGGCGCGGAAGTATCGGGCGAGTGTCCGGGGCGAGTAGAGGATGGTGCGGATCAGCCACCAGGTGATCATGATCGCCGCAATCAGCGAGACGATGACCGTCACTGCCGTCATCAACGACATTTCGATACGGCGATCCTGCCAGACAATCGACAGATCACCGGGCCGGTCGGCAAGCCAGGCGAAACCAAAGCCGAGCGCCAGAACCAGGACAATGAAAAACAACAACCGGATCATATCGGGTCTCCTAGTTCGCCGGGGTTTCGGCAGGCGCAGTTTCGGACGAAGAGGCTTCGGAAGAGGACGCAGCCGGCGCGCCGGATGGCGCAACCGCCGAGGCGACCAGCCTTTCCGCGCGTGCCCGCGCGGCCAGCGCATCGCCATATTCGGCCGTGGCGGTCAGAGCGGCTTTGGGAAGCGTGTTCCACTCGCTGACAGCGGCATCGAGATCACCATTGAGCAGCCGGGTTTCGGCGCGGGCCGTGATCGCTTCGGCGCTGTCGCCTTCGATATCACCCACCTTGCGCACCTTGACCACCGACATGGCGCTTGACATCAGCCTGTCGACGAGACCGGCTTCCGGATCACCCGGATTGGCCGCGGCAATCGCCGTGCTCGCCGCATCGGAGAAGCCTGCGACCAGGTCGGCCCGGCTCGGAACCCCGCGTGCTGCAAGCTCCCGCAGCTCGGCCACAGCCGGATCGTCCGGCGCAACGGAAGCGAAAGCTTCCAGCTCGCTCATGAAGGACCCGCCGCGATCAATCGCGGATTTGAGGCCTGCGGCGGCAATGGCGCGCGCCACATCAATCTGCCGCGCAGGCGCATCGACCTGCTCGGAAAGTGTTGCCTGTTCGGTCTCAAGTGCTGAGAGTTTTTCCGAAACCGCATTCGAGCCCGATTGAAGCTCGCTGAGCGCCGCCTGCATTCCGCTCTGGGCCGCGCGCAACTCGTTAAGCTCTGCAGCCAGCGCCGGATCGGCCTCAGCCGTGCCATCGCCAAGCTCGGCGATCTTGCTCTCCAGCGCTGCCAGTCGCTCCTCGATCGGAGCCAGCTGAGCAGGGTCGCCCTCGGACCCGGCCGGTCGTGCTGCGACCTCCGCCAGGCCGGATTCAAGACTGTCCAGACGCGCTCCAAGATCGGCGGGAACCTCTGCACCGGCTTGCGCGGTGGAATTTTCGAGCTGCTGCGACAGGGTCTCTACCTGAGACGACAAGGCATCCACCCTTGAAACCAGCGGTGCATTGGTGTCTCCGCCCGCGCCGGGAGCTGGAAGCACACCTCCGGCCTGCAGCGCATAGCCGCCGCCGAGCGCAATCACCGCGCCGATGACGCCGGACATCACCATGCCCAATCCACCGCCGCTCTTCTTGTCCGCCGAAGCCCGCGGCTTGGAGCTCGCAGGACCCGTCGATCCCGGTGTTGCCGTCTTGGACGCTGCTGATTTGGCCGCTTCTGCCTTGACAGCTTCTGTCTGGGGAGCGGTGCCGCCGGTCTTGCTGTCCCTGGGATCAGCCGGCTTGGCGTCTGATGTCTTGCCCTGCGATGCCTTGCTGGCAGCTGTGGCCGAGCCTGGCTTTGTCTCCGGCTTCGAATCAGCCGCTGATTTGGTGGAAGCTTCGGTTTTCGAGCTTGCACCAGCAGTGCTTGGCTGGGTTGCCTTGCTCCCCGCCTCTGATTTGGCCGCATCTGATTTGGCTGCGTCGGCCTTCGCCACGTCCGGCTTCGCCGGATCCCCGGAGGATGCCGGCTCCGGCTTGCGGGCCACCGCAGGTCCGGTCGCTGACGGCTTTGCCTTCAGGTCCTCGTTCTTCGGCGTCACGTCAGTGGCGTCGAGATCGATGGTGACCGGTTTGGGCGATTTGGAGTGTCGCGGGGTGGGGCCCTTGCTCATGGCATCTCCTGCTTGATCTGGGGTGGCGTGGCTTTTCACGCCAAGAGTATGACGCAATACGCTCTAACCATGACCATGGTTCCGGCAAATCACTCCAGAGCGGAGAGCAATGCGAGCAGGCTGTCCTCGTCCGGACGCTTGGCCACCGTCACGCGCGGCTGCCATCCAGGTGGAAGTTCAGCGGCGATTGGCGGGGAAAGGCAGAGAAAACCAACAGATTCAATAACTTCATCAATTGCACCTGTGCCTGCCAATTCGCAGAAAGCCCGGGCGGCATTGGCCGAGTAGAACAGCACGACATCAGGGGCCGGTGACAAAATGTCTGTTTTTACAATGTCAGTTGAATAACTTAATTTGTTCATTTTGTAGCATTCGACCACCCTGAGGCTGACCTGATGCGCGCTCAACCCGGCCTCGATCATTGGAGTTCGCGGGACGCCGGCCAGATAGACCAACGGCATTGCGCTGTCGGGAGAACAAGTCCTGTCAGCACCGCTTGAAACCGGTGCAAGATTACCAACGAGCTCTTGCAGCAACGCTTCTGCGGTCCCGCCTCCCTCATGAATATGCGCAAACCCGGCATCCCGTGCCGCCTGCGCCGTGGCAGTTCCAACTGCATAAACTGGTATGTCGGCATATCCCGATTCAGAGACGCTCTGATTCCCGAACATGTCGAATGCGCGGGCGCTGGTCGCAATTAGCCCGCCGATTTCCGTCGCCGGCGGGAGATCATCCATGGACGCGGTGACCGAAGCCTCGAACAACGGCATCACCGCCGCCTGACGTCCCAGTTGAGACACCCTTGCGGCGGTCCGGTCGGCACCGGGCTGCGGCCGTGTTATCAGAACACGCACCCGCCCGGCCTCAGACCCAGCTGTCGAAGAAGCTGCTGCCGGCTCGCCCACGAACTTCTGCGCCGGCTTCCGCACCGAGCACGGAGGCATCGCTGACCGGCCCTTCCGTGCGGATGTCATGCCAGACGGTTCCGTCCGGCGTCAGGATCATGCCGTAGAAAGACAGCTGGTTGCCGGAAATCGTCGCCAGCCCGGCAATCGGCGTTCGGCACGACCCGTCAAGCGCGCCCAGAAACGCCCGTTCGCACAAAAGCGTGGCTTGTGTGGCCGGATGGTTGATCGGCGCCAGCAACTCGGCCGTGCGCTCATCATTGATCCGGGCTTCGATGCAGATCGCGCCCTGACCCGGAGCCGGTGGAAAGCTCTCGGGATCGAGCAGTTCGGTGATCACCTCGGTATTGCCGAGCCGCTTGAGACCCGCATGCGCCAGCAGTGTCGCGTCCACCTGCCCCTCGCCAAGCTTGCGCAACCGGGTTTCCACCTGGCCGCGGAAGGTGATGACCGAGATATCGGGCCGCAACCGGCGGATCAGCGCCTGACGCCGGAGTGACGAGGAACCGACAACGGCATTTTGTGGCAGGTCCTCGAGCCGTAGCGCTGTCCGGCCGATAAAGGCATCGCGCACGTCTTCGCGTTCCAGGAATGCCACCAGCCCCAGCCCGTCGGGCAGAACCGTCGGCATGTCCTTGGACGAATGCACCGCCAGATCCAGCCGCCCGTCACTGAGCTGTTCCTCGATCTCTTCGGTGAACAGACCCTTGCCGCCGATCTCCGACAGCGGCCGGTCGGTCACCCGGTCGCCCTTGGTCGACAACACTACGATCTCGAACGCCTCTTCCGGCAAGTCATGCGCCGCCATCAGCCGGGCGCGGGTTTCAGACGCCTGCGCCAGTGCGAGCGGACTGCCGCGGGTGCCGATGCGGTAAGGTTTCATTTGCAAGATATCCGATCCGTTGTTACCGACAGACAGGTACCGGGATCATCCCGCGAGCGCAACATTCGGGCTTGAACTCCCCGTAAATGACACACGACAGGCATCAGCGGCATGGACATTCTCGGACTCGAAACAAGCTGCGACGAAACCGCTGCCTCTGTGGTGCGCCGCCATCCGGACGGCTCCGGCGAGATCCTCTCCGACGTGGTGCTGAGCCAGCTTGACCTGCATGCGGCCTTTGGCGGCGTCGTGCCCGAACTTGCGGCCCGCTCGCATGTCACCACGCTTGATCGCCTGGTCAAGCAGGCGCTTGACGAAAGCGCGGTGAAGCTCGCCGATATCGACGCCGTGGCCGTCACCTCCGGACCCGGCCTGATCGGCGGGCTGATGGTTGGCCTGATGACTGCCAAGGCCATCGCCATGGCAGCGGGCAAGCCGTTCATCGGCATCAATCATCTCGAAGGTCACGCCCTGACGGCGCGGCTGACCGACAAGGTCGCCTTCCCCTACCTGCTGCTGCTGGTCTCCGGTGGCCACACCCAGATCGTGCTGGTCAAGGGCGTCAATGATTACGAGCGCTGGGGCACCACCATCGACGATGCGCTGGGCGAGGCCTTCGACAAGACCGCGAAACTTCTCGGCCTCGGCTATCCCGGAGGTCCGGCGGTCGAGAAGGCGGCGCTTGCGGGCGAAGCCAAACGCTTCCGCCTGCCGGTGCCGATGCGCAAGGACCCGCGGCTCGATTTCTCTTTCTCCGGGCTCAAGACAGCCGTCAGGCAAATGGCCGAAGAGCAGGCGCCGCTGTCGCAACAGACCATCGCTGATCTGTGTCTGGCCTTTCAAACCTCGGTGACGGCAAGCCTCGACGACCGCATCTCCATGGCGCTGGAGCGTTTCACCGAGCGTTTTGGAGCCGAATCAAGACCTGCGCTGGTGGTCGCCGGTGGTGTCGCCGCCAACAAGGCGATCCGCGTAACGCTGGAAGCGCGGACTGCCAAGGCCGGGTTCCGCTTCATCGCCCCGCCGCTTCACCTGTGCACCGACAACGCCGCCATGATCGCCTGGGCGGGAGCCGAGCGCCTGGCCGCCGGGCTGGGCACCGACGAGCTCAATCTCGCGCCGCGGTCGCGATGGCCGCTTGACCAGGCTGCCGCCGCCGCAATCGGCTCCGGCAAACGCGGCGCCAAGGCCTGAGTCACTATTGAAACTGCCGGACGGGCAAGGCATAGAATGCGCCACACCCTGACCGGCAATCCGCCCCCGGAATGCCAAACCTGATGGAGACCTCATGCTTTACGCCCTGATGTGCAAAGACAAGCCCGGCTCGCTCGACCTGCGGATGTCCAACCGTCCGGCCCATGTCGAATACCTCAAGAGCCTGGAAGCCAGCGGCGTGTTGAAGATGGCAGGCCCATTGCTTGATGATGAGGAAAAGCCGATGGGCAGCCTGCTGGTGCTCTCCGCCGGCGACATCAAGGAAGCCGAAGCCATCGCGGCGGGCGACCCCTATGCGATGGCGGGCCTGTTTGCCTCGACGGAGATTCGCGCCTTCAACTGGGTCTTCAAGAATCCCGAGGCGTGACAATGGCATACTGGTTGTTCAAATCCGAACCCTTCAAATGGTCCTGGGAGATGCAGAAGGCCAAGGGCGATGTTGGCGAGCAGTGGGATGGTATCCGCAATTACCAGGCCCGCAACAACATGCGCGCCATGAAACTGGGCGACAAGGCCTTCTTCTACCACTCCAATGAGGGGCTTGAGGTTGTCGGTATTGTCGAGGTCTGCAATCTCATTCATCCCGACACCACCACCGATGACCCGCGCTGGGAGTGCGTCGACATCCGCGCAGTCTGCGACATGCCGAAGCCGGTGACGCTCAAGGATGTGAAGGCCAACCCGAAGCTTGCCGAGATGAGCCTTGTCACCTCGATGCGGCTGTCGGTGCAGCCGGTCACGGAGGCCGAGTATCTCGAGGTCTGCCGCATGGGCAATCTCGACAATCCGCCGCGCTCGCCCGAGTGATAAAGGGGTGATCGAAGCGTGACACCGCACAGCGGAGCGGCCGGATGAAGACCGACCCGGAGAACTTCATCCGCGCCAACACCGCGATTTCCTCGCCGCCGCATGTGCCCGAGATCCAGCTGCATCTGGCCGATGAAGCCCATGAGCTGTGGCTCAAGACCGAAGAAGAACTCGACGCGCTCGGCCTGCCGCCGCCGTTCTGGGCCTTTGCCTGGGCCGGCGGGCAGGGACTGGCGCGGCACATCCTCGACACACCGGAGCTGGTTGAAGGCAAATCAGTTCTCGATTTCGCCTCCGGATCCGGGCTTGTTGCGATCGCGGCCAGACGCGCCGGTGCGGCCCGCGTGACAGCTGCCGACATTGACCCCTGGTCCGCCACCGCGGCGCGGCTCAACGCGGCTGCCAACGATGTCGTCTTCGAGATCAGCCAGTCCGACCTGGTGGGAACCGACCATGGTTGGGATGTGGTTCTGGCCGGAGACGTGTTCTACGACCAGGCCATGACAGCCATGATCCTGCCCTGGTTCCTTGAATTGAGCCGCCGCGGCGCCCTGGTGCTGATCGGCGATCCCGGGCGCTCCTATTGCCCGCGCGAAGGCATGCAGCTTCTCGCCACCTACGAGGTTCCCGTCACCCGCGCGCTGGAAGACAGCGAAATCAAGCGCACATCGGTGTACCGGTTTACCAGTTAAACCAAAAATTGTACTTGCAATGTATATACATTACGTATATACACATCATTCTCAATTGTGAGAACCCAAGACGGAAAAACGTTCAAGAGGTCTACAAATTGAGGTCGAAGAGATGGAATTCGAGTGGGACGAAGCCAAGCGCACGGAAGTCTACAATAAGCATGGCGTTGACCTTCTCGACGCAGCCCTGATTTTTGAAAACGATGTTCTGGAAAAAGAAGACACACGCAGGGATTACGGCGAGAAGCGCATGATCGCTTTGGGTATGGCAGACGGTGAAGTTTACGTCGTCGTTTACACTAGGAGAGACCACGCCTATCGCCTTATCACCGCGTGGAAAGGAAGCCGAAATGACCGGGCCAGATACGAAGAGAGCCAGTCTGAGCGATCTGCGCAAGATGAAGGAGCGCGGAGAGATTAAACCTTCGCTCATTGCGGAAACCCCACCAGACCTGCCGGAGGGGTTTTGGGACGATGCCAAACTCGTAAATCACACCAGAACCAAAGAACCGATCAGCTTGCGTGTCGATTCCGACGTCCTTGAGTTTTTCAAGGCCCAGGGGAAAGGCCACCTGACGCGAATGAACGCGGTTCTTCGGTCCTACGTTGACGCGCATCGCTCGAAAAACGACTGACCGCTCGAAACCGGTCCGATCCGTGATACATTTCCTATTTTGTGGGAGAGCGACATGCAGTTTGCGGGCATGAATTATCTGGCGATCCTGGTTGCCGCCATCGTCGCCTTTGCCATCGGCGCAGCCTATTACGGCTCGCTGAGCAAACCCTGGATGAAGGCCGCAAGGCTGGATCCGGACGCGCCCAAGCCGGCCATGGCGCCGCTGATGATCACGACCTTCCTCCTCGAGCTCGGTCTCGCTTTCGTCACCGCCGGAATCATCGGTCATCTTGGCCCGGGCCAGGTCACCGTGCTCAACGGCGTGATTTCGGGCCTCTTTCTCTGGGCCGGCATCATCTTCACCACCATGACGATCAACAACCGCTACCAGGGTTTTGGCTGGGACCTGACCCTGATCGACGGCCTGCACTGGCTTCTGGTGATGATCGGGATCGGCGCCACCATCGGCTGGTTCGGGGTCTGACAGCCGTGGGCTCAGCTGCTACGCGACCCGCACCACCGTGCCGCGCCTGATGAGCGGCATCAGCCTGAGCATGTCACCGCGCTTGAGCGCGATGCAGCCCTCAGTCGGCGGGAACCCCGGCTTGGCCACGTGCAGAAAGATGGCGCTGCCCATGCCGCGCCGCCGTGTGCGGATGTTCCAGTCGAGCACGAAGCCGAAATCATAGAGCACGTCGTTGCGAAGCAGCGTTTCATAACTTGCGGAAAATGGCAGCCGCACAGGACGGTTGTAACGCCCATGCCCCGGCGCATCGCACCAGCCATCGCGGCCGCCGACCCGGCGCAGCTTCAGACCGGCCCGGTCCGGTGTCAGCATGCCGCCCTTGCGAAATCCCGACAGCACCGCCATGCGGGCGCGCGGTGTGCCGCCATCGCCTTCGCGCTTGAAGCTGGTCACGCCACCCCGCCCCAGCGCAGCCTGAAAGGTCAACGGACCCAACTGAACCAGCGCCTTCAGGCGGTCACGCGGCGATACTCGCACCATGAGTATGCCTGTACTGCGGCGCTTGAGTAACGGCTTGTATAACGTCGAACTCACGATCAAGTGCTCCTGCTGTGACCTGAGCGAGATATTTAGCACTTTGCCCTCGCGCCGAAAGTGCCTAAACAGGGACACAATGACATATGACACCATCGATCGCGTCCGTGACCGGCCGCTATTGATGCCAGAATATGAAGAGGGAAGCCACGATGACCGCCCGTTCGATCCTGCTGGTAGATGATGACAACGACCTGAGGGAAACCCTGGTCGAGCAGCTTTCTCTGTACGAGGAGTTTGCGATTTCCCAGGAATCTTCCGCGACCAAGGGAGTGCAGGCGGCCAGGAACGAGCATGTCGACCTCCTGATCATGGATGTCGGCCTGCCGGACATGGATGGCCGGGAAGCCGTCAAGCTGCTGCGCAAGGGCGGCTTCCGGTCGCCGATCATCATGCTCACCGGTCATGACACCGATTCCGACACCATCCTCGGGCTGGAAGCCGGCGCCAATGATTATGTCACCAAGCCGTTCCGCTTTGCCGTGTTGCTGGCGCGTATTCGCGCCCAGCTGCGCCAGCATGAGCAGAGCGAAGACGCCACTTTCACCGTCGGGCCCTATACCTTCAAGCCAAGCCAGAAACTCTTGCTCGACGACAAGGGCGCCAAGATCAGGCTGACGGAAAAGGAAGCCGCGATCATCCGCTATCTCTACCGGGCCGATCAGAAGGTGGTCACCCGCGACGTGCTGCTGGAGGAAGTCTGGGGCTACAATTCGGGCGTCACCACCCACACGCTCGAAACCCATGTCTACCGGCTGCGTCAGAAGATCGAGGCCGATCCTTCGAACGCCGAGATTCTGGTCACCGAAAGCGGCGGCTACAAGATCATCCCGTGATCCTGCCGAGCCCGCCCATGTCTGATGCTATCTGGCATTTTCGACCTCAAGGAGTGCATCCGTGGCTCTGAATGACGACATTGCCCTGCTTTCGATCGTGCCGCTGTTTCGCGACATCAGCGAGGACAAGCTGCGCCTGATCGCCTTTGGCGCCGAACGCAGGCGGATGCAGCCGGGACAGATGCTGTTCCGCGAAGGCACACCGGCTGATTGCGCCTTTGTCGTCGCCGACGGCCGATTCGAGCTGACCCGGGCCGGCAAGGACGGACGCGCCGTTCAACTGGGTTTTGCCGAGCGCGGCACCCTGCTGGGTGAGCTGGCAATGGTGACACCGGTTGACCGCTCGATGACGGCGATTGCGCCCGACAATGCCGAAGTGATCCGCATCAACCGGCCGCTGTTCCGCCGCATGCTGGAAGAATATCCCGACATCGCCGGCATCGTCCGCCAGCGCATCGATGAAAACCTCGCAGCGCTCAATGCGGATCTGGGAAAGATCGCCGGACGCTTCGCCGGCTGAGAGACTACAGCGTCCTTTGAAATGATGCATGTATGTTATCGCTCAATTGAATCCAATTGAGCGCGACATGCAGTAAGGCTTCAGAAATCGAAGTGCGCCGTTACCGGCACGTGGTCGGACGGCCGTTCCCAGCCGCGGGCTTCGCGCAGCACGTCGATGCGCTTGAGCGCCGGCGCCAGGTCGGCTGACGACCAGACATGGTCGAGCCTGCGGCCACGATCGGCGGCATCCCAGTCCTTGGCCCGATAACTCCACCAGGTGAAGATCTTCTCTTCCGGCGGGATGTGCTTGCGGATCAGGTCGACCCAGCCGCCCGCCTTCTGCATCGCCAGAAAGGCTTCGGTCTCGACCGGCGTGTGACTGACAACCTTGAGAAGTTGCTTGTGCGACCAGACATCGGTTTCCAGTGGCGCGATGTTGAGATCGCCAACCAGTATCGATGACACGCCATTGACCTGTTCGGCCTCGGCGTGAAGCTGTTTCATCTCCTCGACGAAATCGAGCTTGTGGGCAAATTTCTCATTGATCTCGCGGTCCGGCTCGTCACCGCCCGCCGGCACATAGAAATTGTGGATCCGGATCCGCCGCGATCCCGGGGCTTCCACAATCGCCGAGACATTTCTTGTGTGATCGATCTCGCAATAGGTCTTGCGCTGATCGTCTGTCAGGGGCAGCCGCGAGATGATGGCGACGCCGTGGTAGCCCTTCTGGCCATGGATCGCCATGTGCTCGTAACCGAGCTTGCGGAAGGCCGCGCTCGGGAAGGCATCATTAGGGCACTTGGTTTCCTGCAGGCACAGCACGTCGGGCTGATGCGCTTCGAGAAAATGCTGGACCAGCGGCATCCGCAGCCGCACGGAATTGATGTTCCAGGTGGTAAGGGAGAATGCCAAATCGAAATTGCCTTCGTGGATGAGAACCTGCCCGTATGTGGCCGATTAGGCACCCAAGGGCAAGCCGATCCGGCCGGTCAGGGCCGAATCGAGGTTCATCCACAATCTATTGAGGCTGTCAGGTGACAGGCAGCCGCCGTCTAGCGTTCGCTCGGCCTCTTTGTCGGCTGAACCTGCGCGTAGGGAACCTCGAACACGTCTTCGGCAAACCGCACACCGGACTGCACATTGAAGATCATCACCGACGTGTCCTTGCCCTGCGCATCGCGGATCGTCCATTGCCGCAATTCGAAACTTTCCGGGTCGAACATCATCGAAATGGTCGAATCGCCGAAGATCGACTTGTTGCCCAGAACGATGGTGGTCAGATCCGGATCTTCCTTGACCGAGCGCACGGTCTCGCCCGAAAGATCGATGCGTTCCGACAACAGCAGTTTCAGCGGTGTCTTGCCCAGCGGATAAAGATCCCAGGTCCTGAGCTTGCGGTTGCCGATGACCACGTTCTTTCCGTCGGCAATTACCCTGACGGCGGACGGCGCTTCATAGTTGAAACGCAGCTTGCCGGGCCGCTCGATAAAGAACTTGCCCCCGGTCTGCTCGCCATTGGGGCCGAACTGAATGAACTCGCCGGTCATCGTCTTGACCGAGGCGAAATGGTCGGCGACCCTTTGGGCGGTTTCCGCCGAACGGGCACTTCCTGGAAACGCCACCAGGCCGGCGGCGGCCGCCATCAGCGACAACCCCAGCCCCAGGCCCCCGCCCAGCATTGCGCGGCGGGTCACATCATGCCGTGTGATCGTGGTGGAAGTGGTCTGCTTCGGCATCTCTGTCTCCGTTTGGTTTCGGCCTCTGTCTCGCCCAAGACTGCGGCGCCAGTGTGACGCACTGCACCATATCCGGAGAAGTCTAGCGCGGGTCGATTTCGTCTTCGGTTGGCACCAGGATTTCGCGTTTGCCGGCATGGTTGGCGGCACTGATCACGCCTTCGTTTTCCATCCGCTCGATCAGCGAGGCGGCACGGTTGTAGCCGATGCCGAGCCGGCGCTGGATGTACGATGTCGAGGCCTTGCCGTCCCGCAGCACAACGGCCACCGCCTGGTCATAGGGATCATCCGACTCGGCCATGTTGCTGGTTCCTGCGGGGCCACCGCCGGACTCGTCTTCCTCGTCCTCCTCGGTGATCGCGTCGAGATATTCCGGCACGCCCTGGGTCTTGAGGAAGGAGACGATGTCCTCGACTTCCGTGTCCGAGACGAAGGGACCGTGAACACGCTGGATCCGTCCGCCGCCGGCCATGTAGAGCATGTCGCCCATGCCCAAGAGCTGCTCGGCGCCCTGCTCGCCCAGGATGGTGCGCGAATCGATCTTCGATGTGACCTGGAAGGAAATCCGGGTCGGGAAGTTGGCCTTGATGGTACCGGTGATCACGTCGACCGAGGGACGCTGCGTAGCCATGATCACGTGGATGCCGGCGGCACGGGCCATCTGCGCGAGGCGCTGCACCGCGCCCTCGATGTCCTTGCCCGCAACCATCATCAGATCGGCCATCTCGTCGATCAGGACGACAATATAGGGCAGCGGCGTCAGATCGAACTCCTCGGTCTCGTAAACAGCTTCGCCGGTATCCCGGTCGAAGCCGGTCTGCACCGTACGGGTGATCGGCTCGCCCGAGGCCCTGGCCTGCTCAACCCTGGAGTTGAAACCGTCAATGTTGCGGACACCGATCTTGGCCATGTTCTTGTAGCGCTGTTCCATCTCGCGGACGGTCCATTTCAGCGCCACGACGGCCTTTTTCGGGTCTGTCACCACCGGTGTCAGCAGATGCGGGATGCCGTCATAGACCGAAAGCTCGAGCATTTTCGGATCGATCATGATCAACCGGCACTTGGACGGATCCATCCGGTACAGGATCGACAGGATCATCGTGTTGATGGCCACCGACTTGCCCGAACCGGTGGTACCGGCAACCAGCACATGCGGCATCTTTGCGAGGTCGGCAATCACCGGCTCACCGCCGATGGTCTTGCCCAGCGCCAGGCCAAGCTTGGCCTTGGAGGTCTCGAAATCCCGGCTGGCGATCATTTCGCGCAGGTAAACGGTTTCGCGCTTCTGGTTCGGCAACTCGATGCCGATGGCGTTGCGTCCGGGAACCACGGCGACACGGACGGCAATCGCGCTCATCGAACGGGCAATATCGTCGGCAAGCCCGATCACCCGCGAGGACTTGATACCCGGGGCGGGTTCCAGTTCGTACAGGGTGACGACCGGACCAGGCCGGACATGAATGATCTCGCCCTTGACGCCGAAATCCTGCAGAACCCCTTCGAGCATGCGCGCGTTCTGTTCCAGCGCTTCCGGCGACAATGTGGAATCCCTGGCGATATTCGGCGCCTCCGACAGCAGGTGGACCGAAGGCAGCGAGAAGCCCTGGTCCTCCAGCATCGAGCCCTGCGCATCCCTCTGCACGCGGGCGCCCGGCTTCGGCCGTTCGGCCGGGGCGGAAATACGGGGAGATGCAGCCGCCCGTGCCGGGGCTGGTGCAGTCTGCGGCTGCCAGTCGGCCGCCGGGTCTTCATCCCGCCCCATATCGTCGGACAGGATGCCTTCGGGAAGCGCTTCTTCCCCGATGTCGAAAGGCGGTGCATCGTCGACAGGAACAGCCTGCGGGCGGGCCACAGGCGCAAAGCCCGGCTCGATGCGCTCACCCACCGGGCGAACGGCGGGTGCCTCATAAAAATCGCCGGAGCCGTCTTCATAGGACCCATTCAGATCGAGCGGTGACTCCGGCATCACCCGCTTCTGCAGATTTGCCAATCCGGTCAACCGGCGCACACGACCCCGCGCGGTAAACCAGGCATGGGTGACGGCCCCAAGGATCAGCGAACCGCTCGACGCCTCGTCCACGTCATCCTCTTCCTCGACTGCGAGCGCGTCGTCAGGAGCTGACACGACGTCTCTGCCGATCAGGCCCGCGCCAAACAGCAGCAGCCAGCCGGCCACGGGCGCAATCAGGAGGCCAAGGATCACCGCAACAAGCCCGGAAGGGAAGCCACCCGTGAACACCGACGGAATTTTCAACGCCATATCGCCCAGGACGCCCCCCAGCCCGTTGGGCAGGGGCCAGCTGTCGGAACGCGGCAGCAGCCCGAAAAGCGCCGCCGTCAGCCAGGCGCCACCGAACCAGGCAGCACCTCTGCGTGACATCCGGTCGACGACATGATTGCGCAACAGACCGATGGCCCAGAACAGAGCCGGCAACAGACCCACAACACCGGCAAGCCCGAAGAACTGCATGATCAGATCGGCAAAGGCGGCACCGGTGAAGCCCAGCGCATTGTCGGGCACGGCGCCATTGGCGTTGGAAAAACTCGGATCCGTCACGTTCCAGGTGGCAAGCGCGGCTATGGCGAGCATCAGCCCGGCAAGAACAGCCAGACCGATGACAAACCGGATCTGCCGTCGCACCAGTTCGCCCAGCAAGCTGCTGTGGGAAGGAACGCCTGACGAGAGGGAGGATGAGCCTGACTGCATGGGTACACAATGTCCGAATCGGGTTTTGAGCCCTGGCGGGCCCATTTGCAGCCGATCTAACCACCGGCGGGTTAATACGGCATTAACCATGCACGCGCCGGATCCGTCATTTTGTCCGCTTCAAACGAAAGACGCGGCCCGGAGATCCGGACCGCGTCGGTTCTAACCTGTCTTGAGGCCAGATCAGTCGTGGTAGGCAGCTTCGCCGTGCGAGGCCAGATCCAGTCCCTGGCGCTCGTCTTCGACGCTGACGCGCAGGCCAAGGGCCATGTCGACGATCTTGAACAGGATGAAGGAGAGGATACCGCACCACAGGATGGTGATGCCGACAGCCGAGGCCTGGATCACGAACTGCGAGCCGACGGCGTAGTCTTCGCCGCCCGCGCCGCCGAGGCCCGGCATATTGACCACGGCCGTACCCAGCGCACCGACAATGCCGCCAACGCCATGGATGCCGAACACGTCGGCCGTGTCGTCATAGCCGAACTTGTTCTTCACCACCGCCACGAAGTAGTAGCACACGCCCGAGGAGACTGCGCCCAGCGCGATGGCGCCAACCGGACCGGCAAAGCCAGCCGCGGGGGTAACCGCGACCAGGCCGGCGATGATGCCCGAGACGGCGCCCAGCAGGGAGGCCTTGCCGCGGTGCAATGTCTCGATCACGGTCCAGGCCAGGATAGCGCCGGCGGTTGCCGTAAACGTGTTGATCATGGCGAGCGCCGCGCCGGCATTGGCTTCGAGATTGGAGCCGGCATTGAAGCCGAACCAGCCGAACCACAGCAGTGCCGCGCCGACCATGGTCAGCGTCATCGAATGCGGCGCCATCATGTCGCGGCCAAAGCCGGTGCGCTTGCCGACCATGATTGCGCCGATCAGACCGGCGATACCGGCATTGATGTGCACGACCGTTCCGCCGGCAAAATCAAGCGCGCCCATCTTGAACAGCAACCCGTTGACGTCCCACACCATGTGCGCGACCGGGAAGTAGACGATGGTGACCCACAAGGCGGTAAACAGCATGATCGCCGAGAACCGGATCCGCTCGGCAAAGGCGCCGACGATCAGTGCCGGCGTGATGCAGGCAAAGGTCATCTGGAAGGCGATGAAGATATATTCCGGGATCATCACCCCTTCGGTGAAGGTCTCGGCTTCGCTGGCAGATGTCACACCCGCCAGAAACAATTTGCCGGTTCCGCCCCAGAAGGCGCTGTCCGAACCGCCAAAGGCAAAGGAATAGCCGTAGAAAACCCAGATCACCATCACCAGTGCGGTGATCATGGTGCACTGGATCAGCACCGACAGCATGTTCTTGGTGCGCACCAGGCCGCCGTAAAACAGCGCCAGGCCCGGCAGGATCATCAACAGCACCAGGATCGTCGAGACCAGCATGAAGGTGGTGTCGCCCTTGTCCATGGTGGTGGCAGCTTCCTGGGCGAGGGCGGGAGCAGCGAAGGCCGCGAATGCGCCTGCTGCCATCAGCCCGAGCCGAAGCGGGGATGTGTGTGACATCTGAAGTGTCATGGATTAGGTCTCCTGTTGCCTTACAACGCGTCGGCGTCG
>NZ_NVXQ01000030.1 GCF_002733955.1 Hoeflea sp. | reverse complement strand
TTTGCTGGTTTGCTGGTTTTGGGCTTCTGTTAGATCGGCATCAACCCCATCAGTCGCATGAGACGACGGATGCGTTTCCGATTCACTATGTGTCCGTCGTTGCCCAGGTGCCAGGTCATTTGCCGGACACCGAAGAACGGGGTCTCCAGGAACTGTTCATCGATCTGCCGCATCAGTTCGAGGTTCTGCCCGGTCTCCCCCATCGGCTTGTAGTAGAAGGACGAACGCGAGATCGACAACAGCTCGCACTGCTGACCGATCGACAGCTGTGGGTGATCGGTGATCGGATTCAATCATGCTCCGCCTCACTTCCCGCCCCAAGGTTTGAGCTTTCTTTTCAAAAAAGAGTTGGCCACGGCGAGCTCCCCGATCTTGGCTTGCAGCTCCTTCACCTGCTCCTCGTCAGTCTCGGGTTTCCTTTGGCCGCCACGCACGAACACCCCCGACGCGCCCTCAAGAAGGGCACGTTTCCACTGGTGAACCATCGTAGGATGGCCCCCGAACCGGCTCGCCAACTCGGCAGCAGTTTCCTCACCCTTCAGGGCTACCAGAGCGACCTTCGCCTTGAACTCAGGCGCGTGCTGTTTGCGTTTCGACATCTCTGATCTCCTTTTCGTCGAAGACCAGCAGACTGCAAATCGTAGCTTATGTCAGTGCCCAAATTGAGGGGGGGTAGCTCACATGTTCGACATCTTCCAGTGATGAGGATCTATTTGCTTGTGTTCCGCCGAAGGAAAGCTTGGCCACCCGAACAAGAGATACTTTGTGCAAACGCTGCTTTTTCCGCTTATCGCTGGCCATTAACATTCCCAATGGCAATCTGCCTGTGGACAAGCGGTGAAACTCTTGTCCGCATTAATTATATGTTAGTCATCCCGATTACCATCTGGTGCGTGCCAATCTACTATCGTTGCGTCAGTTCGTGATCGGCACACTGCTCAGACTCGTAGCACTTACCCTGTGGGCGTTGATCATCCTGGCCATGTATTGAGACCCCCTGGCTTCGCCTCGAATACGTCCGATGCCGCGGTCGCGCTTACATTTCTTGCGGCGGTCTCACGGCCTAGTGTCGACTGCTCGCCGCGGCTTTTTTTGGTAACAGGCATATCGATTATCTACCCGCTCTACGCCTTTTGTATCGCCTGTACGTTCCAAATGGGTCTACGTCATGCATAATACGGACGCGAACAGCGCATCCAGCCTATCGATCCGTTCGGCCAATGGAGGGCAGCCGTTAATCTGATTGCTATAAATCCACCGCTTGGCCGTGGCGGCGCCAAATCTGGAGTCTATCGTCAACCATCCGCCAGAAGGACCGAGCGAAAACATCAAGAGGCTAACCTTTGTCCACGATCTTATTGTCTTCGAGGTTGTCCGGCGGGGTGGCGTTGCTGCGGGGCTGTGTCAGCTTCAACTTACTTCTGATCTCAAGATAGGGTGCCAGAACCATGCAAACATGCTGCTCATGCTATCCCTGACGTTCAGTTCGAGTTCTCCAATACCGTCTTGTGATCGGTCGCCACGTCCTGTTTTGCACATTCTATTTTCTCCTGCTAACCACAGCAATTCGCGGGTGGCGGCAACCCTACAATCCAAATATTTAAGGGTGAACGGAACAAGTATCTTGCCTCGACAGCTTCGTTGATATCTGGTGCAATGTCGGCGGGCCGCATCGGTCCACAGTGGGCTCCGCGCTGGGGCAAACTGTAGGGTGAAAGCGGTTCCTTGGGGCAGCGTCGCCGCAGGCTGAGCAGATTACTGGCGTGGCTTCGCGCCCCCCAAACATTCAAGTAAAAAACCGGCCGGATGACAAGCATCCAACCGGTTTTCCAGGAAGGTCAGTTTAGCGGTCAGCCGGGAGGACGACCGACCGAGAAACAACCTTAGTTGGTCGTCACGATCTTGCAGCGGGCAGCGCCTGTTTCGGAAAATTCAACCTTTTCCTCGATGCCGCGGGCACAGGTGTCCTTCAGCTTGGCCTGCTGTTCAGGAGTAGCAGCGTCCCAGCGAGCCTGGAAGTCGGCATCTTCGCGATCGTTGCCTTCTTCGTCCATCATGATGTCAACGACGGCGGTGTCGCCATCGGCCATTGTTTCCATGGCGGTGCGGTTATAGGACTGAACGCCTTCGGCGAAAGCGCCGGTTGCAAACAGGGCGGTGAGAGCGGTTGCTGCGATGAGCTTTTTCATGGTGTTTCCCTTTCGTTAATTCGTACATCAGGGAAACATCGAAGGCGGGAATTGGTTCCAAGAAAAATTTGTAAGGGACTGCTAAAACATAGCGAGCCCGACTTCGCACAGGCAGCAAAACTGCCGCTGTCGAGCCTGCGGCCGGCGGCACGCAATTGCCGGGATTTAAATCCTGCGACCGTCGATTTCAGGCGTAAAGAATGGAATCATATCCGTAGGTTTCGCTCAACCTCTGACCAAGAATGTGCTTGTGCTTGTGCTCGAAGGTCAGGAATTCGCTCAGCGTCGTCGAACTCTCGCGCGGCCAGAGCAGCTGCAGGCGGCGCAGCTTTGTCGGCACCCTGATGCCGGCATCTTCGGCGCGCACGATGATGTCGGAAATGTCATCCCAGGTTTTCTGCATTTCATGGGCGGCGGCGAACTCGATGATGGCGGCTTTCTTCTTTTCGTCCGTCGGCGTGTTCATCGAGGCATTGTCGAGCTCGACCTGGGCCATCTTGCGCATGTTGACCGCATTGGGCAGCAGCCAGTTTTCGACATTCTGCATGTTCTCGGCCACGCTTCCGACCAGCTTTTCATCAAAATTGCGCATGTCGAAATTGCATCCGGATTCGGTCAGCAGGCCGCGCAGGAACTCCATCAGCTTCTTTGAATCATTGGGCAGCAGATCCGGATAGTGCTTGTAGATATCGGCTGCGATCCTGCTTCGGTAATAGGCATTGCGGCCAAACTGGGCGAGCAGCGATTCATAGTGCTGGCCCGCGACCTTGTCTCTGGCGAGATCGGATTCGGTCAGGGTTGCAATCAGATTTTCCAGAACCTCCTCGCTTGCGCCCTGCGGCTGCCAGCGGCCGGTTTCAGAGACGTTGGCTGCAGGCCGCTTGACGGATTCGCCGAGGGCGCCGTGGAAGGCATCGAAAATTTCCCCGGCGATCTGCAATTCTTCCGACAGCTTCTTCAGATCGCTTCTGTCAATCGGCCTTGAGCTCCCGTTGGGCTCACACAGCGCATCGAACATCTCGGGCTGACTGAAGGACAGCCATTCCCTGAACTCTTCATCGGCGAGGCGCTGATCAATGCGGTTGACCAGCTCCGCCAACGCATTCAGGTCATCGCCCGCAGGGCTCAGCCCGTTGATGCGGTAGATGCAGGTCTTGAGCACCGGCGTTCTGGCCAGGCGCGTGATCAGGAAGGCGGCGACAATCTGGTCTTCGAGCTGCGGCAGCGCCACGAAGGCCTCGTCGCGCCCCAGGAGGCTGAGAGCCCTGAACAGGATATTGCCGTCACGCGCAGGCCTGAATTCCGTCTCGCTGGCCCAAAAATCCGGATTGATGGCGTCGGCCAGCAACCAGGGCGCCGGATCGCGAATAAAGGCCTCCCAGGCAAAGGACCCGTCATGAGAGCCCATGCCATAGAAGATGGCCGAATGAACCTTCAAGGGTGTGAACTCGAACGGCGAATAGGGTGCTGCCACCTGATCATGCTTGATGCTCAGTGCGGCAGGCAGGGATTCAAAATCATTCGGCTCAGACAATGACGACCGCTTGGCCGGCCTGTGCGCATCGATTTCGGCAATCTTCTTGTGGCTGGTCGTATAGACCCCGCGCAGCAGCTGCAGGCCGGTGGTGTTGGCCTTGAACGCGATGATGCTGTCGGAACTCAGATGCTGACCGGCCCGGAGCTTGCGCCCCATGGTGTCGTAGAAGACCAGATGGTCTCCGGCGGAAATCTCGTAGACCGAAAGCTTGACCTTCTCGCCGCTTTCATTGGGAAACACATCGACGAAATAATCGGGCTGCGACAGCTCGAACCAGCGGTGCTCCTGGGTCAGGATTTCGATCAGGTTCTGTCCTGCATCGCCAACTTCCGCGTCATCCCAGTCGCCAGAGCTTGAGAGCAGCTGACGGTAGGCGTCGACCAGATTGTCGCTGATGGACTGGAACGTGCCCGGATCGATATCGATGATATCGCTCCACTCATTGGCCCGTTGCCTGTGTGCCGAGACATGCAGGAAATAGAGCCCGTGCAGCAGCGGCCGGCTGCCTTCAATGGTCAGAACCGCATTCTGGACCCGGTCGTTTTCAACAGAAGCACGGGTGATTGCAGTGGCAGTGTCATCCCGGGGCACCAGCTCGGCTTCGGTGATGTCGTAGCCGACAGGAAAGATCTGCAGCGCATCTTCAAGATGCGGCACTTCGAGCCTGAAACTGGTGACGGCAACCACATTGCTGGTGTCGTCGTCCTCATGCACCGGCCAGGAGGTGAAATAGCCCGCCCAACCGATATGGGCGTGCGGCTTCTTGACGTGATGGATGCGCTTGTCGGACCAGACAAAGCGGGCGTCGGGATCGTCGCCTTGCTCCTCGGGAAGGGCGATGACGACGTTGCCATAGCGCGCATGGGGCACAGGCCCTTCGGTCTCTCCCACCAGCTCGAACGCCTTGAGCGGCTTTGCCGTCTGAGCGTCATCGATCAGCAACTCGACGGAATGGGTTCCGCGCGGCAGCCGGAGTGTTCTGAGAAAATTTTCACCGGGCGAAATCGAGAAGATGTCGACGACTATGCCGGAGCGGTTGCCTTCGCGAAACGCGTGCGGCTTGAGGTGGCACAAGACGATCGCACCCTTGCGGTGCTTGACCAGTTCCTCCCCCTTGGACGCAAAATACCCCAGCACGGCCTGATCTTCGCCATCCCAGGCCAGCCAGACATTCTCGCAATCTCCGCCCCGAAACCCCATTGAACTCTTTCCTGTACTATTCAAATGGTTTATTGGTTTTAAAGACTTATAATGAAATTCAGCAAAAGGGAACGCTGAATTGGCTGTTAATGATAACAACGAAATTCACGTCGGTCTCACGGGACCGGTGAGATCAGGCAAGACAAACTTGTTTGTCGACTTCGCAAAATGCGTTGAATTGAACTTCCACGGCTTCCAACAACTCCACAATATCAAGATCGAAACCGACCGGGTAAACCGAAAACTACTTAGGACATACTATCGCAACCTGCCGGAAGCCACGGAGAGCGTAACCGATATCCGGTTTGACCTTGAGCTTGATCTGCCTGCCGAGACCGGGCTTGCGTCTGCTGACGGCTTGCAGAAACGGCAATTCAACATTCATGTTCGTGATGCCCCGGGCGAGGCCGCCTTCCCAAGCGAGGATGTGCCCGGAAAAACCAATCCGCACGCCGAAAAGGCAAAGGAACTGGATGAGTGGTTTTCCAAGGCCAAAGGCATCGTCCTGGTGATATCGGCGCTCAATGCCGGCACCGACGAAGGCTTCGAGGCGTTGATCGACAAGGTCGAGGATTTTTTCGAGCGCGCCGGAAAGCCGGAATTTGAAAACCTGGAACGCGTCGTGATCGCGGTCAGCATGTTTGATCTGCTGTTGTTGCGGTTTGGCAATCGCTCACGCGACATCGCCACAGAGCCTGAGGCCGTGCTTGCCATTTTGCACGCCCACATGCGGCCGGCCTTCGACATCATCAAGGATTTCCGCCCGTTCCCGTCACAGCAGCGCGACATCGATCTGAGGTTCATCGCCACCTCCAGCTACGGTTTTCATCCGCAACTGGGCTGCGCAAATATCGATGCCAATGCCGAAATTCTCGATCCCGGCAATTCACGCTTTCCCGTGCCGTTGACGCCGGACAATGTCCGCTATCCCTACATGACGGCCGATCCGTTCATCTTTGCGGCGCTGGGACTGGACAGTCCGTTCCTGTTCACGCGCGATGAAATCCTCAGCGGGATTCTGAAGGACCGGAATCCGGCCGGTATCGCCTTCCAGCCTGCAACCGCGGTTGCCCCGGAGCCCGCGGAGACGGCAGACGAGACTTCAGCCTAGATAACAAAAACGCCGCGCATCCGACCCGATTGCGCAGCGTTTCGTTGCCTCACGACAAGATACATGCGTCAGATTTCACGCCGGAAATTCGGCCTGACCACCACCGGCCTGCGGCGGCGCGGGCGCTGGGCAGCGTTGGCGTCCACTTCATCGAGAACTTCCGCACTTGAGGCGGCGAGACCTGGCTGCGCGGCGGCAAGCTTTGCTGCGGGCTTGGCCTCGGCGAAGTTCCCCGGCGCCGGAGCCTCCGGCTGCGCTTCGAAGCCCGGGTTTTCAGCCTCATCTGCAGCGTCCGGGGCAACAGTCTCGGGGCCGGCGCTCCGGTTTTCAGCGGCGTCATTGTGACGGCTGATACGGCGGCCGACTTCGGCCAGGCCCTGTTCCGAGATCAGGATGCCGCGACCGGTCTTGCGGGCCAGCTGCTTGCGGAAAAGACTGTCGACGATAAGCCGCATCTGGCTGCGCATTTCGTGCGAGTAATCCTCGTCATAGAGATGCGGCAACAGGTAGCCCTGCTTGTCGAACACCGTGCTGAGGATCACATTCTTGGCCGCCAGAACCGAATCCGGATCATTCGGCTTTGCATCGAGATCGAGATCGGCGATGTCGAGATCTTCTTTGCGCCGGGTCGACTTGGAGACGACATTGGCATCCCAGAACAGCTTGGACAGCAGCAACGAGAGTTCCTGCAAGAGCGCCAGCAAGGCCGGGAAATAGTCGCGCGCCGAGGCACTTCCGTTAAACAGCGCCTCGACCTTGCCGATGGCCTTGCTGATGGCGTCTTGCGACGGGTTGATCCGGTCGTAAAGACCTGCAAGCTCCTCGCGGTAGGGACCGCCTTCGAGACCGCGTTGCTCGGCTGCCACGAGACAGGTTTCGAGCACTTCGGTGCGCATCTGGTCATAGGCTCTGGTGATCGGCTTCAACCGCTCGGGGCCATTCACGTCCAGCATTTCGCCGCGCAGATTGTCGATGATCTGCTTGCGCCGGTCGGTCTCGTCACAAACCTGCGCGAAAGCGGCCTGTTCGGTATCGAGCGTGTCGATCTTCCGGAACACCGCCATCAGGGCCTGCGGTTCGCAGGCGGGAAGGTCGGATACCGACTTGAGATCCGACAAGACTTCCGTGACCACCTCGCAATAGCTCGCGGTCTGCTTGAAACTGGTCTGCGACGGCGTGTCGATGAAGGCGTTGACGCTTTGCAGGAACCCATCGGCGTCGAGCGTGTAGCCTGAAGCAACATCCTCTGTGAGCTGGGTCTTGGTGGTTTCAAGCTCGGCGGCAGCGTTGACCAGATCTGCCTGCAGCGAAGCCTGCCGCTGGTTTGCCGCCAGCAACTGGTTGCGGCTTGCCTCGTAGTCCTTGCGGACGCTGGCAAGCTCTGCGCGGGTTTCTGCGAGCAGTTCCCCCAGCGCGTTGTAACAGGTGCCTTTCAGTCCGCCGCCGGTGCCGGCGCGGCGTCTGCGGTTGCAGGCAGGGTCACTGGTAAGCTGGCTGGCCAGCCCATCGGCCAGCAGGATGGCCTTGCTGTCAGGCGAGACGCCCGCCTCGCCTTCCTCGGCCTTCAGCGCGGCTTCAAGCTTTTCGACCATCTCGGCCGCGGTTGCGGTCTGGGTCTGCTTGGCGGCAACCAGGGTTTCAAGGTCTTCGATCTGGGTACCCACCTTGACCAGCCCGCGCTCGATTTCGCCCTGCTGAGTGGTGAGCTGGCCCTGCCGGTTGCGCAACTGGGCCTTTCTGGTCTCGATCAGTGTCTGCAGTTCGGAGGCGATTTCGCGTTTCTTGTCGCGATCGCGCAATTCGTCGGTAAGGGCGCCCATCCGGGCCGAATAATCCTTCAGCGCCTCGTCGCCGAGCAAGTCAGCTCTCTGATCGAGATAGCGGTCATTCATGTCCTTGCCGATGTCATGCGCATAGAGCCCCATCTGCCGCAAATTGGTTTCGGCATTGGCCAGATCGGAGCCGCCGACGCTCAGGAACTGCTGATGGTAGGAAGCAAATGACGAGATCCAGCAGATCGCCACCGCGACCAGGTAGAACGGCGTCACCAGGGCAATCTGCGTGATCCGGTTGGACGATATGCCATCGCCAAGAACCAGCGACGTAAAGGCCAGAAAGCCGACGGCCAGCGCTGTGATCCCGACCCAGGCATAGGTCTCGGTCATGAAGATGCGCGCGCCGCCGCTTGTCGCATATGCAGTCATGAAGAATGCAACTGCAGCAAAGACGATGATGAAACCCTGTTTCAGGCGGGTCGTGCTGAGGACCGCGTTCCCGTCATTGTTGTTCTTGTCCATTTCAACGCCTGCTCCCTTTACTCAAACTTTACTGCTGACTAACCCCGGCGTCTTGGTGGTATACGAATTGTTAACACGGGTGCTTTCATCCCTGCAAGGCGAACCGCCACGAGGAGCACCAGCGCTGCCGGTATTGCCATGAAAAGGTGATGACTCGTTCCTGCCGACAACCATGTCATCGGCTGGCCCATGACCGGCAACAGCCCGAAGGCATTCGACCAGGCCAGGATCCATTGCATCAGGAATAGCATGCCGGCACCCAGCGCAATGCAGGCCAGCGCCTGATCGGCGCCCGTCTCGACCGGATCACGCGACCGTTTGGCCTGAAGCTTCAGATAGAGATTGATGACGAGAAAGATGAAGCAGGCCTGCAGCGTGATCAGCAAAATAGCCGCGGCATTGCCGTGCCGGGTGACAATGTAGGTGGCGGCAAAATCGCTCTGGACGACCGGGACACAATGGGGCCGGACCGGCCCCTTGAGCGTCGATGGCGTGCAGCGCAGGGTTTCGGCGGTCTGCGCCTCTTCCGGGCAGGATATCCCGAGACCTTGCGAAATCGTGTCGCCGAGCCAGCCGACCGCATGGCCGATATTGTAAGGCGCCGCCGTCAGTTCCGCACTCATGCCGCAGGGCGCATTTGCCAGCGTGGCGCGTGATCTGAGCACGTGAAAGTTCATGTCGCGCAGCAGCAGCTGCCGCGGCTCCTCGTAGCCACCGGTGCGGCCGAAGCGCAGATCAGCCCAGCTCATCAAGCGTTCGACCGGCAACCGCCGCCCCTCGCCCAGCACCTTCTCCAGCTCGGTGATCTGCTTGTCAGGACCATCGAACCAGGACCAGTCCTCGACCCCGAGCCCGGCCTTGGCCGGCACGTCCCGCAATGCCACCGCCATCACCAGCGCGACCAGCGGCGCGGCGATCGCCACCCGCGCCAGCGTCCAGTTGACCCGGTTGCGAATGGCGACGGCGAAAGTGATGACGAGCAGGCAAGCCACGGCGAGCGCCAGGATCAGCACCTCGCCGCGCATCACCGCCCAGGTGCCCATCAGCGCCAGCGGCAGCCCCAGCATGAGAATGAACACCGCCCGCGGGATGGCAAGCGTCCTGATCAACATGGCTGCGACCAGTACCAGCGCCAGAGCCGCCGCAACCAGATATTCCGGTGACGCCATCACCACATCCATGACTTCGCGGGCACGGTCGAGCGCCAGCAGCGGCGCCAGGATGATGGCTGCAAACACCAGCAGCAGCAGGGCGAACTGCGCGTAACTCATCCGGTAGTCCTGGATCGCCGGAACGTAGGACAGCGGGATCCGCCTGATGTCCCTTAAGTCGTCATATTCCTCTTCGCGGATCCGCCAGCCGATCGCCATGACGCCGACGACGGCGGTGATCGCGGTGGCCGAACCGATGATGATCAGCGGCGAGTAGTCGGATTTGACAGCCGGGACGAACAGCAGCGCGATCAGGAACAGCGTCGACAGGATGACGGCAATCAGAGTGATGCCGAACCAGGCCTGGGCCAACAGTCGGGCGCGGATCAGCCATTGCGCCAGGGCCGCGCCCAGAAGCACGACGATGGCAAACTTGCCCGCCTCGACCGGCTGGATCGAGCCGCCAAGACCGGTCTGGTTTCCGAGGAAGAACCAGGCCGCGAACAGGGCGAAAACGATGGCCAGCAGCCACATCGTCGGCGAGAAGAAGGAAGGACGTCCGGCAAAATCATTGCCGATCCTGAGCTTCAGCGCCGTCGGCGAGACAATCGTCAGGGCCATCACGAACAGCGGCAGGATGTCGAGCACGACAAGCTTGTGCTTGATGAAAAACCGCTCCCAGTCGGTGTTGGGGCCTTCCGCGCTCATGGTGAACATCGAGATCGAGCCAATGGCGATGATGCCGGTAAGGACCAGCCAGAAGGCCGACAGGCTGGCGCCGCCGGAACGGTCCAGCGTGACGACAAAGGTGGCGCAGACCCAGGTGGCGCCCAATCCGTAAAACAGCCAGCGCGAGGCGTCCGGAACATCGGTGACCATCCGGGCGATTGCAACCAGATCCGGCAAAAGCGCAAGCAGCAAGACAAAACCGCCCGCCACAACGAGAAACGCGGCCCGGACGATGGAGCCATGGGCACGCCAGATGGTGGCGCCGGGAACCGCCAGCACGATCAGAAGGCAAAGGCTGATGGCTGCGCCGCGGGCGAGAATTTCCGCGCTCACCAGACCTTCCGGCGAGCTGACAAACAGCCGGTCGAGGGTCGAGGGAAGCTTAACTTGCGAAACCTCGATGCTTGCCCCCCTTGGCAGCACGTTGGGCGAGCTGTCCAGCGGCGGCGGGCAATCTTCGGCCGAGACCGTTTCTTCAACCTCATCGGTCGCCCTTGCACAGACGCTCTCGTCAAACAGGGCGACCCGGCGGTTGGGTGCAATGTGCACCTCCCATCCGCCATCCGGAGCCGGCGTCGTCTCGATCGCGTAGCGGGTCTTGCCGGCGGTAAAATGCGTGACCGGCGGATTTTCCAGTTCGCCAATCGACGCCACCGGAATCTCGATGCCGGTGCGGCCGAAATTCTGGCGGGTCCGCTTGCCGTTGACCCAGGTCTCGAAACTGACCGGAACCAGCTGGGCCTCGCGATAGATCGAGACAAACAGGCGGTCATCGGAAAGGTTCTTGCGGACAATGAATTCGAGTTCCGGGTTGGCGCGGGGCATGGCGATCAGGGCGTAGCTGTGCATGGTGCAATCAACATCGCCTCCCAGGACCGCAATCGTTGCCCGGCCTTTCCTGCGCAACAGATCACTCAAGCCAACAGGCTCGAGCAGGTCTGACACCCGGCCGGTGATCTCCTGGCTCAGCTTGTTGGCCTGCGACACCACCCAGCTGACCGTGCTCTGCTCGTAACAGCCCTTGACCGGCTCCCCATCGACACGGATTTCCGCGCCATTGCGGTAGACAACTGCGGTCGATGCCTTGCCGCTCCAGTCTTCGACCACGAACTCGATGCCGTCGTCATCTTTGACGGCGATCTTTACGAATTGCGAACCGGCCGAGACCAGCGTGTAGGCGCCTTGCTGGCGGGAGATCTCGTAACGCTCGCTGGAGCCCTCCTCGGTCTTGCCGCCGAATTCGACATTGAGACCGCGCAGCTCGGCCACCCGGCTGATCAGCAATTGCCCGTCGTCGCTTGCGCGCAGGCGCACATGCTGCAGCTCCGCCGAGCGCGCGCCTGCAGGCTGCAGCAATTCCGCCCGTCCGAGCACGACCTCTTCACCGCGGGGGATTGTCAGCTTCAAATCCTTGAGCGCGCTGAACTGCGGCGCCTGTTCGGCCGCCGTCTGAAGCGCAAACATCCACCAGAAGATCACGGCCATCGTGGCAAGCCAGAAGACCAGCCGCATGACGATGCCCAGGACCGAACTGATGGAGCGGACCAGCTTCATTTTTCCCCCTCATAAAGACCAAGGAGGAAATCCCGGACGACCGGTCCGCAAACCGAACCGCCATAGCTGGGTGAAAACGCCACGCGGCAGGCAAAGGCGATCTTGCGGTCGATGCCGGGAAGGCCCTGCTGCGGATCGACATAACCGACCAGCCACGCGGCATAGCGCCCATCGGGCGGCGCATTGGAGTTGAACACCGGCGCTGTGCCGGTTTTCGCATAGATCGCGTCCCTGAGCTCAGCCGGGATCTTGGCAAAGGCGCTGCGCGAGGTGCCGCCTTTCTTTCTGATCACGGCCCCCATGCCGTCGCGCAATTCGCGCAGGAACCTGTCCGCCAGCGCTTGCTTCTCTGGTGGCGCGAGCAGCAGCGGTTCGCCCTCCACCGGATCATCCGAGGGGCCGCGTTCAGCCCGCGGAACAAGGTGCGGCCGCACGATCTTGCCGGTGGCGACCGACGCTGCAACCGAAGCCATGGCCAGCGGGCTGGCGCTGACGCTGAGCCCGATGCCGCCGCGGGCCAGCCTGAGCCGCCGCGGCTCGCCCGGGGGCACCGGCAGGCCGGCTTCGACAATCATCGGGCTTGCCCGGCCGCGGCCGATCGCGGGATAATTGACATCGAGAATGTCGAGCGCGCTCTTGCGCTTGATCACTTCGGGATCACGGGCGGCGGGGAAGAACCGTTCGGCTTCCCTGGCCAGAATGAGATCGGAGACCAGCTCGGTGTGCTCGAAACCGGTTTCCGGATCGAGCAGCTTGTCGGCATCGAGATACATGGCAATGCCTGCGAAAAACAGGTTCGAGGACCGCTTGATCGCCTCGCACATGCCGGCCCGGGGAATGCGGGCGTCGCCGCAGCCGCTCTCCACACCGGTTTCGAGAATGTGGCTTATGCCGCTGCGCACGCCGGCGGAGGATGCCGAGTTGCCCATGCAAAAGACGATCCTGTCCCTGGCCCCAAGGATCGGCAAGGCATTCATCTTTTTCGGATCACGCACTTCATAGTCGGGCTTGCAGCGACCGTTGAAGGAGGGCCGCGTCGCGGCGATGCCGAACAGATCGGCGATCTGCAACGGCGTCGCGGTGCCAAGCAGCACGCTCTCCAGCGCCTTGTCGTCGGTGTCGAGAACATGCTGGCTTGCCGCAAGCGCCGTGATCAGCTTGAAGGCGGAGCCCGGCGTGCCGCGCAGATCGTAATTGCGCCAGGCATAGGCCGCCAGCGGGCTCTTGGAGGAGGCCGTCAGCTCCAGCGTTTCGATGTCCCATGACGACATGCCGGTGCGCGGCTGCGGCAGACTGGCAATGGCCAGCACATTGCCGGCATTCTCGCCGTCGGCATCAAGAATGACCAGATCGGCGCGCCGTTCGCAGCGTTCCTCTCCCTTCGGGCAGGTGTAGTTCTGCTCAAGCGCGGCCAGCGCCTTTTCCTGGTAATCGGGAATCAGGGTCAGCGACGGGTTTTCGCCCTCCCCGGTCCGGGTCAGCGCGGCAGCAACAGAACCGGAATCGCCCGTGCCCAGACCCAGCAATCCGCCCAGCCCGAGCTGGAAAGCCTTCTGGGTCAGCGCACCTTGCTGATCCAGAACCGGCAGACCGGCGAGTTCCAGCCCGGTCAACGGCTCG
This sequence comes from Hoeflea sp., assembly GCF_002733955.1. Classification (GTDB taxonomy): domain Bacteria; phylum Pseudomonadota; class Alphaproteobacteria; order Rhizobiales; family Rhizobiaceae; genus Hoeflea. Next base: position 52,263 of record NZ_NVXQ01000030.1, on the reverse strand, counting down.
GATTGGCGCTCCACACGCTGGTTGCCGGGTACATTCCAGCTCAGCTCGCAGCCGGTGTCAGGTCCACCCGTCGCTGAATTGCCGACGACAAAACCCGACAACTCGCAGGCAACGCGAATGCGCCCGAAGCCGAGCGAGACCTTCTCGCCGGCAACGTCCGGCGCACCATTCTGGCGGTTGGCGAGGTAGCGCCGGAGGCCGCGGTCAATCCGGATGGAAGGTTCGATGAGCAGTTCGAGATCAACCACCCGTCCCTTCGGTTCGGACAGGAATATCCGGCTTCCCATCGGCCGCCCGCGCGGGTTTTCACCCTCGCACGAGACGTGATGGCCGATCGAGCGGGTGTCATCGGCGCACAGGATTGCCAGCGAGGCCAGTTGCCTGAGACCAGCGGCTTCGGCGACATCCTCAGGCCCGGTGGCCTGATCGATGTTCAACGGCGCTCCATTGATCGAGATCGACCGCACCGCGCCGATGGTGCGGATGCTGACCGGCATGTCGCCGAAGGTCATGGTGGTTCTAAACCGGTACTCGCCCGCCTCGCCGGTTTGCGTGTCGATCACCGGGGTGATGACTTTCCAGTCGCCGAAGAAACTTTCGGTCTCGCTGGCCAGGAAGGCATAGTCGAACTGCGAAATCGTGGCCGTGGTGATTGATTGCACGGCCCTGCCGTCAGCGGCGATGGTCGCGTCCCACTTGTTGGGCAGGCAGCGCGCTGGCACGAACAGCCTGGCCGTGCTTACGCCGTCGGCGCAGGCCACGCCTTGATCGGATTTCAGCGCATTGTCAGCCTCGCGGTTGTCCGAAACAGCAACGATGCGATAGCTCTGGTTGAAATTGGCGACCTGCTGGCGGATGCGTTCGCCCTGCGCCGATTCACACAGTTCACGGACATATTTGCGGCCCGCTTCGCCGGCGGGGCCGGAGACCAGGGTGACCGTCTCGGGCGAACGCATGGCGAGCGTGTTGCAAGGCGCGTGCCCGAGCGCCACCGACACGCCATCGCGAACCGGCCAGATCGCACCGCCCTCGACCAGAAAATCAAATGTGGTGGCGTCGAAGGCCAGGGCACTGGGGATCTCGACGCGGTCCATCCAGATCCGGTTGACGCGGAAGGTGTCGACAAAGAAATGAGCCCCGAGATAGAGAATGCCAGCAAGCAGGGACAGCACAACAATCTTGAAATGGCCGGCGCTGAGCAATCTGGCTTTCATGGCTCTCAGCCTCCCTCATAAGGGGTGAGCACAAGGGGTCCGACGACTTTTCGCGGCTCGCCGGGTTCAAACCTGGCGATCGGCATGCCGGAGCATTTCTCGGCATAGGCCTCACCCAGCGACAGCACGGTGTCGCCAAAGGAAATACGGCCGCACTGATCGAGCCAGTCGAGATGGTAGCCGCTGAAGGACTGGAACGTGTCCGAGAAGATCACCTTCTCCGGAATTTCCGGCAATTCGAGATAGCCGAACGGCTCGCCATCGGCGCGCCCGACCTCGATCATGTTGTTTTCGATCATCCGGCATTTCAGCCCGACGCTACCCGGGGTCTTGAACGGGGCACTGGTCTGGCCCCATTCATAGACATATTGCTCTTCATTCTCGCAGTCCCAGACCAACGAGACACGTGCGACCTGCAGCGCGTAGGCGGTCAGGATGTTGTCCCGGTCGAGATCGATCCAGACACGGTCCACGTCGCGATGGGAGAAATCGCGCAAATCGAACAGCAGCGAGCTGATCGCGGCGTTGCAGCCGGTGGTGGGTTTCCAGTGCAGCCGCGACTTGCGCGAATCGACACAGATCTCGAGCCTGCCGGGAATCTGGGCGGTGCCGACAAAATCGATCTTCCAGGCGACGTCGCAGGCCTCGTCGGTGCGCGCAACTTGTGTGGGCACAGGCTCGTTGCCGTGACTGCGGCAGAACGAAAGACTGGCGTCGACGCCGCCGCCGCGCGGTTCTTCATTGACCGGCGTCAACACCGCTTCCTTGTTGATGAACATGAAGGGGGACTGCACATCCTCGTCGGAGCCGAGGTCGATCTGGGCGTGCAACAGGCCTTCGCCGATGCCGATCACCAGGCCACCCTGCCCCTTGTACAGGCCCGCCGGCCGGCCATCGAGCAGTTGCGGCTGATTGTACTCCTCGCGCTTTGCCGGATCGGGGTAATAGCGGATCCAGCCGATCGGCCGCTCGCCGCGCCGTGGCACGAAGACGCCCTGGCCGAGATACATGTTGAGCTGGTTGGCCGGCAGCGACGGGTTGACCATGCAGTCGACCCGGACCCCGATCGTCGGATCGAAATAGCCTTTCAGGGTCGACGCCAGGCTTTCCGAGATTCGCTCCTCAAGCCCCATGTCGGAGGCGGTATCGCAGACCCCGCTGGGGCCCGAGACAAAGGTCAGGTGTTGAAACGCCACCTCGACCACCTCGCTGCCATTGGCGGTGCCGATCACCAGCTTGTCGGTGATATTGTAAAGGACTTCATCCACCGAGCCGCGCGCGACCTGGAACAGCCGCGTCCTCTTGCCCGGATCTGGATTGCCGCCGACCACCCAAGGATATTCCCGCGCCGCCTTGGAGCCCTTGTTGAACAGCCAGCCCAGCAATCCACGCTTGGGGATACCGAAGACATTGCGGCGCCAGAACGCCTGGTTGTCCCGCAAATCCAGCTTGACCGGAATCATGATGACCGGGCGGTCGGACTCATCGCTGAAGCGAACTGGATTACCAAGTGTCATGAATGTATCCGCGCCCTACCATGACCGATCCAGAATCAGAATTCTGGGGCTCTTGCGCCCGTTCGGCCCGTTCCATCCCGGGCGTTCACAATCGATCACCAGCTCCTCTCCCACCTTAGGATTGGCAAAGCGGGAACTCGCCGCGAAAGCCGCTGTGCGGATGCGGGAAATGTCCCTGAGTTTTTCACTGTCATCGGTGGTGAAGACACAGTTCTTGACGCTTTCCACCGACAAGGGCCGTGGCGCGATGATCTGAACCTCCCGGCGCTTGAACAGATCAAGCACAGCATAGGCGGCCAGCCCATAGGCGTCGGTCTCTGCGCGATCGGGAAAATAGGCCTCCAGCCGCCGCCAGAAGCACAACAGCTTGTCCATGTCGCCATTGGCAAGTGCGGGAACCGGATCGATGCGTTCGGCGGCCAGTCCCTCGATCAGCTCTATGTTGCGCCGGTGCGCGCGGCTGACTTCGTCCGCGCTGTCGCTTGAGGCGAAGTGCGGCGGCTCGACCGAAGCCAGGGCATGGTGCGCGGCCAGGAGCACCGGCTCCGCGGGCGCATCGGGGCCGGCAGGCGAATGCGCAACGCCGGCTGCGGCCTTGTCATTGCGCAACCGTTCCTGCCAGTCTTCAGGCAGGCGGCCATTGGCGGTCCAGCCGGTGATGTTGGCAATTTCATTGCGCAGCTTGCCGTTTTCCCGCCGGACGGCTGCCAGCTGGGCCTCGTTGGTGCGAAGCCGCCGGAACAGCCAGACCCCGGCAATCACAAAGGCGGCAAGCAGCACCAGGAAGATGATCTGTGCAAATGCGGATGTGAACTCGATACCCATCACCTCCCAGTGCCCCTCTAGGTTCCCGCCAGCCGACTTCGGGGTTGGCGGACGATGATATCGCCGACCGTGAACTCGACATCCGAATTCCTGCGCTTCCAGGAAATCTCGACATGCTGATCCTGGCCTCCGGCCAGCCCGCCGGGTTTGACCTGGGACTGGTCGACCACCACCTTCTGACCGAAGGTGCCGAACAGGCGCACGATCTCGTCGCGGGTGATGTCGTTGTCACTGCCGACATCATCCAGCCCGGGCAGAACCCGGCTCAGCCAGCGGTTGGGCAGGAAGCGGACGCTCTTGTTGCCTTCCGAGCGCGAACGGGTGTCGAGATACTCGATCTCGGAGACCACGCCGCGGCCATCGTCGTGCAGCACCAGCGCATAGGAATGGTCGGCGCCGTCGGTGACTTCCAGGCCCGAAGTCGCCAGCCGTGCCGCGCCATAAACCGTTGCATTCTTCATGTCATCGGGGCTGAAAGGCCGCATCGGCGCTGCATCACGCGGCTGACCAAGCAGCTGCGCCGTGCGGCCGATGCCGGAGAAGATCGAGGGCCAGAGGCTGGCGCGGCCGGTGACCACCCATTGCGGATCGCCCAGGTTCAGGCGCCGGGCTTCCCGGATCAGCATTGCCGGCACGGCATAGCCAAGGGTGCGCGCAACGGTCTGCGGGTTGCCGCGGACCGGGTTGGTGATCTCGGCGGTCGCATCCAGCAAATCCGGCGAAATCTCGATCCAGACCGACTGACCGCCGGACGAGGTGGTCTGGACGCGCAGTTGCACCTTGTCATTCGAGCCGGGGATCGGAGTGTCGCGTTCGCTCAGGGGCTGCCCGGGCGAGGCGCTGCGAACAATGTCATTGAGCTCGACGGCGAAGCAGCTGCCCTCTCCCTCTTCAGCCCAGCGATACTCGTTGTCCGCGCCGGCATAGCGCATCAGCGTTTCCGACAGCGCCCGCTTGGCCTCCTGGATGCGCGGCAGCAGCGCGGTCTTGAGCGCCTCGTCCCGCAGGAAGCGATGATCGAGTTCGAGATCCTCGAACACCGGTTCGGTCGAGGAGAACAGCTCACGCAGGTTCTGGATCAGAACGGCAAGCAGGGCTTCATCGAGATTGGCGCCGCCGATGGTGGCTCCGAAATGGGCAAACACCTTCCAGCTTTCGATGCTGTCGTGCCGCATTTTGACTTCGATCAGGCTGGCGTCGACGGTGCTGGCACCGATATCGATGCAGGCGAAAACCTCGGTCTCGCCACGCCGGCCCTGCGACCGGGAAATGCCGAAATAGGCCGCCGCAAGCGCTTCCGGGATCAATTTGGGCTCGCGCGCCGCGCGGGTGTCCTGGGTTCCGGTGAGGCCCTGCGCGAAGGATCTGGCGGCATTCTTGTAGAGTTCGCGCTTGTGATGGGCGATGCCGCTGGGGTGGGTCACAACCACCTGGACATCATTGTCGGCACATTCGAGCCACTGGTCGAAACGCTCGTCGCCGAATTCGCTGACAATCGGGCCATCGAGCTGGTCATGCGCGTAAAACAGCGCGTTGGGGACCATGTAGGAGCCGAGCTCGTGAAAGGCGTCCCGGGTCAGGGCCGCAAGATTGATCTCGCGCGTGGACTGAAGGCCATTGCCGGTGCGCTCGATGACGGATTGCTTGATGCGGTATTTGAACCCCGGCTCGGAATTCATCAGCATGCGCTTGAGATCGGGGATGACAAGCGTCTGAAGTTCGAGATAGGCGGACGCTTCCCCGTCGGTGACGAAGTCCCGGTCAACCGGGATCGAGACATCATAGGTGCGGCCGAACCGCGTCATCCGCTTTTCCGCAGCCTGCAGCTTGGTGCCGACATAGGACAGGTTGCCATAGGACAGCGGCGCCTTGCGCGAGCGCACATGCTTGGCCGGATTGAGCCCGATCGTCGACGGGATCAGCACATTCTGCCAGCGCTTCTTGTTCGGGTCATATTCCGGATGGGCGCCAGCCAGGCTGTAGGCGTAAGAGCCCAGGGGGATCAGCTGCCGCGCCAGGTTTCGCTCGACCCGGCCGAACCAGGCCGCAATCGCCGAGGCACCGTAATCGAGGCAGATGAGATATTTGGGGTCACGCTGGCGCAGCACGATATCGACCGCCACCATGCCGTATTTGTGCTCGAACAAATCGTCCTCGGCCACCAGCGACATGCCGGCCCGGACCTTCAGGCGCCGGGCTTCGAAGCGGATGAACAGCTGGTAACGGTCGGTATCGCCGGTCTCGTCGAGGGTGGTGTTGTGAAACGGAATCCGGATCTTGCCGCCGCCGACATGATCGACCTCGATGTCCTGCACCAGCTTGAAATCCTCGCGGCTGGCCAGCGTCGTCTTCTCGCCCTCGGGCAGGATGTGCGCATGGGCCACGACATTCCAGCTGTCGTCCAGGCAGACAACGTCGAACTCGATGGTATCGCCAAGCTCGAACTGAACCCCGCCTCCGGAAATCGGGACCGAAAACTCCAGCGGAAAGCGCTCCGCAAAGGGCGTTTCACTGCGGATCATGTTGGGGACCGCTGAGGCGTCCCGGTATTTCAGAGCCAGGATTTCTCCCTGCCTGAGCTGCAGGTCGAAGTCATAGGCGCCCGTAAGCGGCGCCTGGGCCTCGTCACTGAAAATGCAGCTCCAGTCGAATTGCATCTGCAGGGTATCGGCGCTGTCGGCAGCTTCGAAGATCTCGTTGATGGAGACGATGCAGGGGATCGAAACCTCGTCGCCAGCACGCAGCTCGCAGGCCATCCCCGCGGTGGAGCGGACAGCGGCGGCGCCTTGCATGAAGTTGGCCGATACTTCCCTGATTTCACCATCAACGCGGCTGCTCAACCGGCCCGAGACAATCAGGTTGGTCGGCGCCCCGCCATATTCGAGCCGGGTAACGGGTTGCCTGATGTTGATCGTGAACAGGTCGACATCGGTGTGTTCCTGCTTTTCGACGCGACTGAGTTCGGGGATCGACGCCTGCCGGGTCTGGACCACCGGCGGCTGCCATTTCAGCGTTTGCAGGCGCGGTCCGGCGAGCTCGACCTTGAGGTTTTGCGACTGGCCGTCGGCCCGCTTGGTTTGCAGCGTGATCGACAGCGTAAACTGCTCGCGGGAAGCATATTCAATCTCGTCCTCGGTCGGCTCGCGCGAGCATTCCAGAGCCAGATCGATATTCTTCGATTTTCCCAATTCATATTGAAGTATAGACTCACCGCTATCCAAATTGCGGAGTGTGGCGCTCAACCACGGCGCCTCTTCAATGTAACCAGCGACGGATATCTTAAGCGTTTCATCGGCGGCCAGAGTTGAGCTGGACAACGTAACTACGCGAGAGAATTCACCAAGATCACAGATCACGGAACAATTCTCTATTCGGAGATGCGTTTTCTTTGGGTTACTTAGATCCCAATCCAACATTAAAGACCCAACGCTAGTACTTACCCCATACGAACCCGAACGATATAGTTTATAAATCCTTAGCGCAACAGCTGGAGGCGCGTTGAATAGCGGTAAAGTAAATGATTAAAATGCAATATAATTAGCTGAAATTATTATGAAAGCCACTTCAAGGGGATGGGCTCCCTGCCAATCCTGCGGTCAAGGCTGTCCGACGCTCCGCGGACCTGGTTTTCAGGCGGGTCGGAGGGCTGATTTTCCTCGCTGCTGATGATCGCAATTCGCAGCGCGTGAAGGTCGGGAGCCTCTATCGCGCTGCCGCGGTGACCGGGAAAATAGCTCACAGCCCCCGGCGTCAGCCGAGGCTCAAGACCCAGGTTCAAGACAAACTGGTCCGCATCGCCATCCCTGAGCGGAAACTTTCTTGGCAAGGAGGAGATGACGTCCAGATCGGCTGCAATCAGGGCGGCCGGTCTTTGCCTTTCTTCCTCGGCGACCATGCTCGACACGGTCCAGCCGACCCGCCTGGTGATCGCCTGGAAGGCGGAGCCCAGCTGGATCTGGCGATGCTGGCTGAGATTGTCGAACCAGCTGACATCCCGCGGCTGAAACGACTGCAGATCAACCGCCTTCACAGGCGGCGAAGCGGGCTGATCGAAGACGAAGGGGTCAGCCGACAATCCCTGCTCGCACCAGGAAAACAGCCCCGGCGGGATTTCGTGCCAATACTGGATGCCCGGCAACAGCAGCGTGCGCGAGAGCAGGAACTGGCGCCCGCCTTCGCCCTCTCCGGCCTCGGCGCGGTAGCGCATGCGCATGATGGCCAGCCCCTCGTCGACCGCCTTGACGATCAGGGCGCCGCGGCCGGCAAATTCCGGATCTATCATGCTCGAGGTGAGATTGGTGTTGCCGAGGAAATTGGCCGGGATGTAGCGTAGCGGATTGTCGATGCCCGGGGTGACCGAATTGACGCCATAAAGGGCGCTTTCGTGCAAGGGACCGCCTGGCGTGCGCACCGGCTTGCCGTAGCACACCTCTTCGAACCTCAATGTTCTCGCCTGTCCGGGAACCGTATCCACAAGATCCTCCCATAGCAGATCATCGCGATGACTGCACTTGGGGTTTGGTGCAGCCAACGTTAGGGAAAGACTGTATCGACATGCAGGCGGAAATCAACGGCGGGGCCTGTTCCGCCACTGCATAAGCTTGCCGGATGACGCCTGTTTGCCACAATATGCAAACAAAACCGATGATCCGACACGGCATCGGGCTGGCCTATACATAGGGAAGCCTAATAGCTCAGCTGTGAAATCTGACGCAGCTCATCCGATGTTGCCGTTGGAAAGCCGAAGAATTCGAGATAGGCCGGGATTTGCTCGAACAGCATGTCCGCACCGATCTGGGTCACGCAGCCACGCTCACGGGCAGCGGCGAGAAACGGTGTTTCAGCCTGCTTCATCACCACCTCGCCGACAAAGGCTGCCGGATCAATCCGGTCGACATCCACCGGCATCGGGTCGCCGAGGTTCATCCCCAGCGGCGTGGCGTTGACAACCACATCCCATCCGGCGGGATCGTTTGAGCCGGTTCGGATGCCGATCCCGGGGCAATGACGGCGCAATCTCTGGCCAAGCTGCTCGGCAGCGCTTTCGCGGCTGTCATAAAGCCCGATCTCGGCAACCCCCGCCTGGGCCAGCGAAGCGGCGATACCGGAACCGACGCCGCCGGAACCGATGACGAGCGCCCGGCTGCCGGCGACATCCCGGCCCTTGCGCCTCATGCCGCGGACGAAACCTTCCCCATCAAACATGTCGCCGACAAGCCGGCCATCGGCGTCGCGCCTGACCGCGTTGCAGGAGCCAGCGATCAGCACTGCCGGGCTGGCTTCGTCCAGCAGGCCAACGGTCGTGACCTTGTGCGGCATGGTGACCAGCGCGCCGGCCACGTTGCGCAGCCGGAACAGCAGCGGCAGGAATGCCGGATAATCCTCGATCTCGCAGCCCATCGGCACCACCCGGGCATCGATGCCCCGGGATTCAAACCAGGGATTGTAGATCAGCGGCGCGCGGAAGGATTCGGTGGGAACACCCAGATGGGCGATCAGACGTGTTGTCCCTGATATCATGTCATTGCTGCCAATTTGCCGCTGCCTCGATTGCCTCTGCCGGAGATTGACGTTGCCGGAGATTGACGTTGCCGGGTCAAAGCGCCACCGCCTGGCCCGAAAGGGCCGATCGCTGCACCGCATCGATGACCTGCAGCGTCTTCAGCCCTTCCGACGCCGGCACCAGCGGCGCCTCCTCGCCGCGGATGACGCGGGCGAACTGTTCGATCTGGCACACCAGCGGGTCTTCGCGGCCGACAGGATAGCGGGTTGCCGAAATCGGCTCCCACCAGCTTCGCTTCGCCGGGTTGCTCCACACTTTCGCATTGGGCAGCTCCATCGAGCCATGGGTGCCGCCGATGAAGTAGCAGGACTGACCGGTCGGCGGGTAGGCCGGGTTTTCCGATGCCGTGAGCTCCCAGCTCCAGGGCGCGACGATGGTGTCGGACAGGCTGAAAGTGCCGAGCACGCCATTGCCGAAGCGGAACACAAGGGCCGCGGTCTCCTCGACCGGATTGCCGCGCACCGCATTGGAACTCAGCGCCTGCACCGAGACAATCTCGCCGATCAGGTGGCGCAACAGGTCGATGTCGTGAATGAGGTTGAGAAAGATTGGGCCGCCTCCCGGCTGGCGCCGCCAGTCGGTCTCGAAATAGTCGTCCGGCTTCATCAGCCAGAACATGCCGTGGACGGCGACCAGCGTCCCCAGCAGACCATCCTCGATCTGCGCCTTGGCCTGGGCGATCAGAGGATTGTGGCGGCGGTGATGTCCGACAAGCAGCGGCACGCCGGCGCGCTGTCCGGCCAGGACCAGATCCTGCCCGGCGGCGAGATCGGTCACCAATGGTTTCTCGATCAGCGCCGGCACACCGGCGGCGACGCATTCGAGCGCGTTTTCGACATGGAGCTGGTTGGGGGTGGCCAGAATCACCCCGTCCGGCTTGCCGCTTTCAAACAGTGCGGCCAGCGACGCATGCCAGTCTGCCCCGATCTCATCCGCATGGGCGCGTCCGGCCTGCGACGGATCGATGATCGAATGCAGCTCCACGCCCGGCGTTGCGGCGATGGCCTCGGCGTGGCGCTTGCCGATCAGCCCGGCTCCGGCGATAGCAATCCTGACCGGTTTTTTCATTGCGCAGCTGGAATTGAGGCCGAAGCCCGACTGGAGCCGCAGCGCTGCGGCTGCTGCGCGAGGCAATCTTCACCTTCGAGATGCCGGCATGAAGAACCACGCTGCTTTTGCGGGGGACAGAAAGAAATGGCTGGACTCCGATCAGGTTTCGATTGCTCCTGAGAGCGAATTGCCTATATTATTTCTTATGTCCTACATATTCTCATGCAGTCAAGATGAACACCAGGAGGTGACAGCGTGATTGAAGCGGCACGTCACGACACGATAGGTGACAGCGCCTACCGCCATATCAGGGATGACATCATTTTCGGCCAGTTGCGCCCCAGCGAGAAGCTGCGCCTGGAACCTCTGCGCAAGCGCTACAATGTCAGCGTCACCACGCTGCGCGAGATCCTCAACCGGCTGACCTCGGACGGCCTTGTCGTCGCGGAAGGCCAGAAGGGCTTCGAGGTTGCCAGCGTCTCCGATGCCGATCTCTGGGAAGTGGCAGAACTGCGGCTGCTGGTCGAGGACCACGCGGTGGCGCGGTCGTTTGCCAATGGCGACCTGGACTGGGAATCACAGGTGGTGGCGGCGCATCACAAGCTGCACCGGTTCGAAGACAGGATGATTTCCGGCGACATGACGGCGCGGGAAGACTGGAAGCGGGCGGACTGGGGGTTTCATCGCGCGCTGATCACCGGGTGCGGCTCCAAGACGCTGATGGACCTGCACGGCCAGCTGTTCGACAAGTATCTGCGCTACCAGATCCTGACACTGGCCTTCCGGGGAGAGCCCGGCGCGCGCGAACACGCGGCGCTGCTCGAGGCCGCCTTTGCGCGAGATACGGGCAAGGCCAAGGAGATCCTCAGCACGCATATTCTGGGTGGAGTCGAGTTCATCATCAATGCCCGAAAGGAGGCCGCCGCCCAGATATAAAATCTGGGATTTCAGCAAATATCCTACGAAATGCAGAATGTATGTTGAAAACGCCTGTCCTTTGTGACAGGTTTTGCAAAATCCGACAGGGCCGGAAGCCACCGGATTGTCATTGGGAGGAGAAATACCATGAATAGCATTACCCGCCGCACGCTGCTCGCCTGCGCTGTCTCGGTCGGCATCGCCGGCTTCGCGCCCGCAAGCCTTGCAGACGACAAGATCACGCTGCGCATGTCGACACCGGCATCGGAAACCGATCAGCGCTCGGTCGCGCTCGCTGAAGTGTTTGCGCCGCAAGTGGCCGATTTCGCCACCTACGAGCCGCATTACAACGGCTCGCTGATCGCGCAGGGCAGCGAACTGGAATCGATCGCCTCGGGCGACCTTGAAATGTCGATCGCCTCGGCGCAGGAACTGGCGACGTTCTTCCCCGAATTCTCGATCTTCGCCACCGGCTATGTTCACCAGGACGCCGCGCATCAGGTTGCCGTCTTCAACGATCCGCTGATGGACCCGTTCAAGAAGAAGGTGGAAGACGAACTCGGCGTGAAGCTGCTTTCGGTCATGTATCTGGGCCGCCGCAACGTCAACTTGCGCCAGAGCAAGGATGAGCTGACGGTGATGAAGCCGGAAGACCTGGCCGGCGTCAATCTGCGCATGCCCGGTTCGGACGCCTGGCAGTTCCTCGGCAAGGCGCTGGGCGCCAACCCGACCCCGATGTCGTTCACCGAGATCTACACTGCGCTCTCGACCGGCTCGGTCGACGGCCAGGACAACCCTCTGCCGACCGTGGTCGACGCCAAGTTCTACGAAGTCACCAAGCAGGTCGTGCTGACCTCGCACCTGGTCGACCTCAACTACATCGCCTTTTCCAAGGCGGTCTGGGACGAGCTGACACCGGAACAGCAGGCAGCGGTGCAGAAGGCTGCCGACGATGCCGCCGAAAGCGGCCGACAGGCCCAGCTGAAGAAGGAAGAGGACCTGGTTTCGTTCCTGCGCGAACAGGGCATGGACATCTATGAGCCGGACCTCGATGCCTTCCGCACCCACGTCCAGGCGCAGTATGTCGGCTCGGAATTTGCCGCCAGCTGGCCCGAAGGCGTGCTCGACAAGATCAACGCGCTCGGCAACTGATCCGGGTTGTATTTCTGAAGCTGCGGTGGACCTGACATGAAAACATTCGTGAAATGGTTTCTCCGCGGCACCGAATTTGTGGCGGCCATGATGATGGCCGCCATGTTTCTGACCTTCATCCTGCAGATCGGCATCCGCTATTCGGCCAAGCTTCAATGGCTGGGCGAGACCTTCCCGTTCCTCGAACCGAGCCAGTATGGCTGGACGCTGGAATTCTGCCTGGCGCTGTGGGTCTGGATCGTGTTCTGGGGTGCTGCCTTCGTGGTGCGCGAACGCGATCACGTCACCTTCGACATCATCTATGGCCATGTCAGTCCGAAAACCCGGCGCTGGTTCGCGATCATCGGTGGCCTTGCCGTCTGCGCCGGGCTGTTGTGGTCGATCGAGCCGACCTGGTCGAAATTCCACATCCTGCGGCTGAAGAAGACCGCCACGCTGAGCCATCTGCTCGGCGACTGGGTGCGGATGCGCGACCTCTATTCGGTCTACATGCTGTTTCTGGTGGTCGTCGCCGCACGCTATGGCTGGCGCGCGATCAGCGCATTCCGCCACGGCGCCGACATCGACCAGCCGGGGCATGAGGGAGCCGCGAAACCATGACCCTCGAATTCGCGCTCTGCCTGCTGAGCCTGTTCTTTCTGGCCGGCATCGGCCTGCCGATCGCCTATGCGATCCTGATTTCGGCCTTTGTCTATCTCGGCGTCAACGGCCAGGGCGTCGGCATTGCCGGCAAGGTGCTGATGGACGGGCTCTACCAGAGCTTCATCCTGCTTGCGGTGCCCTTGTTCATCGTCGCCGCCAACATCATGAATGCCGGCACTATTTCCGAGCGGCTGCTGCAGTTCTGCGTCGCCGCCGTGGGCCGCTTCCGCGGTGGCCTGGGCCACGTCAACATCGTCGCCTCGCTGATCTTCTCGGGCATGTCCGGCTCGGCCGTGGCAGACGCTGCCGGCATCGGCAAGATCATCATCGGCATGATGACCAAAAGCGGCCATTACACCCGCGGCTACGCAGCGGCCATCACCGCGGCTTCGGCCACCATCGGCCCGATCATTCCGCCCTCGATCCCGATGGTGCTTTACGCGCTGGTCTCCAACACCTCGATCGGGTTCCTGTTTCTGGGCGGCATCGTGCCAGGCCTGTTCATGGGCGCTGTGCTGATGGGGATGAACACCCTCATTTCGACGCGGCGGAACTTCGCCATCGAGGAGCCGGTGCCGCTTAGGGATCTGCCGCGCCATACCGCCAATGCCTTCCCCGCACTGTTGATGCCGGCGATCCTGCTCTACGGCATCTATGGCGGCGTCACCACGCCGACGGAAGCTGCAGCGGTGGCGGCAGCCTATGCGCTGCTGCTCGCAAGCCTGTTCTACCGGGCGCTTTCCTTCCGCGCGCTCTACAACATTCTGGTCGACAGCGCCCGCTCCTCCGCCGCCGTCGGGCTGGTGATCGGCGGCGCGCTGATCCTCAATTATGTGGTCGCCTCGGAGAACATCCCCAACATCGTCGCCCAGGCGCTGGTCGGGCTTGATGTCTCGCCGCTGGTCTTCCTGGTCGGCGTCAATGTGCTGTTCCTGCTTCTCGGCTGCGTGCTCGATGCAACGACGATCATCCTGGTCATCATCCCGCTGTTCCTGCCGACCTGCAGGGAACTGGGGATCGACCTCGTGCATTTCGGCGTCGTCGCCGTGGTCAACTGCATGATCGGCCTGATCACGCCACCCTACGGCATCCTGCTGTTTGTCATAAACGCAGTGACGCAGATCCCGCTGCGCGAGATCATCGGCGAAATCTGGGCCTTCCTCGGCGTACTTATTCTGGCGCTTGCCTGCCTGATCCTGTTCCCCGGCATTGTGCTGTGGCTGCCACGCATGTTCGGCTATCCGGGATGAAAACCGCCATCGCCACAGTCTCGATTGCCGGCGACCTGCGCGAAAAACTCGCGGCCATCGCCGCCGCGGGCTTTGACGGCGTCGAGATCTTCGAGAACGACTTTCTGGCCTATGACGGCAGTCCGCGGGATGTCGGGCAGATGGTGCGCGACTACGGGCTTGAGATCTCGCTGTTCCAGCCATTCCGCGATTTCGAGGGCATGCCCGAGCCGCAGCGGAGCAAGGTGTTCGACCGCGCGGAACGCAAGTTCGACCTGATGGGCGAGCTTGGCGCCGACCTGGTGCTGATCTGCTCGAATGTCTCACCCGCCTCGCTGGGCGGCATCGACCGGGCGGCGCGGGATTTCCACGACCTCGGCGAGCGTGCTGCCAAACGCGGCATCCGCGTCGGCTACGAGGCGCTGGCCTGGGGCCGGCATGTCAATGATCACCGCGATGCCTGGGAGATCGTGCGGCGGGCGGACCATGCCAATGTCGGCATCATTCTCGACTCCTTCCACACGCTGGCGCGCAAGATCGATCCGGAATCGATCCGCTCGATTCCCGGCGACAAGATCTTCTTCGTGCAGCTCGCAGATGCGCCGCAGATCGACATGGACCTGCTCTACTGGAGCCGGCATTTCCGCAACATGCCCGGCGAAGGCGATCTTGATGTCTATGGCTTCATGCGCGCGGTCGCGGCCACGGGCTATGAGGGCACCCTGTCGCTGGAAATCTTCAACGACCAGTTCCGCGGCGGCTCGCCGAAATTCATCTCCGTCGACGGCCACCGGTCGCTGGTCTACCTGATGGACCGGGTGCGCCGCGCCGAGCCGGACATCAGGCTCACCTCTCCCGAGATGCCGGACCGGATTGCCGTCAGCGGTGTCGAGTTCGTCGAATTTGCCGCCGATGAGGAAGAAGCCAGGGAGCTCGGCACATTGTTGCACACGCTCGGATTTGAGCGCGCGCGGCGGCATGTGTCGAAGGATGTCGACCTGTGGCGGCAGGGCGAAATCAACATCGTCATCAACACCGAGCGCGACGGCTTCGCCCACGCTTCGCATGTGGTTCACGGCATGAATGTCTGCGACATCGGGCTCAGGGTCGAGAACGCCGAGGCGACGGTGGAACGGGCCAAGGCACTGGATGCCGAACCCTTCGACCAGCCGGTCGGGCCCGGCGAGCTGAAGATCCCCGCGATCCGGGGCCTTGGCGGCGGGTTGATCCATTTCATCGACGAGCAGAGCGATCTGGCCAAGGTCTGGGACATCGAGTTCCAGCCGGTGGCTGACAAGAGCACTGACAAGCGCGGCGACAAGGCAACTTCAGCCGGCGTCGGTCTGACGCGGATCGACCATGTTGCGCAGACGATGAATTACGAGGAGATGCTGACCTCGCTTCTGTTCTACACCTCGATCTTCGAGACCGAGAAAACCCCGATGGTCGACGTGGTCGACCCGGCAGGGCTGGTGCGCAGCCAGGTGATCGAAAATGCGGAAGGCTCTCTCAGGATCACGCTCAATGGCGCGGAGAACCGCCGCACACTGGCCGGCCACTTCATCGCCGAGCGGTTCGGGTCCGCGGTGCAGCACCTGGCCTTCGAAACAAGCGATATCTTCGCCACCGCCGCAGCGCTTGCCGCCAACGGGTTTCAGCCGCTTGAAATCTCTGGCAACTATTACGACGATCTGGAAGCCCGGTTCGATCTCGATAGCGCTTTCATCGAGCAGCTGAAACAGGCGCACGCGCTGTATGACCGCGACGAGCAGGGCGAGTATTTTCAGCTCTACTCTCCCGGATTCGGAGAAGGCTTCTTCTTCGAGATCGTCGAGCGGCGCGGCGGTTATCGCGGTTATGGCGCGCCCAACGCCCAGTTCCGCATCGCCGCGCAAAAACGGCACATGCGGCCCAAGGGCATGCCGAAATACTAGGACTTGCGAAAGGCTGACCGCGCGCCCGGCTTACTGGCCGGTGTGCTGCCTGATCCGGGCGATGGCTCTGGCAATCACGTCCTGGGCATCGGCTTCCGTTGCGGCTTCGCTGTAGACCCGCAGTTCGGGCGCATTGCCTGAGGGGCGCAGATGAACAATGTCGCCATTTTGCAGCGTTACCCGGAGACCATCGGTCAGATCGGTTGCTGCGACGGCTCCCATCGGCTCGAAGAATGCTGCCCGCGCCGCAGCATCATTCGACAGCTCGGCAACAAGGGCCTGGCTGGTTGCTGTGGGGAAATTCTCGATCCGGTCACTGGCGGCGACCGGCAGGCCGAGACCGGCGACATGGGCGGACAGGGATTGCCCGGCGATCCGCGCTGCGGCAAAGGCGCAAAGGATCGGCAAGACGCTGTCGCGCGTCGGCAGGGCTGCAAGTACGGCTGCCCCTGCCTTGATCGCATTGCCGGTCAGTACGCCGCCATTGGCCTCAAAACCGATCACCCGCTGCCGGTCCTCGGCCAGCGCCTGGCTCATGCCGGCAATGACGAAGGGCGAACCCACCCTGGTGCGGCTGACCTCGGCCTGGCACCCGCGCTCAATGCCCGAATTCGAGGTCACCGGGGTGACGACGGCATCGGCGCCCAGATAGCGCGCAACGATAAGGCCCAGCGCATCTCCCCTGAGCACCTGGCCGGTTTCGTCGACGACCAGCGGCCTGTCGCCGTCGCCATCGGCCGAGACCAGCCCGTCAAGTTTTTCGGAGCGGACCCAGCCGGCAGCCAGGCGCCTGGTCTCGTCGGAGACCGCCTCGGTATCGACCGGAATGAAGACATCGGATTTTCCGAGCCGCACCACGTCCACCTCGGCGGCCTCGAGAATGGCGGCCAGGCACTCGCTCGCTGCCGAGCTGTGCTCATAAAGACCGATGCGCAACCCGCGCAGCAAACCATCGGGCGCAAAGCCGTAATAGCGCTCGATGAAGGCTGCATTGGCGTCCAGCGACTGGTCCCGCATCAGCTGCGGCGCCGGCGGTTGAGCCGCGTGGCACTGAGGCGCAAGGCTTGAAATCGCAGCCTCGTCTGTCTTGTCGATCTCGCCGTCCGGACGGTAGAACTTGACGCCGTTGCGATCGTCGGGAATGTGCGATCCGGTGATCATCAGCGCCGCTGCGCCTTGGCCCATGGCATGCAGCGCCAGCGCCGGGGTTGGCAGCACGCCGCAATCCACCGGCTCCAACCCTTCACCGAAAACAGCTGCGGCGCATTGGGCGGCGATGAGCGGACTTGAGGCGCGCATGTCACGGCCGATGAACACCGGCGCCCCTGCAGGCGCCATCGCGGCTGTCTTGAGATAGCGGGCAAAGGCCCTTGCATGGGCTGCCGCCGTGCCGTCGGTCAGCTCTCCGACAAGGCCGCGAAGCCCGCTGGTTCCGAATTTGGCAGCCATTTCAGTCTTTCTCTAATGTTTGAAGGCAGCTCTCACGCCGTGCAATAGGAGCGTTGCACAACTATGGTAGCAGTATTTCCTCGTATGTAAGGTATTCCACCAGCGCACAGAACACATGGTAGAACGTGCTCGTCGGCATGACTTTCGAGATCACCCGGCCGTTGGAGTCAATCTGATCGTACCAGCCGCCCGGCGCCGGGGTTGTCAGATAACGGTTGAAGATGACATCCAACATACGGATGAACAAGGTCTCATCGCCCGGCAGGCCTTCAGCACGGGCCGAAAGGCCGGCCTTCAGTGCCTCTGTTTGGCACCAGAGCCGGGCCGTTCCCTGCATTTCCGACCCGTCAGGTGCCATTGAATCGCACACCGCGTCTGTGCCGCGGGCATGACCGAAAGCATGGCTGGTGGCATAGAGCTTGCGGCAGTACTCTTTGAGTTCCGCCTGATCTGCAAACTGTGCCTGGCGCAACAACAGCCATACCCACTCATAATGGTGCCCCGGCTCGACGCGGGAGGGCTTGTCCTTGCGCACTGACCAGTCGCGCTCAAAGTGCTCGGTGACGCTCCAGCTTTCAGGATCGAAAAACACCGAGGTGAAGAGATCCACTGCTGTCTGAGCGCGGTTGAGGAAGGCGCGCTCGCCAGTCACCTCGTACCAAGCCTGCATCGCCTCTAGATAATGCATATGCGGATTGGCGCGGCGGAAATCAAGCCACAGACTCGATTCGTAAAACCCTCCATTGACCCGATCAGTCAGATGATCATCCATATAGGCGATGGTTCGTTCTGCCCAGACCCGCGCTTCAGGCCATTTTGTCGCCTTCCACAGCCAAGCCAACGCCAGCAGCACGAAGCACTGATCGTAAGTATCGCGTTGGGGATCCTTGACGGACCCATTAGGATTCCAGAGATGGATCCAGCCGCCGTCGGGATGCCAGCCGGTCTCCGTCAGCGTGGTGAAGCAATGGGTAAGCACCTCGCGTGCATCCCCTTCCCAGCCCAGCAGTTCGGCATTGGCAAAGCAGTAGATCTGCCGCGCCAGCACCCGGAGCCGCTTGTAACCGAGATCGGCCGGGCTGCCATCATGATTGAGAGCCTCGTAGACACCGCCATGTTGACGGTCGACACCGGCGCCGGCCCAGAGCGGCAGAGCGGCCTCGAACAGCCATTTGCGGATCACCCGCGGCGAGGGCACCGGACGGCCCGAATGCGCCACCGCCAGTGGCGGCCATTCGCCGGTCTTCTTGACCTGGCCGGCAATGTCCTTGACCAGATGCGACTTGTCGCGATGAACAATCAGCAGCGCATCGGGTTGTGAGACCACGATGATGTTGTCGAGCCCGGCGACGGCGAGAAGCCTGTCCTCGGAGCGCAAATAGCTGTTGTTGACGTCGATGGTCAGCACATCGCCGAAGCGGGCATTGCCGTGAGCGTCCAGCGGCGAGCCGTCATGCAGCTGGTTCCACGAGCCAAGATCGTTCCAGTCGAAACTGGCGGCGACCACGCCGATGCTGGGCGCGTTCTCCATCACCGCATAGTCGATCGAGATCTTCGGACTGGCGGCAAAGGCCTCCTCGTTCAGGCGGTAGCACTTGCCTTCGACCTCGGCGCGCTCGACCGCAAGCCTGGCCTGGGCCCAGACCTCGGGCTGCTGCCGGGCAAGCTCCGCCCCCATCTCGCCCGCGCGGAACATGAAGATACCGGCATTCCAGAAAAACCGGCCCGAGCGCAAAAAGGTCTCGGCGGTCTCGAGATCGGGCTTTTCGCGAAACCGCGACACGTCATAGACCGGCCCGTCACCGGCACCGCGCTCGATGTAGCCGTACTGGGTTTCGGGCCGTGTCGGCGCAATGCCGATGGTCATGATGCCGCCGCGTTCGGACAGCGCCTCAGCGCCTATGCGAATCACGCCGAAGAAAGCTGCGACATCGGAAATCTGGTGGTCTGAAGGCAGTACCAGCACCATCCTGTCGGGATCGGTTTCCACCAGATCAGCGATCGCGGCCGCAATCGCTGCCGCGGTGTCGCGGATCAGCGGCTCAAGCACGTAGCGCTCGACCTCGACGCTGCTGGTTTCACCCTGCTCGATTAGCAGCGACTCAAAAGCGATGCCCCCGATAACACGTGTCGGCAGGTAGCGTAGGCCTTCGCCCTTGTGGCCGACGCGTTGAAGTGTGTTTGTTAGCAGAGTCTTTTCATTAACCAACCGGTGAAACTGTTTCGGCTTAGAATCCCTGGACATCGGCCAGAGTCTAGATCCCGCGCCACCACATAGAATGACAGGCGTGATAGTGTGGCTTGAGACCATGGTATACTCCGATTGACGCGGCTGTTAGCTGTTTGTGCCGGGGAACTTTTTGTAAACTGACGCACTAATGCCAGTAAAGGTGAAAAGTCCTCTCATGCGATCGTCGGCATGAGCGGATATCAAGAAATGGGGGGGGCTTCAGCCAGGTTTGGCACGGTTAGAATGCTTCGCCATGCTCGGCCTTGATCGGGCGCGACATCAGCGTGGTGCGGGCCTCGTCGGCCGACATCCTGCCTGAGAGAACCAGCCCGGCGGTCTGCATCACCGGGCAGGAGATCGCGTGCCTGGCCGCAAGCTCGTTGGCGATCGAAACCGTGTGGACGCCTTCCGCCAGTTTCAGACCGGACACATCCTGGCCGCGGCCAACGGCGATGCCATAGGAGAAATTGCGCGACAGCTCCGAGGAACAGGTCAGCACCAGGTCGCCAAGGCCGGACAGGCCCATCAGGGTTTCGGGGCGGGCGCCCATGGCCACACCCAGCCGCACCAGCTCGGCGTAGCCCCTGGTGATCAGCGCCGCCTCGGCACTGGCGCCCATGCCGCCGCCACGGCAGATGCCGACCGCAATCGCCATCACGTTCTTGAGTGAGCCGCCGATCTGGGCGCCGACCGTGTCATCGGAGGCATAAAGCCGGATGGCGTCGCCGGAAAGATCCTCCGCCAGGGCTTGCGCCATCTCCTGTTCGGGAAGCGCCAGCGTCAGCGCCGTCGGCAGCCCGCGCACCACGTCGGCGGCAAAGCTCGGGCCCGAGAGCACCCCGACCACGTGATCGGGCAGCTTTTCGCCGATCACCTCGCCCTGGGTCTGGCCGGTCTTGTTGTCGATGCCCTTGGCGCAGGCGATCAGGCAGGCGCTTTCGGGCAGGTGGGCTGCGGCCTGGCTCGCGACCTCGCCGGTGGACTGCGCCGGGGCGACGAACAGAACGATTTCGGCATCTTCCAGCGCCGCTTTCATGTCGGACGTGGCGGCCAGGTTTTCGGGCAGCCGGGCATCGCCGAGATAGGCCTGATTGCTGTGCTTCAGGGAAATCTCATCACAGGTGGCCGCGTTGCGGCCCCACAGGCGCACATCATGGCCCTGGCGGACGAAAGCGGCTGCGAGCGCGGTTCCCCAGGCGCCGGTGCCGAGTATGCAGATTCGCGCCATGGGTCGAGGTCCTTCGCGGTTGGATGCAGCGTCCGGATCAGGCTGGTGAAGATCCGGTCCATCACTTAGTCAGCCCTGAGCATGCTGGCAAGCAAGCTGCGCGGAACAGGCGGCCATTATGAGGCGTGGCGGACCCATAGATCGGTGTCAGGCGCGGGCAGCCTGCTTGCTGCTTTGGGGTTCCAGCGCCATGGCGGTGCGGCGCCAGAAATCCGACATCAGGGCCGGATCGCGCATCGCCTCCATCGCGCGCCAGTCAGGGAACGAGGCCTCGAACATCCGCGCCGACATGCGCTGGTCCTTGTAGGGGTTGAGCGCGCCGCCGGCCGCAATCACGATCTCGTCGAGCGCGTCCAGCATCTTCAGTGTCCGTTCGCCGGAATTGGCAAAATCGAGCGTCAGGGTGAAACCGGGACGCGGAAACGACATCAGCCCCGGCGACGGCACATCGCCAAAGCGTTTCAGCACCGTCAGAAAGGACGCCGCCCCGTGTTGCTGGGCGCATTCGATCAGTGCCACGGTGGTCTCACGCGCTGTCTCGGCCGGGTAGACGCTCTGGTGCTGGAACAGCCCGCGCGGACCGTAAAGCCGGTTCCAGCCGGTGATCGCATCGAGCGGATGGAAATAGGACGACCAGGCCACGACACCGGTCTGCGGCTGTTTCGGTGCGCGGCCGTAGTAGAGTTCATTGAACGCGGTGAGCGTCAGCCGGTTGAGCAAATTGACCGGCGGCGAGAACGGAACCGACAGACTTGGCGCCGAGGGTGGTTTTGCCGGACCGCCGTCTTCGGCATGATCTCCGGCCATCAGCACACCGCGGCCGAGATTGCCGCCGCGCGCCAGCTGGTCGATCCAGGCGACCGAATATTCATGCGCCGCGTCGATGTCGTCGATCGCGTCGAAATAGCCGTCAATGCCGGCGAAACGGAACGCGGTCTGGCGCACATTGGCCGAGGGCACCCGCATCAGCCGGATGGTCGCCTGCTCGATGATCCCTGTCAGCCCCATGCCGCCGATCGTCGCGTTGAACAGGGCCGCATTGGCCTCCGGCGAGCAGCTCCGGCGGACCCCGTCACTGCCAAGCAGCGTGAAGCTTTCCACCGAGCGGCCAAAGGTGCCGCGGCGGTGATGGTTCTTGCCGTGCACATCATTGGCAATGGCGCCGCCAAGCGTGACCTGCGCGGTTCCGGGCGTGACCTCGAGAAAGAAACCGTGCGGCATCACCGCGGCCAGGATCTCCGACAAGAGCACACCCGCATCGGCGGTCAGAAGACCGGTGTCGGGATCGAAGGCGCTGATGGCGGCCCCGGGCCGCAGCGGCAGCAGCCGGCCCTGATCATTGTGGCACGTGTCGCCATAGGAGCGGCCATTGCCGAAAGGCAGGAACCCGCCGGACGGGGTTGCCTGGAACTCCGTGAGATCAGCTGCCGCGCGCGGCTTCCGCCGCACCCTGCCCCAGCTTTCGAATTCGGAGCCCACCGGCGTCACAGCTGCACTGCGGCCAGCAGCACAAGGGCCGCGCCGGCGACGGTGGTCACCTGGCTGCGCCAGTCGCGCATGATGAACACGACCGGATCCTCATGCATCTGCGAGCGCCGGGCGAGAATCCAGATTCTGAGCAGCATGTAGAGGATCAGCGGGCACAACGGCCACAGCAGCGCCGGCTGCGGATACATCGAGGCCACTTCCTTGCTGTCGACATAGAGTGCGAGAACCATGGCCGCCGAGAACGCGGCTGCAACGCCTGCCTGGCCGATCATGTCCTTGTCACTGCCGACATAGCTGCGGCCCTTGAGCCGGCTTTCCGGATCCTCGGCCAGCTCGTCCAGTTCGACATAGCGTTTGACCAGCGCCAGGCTGAGAAAGAAGAAGATCGAGAATGCCAGCAGCCAGAACGACAGATCGACACCGGTTGCCGCCGCACCGGCGATGATGCGCACGGTGTAAAGCCCTGCCAGCGTAAAGACATCGACCAGCAGCTTGCGCTTGAGCACAAAGGTGTAGACCGTCGTGATCACCGCATAGAGCGCCAGGACACCCCAGAACATTGGCGGCAACAGGCTGGCCAGACCGATGGAGGCCAGAAGCAGCGCCACCGCAGTGGCACTGATGACCGGAATCGACACCGAACCGGCAGCCAGCGGACGCAAGCGCTTGCGCGGATGCAGCCGGTCATTGGCCAGATCGGAGATGTCGTTGACGATGTAGACGGCCGAGGCGAGAAAACTGAACGAGAAGAACGCCGCAATCGCTGCCAGCACCAGATTGAAATTGGCAAATTCGTGGTTCAGGATCAGCGGCACCGCGATCAGCACATTCTTCAGCCACTGGTGCACGCGAATCGACTTGAGGATGGCCACGGGCGATGTCTTGGCCAGTGGCAGCATCTCTGCATCGTGGCTGTTGCCCCAGCGGGTGGCATAGCGGTCGGGGGCGACAATGATGGCGCGCCGCGCCGCATCGAAAACTTCCAGGTCGTCGCGGCTGTTGCCGGCATAGTCAAAACCGCCATCTCCGCACAGGGAGACCAGACGTTCGCGCTTGCGCCGCGAGGTGAGGTTCTCGGTGTCGGAGGAATGCAGGACGCGATCGAACAGCCCGAGATGATCGGCAATGGTTCGCGCCGTTGATTCGGCGGCTCCCGTGACCAGCCAGACCGGCTGGCCGGCTTCGCGGGCAGTCCTGATCCGCTCGATGACTTCGGCGCGATAGGGCCATTCGGCGCCATCGCGAATATAGCGGGCTGCGATCTCGCGCTTGAGCACCGCCTTGCCGGACAGGGCCCAGGCAAAAACGGCAAACAGCAGCCAGGGCCTGCGGATCAGCACCGAGGCCAGGCCCTCCCAAAGCGTGTCTGTCGCGATCAGCGTTCCATCGAGATCAATGCAAAGCGGCACATGCCGGTTGTCGCTTACTGCATCCATGATTGTTTCCCCACTTCTGTCCCATGAGACAATCGGCCGAAAACTCTTCAATACCGGTAAAAGCGACGAGATTGACGGCCGGTTTTGCACGGTGTGGTTATCAAACAGTTGCACCTGACACCGAAGGCTGCATCCCAGAGCCGTGATGACATTGCCCGATTCGAGCGGCCGCGGCGGGCTTGCGAGCCCCGGCAGACGAATCGCGCCAAGAGGGTTCGAACCCGGACGTTATGGATATTACGTGGAAGGAAAATGGTGGAGCCAAGCGGGATCGAACCGCTGACCTCCTGCATGCCATGCAGGCGCTCTCCCAGCTGAGCTATGGCCCCGGGACGCGAAGGATCGAAGTCAAGAACCGATCCCTGCGAGTTGCCTGACACTCGAAAGTGGCGGGCAGGTGCGGCTTCATACTTCTGCTGCCGCACAAGATCAAGATGAAAAATCAATCCTTTTTGCAGTTTTGAAAACCAGGCGGCTTTCAGCGCAAATCAGGACCGGTCACCTTAGTCGTCGTCTTCGTCGTTGACGCCGATAATGTCGCTGACATCGTCGTCATCATCATCATCGTCGTCGGCCAGGAACGTGTCGTCGTCATCGTCATCGTCGATTTCAACGTCATCGTCGATATCCGGCAGATCATCCGACTTGCCCTTGACCTTGGTTTCGTCGTCCGCCTCTTCCAGCGAAACGATCTCCACGTCAGCCGATTCTTCCTCGACTTCTGCGACTTCTTCCTCTTCCTCTTCCTCTTCCTTCTCGACTACGGCAATCTTGGCCGTCTCTTCGAAGAACGAGATGGGATACGTCTTGCCCGTATAGGGAGAGACGATCGGATCTTTGTTCAGATCATAGAATTTGCGCCCGGTTTCGGGGCAAGTGCGTTTTGTTCCAAGTTCCGGTTTTGCCACTGTCGAAGCCTCTTGAACTGGCAGGAAGACCAAGGTTGGAAAACCTGCCTTCCCGTTTCGGCGGGTCCGGACCCCATAATGATGTTGAACGCGGCTGTCAAAGCCATTCTGGCCAAAAATCGTAGCTGGCCGGATGACGCTTCGCCAATGGCTGTGATAGTTAGCGCTGCGCCCAAGCCGCTCAACCGGCTTTGTACCCGACCGAATCAGCCGGAAAACACTCATGGCCCCTGCCACCGTGCCTCTCCGCCCCGCCAAAGCCACGAAAAGCCCTGCACTCAAGGGCGATCTTGCCGTTCCGGGGGACAAGTCCATTTCCCACCGGGCGCTGATGCTTGGCGGGCTGGCCGCGGGAGAAACCCGGATCACCGGCCTGCTCGAGGGTGAGGATGTTCTCAACACCGGCAGGGCGATGCAGGCGATGGGGGCTGCGATCCGCAAGGACGGTGACAGCTTCATTATCGACGGCACCGGCAATGGCTGCCTGCTGGCGCCGGAAGCGTCGCTTGATTTTGGAAATTCCGGCACCGGCTGCCGCCTGATCATGGGACTGGTGGCGCCTTATGACTTCGAGACGGTATTCACAGGTGATGCATCCTTGAGCAGCCGGCCGATGGGCCGGGTGCTCGAGCCGTTGCGGCTGATGGGGGTTCAGGTCAGCGCGGAAGCCGGTGACCGCCTGCCGGTGAGCTTGCGCGGGCCGCGCGCGCCGGCGCCGATCAGCTACCGTGTGCCGATGGCCTCTGCCCAGGTGAAGTCCGCGGTGCTGCTTGCCGGTCTCAACACGCCCGGCCTCACCACCGTGATCGAGCCGCTGCCGACCCGCGATCACACCGAAAACATGCTCAGGGGCTTTGGCGCGGCGATCGAGGTGGAAACCGGTGCGGACGGCGCGCGGACCATCCGGCTCGAAGGCCGCGGCCGCTTGACCGGGCAGGCCCTCGATGTTCCCGGCGATCCCTCGTCGGCCGCGTTTCCGCTCGTGGCCGCGCTGATCGTGCCGGGTTCCGACCTCACCCTGCGCAATGTGCTGATGAACCCGACCCGCACCGGCCTGATCCTGACCTTGCAGGAGATGGGCGCTGACATCGAAATCCTCGATCCCCGCACCGCTGGCGGCGAGCAGGTCGCCGATCTGCGGGTCCGGGCGTCTGAGCTTTCCGGCGTCCATGTGCCCGCCGGGCGGGCGGCCTCGATGATTGACGAATACCCGGTGCTTGCCGTTGCCGCGAGTTTTGCCCGTGGTGAAACGGTAATGCGGGGCCTTTCGGAGCTTCGCGTCAAGGAAAGCGACCGGCTGGCGGCGATGGCGCGCGGGCTCGCACTCAACGGTGTCGACTGCAGCGAAGGCGACGACTGGCTCTCGGTGCGCGGACGGCCGGATGGCAAGGGCTTGGGCGCGGTCTCGCCGGAGGCCGTTGTCGCCACCCGACTTGACCATCGCATTGCCATGAGCTTCCTTGTCATGGGCCTGGCCTGCGAAAACCCGGTGCGGATCGATGATTGCGCGATCATCGGCACCAGTTTCCCGGGCTTCATGGCGATGATGAACGGTATCGGGGCGGAGATGGCTGAACAATGACCACACGGACAATCGACTTATACTATGACCTGATTTCGCCCTTTACCCACGTGGTGCTGGCGCGGCTTGGTGAATTGCCGGCGGATGTGACAGTGCGGCCGGTTCCGGTGCTGCTCGGTGCGATCCTCAATCACTGGGGCCAGCTCGGCCCGGCCGAGATTTCGGCCAAGCGGCTGCACACCTACCGGCAGTCGGTGTTTCTGGGCAAGCAGCATGGCGTCGATGTGCGGTTTCCGCCGCGTCATCCGTTCAATCCGCTGAAAGCGCTGCGGCTGATGGCCGGAACCGACGCCGATCTCGCCATGGTGCGCCGCGCCTTCGACTTCGTGTTTGCGCAAGGCCGCGCGCCCGACAGCGATGACGAGTTGCAGGCCTTTGCAGAATTTGTCGGCGTTCCGCTGCAGCTCGCCTCCGACGATAACGCCAAGGCAGCGCTGAGGGCCAATACCGATCAGGCCATCGCACGCGGCGTCTTCGGCGTGCCGAGCTTCGTTAGCGCTGCCGCGTCGGGCCATGAAGTGTTCTGGGGCGTCGACGCGTTCGACATGCTGCTTGCCTGGCTCGAAGACGAAACGCTGTTCCAGCGCGAGCCCTACCGGCACCTCGACGAGGTCGAAATCGGCATTGCGCGCAAGTGAAATCGCCGGCTGCCGCATTGACGTTCCGCGCGATGCGGAGCGGCCGGCCATTTCTGCACAGGACCTGATCTGATGTATTCACCACCACAGTTCGAGGAAACAGACGAGACCGTGCTGCGGGCGCTGATTGAGGCGCATCCGCTGGGTCTGCTGATCTCGACCGCTGGCAGCGAAGCGATGGCCAACCCGGTGCCGTTTCTGGTGTCTGTCAAAGACGGCGCCACGGTGTTGCGGGCTCACCTGTCGAAGGCCAATCCGCAATGGCGGCAGATCCGGGATGGCGCCCATGTGCTGGTGGTGTTCCAGGGGGCTGACAGCTATGTGACGCCGTCCTGGTATGCCTCCAAGGCCGAGCACGGCAAGGTGGTGCCGACCTGGAACTATGCCATGGTCCAGGCCCGCGGCAGCGCCAGCGTTCACGAGGGGGCCGACTGGCTCGGCCCGCAGGTAAGCGAACTCACGGACCGGCACGAGGCGGAGCGGCCCGAGGCCTGGAAAGTCAATGACGCGCCGGAGGCCTTCGTGGCCGCACAATTGCGCGGCATCGTCGGCATCGAGATTGCCGTCACGGAGCTGACCGGCAAATGGAAAGTCAGCCAGAACCGGCCGGAAGCCGACCGGCGCGGGGTTCAGGCGGGACTGGCGGCCGAAGGCGAGACGGCCATGGCCGGGCTGGTCGGCGATCGTGGCGGCCTGCACAATGACAAGGTGAAGCCATGACCTCTCAAGCAAAGCACATCGTGATCGCGGTGGACGGACCGGCGGCGGCCGGAAAAGGCACGCTGTCGCGAAAACTCGCCGTCCATTACGGGCTAAAGCATCTCGACACCGGGCTGACCTACCGCGCTACGGCGAAAGCCCTGCTGGATCGCGGATTGCCGCTCGATGACGAGGGCGTGGCCGCCGAGACCGCGCGCGCGCTTGATCTGTCGGGTCTCGACCGCACGGTGCTCTCGGTGCACGAGATCGGCGAGGCTGCCTCCAGGGTCGCGGTGATGCCGCAGGTGCGCCAGGCGCTTGTCGAGGCGCAGCGGGCCTTTGCCGGCTCAGCCTCGGGCGCGGTGCTCGATGGCCGCGATATCGGCACCGTCGTTTGTCCGGATGCGCTGATCAAGTTCTATGTCACGGCAAGCCCTGCGGTGCGGGCCAAACGCCGCCATGACGAGATCACCGGCAATGGCGGGTCCGCCGACCTGGCCTCGATTCAGGCCGATATCGAGAAACGCGACGCGCGTGACAGCGAACGCGCCGATTCTCCGCTCAGGCCAGCTGCCGATGCGCACTTGCTAGATACCACCGAAATGGGTATAGAAGCCGCGTTCGAAGCTGCCCGGCGTCTCGTGGATGCTGCGCTCGAACGCTGAAGAAAGCCAGCGAGCCTGTCCCGCGCCGTACGTGTCCCGCCTCTTGGAGGTCCGGGACAGACAGGCATCGCCGGTCCGAACAACACCAACCAGGCGCATCCGACCGAACGCCACGTGCGCGGTCACCAGGAGAATTCATGTCTAACACTGAAACCATGACAGAGGATTTTGCATCCCTGTTTGCTGAATCCATCGCCACGCAGGACCTTGCTGAAGGCTACGTCGCCAAGGGCATCGTGATGGCCATCGAGAAGGACGTCGCCATCATCGACGTCGGTCTCAAGGTCGAAGGCCGCGTACCGCTGAAGGAATTCGGCGCCAAGGCAAAGGACGGCACGCTCAAGGTCGGCGACGAAGTCGAAGTCTATGTCGAGCGCATCGAAAACGCCCTTGGCGAAGCCATGCTGTCGCGCGAGAAGGCTCGCCGCGAGGAAAGCTGGGTTCGTCTCGAAGAGAAGTTCAACGCGCAGGAGCGTGTTGAAGGTGTCATCTTCAACCAGGTCAAGGGCGGCTTCACCGTCGATCTGGACGGCGCCGTGGCCTTCCTGCCGCGCAGCCAGGTGGACATCCGTCCGATCCGCGACGTCTCGCCGCTGATGCACATCCCGCAGCCGTTCGAAATCCTCAAGATGGACAAGCGCCGCGGCAACATCGTTGTCTCGCGCCGTACCGTTCTCGAAGAGAGCCGTGCCGAACAGCGTTCGGAAATCGTGCAGAACCTCGAAGAAGGCCAGACCGTTGAAGGCATGGTCAAGAACATCACCGATTACGGTGCGTTCGTTGATCTTGGCGGCATCGACGGCCTGCTGCACGTCACCGACATGGCATGGCGCCGCGTCAACCATCCGTCCGAGATCCTGTCGATCGGCCAGACCGTCAAGGTCCAGATCATCCGGATCAACCAGGACACACACCGCATCTCGCTGGGCATGAAGCAGCTGGAAAGCGATCCGTGGGATGGCATCGGCGTCAAGTACCCTGCCGGCAAGCGCATCACCGGTACCGTGACCAACATCACCGACTACGGCGCATTCGTCGAGCTGGAGCCAGGCATCGAAGGCCTGATCCACGTTTCGGAAATGTCCTGGACCAAGAAGAACGTGCACCCCGGCAAGATCCTGTCGACAACGCAGGAAGTTGACGTGGTCGTTCTCGAAGTCGACCCGAACAAGCGCCGCATTTCGCTCGGTCTCAAGCAGACGCTCGAGAATCCTTGGGAAGTGTTCGCACAGAGCCACCCTGCCGGCACCGAAGTCGAAGGCGAAGTCAAGAACAAGACCGAATTCGGCCTGTTCATCGGCCTCGAAGGCGATGTCGACGGCATGGTTCACCTCTCCGACCTCGACTGGAACCGTCCAGGCGAACAGGTCATCGAGGAGTACAACAAGGGCGACATGGTCAAGGCCGTCGTGCTTGACGTCGATGTCGACAAGGAACGCATCTCGCTGGGCATCAAGCAGCTTGGCAAGGACTCGATCGGCGACGCAGCTGCTTCCGGCGAACTGCGCAAGAACGCTGTCGTCTCCGCCAAGGTGACTGCAATCACCGACGGTGGCCTCGAGGTGGTTCTGGTTGATCACGAAGACCTGTCTTCGTTCATCCGCCGCTCGGACCTGTCGCGTGACCGTGACGAGCAGCGCCCGGAGCGTTTCTCGGTCGGCCAGACGGTCGACGCCCGCGTCACCAGCTTCTCCAAGAAGGACCGCAAGGTCGGCCTGTCGATCAAGGCGCTGGAAATCGCCGAAGAGAAGCAGGCCGTCGCACAGTTCGGCTCGTCCGACTCGGGCGCCTCGCTCGGCGACATTCTGGGTGCAGCCCTGAAGAAGCAGAACAGCGACGACTGATCCTTCCCGGATCTGCCGTCAAGACACGAACCCGCCGGAGCGATCCGGCGGGTTTTTTGATGGGGTATGGCTTCCCCCTCTCCCCTTGTGGGAGAGGAAGAAAAATCATGGTCTTGGTGCGTGAGCGCCAAGTCATGGATTTTTCAGGTGAGGGGGATGTCCTTGTGCCGAACCAGCATCCCCCTCTCTTGGAATTTCCAGCACTTGGCTGAAGCCAAGATGCTGAAATTCGCATTCTCCCCCACCAAGGGGGAGAGGGTCCGCGCAGGAATCTCCGACCAAACGCTGCCGTTCAAAGTCGAGACAAACCCCTGGAGCGAAACAGCGAAGCAGTTGCTGCCTGTTGAAGTCGAACATCATCCGGCGAAGATCGGGTTTCGGCAGCTTCCCCTGCGACACCGAGACAAAAAAGGCGCCCGGGCCGAAGCCTGGGCGCCAGGTGCTGCCAACAGGGGTGGCAGTTGGAGCGGCTTACTTCGCGGTGATGACGGTCATCACCAGCTTGCCGTCAACGCGCACCGGGCCGTCTTCCTTGGCGCCGAGCGTGTATTCGAAAATGCCGGTCCTGGTGCCGCCGTCCTCGCCATGCAGCATCAGCATCAGCATCTCGCCGCTCTCGACCTGTTCGGTGAGGATGGCGGTGACATCGGAGTTTTCACCGGCCTTCAGCGGCGCATGACCCACCACCGGGCCGGGCTTCATGTCTGCATCGGTGCGATGGACCACGAGCCAGCCATTGGCCGCCGCCATGATCTGCGACGCCGTGACTGTGCCGCCCGACACATCCTGATCTTCGCCCATCACCGCCATGGCACCATGGCTGGCGGCGAAAGCCTGGGTTGCGAGGAGGCCAGCGGCAATCACGGCGGCGGCGGTAAGGGTCTTCTTCATCTCGATATCCTTCTCTTGCTTTGCACTGCATCACGCGGAGTGCGTCGACCCCTTCAAGGACGGGCAGAGCACCGGAAGAGTTTCACCTGGGCGCGAAATTTCTTGCCCGGCGCTCAGGGCGCTGCCGTTGCAGGCCGGCTGTTGAAAGCGGAAGACGTTTTTTTCGCCCACCGCCATTGACTACGTGCGCCGCCGGAAACACATCTCACGCATGGAACTTTCGGACCGGCTGCGCCTGGCCCTCAGGCAGGGCGACGACACCATCGATGCCTTTGCCCATGAAGCGAAGCAGGAGGCTGCGTCGGCCCTTGGCCGGATCGGCAGGCGGCTGGAAGAGGCGCTCGAGGCGCTCAAGCGCCATGACGATACGCCAAACCCCAATCGCGACCGTGAAGACCTGCTGCAGGAGGCCGCCGAGCTGACGCAGTCGCTGATCATCCAGCGCGAGGCTTTCGGCCTCTATGCCTCCCGCGACGTGCAGGGCTTTTACGGCATTCCCCGTGAGGTGATGCTGCGCATCGGCATTGTCAGGCCGCGGCGCTGACACCCAACTTGCCCCCGGCAGGGGAGATGAACCCGAAAACCATCTCCCCGCACGCCGTTGCTTTGACGCCAAGATTGACAAAAGACATTGTACGCATTACGTATCACGTATGATCGTGTCGTTTGCCAATGCGGATACCGAAGCTGTTTTCAATGGCGATCCTGTCAAAGGCCTGCAGCCCGGTCTCTGCAAGACAGCGAGGCGCAAACTTGATCAGATCAACAGTGTTAGTTCGGTCGAGCAGCTCAGAAGCCCGCCGGGCAACAAGCTGCACCCGCTGACAAAAGACCGCTCTGGCCAATGGGCCATATGGATAAATGACCAGTACAGGATCTGTTTCCGGTTTGAAGACGGATTGGCCTCGCTGGTCGAGATAGTAGACTACCACTAGGAGGTTACAGCAATGCGCTTACCTACAAACCGGCTGCCGACACACCCCGGCGAAATGCTCCTTGAAGAGTTCATGAAGCCATATGGTCTGTCTGCTCGCAAAGTCGCGACCATGATTGGCGTGCCCGCTAACCGGATATCCGAGATCGTGGCTGGAAACCGCTCTGTAACAGCCGATACGGCCCATCGTCTCGACAGGCTTTTCGGGATGGGGGTTGATACGTGGCTCAGCCTGCAGGCGCATTATGACGCGGCCCTTGCCCTGCAGAAGAACGATTATTCCGGAATAAGGCAATACGCCTAGCGCCAGCGCAGCCAAACCGGGTGGGGGCAGGACACACCTCTCCTCTTCTCTTGTGGGAGAGGAAGAAAATATCTCCGACCGTCATCCCGGACCTGATCCGGGATCCAGCAGCACCCGCTTCTGCGGGTGCTGGAAACATTCTCGTCAAACCCAAGCTTGGCAACGGCTTACCGGCTCGCGGACGCTCGCCAGCTGGATGCCGGAACAAGTCCGGCATGACGGTGTCTCAGGGCGACCGTGAGATCTACTCCCACAATTTCATCCCCACCCATAAAATCCATGCGATGATTCCCCTGCTCCCGCTGCCGGATGGATCGCGAACGCTTCGGTTCAGGTGGGAGGAATGCCTTTCGGGCTTTGCCGTAACGTGCGGCAGGGACTGGAAGGAGGCGGTGACAAGTGCGGCTCCGTCGGCGGCCTTCGTGTTCGCAACAACGTGTGAGGTCAGCCGGCCACCGGGACGTCCTCGGGTTCGGCCTGCTCACGCAGGCGGGGCCGGACAACGGACCGGGCCTGTGGCGGAGATCTGCCCCGTCCTCTCCAGGGATGGGGAGATGCTTCGTGCCGGAGACCGCGCCAAACGCTTCCGCCGCAGCCCCTGTCCGGGATGCGGCCTGGGGAAACCCTTGGACCTCCGCGTCGGGTGAAAACCCTCAAGCGGACCAGCGAAGCAGTTATTGCCTGTCGGATGCGGACATCATCCGGCGACATTCGGGCCGTGCGCAGGTTGCGCCACCGTTTTACCTATTTTCCGTAAGGCAATGCCCACGCGCGGCCCTCCGGACTGGCATGGTCAAACCCCGGCGAATTGTTTGCGCGGCATCGCTTCTGCATGCCTACTTCACCGCGCGGCGGAATGGCTTCGCATTTGTTCGTATCAACAGCATTTCCTGCGCTGTCAAATTCGTCGACTTGACTCTCTTAATCTTTACTCTTCTTCATAGCGACATGCCCCAAAAGTATTTCGCATATGTAGATGAAGCTGGTGACGAAGGATTTGGAAAATTACGCCAACCTGGAACCACTGGCCAATCAAGATGGCTATGTCTCGGAGGAGTCATCGCAGCAGATATCCATGACGTCCATATCCCGTCTTGGCGAGACGAAATTTTGTCGTTATTTGCCGAGAAGAAAAATCAAAGTGAAATTCACTTTCGGAATCTCAACCATGCTCAGCGATTGGTCACCTGTCAGAAAATAGCAGAAAAGCCGATTGGCGTGTGTGTCGTTGCATCCAATAAAGAAACTATTCTGGACAGCGAGGAAATCGATTCCTTCAAGAAGAAACAGCACCTATACAACTATCTGATCCGATTTCTATTGGAGCGCCTCACACAGGCTTGCGCTTTAAAGGCAAACGGAGAACCCGCAAAATTGCACGTGACCTTTTCACGGCGTTCAGGGACGGACTACCAAGAAATGCGTAAGTATTTTGAGTTCATGCGGGATGGAAAGGAGAAACTGAAGCCGATAAGGTCAATAGATTGGTCAGTGTTCGACCCGGCCGACATTCGCGTCGAGAACCACGCAGTCAGGGCAGGACTACAAATCGCTGATGTCGTAACAAGTGCTACGTTCTGCGCATTGGAGCCGGATAAGTATGGGAATGTTGAGCCACGTTACGCGCTCAGCCTTAAACCTAGGTATCTGCATGTGAAAAGAACAATTTCCAACCACGGACTCACGCTTATTCCTCCCCCGTGGAAATCACCACTAAATGATGACCAGAAAAGATTCATTTCCAATATGCAAAAAAGGTGACAGGCCCCCGGGTCCCTGATCCACATCGCTAAGAATGCTGCTACCATAAGATAACTCGGGACTAATCCGGCGCTTGCCTGCCAAACTTATTATGGCATTCCATAGTCGAAATTTCAACAGGAAACGGAAAAACATATTTTCAATCAATTACTTGGTCGTGAGTATTCTAACTTCCTGTTTTGGTTCAACATTTGAAATTCGGCACGAATGCTGCGCGTGAAAATAACATGTATATAAGTGCCTCACGCGAAACCAACGGCGGTTTGCGAAAAGTGCCTCCAAGTAAGAGAACAGTTCTATAGCAGACAGCATCCCCGGCGGGCATAGACCACTCAGCTATGCGCAAAAATATCAGTCTCGTCCCAGCCCAGCAGATCCAGCTGGGCGCGGGTCGGCAGGAAGTCGAAACAGGCCTTGGCATGCGCCTCGCGCCCCTCGCGCTTGAGCCGTTCGGTCAGCTTTTCGGTCAGCGCATGCAGATGCAGCACGTCGGAGGCGGCATAATCGAGCTGCGCCTTGGTCAGCGTCTCCGCCGCCCAATCGGAAGATTGCTGCTGCTTGGAGAGATCGACCTCCAACAGCTCGCGGGTGACGTCCTTGAGGCCGTGACGGTCGGTGTAGGTGCGGGTCAGCCGCGAGGCGATCTTGGTGCAAAACACCGGCGTCGCGGTGACGCCAAAGGTGTGGAACAGAACCGCAATGTCGAAACGGCCGTAATGGAACAGCTTGCGCTTCTTCCGGTCCCTGAGCAGGGCCACAAGGTTAGGCGCGCGTTTCTGCCCGGCTGCGATCTGGATCACGTCGGCCGAGCCGTCGCCCGGCGATAGCTGCACCACGCAGAGCCGGTCGCGGTGCGGAACCAGGCCCAGGGTTTCGGTGTCGACCGCAATGTCGCCAGTGTAACGCGCCATTGCCTGTTCGGACAGATCGCCCTTGTGGGTGCGGATATCGGCCATGGGTACAGCATTCCTGTTGGTGTGCGTTATGCGGGCTATAGCCCGGGAAGAGCCGGGCACGCAACAAAACGGCCGGGCAAGAGCCCGGCCGGATCGGTTGTCAGGTCAGCAACTGCGCCGACACCCTGCCTCAGTAAGGGCAGGTGTTGTCGGACATGTAGTCGTGAACGGTGATCTTGCCGGCAATGATGTCGGCCTTGGCGGCTTCGACGGCAGCCTTCATCTCGTCATCGACCAGCGGTGCGTTGTTTTCGTCCATGGCGTAGTCGACGCCGCCTTCGGCCAGGCCGAGCGAGCTGAAGCCGTAGGTGAACTTGTCGTCCTTGGCATCCATGAAGGCGTTGTAGACAGCCACGTCGACGCGCTTGACCATCGAGGTGAGAACCTTGCCCGGCTGCAGGCCGTTCTGGTTCGAATCCACACCGATGCCGAGCTTGCCGGCGTCAGCTGCAGTCTGCAGCACGCCGATGCCGGTGCCGCCGGCCGCCGCGTAGACGACGTCGGAGCCCTGGTCGATCTGCGACTTGGTGATCTCGCCGCCCTTGACCGGGTCGTTCCAGGCGTCCGGCGTGGTGCCGGTCATGGCTTCAAGCACCTTGGCGTCGGGATTGGTGGCCATGACGCCGCCCTTGTAGCCGCAGGAGAACTTGCGGATCAGCGGAATGTCCATGCCGCCGATGAAGCTGACGGTGCCGGTCTCGGAGGCCTTGGCGGCCATCACGCCGACCAGGTAGGAGCCTTCCTGTTCCTTGTAGACCACCGAACGGACGTTCGGCGCATCAACCACCATGTCGATGATGGCGAAATCTGTGTCCGGATAGTCGGGTGCGATCTTTTCGAGCGCTGCGCCCCAGGAGAAGCCGGCCATGACGATCGGGTTGTTGCCGTCCTTGGCAAAGCGGCGCAGGGCCTGCTCGCGCTGGGCGTCATTGGCGATTTCAAAGTCGCGATAGTCGATACCGGTCTCGGCCTTGAACTTCTCGGCGCCGCCATAGGCAGCTTCGTTGAAGGATTTGTCGAACTTGCCACCGAGGTCGTAAATGATTGCCGGCTTGATGTCGGCGGCCATCGCGGTCGCGGACATCGCGGCCATTGCGAGGAAGCTCAAAAGCGTGCGTTTCATGATGTGCAGCCCTGTAGGTTACTTGTTGATCTTGTTTGGTCCTCCCGCATGCCCGGTTGGGCAGACCTGCGGAATTTGCCGGCCTCGTTCAGCCGGAAGGCCATATCCTTGCATGGCTTTTGCGAAAAATCCAACGCCGATTTGCATCCTTTGCAGATAACCCAAATTGCCGCTGCGTCAGCTCTGCGACCGGCAAACCCGTCAGCTTTCAGCCAGCATCGGGGAATCGGACGCCGGTGCCCCTGGCCGCCGCCCGGGCGCCCGGATTGCGGGCTGCGTGTTGCTGGTGGCTGGCTTCGGCGTAGTAGAACGCCTCCACCGGACCGATCTCGGTGACGACGCTGCCGGTATGCCCGGCCTGTTTCAGCGCAGCCTGATAGGCCTGCCGCGCCGCGTGCGCCTGGGCCAGCTGGTCCTCGCTGGTGGTAAACACCGCCGAGCGGAAGAAGGTGCCGATGTCATTGCCCTGGCGCATAGTCTGGGTCGGATCGTGATGCTCGAAGAACAGCTTCAGCAGGGCGTCATAGCTAATCCGCTTAGGATCAAAGACCACCATCACCGTCTGGGTGTGCCCGGTGAGGCTGGAAAGCACTTCCTGGTAGGTCGGGTTGGGCGTGATCCCGCCGGCATAGCCCACCGCGGTGACATGGACGCCGGGCAAGGGCCAGAACAGCCTTTCGGCAGCGGTGAACCGGCCCATGGCGAAATAAGCCACACCAAACCCCTCGGGGAACGGCGGCTGCAGCGGCCTGTTGCTGACCAGATGGGTGGCCGCCGTCTCGATCGGATCGCTGCGGCCCGCCAGCGCTTCCGCAGCCGTCGGCATGGTGGTCTTGCGCTGAAACATCTCGACAAGAAACATTGGTCTTTTCTCCCCACCCGCATCCAGGCTGCTATGCTCAGTGGCAAACAGACGAACCCATCACTGTGCCCTTGCGAGGTTAGGCACTGGATGTGCTGCAGGCAACAAGACCTTTTTCTCCACCTTGCCCAGCACGGAAGCGGGGACGGATGAAAAAGCCTCAGGCTTCAGGCCGCGAACCGGCCCGCCGGATTCGGCCGGCGGTAGCCTGCGAGATAAAACAGCAGCGACA
This sequence comes from Hoeflea sp., assembly GCF_002733955.1. Taxonomy (GTDB): domain Bacteria; phylum Pseudomonadota; class Alphaproteobacteria; order Rhizobiales; family Rhizobiaceae; genus Hoeflea. Next base: position 14,989 of record NZ_NVXQ01000030.1, on the reverse strand, counting down.
GCACCAGGAAGACGGCCGAAGCCGGCTGGCTGAGAACCCAGACCGCAGCAACGTCCCAGGCCGGGGCCGGGAGACAGCGGGCAAACAGGTCTTCAACGAATGCCAGCGTGTCGGGACTGTTGAGCCCCCAGCTCTCGAGCATCGGCGTCAGAATCACCTCGCCGGCCGCAACCGTCTGAATCGCGTCGACCAGCCCGGCCAGCACCGCAAACACCAGGAAAATCAAACTCAGCACCCGCGCGACAAATCGCATGCAGTCCTCCCGCCAGATGGGTCCGGCAGACCGGCAACATGGCCGGCAGCACTGCCCAGTCCCGTGACATAAAGGCCGCAAATCATCGATGCAATGGCAAGTTGGCGGCAATGGCCGGGGCCGGCAGTAATATTGTCGTCACAAAGCTGGAAATAGCGGTTGCCAAGAGGAGCGTCTTGGCTATAGTGCCGCCCGATCCGGACCGGTGAATTCTGATGCGTCGTCATCAGCTTCCAGCGGCAGGGCGACCGCCTTGACAGCGGCCGGCATGGCCGGGTACTTGCCGACAGACGGATATGCGGAGAGGTGGCCGAGTGGTCGAAGGCGCACGCCTGGAAAGTGTGTAGGCGGGGAACCGTCTCGAGGGTTCGAATCCCTCTCTCTCCGCCAGCCCCTCGGGGCACCCACAGCGGACATTCCCAAGTTTTTGATAGATAAGGTTTTTTTGAATCTGGCCGCCCAAAACAAGGGCTATTGCCAATGTCAGAAAATCGAATTGTATCGTTGTCTGTGTCGTCGGGCATATCATCCCCGAACGCGGAAATTATTTCCACAAAGAAGGCAACGAAACGCGGCCCTCGATCATCGCCCGGCCTTTACCTGATCAAAACAGGTTCGGCTTACATGTTTCAGATGCGACTGCCCAAAGCGATTGCCGGTGAGCTCAAGCGGCCTCTCCGGGTTGGCCTCGGTGTCATCCCAAAACCTCAGGCCCGCAGGATCGCTGACAAGCTGGCCGCAATCGCACGTGAGAAGTTTGAACGAATCGAGATTGCCATGTCCAAAACGAATGATGACGAGAATGGTTTCTGGCCATTGATGGAAGACATGTTGGGCGGCGACCTCGGTGGCCTTGATGAGGACACTAAGGGCCAGCGCGCATGGCAAGCTGTGACCATGAGCCTCAAGTCCGCTCTCTACGACATCAGCAAACCACCGCCACCCTCAACAGCCGAACAGGAAGGCAACTTCGCCATGATGCGTGGGCTTGTGCAGATCGCAAAGGAAAAGGCGCGCAAGGATGCGGGTGAAGATTACAACAAGGCACTCGGAGATAACGCCGAATTGCTGGCCAGGCGCTTGGTCGAGAGAGCAAAGGACGATCCCGCCTCTCTTCTGACGCCGACACTTGAGAGCGGCTTAAGAGGCAAGGGCAAGATCAGTGCGCGGGCCGGAATCGTCAATGCGAATGTTAAAACGGAAGTCGACAAGGATCGGCGACATGTGGAACGTGAGCCGTCAGACAAACCGTTGTTCAGCACTGCTGCGAGTGAATATCTCGCACAACGGGTCGACGCCATGGGAGAGGCCAGCGACGACATCAAGACTGCTGAGATGCGGCTGAACCTATTCGTGGAACTGATTGGCGATCACCCGATTGATCGCTACACGCCGACCGATCTTCAAGCCTTCATCAATTTGATGCAGTTCTGGCCAAGCAAGCATAATGATAAACCGTCTCATCTGACCGCCAGAGAAATCATCGACAGCAATCGGGATTTCAGTAAGAAATCGATTGCGAAGAACACGCTGCGGAATGGTTTCATGGGTGTCATCAAGCCGGTTTTCAGCAATGCAGCCACACAACATGCTTTCGACAACCCGGTCAAGAACGTGGCGCTTAAGTACCCCAAGGCTGCCCGGGATGCGGTTTCCGCGGAACCGTTGTCAGCGAAGAAGCTGACGCAGCTTTTCCGGACGGGCGTTCAATCGCCGTATATCGACGATGTCATGATGCCTCTGCTTGGTTTGCTGACCAGCCGCCGTCTGGGTCTGCTCACGCATCTAGTGGGAACCGACATCACGGAGAAGTTCGACGGAATCTGGGTAGCAGAAGTGGAAGGGATTGCGATGGTCGGAGGTAAATGGGTCCGACGACCAATCAAGACGACAGAAAGCGGCCGGTATTTTGTACTTCACAATTTTCTGGTCGAGATCGGCTATGTCGAGTGGGCCCGAAAGCAGGGTGACAACTTCCTGTTTCCGCAGCTTATGCAACTTGCAAATCCCGCGAAAAATGCGTCGAAGTACATGAGACGTCTTTTTGACAAGGCGGGCATCAAAGAGTCTCCTGGCGAACGCTTCCATTCTCTGCGCGGCGACTACATTAGCCAGGCACGTGAGGACAAGAAGATTGGCGAACGTGAACGGCGGATGCAGGCAGGGCATGCGCTCGGCGGCGATGATCATAACAAATATGGATGGAAAACGCTGACTGAATCTGAAGCCGAGATGTTCGCTGCTTTGCCGCTCAACCCAAAGATTGACTTCTCAATGTTCCGGGGCCTGGACTTTGATCGGTTGGCAAAGACGCGACGGCGACCCGAAGACCTTTAGCTGATACCTGATTGGAAAGACCAAAGCCCCGCTGCGGAATTCAGCGGGGCTTCGGCAGGGCTTGGATCAGGTATTGAGTGGCACAATCGCCAAGCTGCTGTGCCGCGTTATCGTGACATGCTTGCTCCAGCTGGCGCATTGCTGGCCACCATGAGGTTGTTGATCGTTGCATCCAACTCGGCGTCAGAAATGTTTGGTTTGGTCTCATCGGCCTCGGGTTCCTTCTCGACCACAATCTGATCAGTCTTCGAGACATTGCTGTCTGCTTTTGCAACATCCAAGACGGGAGCAGTGGCCGGTACTGCGCTGACAACATATGTTTCCCCATGGACTGCAAAGCGCAGCGCCGGGTGCGCCACTTCCAACACCCATTTTTCCATTTCGTCGCGGGCCGGCCACGAGCCAGCACCACCCAGACGGTATAGGCTGTGCTGGACTGCACCCCAACCCGTCCCAAGGCCCAACCTTTCGTGTTCAAGATTCGCTTTCGGCATACGCTCAACCGGCACCAAAGGAGCCACAACGTCTTTGAAAAGATCGGATGCATGGCGTGCATTGATTTCGACATCAGCTGCCAGCGCCCTCATGACGATACGCTTTCCGCCTTCATGAAGCAAAACAGCTTCTTCCAGCCCAGCCAAGACAGCGGCGGTCAATCGATGAAACTCCGCGATGCTCGATTTGAGCTTGGCAGCGGCCATTTTCTGTAGCCCTGCTCTACCGCCCACTTGCGTTAGATCGATATCCTCTGCAGCCTCATCCTTTTTGCCGCCAATCAGCGCCCTGATTTCCGCAGGCTTGAGGCTCTTGCCTTCATCATACAGATCGAGAACGGATTCAATCTGATCCGGCTCTGCTTTTGCAAGCTCGATAAGTGCGGTCGACGCGACGGCGTGCCTCTCAAGCCGTTCACGGTGATCAGCAAGCCGTTCATGCACGGAAATGAAATTCCAGGCTGAACGTACGGTATAGCCGCAATGTTCCTTCAGCCAGCGACCGAAGCGTTTTTCCGGTTGCACGGATTTTGCTTCAGCAAGGCACTCGCCCAGTTCAAATACCTGGCCGGTCGATTTGCGATGCAGCGAGACGACCCGTTCTACGATTTCAGCCAAGCGTGCTTGGACGTCAGGTGAAAGTGGTTCTTCATTTTCGCTGGGTGCCCGCGCAGCGGCCACCTTCTTCTTCGTGACACGGTTGTTTTCCGCCCGTGTTTTCTTCGTTTGCTTGGCCGCGGCTGCACGCTGTACTTTTCTGTCTATAGATGCCATCTTGATCTCCAGTTAATATTAATCTACTTTTTGTAGACTATAATATTGTACACCAAAATATTCGGTTGTATCAAATCGACAATTTTCAATATCACTGAAAACAATACATTCTAAAACGGAGACATAAGGCTTGGATTGCCTTCAGAAATTATTTTCACAATTTTTAGTTGTCTTAATTATATGGCCGTTATTATGTCCTAGATTATACAAGAAACGTATTCTAGTTGCTCTCGGAAGAGAGAGGGGAATACGTTCATCGGGCAGAGACCAAATGTGACCGGGAGCCTCCTGCTATATGTCGTCAGTGATCGTACTGACGACAGCTTGGTTTTGGGTCGGCAGTTTTCTTCAAGAGCCTGGCCCTAAGGGAGTAGGCAGCTCATTTTCGTTGCGGCGGTGACCCTGCGTGCCTTGGGAAAGGTCTAACGATTTGAAGCACTGACCTGGCAATCGGTCAGGCTTAGAAGAGGTTCGAAAGTATGGACCGGTTACTGTTTTCAGCGACGGGTATGGGACCGCTTGCTGACTGACTGGTTGTCCATTGCACAAGCGACAAAGCGGACATTGGCTGACACCGCCGGAGCCGGCGCTTCCGGCCCATTGCTGACCTTCACCGACTGCAGGTGATATTGCGGTGCAGCAACCGTCAATGTCTCTTTCCAAATTCTAAATCAAGACTGGGTTGAGCGAATGCAAGGCGACGAGGGGGAACCGACTGAACGGTTCGGGATATTTTGGCTTAATATTAACATAAGAAAACGGTGATACTCATACTGTGCGTTGTCACTGGAGTATTGACCAATGTCGAAATTTGTTTCCCTGTTTAATGGCATGACAGGGCGGATTACACTGCGGCTATTGGTTATCGTTGCCGTGTCAATCCTGATCACCGCATCGCTTGGATACTTCAAGCTCTCCCAGGTCACGGAGGTGAATTCTTTCATCCGGATTGATCGAGCGGCACGTGCAGCCACTGCGCTGTTTACGGAAAAGCTGAATTCAGAGTTTTCCGCGATTAATGATCCAGACGGCAAGCCGATGGCACTTCGGTTAAAGAGCGATACAGTCGACATGTCGCTCTCATTCCGAGATGTGCACGATACATTGTTGAAAGAAATTGGGCATATAAATCAGGGTGCTGCCAATCTCTTCAGGCTCAATTCGGAAACAAGGGCGTTTGATCGCTTTGCAACAACGTTCAGAAGGCCGGATGGGTCTATGCCTCCTCCAATGTCAATTGGAAGCGGTCATCCTGCCTATGCCGACATCATCAATAATCAGCCTCATCTTGGTGAAGTTCCCGTTATGGGGCGGCTAAGGTTGGCCTACTTGACCCCTATTCAAACAGAAAGTGGTGCTGTCGCAGGCGCACTTGCTGTTGATGTCGGATGGGTCGACGATCTGGTTGTAGCGAGGAATGAGCTTCGAACTCAGATCGTAGTTGCTGCTATCCTCATCCTTATTTTGGTTGCTGCGTTCGGCGTGCTGAGCATGAGCAGGGAACTAAAGCCTCTTCGCCAACTGGCAAAATACGCCGATGATCTAGCAGCTGAGGCACCAGCGGTCGCGGTACCTTTCAAAAGCAGGGAAGACGAGATTGGTGCTCTGGCGCAAGGCCTTGAACGAGTTGTCACGTTACAGGGTAAACTAGCTCATCTAGCCTATGCAGACGAACTAACCGGACTGGGCAACCGCAGTCGCTATCTCACCGATCTCAAAAAATCTCTCCTGAAAAACCTGTCGGGCAAACATAAATCGACGCTCCTGCATCTGGACCTCGATAATTTCAAACAGATCAATGATGCGTATGGGCAAGAAACTGGTGACGCTCTCCTCAAAACGGTGGCAACACAAATCGTTGATACAGCAGGAGAGACATCGCAAATTGCCCGTCTCGCATCAGATCAGTTCACCATCCTGGTCAGCGACAAAAGCTCCGCCGTTCAACCCGTAGAGCTTGCAGAAAAGCTTCTAACCGCATTGCGTCAGCCGTTCCAACTCGCCGCAGGCGAAGTACGCTTGACCGCATCGATTGGAATTGTCTTGCTTCAACATGATGCTGAAGATGCTGATGAAGCGCATCGGAATGCGGGCTTGGCGATGCATAAGGCAAAAGCCAGCGGTGGCGACCAATTCATGTTTTTCTCTTCGGAAATGAATGACGTGTTGCAGGATCAAATTCGAATGGATCGCATGCTTCAGATAGCGATTGAAGAGCGCGAGATCGAAATTCATTTCCAGCCACAAATCATCCCGTCAACAGGCGGTTTGGCGGGTGTCGAGGCGCTCGCTCGCTGGACTCATCCTGCCGAGGGACCGATTTCTCCGGGCAAGTTCATCCCGATTGCCGAAGCCAGTGGGCAGATTGTTGGTCTGGGAACACTGGTTCTCGATTTGGCTTGCGAGCAGGCGGCGAAGTGGCGTGATCAGGAATTTGATTTCAAACATATCTCGGTCAACGTTTCCACCATCCAGTTGTGGCAGCCCAATTTCATTGATGTGCTGAAGGCTGCATTGGAACGCCACAATGTGCCAGGTCGGAATATCTACATAGAGATTACGGAAAGCGTGTTTGTCGATCACAGCGAGAGTCGGATTGCTATGGTGCTTGCTGCAATTCGTGCCATCGGCGTTAAGCTTTCTCTTGACGACTTTGGCTCAGGATACTCGTCGCTGGGCTACCTCAACCGTCTGCCGTTTGATCAGCTTAAAGTGGACAGAAGCTTTATCTCAGACATCGATACGGATCAGCGCAAGCAACAGGTTTTGCGTGGTGTTCTTGGCCTTGGTCGTGGTCTCGGTTTCAATGTAGTTGTGGAGGGTGCGGAGACACTTGAAGAGGTCACGTTGGTTGAACAATTGGGCTGTGACTCTGTACAAGGCTTCTATTACGCTAGGCCTGCCCCCGCATTGCTGATCCCGGACATGGTAAGGAAGATTGCTCAATCAAAGACAAGACTGAATGTGCGTTCGGCCTAAAAAAGACCTCACAGATGCTTGGCACGTTGACAGCTGCTACCCCGAAAACTGCGTTGGTTTCTTTGCGTTTTAGAAGCCCGCATTTTGAGCAAACCTCACCTGCTTGCGCTCACACCAAGTCGAATTTTCCGCCCGAAATTGGTAAAACTTCCTCGGTGCTCTCGGTCCAAGCCGATATCGACCGCCCTTATCCTCACATCGGTGCAACATTCTTCTTGCTGACATTTGCAGTAGCTTCAATCAAAACCGGGAACCCGGTCAGCTATCCCAGATCAGCCACTTGGTGCACAAAAGAAGCGATAAGATGCCCATGAGCTTTAACGCGACGTCTTGAACGCAAAAGCGGCAACCGAATGCCCGCTTCCCACTCTAATTATTGAACCGTCAGCGTTTGGTGACCTATCGTTGGTTAGTATAATCTAAATATGTATTCTTCAATTTACGCTCGCGGAGTGACTGATTTTTCTGGGAAACTTGCATTTTGACATCGTCGAAAAAGGTTCAAAGCAACGACACCGCTGTGACCGTTGTTTCAGTTATGCGAAGGTACGGCATCTCTGCGTTACCGCGGAACTATGCGCTCGTGTATGAGTTCCTCAACGCGACCGATGCAGCACTTATGCGGGAATTCGCTGCAATCGGCAACGCCCCAACCCAATCGCAGCTGGATACCATCGGAAGAAGGTTTTTTGCCAGACATCATGCGGCGAGAGTGGCCGAAGGGGCCCATGCACGTATCGCAGACGAATTTCGACACCTTGTCGACTTGTTTGAACAAGACCAATCGACACTTCAAAACTTCTCTGATCTGCTCGGCAAGAATGCCGCCGGAATTTCCACGACGACTGCCCCCAGCGCCGAATTTCTGAACAATGTTGCCGATGTTCTCTCATCAGTCACTGGCAACACCATCGAAAAGGCCGAGGTTGTATTTCGTCAAATTGTGGAAAGCGTCCAGGCGATGGAGCAGGTAAAGTCCGAACTTGATCAGTACAAGCGTCTCGCCAGAATTGATCCTCTAACCAAGCTGAACAACCGTCGTGCCTTCGACGAAAGGCTCTCGTCAATTTACGACGTGGATCAAACGGCGGTTTCCCACGCTCTGCTCATCGCTGACATCGATCATTTCAAGAAACTAAACGATACCTATGGGCATCCGGTCGGCGATCGTGTGCTGAGCAAGATTGCCGCTGTGATAACTGAATCTGTTGGCGAGAGAGTATTTGTTGCTCGAACTGGCGGCGAGGAATTCGCGATAATCCTTCATGGCGCTAATCTGGCAGTTGCGGTCGAGACCGCCGAGAATATCAGGATGGCGATTGAAACGGCGACTTTCAGGAACCAGAAGAACGGCGTCGATTATGGTCGCGTAACAATATCAATTGGGATTTGTTTGGCGACCCAAGCCTCCAGCGACGAAGAAATCTACAGCCAAGCTGACATTGCCCTCTATAAGGCCAAGCAAGCTGGCCGCAATCGCCACAAAATCTATGATCATGAAACTATGCTGGAGACGGACAGAAGGTAATCTGTAAAATCACATACAGAACTGGGAGGCTTTGGCCTTTTCTGAAAATGGCGCGCTTCGCGCCGAATTGCCGAGAGCTCATGGATACTTGCGGCCCATAGCTGCCCTTCGAGTGAACTCCAACTAAAAGTTCCTCTGCGCCTCCGTTTTAACGTTCGGGTAAATTCTGTGGCTTTCTAGAACCCGCTGATTGCTTGGCTGACGGCATGCTTTGCAAGGTAAGCGAGATTGTGGATCGTTGAGCATTTCGGTGGCGTGTCTAATGCGACTCGCACTGTGGCTGACCGTCGTAATTGGGCCTTACGATTGCAACCCGGCTATATCCACGCGGATCATGCAATGCACTCCCGCAGGCCTATAGGACACCTCGACTTGGCAAAATTGCGCGTTCGACACGCCTGCTTTCAGAAGTCTGGTTCCTGAGCCGCTATGGGTTGGTTTCGTTACGGGTGGGCCGTCGATCTCTTCCCACTCCAGAATAAATTCGTCTCCCGTAGATGTCGAGCCTACACGCCATGAGACTGTGACGTAGCCCGTTTCCACCGACAGCGCGCCGTATTTGGCAGCGTTTGTCGACAACTCGTGCAGCATGAGCGAAAGCGAGAGGGTCGCCCGCGGTCCAACTGTCACATCAGCTGGTCCGCTGATCCGAAACGTCCCGTCATCCGGATTTCCATGCAGTGACATCACCTCGTGCAGAATGGCACCGACAGATGCGGATTCAGCCTCATCGGAGATGAGCATGTCGTGGGAGCGAGCGAGCACGGAAATCCGTTTTGTTAGGGAAGCTCGGGCATCGTGGATGTCACTTGCGGAGCGAAAAGTTTGATTGGCGATCGACTGGATTAGCGACAATTGATTCTTCATTCGATGCGCGAGCTCATTGTTCAGCAACTGCTGCTGGCGCTCCGCGTCGGCACGTTCGGTGATGTCGATGGCCTGAACGAAAATACCTTCTGCTTCTCCTGCAGGCCCGCGAATCGCATGATAGGTGAAATCCACCACCCGCTTCTCGACGGGACTGTTTGGTGTTCTTTGAAGTTCGACTTCGACGCCTCGACCAGTGTAGGTTTCTCCCGTTGCCAGGACGGTGTCCAGCAGCTCTATAAACCCTTGGTCTACAACTTCCGTCATCGCATTGGCCAGTGTCTCACCAATGATTGCGCGGTGTCCCACCAGCGTCTGGTATTCACTATTGGCAAATGTAAAGGTATGATCGGGTCCACTCAAAATCGCCACCGCCCCAAGCGCGCTCTCAAAAACGTGGCGCATGTGGCCCCGCTCTCTTTCGAGACGACGCTGCATCATCACTTGTGCCGTAGTTTCAACACACGGACAGAACAACCCCAGCACCTCGCCCGAGCAGCCGCGAATGGGCGAGTAGGAGAAAGCAAAGTGCGTTTCTTCCGGAAAACCGTTACGATGCATGAGCAACTCGATATCGTCCATCGAAGTACTAATACCGTTATAGGCATCGGAAACGATCGGATCGAGCTGTTCCCAAATGTCAAACCAGATTTCTCGGAAAGCTTGTCCCAAGGCCGAAGGATGGCGTTTTCCGCAAATCTTGGCATAGGCATCATTGTAGAGTGTGGTCTGCTCTGGTCCCCAGACAATAAACATGGGCTGCTTGGAGCCCAGCATTACTCCTACAATCACACGGAGTTCCCTGGTCCAGCCCGAAGGTTCTCCAATCGGATTTGATGACCAATCTATTGACCGCATTAGTGCGCCGCATTCGCCGCCTCCCTGCAGTATGGGATCGAGTTCAGCGGGTGGTTTAACGAGAGAAGACACTAGCTTACGCCTCTATATAATGCGGCAGCGCAGAGACATGAAACATCCTACCGAGTGCCCGAACCCATCACCAGCCTGTCTCTGTAAAATGGTGCTGACCTGATCGTATCTGTCAAGGTGCATAAAATGTTAGTTAAGTAATATCAACCAAAAGACGCAAAGTTCTACACCGACACCATTACCCGATTAGGGGTCCGCTGACTCCGAGGGAATTTTGCTGGCCCTATCGCAATGACGTGTGTTGTCCGGTTCGGAGCCTTCGAATCTTAACCGCAAACGGCCAGTCGGGTGTTCGTCCGACTGGCCAGTACTAGCATATAAAGCGGTACTTCCGTACCGTCAGAGGCGACAGTAAGTTGCCAAATTTCGCTGTCAGTCAATTCTTTCAGCTGTCGTCTCCATCCACTCCCGATGCCGACGCTCGTCTTCGAGAGCCTTCAGGAAAAACGACTTCGAGGCAGGTATTGCGTCCTGATGACGGGAAGCGCGTTCGTATGCCGTCACTGTGTCGTCCTCGTTGGTCTTCATTGCCTTGAGGATGGTTTTGTCGCCGAGCAAGTCAGCAAGCGCAATTTTGCCTGTGGTAAGATACTGCTTCATATCTCCCTCGGACGGTGCCTCGATCCCTATTTCCGCGGCAATGGTTTTGAGTACCGACAGGTGTTCTGTGTGATCAGATTTGAATGCGGCAATCTGGGTGCTGAGAGCAGCGTCGTCCAATCGTTCGATACAAGATTCATACGCTGCGATCGCATCGTATTCGAGAAGGATCAGGTTCTTGACCAGATCATTGATGTCAGATTCATCTCCTACCATCGTAACCATGTAAATCTCCTATACGTTAGAGCAGATAGGAAACGGTGATGGACCCATTTGGTTCCTGATTTATCATTCTGACGCTTTTGTCGATGGTTCACTGTCGGGCAGGGAATTGAGACTTTTTGCCGAGGACGGCTTGGCACCTAACGCTGCTACTAGCGCGTCATTGAGACTTTCACCGTGTCCTTCTCAATGCCCAACATTTGAAACCTGTTCGACTGCGTCGCGAGAACTATGATTTTTGCAACATCGCTTGAAGGTTTCGACTGACTGCTTCCCGCCCGATCTTGCCAGGTCCGCGTTGGCGATTTCGGCCCAAAGCCGTCGTTGGTGCTCGCTGCCGCGAAGGACCGTTCCGAGCCCTATGTGGACGTTGTGTTCTCTATCAAAGGCCGGGGCGTATTCCGGCAGCACACGAGCCGCACCGCTTGAAAGGCAAGCCAGCCGACAGGTCCGAACAGGAACGTCAGCGGTAGGCAGGGGATCACGAACCAGAAGCTGATGCCTTCCTCGCGAGCCGTTCGGCATATCCATGCGCCAACGAGGAGATCGAACGCCAGGAAGTGGACCCAACCGGCCAAGGCCGCCTGCTCGAAGGAAAACAACTCCATGACGGCGGCAAGCGTGCCGAACCCTCCGCCGCTTCCTCCCGACGCGGGTAAGATCAGCAGCATTATGTAGCCGATTGATAGAACAGTAGGCAGCAGCCAACCGGCGATCCTGTCGGACCAGGCTGGGATGAATGGGGAGCCCAAAAGCAGCAACCAACCAAGCATGGCGACGACGCCCGCGATCGAGAACCAGACTTCAAAATCCATGACGATACTCCGATTGCTTCAAATATTGCAGCGACCGTTATACGCATAACGCTTGCACATGCAAGCGTATTGGCATAGATTTATGTCATGGAGAAATTGTACGAACAGTCCGCCCTTCGTCTGCTTCAAGCCGCGGACGAAATCCGCGCCCGCCTCGCGGGGGAGTTCTCGGCCGTCCACGGCATCTCTGTGAACGAGTTCTTTGTCCTGCTGCATTTACAGCGGGCCACGAAGCATCGCCTTCCGCGGGTCGAACTCGCCAAGCGTATGCACATCAGCGCCTCGACTATCACGAGGATGGCGGCACCGATGGAGAAGTTGGGTCTAATCGAACGCCACACGGACGAACGCGACGCGAGACTGGCCTTCATGGTCATTACGGATGCGGGAAGAGAGAAGCTGTCCGAGACCCGCGCGACCTTCGCTAAGCAAGCAGGCTACCTATTTGACGATCGTTGGGATGAGGCTACTCTCAACCAGTTTTCAACCGTGTTACATCGTCTCGTATCAGGTTCGGTAAGCAACCTCAGCTGATTATTCGCGGTCGAAGACCGTGAGGATCGAAACCGCAAACGTGGCGATGAGCCCATAATCTCTGAACGGATAATTCCCTTGATACACTTGATATGCGGTTCCACTGGCGCTGGCAAAACGACGTACGCTCAAGCTTTGGCGAACGAAGTCGATGGGTTCGTTTTCTCGATCGATAAGTGGATGACTACGTTGTTTGGCGATGATACTCCCGAAGAGCTTACTCCGGCGTGGTTCATGCCAAGGGTCGAGCGTTGCGAGGAGCATATCAGGTCGCAAATTATCAGACTTGCGGACTTGAATGTCCCGTCGATTCTCGATCTTGGGTTTCAGCGGAAGGACCATCGGAACAGCTACTATACGTTCGCCGGTGAACACAGCCTTGCGGTCAAGCTTCACGTGCTCGACGTTCCGGTCGCTGTTCGTTGGGATCGCGTCGAGCGACGTAACGCAAGCCCAGATAGAGACGGATCGCTAAAGGTGTCCCGGCCGATGTTCGATTACATCGAGACAATCTGGGAAGCTCCTGAACAGGATGAGCTTGCACGGGCTTGACCGCGAACGCCAACCGGTCGCTTCGTCCGGATAGCAGACCTTGGTGCAATCCGTAGCTAACGTCCGCTCTCCGCCCTATCAGGACCTAGATACGGAGCGCAGCGAATGGCTGCTTAGAGGAGAGCTTGGTCCAAGATCGCGAGCGACCGGCTAGAAGGCGCAAAACAGTCATTAATGATCAGTATTGCTCGTCATACGAATGCCAACCTCAGATCGGAGAAGCAGCCACAAACAACCCAGTCCAGCTTGGAACAGCTTCAATCGTAGTCAGTCTGAAAGCGAACCACATAAAATTATTGTTGCGTTAGTGTTTTCTTGCTTGGTCTTCCAAGACTCCCGCGTCTTCCATTAACCATCCCGGAGCTCTGTTCCGGATGTGTTCTTTTTTGTCTTGCCGGACAGGCATCTCCGGACTACGTATCACGTGTTGCCAGAAACCGAATTTCTGCAACGACTTAACGGCCCCCGCCGGTGCTACCAACACCGACAGAGGCCTGACCCGCAACCTTGGATTAGAAGGAATTGGGCTATGTTGACCCTTAACGCTAACTTCCCTCCTGTGGAAGACCAATCGCACCCCTCTCCTGTTGAAGCCCGATCACGGCAACGCATTACGCGAGCTGGCGACCCACTGCGATCACCCATCTCGTTCGCTCGACGCTGATCGTTACACTTCGCTGCGATAGCGCCAGTTCCTCGCCGACATCAGCGGTCTGTCTGCTCGTTTTGGGCAACCAATGCGGAAATTATTTCCGCATACGTGCCGTGTGTCTGCCTCGCTGCCGTGATCGCTCGACCCAGGAGATTTCCATGACCAAACTCAAGACAACCACTGCATCCGTGTATGCGCATTCCGCCAATTCTCTGGAACTGAAGCAGCAGTTCGATGCGTTCATCAACGAACTCGTCGAACCCTCGCTGTCGGTAGACGCCATTGCGCAAGCACTATCTTGTGGTATTGATGCCCTTGCCGCTGTGCTTCGTCCACTGCCTGCAATTGAAGGCAGGCTCATCGAACTCGGCATCGCTGCAGTTGCCAGGTGCAATACGGACCTGAAGGTCCTCACGCAGAACCTGCGGTTACCAGTCTCGCCAACTGCGCTGCAAATCGTCGAGATGAATCACGCCGAGAATTTCAGGGCGTTAACGTTCGATTCCGACATGGGCGGCCGCAAGACCTATACGCCGGACTTTGTCATTCTCAATCAACGCACGAATACGGCCCACGTGGTGGATACGAAACGCAGTGTCTACACATATGACCGCGTTCGGCTTGTTGATCTGCAGAACCGCATGAAAGCGGCGGGTCTTTCGTTGCCAGACTTCCTCTACAAGGAACATCAACGCCTGAACGTCAAGGAAGTCAGGATCGTGATCTTGACTGCCGACAATCGGAAGACCGATCTGAATGGCGGCATCTGGCATATCTCGCAGCTGGACCATCTCATCGAAGTTGAAGGTGCTGGCGCAGCGATCGCGTCTCTTCAAGCAGAGTTTCATTCTCAGGTTGAAGCGAATTGGAAGCTGGCTTGCGAGGCGTTCGCGCAGCCCTGCCATCAGTCGACAACTCCTTCGGATCAGTCCGATGCCGAACTCGATGACATGGAATCAGATGATGCGGATAACCAGTCCTTTGAAGAGGCCAGTGCCATCGACGTCACCGGCAATCCACAGATGATCAAACTGGGCTTCGCACAAGTGCCAACCCGGCACTGACGCACACCTGGCTCCATTCACACATCAACATTTTTGTTCACGACACCCGCCGATCCCAACGATCTGGCGCAGGGAGAAATCTGTCATGCGTAAATCCGATCTCACTACCAAAAGCAATGTCATCGCCTTTCCAAGGCAACAGCGGAAGCATCCTTCCGCTACCTCGGTTCACCCTCAAAAATCTCTCACCCGCACGCACCAGCGGCGGCAAAGTAAATCCTCACCCGAGCTCCGACCTCCTCTTCATCCGAGCACGGCAAATGACGCGCTGCATCGACATCGCCAGCGGATTGAAATCCTGACGAATAAGGGTAATCCCACGCCTGAGTTGATCGATGAGATCGCTCCGGGACTTGTTCGCAAAATCCTTCGTCGTGCTGGAACAGGT
>NZ_NVXQ01000029.1 GCF_002733955.1 Hoeflea sp. | reverse complement strand
CCGAGCATTGACCTGACACGCCGCTTGATCCGGCGGTGATCCTGCTCGATCCGATTATTCAGGTACTGGCTTTGCCGGATGCGGATCGGCTTCGTGTGAAGACGTCGCCTTTCCTGAAGCCGGCTGGTCATATCGCAGGAATGATGGCTTCCCTGTTCGTCTGGCTGCCGTCAATCACAATGCGCTGTGGACGCCCATGCCGCTCAATCGCCTTTGTGAAGAACCGCTTGGCTGCGGCCAGGTTCCGATGCTGGCTAAACCAGAAATCAACGGTGTCTCCGACGCTGTCGATGGCCCGATAAAGATACATCCATTGACCCCGAACCTTGATGTAGGTCTCGTCTGCATGCCATTTGCCATTTGCCAGTCACAGCCCGATTTCTGCGGTTGAAGCGATCCAAAATCAAAGGCGAGAAGTGTACGACCCACCTATGGATCGTCGAATGATCGACGCTGATGCCTCGTTCTGACATCATTTCCTTCAAGTCGCGAAGGCTCAGGCCGTAGGCCAGATACCAGCGAACGCAAAGCAA
Organism: Hoeflea sp.; assembly: GCF_002733955.1. Classification (GTDB taxonomy): domain Bacteria; phylum Pseudomonadota; class Alphaproteobacteria; order Rhizobiales; family Rhizobiaceae; genus Hoeflea. The sequence goes on along the minus strand of NZ_NVXQ01000029.1, from coordinate 72,906 downwards.
GATGATCGACTGATCGAAATGGCGGCCTTTGAACATGGTCATCTCCCAAAACATCGAGAGGTGATTATCGGTCAACGTTTAGCGAAGAGTTTGCAACAGAGCCCGCCATGTTCCCGGCTCTGGCCGATTACCCGATGACGCGGTTCTGGGGCGGAAAAATCGCCATGACGACCGATCGTCTGCCGCATCTGCACCGTCGTCACGACGGGGTGTTCGCCTGGACTGGCTGCAACGGACGTGGTCTGGCTCTGGCCTGCGCCATGGCGCCAGTCCTTGCCGATGCGATCGAGGGTGTCGCTGATGATCAGCTGGCCGTGCGACCAACAGAGCCTTCGCCCGTGCCTTTTCATTTTCTGATCTCACGTGCGGCACGGTTGATCCTGCCCTGGTACCGGTTCAAGGACAGCCGCGAAGTGTAAGCGCCAGCAAGCGCGGCATGCGAAGGTGGATGTACGGAGGCGTCGCCTTAACTGGTTGGTGGGGATCGGGGCATAGTCTATCTGCATGACTGAAGATGCTTCCGCCCAATAAAAACGCCACCGCTTTCCAGCCGAGGTCATCGCGCATGCGGTATGGCTCTATTATCGGTTTCCGCCGAGCCTGCGCGACGTTGAAGACCTGCTTGCCGAGCGTGGGGTCGAGGTGTCTTTTCAGACTGTCGCCGAATGGGCGAGGAAATTTGGCCTGAAGTTCGCCCGTCAACTTCGTCGGCGGTCCTGCGGCAATTTTGCTGACAAATGGCATCTTGATGAGATGGTCGTGTCCATAAAGGGAAAGAAATGCTGGTCGTGGCGCGCCGTCGATGCCAACGGTTAAGTTCTCGATGCCGTGCTGCAAAGCCGTAGAAACAAGGGAACCGCTCTCCGGCTGATGCGCAAACTGCTGAAAAGCCAGGGCGTCACGCCACGCGTGATGGTGACAGACAAGCTGCGCTCTTACTCCGCTGCAAAGCGGCAGCTCATGCTGGATATCGAGCATCGTTGGTATAAAGGGCTCAACAACCGCGTCGAGAATTCTCACCTTCCCGTGCGACGACGAGAGAAACGCATGATGCGGTTCAAGTCGGCACGGCAATGCCAGCGTTTCGTCTCAACCCAAGGCCAAATTGCCAATCTTTTCCATCTTCATAGAAAACACATGACCGCTACCGATCATCGCCAACTCCGCGCCCACGCCAGCACAACTTGGCGTGGGATCGCCTTGTCGTTCAAAGCCTGAAATTCATGCCCAGGCAATGATCGCGCGCTTTGCTCGGTTAAGGCGACGCCACTGTTGGGCCCGTTAGAGTCGAGCCGGTCTTGACTCAATTGGAGCCAACCGGGTTTTGGAACAATAGAACCTTTCGCAGGGCGCTTCCTAATTAAGATTATGTCACAAGGCTCTGTGCAATCACGCCCCCGCAACCAAATTCAAAACAAGCCATCTACACCAAGCCTCGGCATACAAGCCGGGGCTTTCTTGCGTTCAGGCACACAAATATCACCAGGTGCTTTGCAGCAGGCCGAATAGGGCTGAGACCATGGGGGTGTCCTTGCGGCGTTTTAGGGTGGTGATGCTCAGGCAGGCCGGCACCGAGACCGTATTGCAGACCGCAAGGCCGAAAGATTGCCGCTGGTGCAGCGCGATCGATTCCCGGCACAGGCTCAGGCCGACGCCGGAGCGGACCATCTCGAGCATCGAGGCTTCCTGATCGACCAGCGCCACAACATTTTGGGTACAGCCGTGCTCGGCGAAAATGTTGGCCAGCAGCCGATTGTGCACCGAAGCCTCTGGGGTTCCGATCCAGGGCAATGCCGCCAATTCGCGCCAGCCGGCATGCTCGATCCACCTGTCCCATCCGACCGGTGCGATCACACGGTAGGAAAAGGCTGCAAGCCTGACCGTATGGATGGGATCGTCCTCATCGTCGTGGCTGATTGCCTCCGGCGCGCTGAGGTAGAAGCCGGCATCGATCCGTTCGCGTTTGAGCTGGTTGAGAATATCGCCGCTGACACCGTGGATCAGCTCTGTCGCAATGTCGGGGAATTCATCCCTGAGCTGGCTGAGCAGCCTTCCAAGCCGGATGAACTCCGGATCGACAATGGTTCCGATCTTCAATGTGCCGGCCACCCGGCCCTTCTGCTGCCGCGCACTGCGGCGAAAGTCGCTCATCGCCGCAAGCACCTGCTCTGCCTTGTGCAGGATCGCGGTTCCGTCCTGGGTGATCTGGAGGCCGGTGGCCGTGCGCCGGAACAGGGTGATCCCGGTTTCCTCGCTCAGCCGCTTGATCTGGTGGCTGACCGCGGGCTGGGTCAGGTTCAGCACCTCTGCTGCCTTGGAGACGCTGCCTTCACGGGCAACGGTGACGAAGGCGAGAAGCGTGTTGATGTTGGAAAGCCTGTCCATATAAAAAACTCTAATATCGGAGTGTGCGATTTGTCATTGGATTTCTGCAGCCAGCGTTTCTAGGGTCACCACAGTTCGCGGGCTGGGAGGAGCGCGACAAGGCTTGCAAATGCCGGTCGGGACTGTGGTCCGCAAGGCAGTTGGGCGGGCCTTGTGCCTTTTCTCCGCGGCAAGCTCCGGCTTGGAGTGTGACGGGAAGGGGCATCATGGCTGAGAAAGACACGACATACGATTATATCGTGATTGGTGGAGGCTCTGCCGGCTGTTTGCTGGCCAACCGCCTGAGTGCCGATCCGGCCAACCGGGTGCTTCTGCTCGAGGCCGGCAAACCCGACACCTATGCCTGGATCCATATTCCCGTCGGCTATCTCTACTGCATCGGCAATCCGCGCGCTGACTGGATGTATTCGACCGAAGCCGACAAGGGGCTCAACGGCCGCAGCCTGCGCTATCCGCGCGGCAAGACGCTCGGCGGCTGTTCCTCGATCAACGGCATGATCTATATGCGCGGCCAGGCGCGGGACTATGACAATTGGGCGCGCCAGACCGGTGACGAAGACTGGAACTGGGAAAATGCGCTCACTGATTTCAAGGCGCATGAGGATCATTACAAGCTCGATGAGGGCTCCGATCCCGCCACCGGCAGCAACAGCCGCTTTTCCGACATGCATGGCCATGGCGGCGAGTGGCGCATCGAAAAACAGCGGTTGCGCTGGGATGTGCTCGAGAGTTTCGCCGAGGCCGCGGTCGAGACCGGGATCGAAAGAACCGACGATTTCAACAGTGGCGACAATGCGGGCGTGGGGTATTTCGAGGTCAACCAGCGCTCCGGCTGGCGCTGGAACACCTCGAAAGCGTTTCTGCGGCCAGCAAAATCACGGCCGAACCTGACGATCTGGACTGAAGCCCAGGCCGAAAAGCTGGTTGTCGAGACCGGCGCGGACGGCGCCCCGAACCAGACATTGAAATGCACGGGCGCACTGGTTCACCGCAACGGGCAAACGGTCCGGGTCAGGGCGCGCCGCGAAGTGGTGCTTTCAGCCGGGGCGATCAACTCGCCGCAGATCCTGCAGTTGTCGGGGATCGGTCCGGCAGAGCTGCTGAAATCGCATGGGATCGAGGTGCTCGTTGATGCTCCGGTCGGAGAGAACCTGCAGGATCACCTGCAGATCCGCGCGGTGTTCAAGGTCAATGGCACGCGTACTCTGAACACGCTTGCGGGCAATCTGTTCGGCAAGGCGATGATAGGGCTCGAATATCTGCTCAAGCGCTCAGGGCCGATGAGCATGTCGCCGAGCCAGCTCGGCGCTTTCACACGTTCGGATCCGGACCGTCCCTATGCCAATCTCGAATATCATGTTCAGCCGCTGAGCCTTGAAGCCTTCGGCGAAGACCTTCACGATTTTCCGGCCATGACGGTGAGCGTGTGCAACCTCAACCCGACCAGCCGCGGCCAGGTGCAGATCCGGTCTGCCGACTTCCGCGATCCGCCGAAGATACTGCCCAATTACCTGGCTACGGACGAGGACCGGAAGATTGCCGCCGACAGTCTCAGGCAGGTGCGCCAGATCATGGCGCAGCCGGCCATGAAGGTGTACCAGCCGGAAGAGTTCAAACCCGGACCCCAGTACCAGAGTGATGAAGACCTGACCAAGCTGGCCGGCGATATCGCCAGCACGATTTTCCACCCGGTGGGCACGGTGAAGATGGGGCGCGATGATGACCCGAGTGCTGTCCTGGATACGCATCTGCGGCTCAAGGGGGTTGCCGGCCTGCGCGTGGTCGATGCCAGCATCATGCCGGAAATCACCAGCGGCAACACAAATTCCCCGACCCTGATGATCGCCGAAAAAGCGGCGCGCTGGATCCTGTCGGGCCAATAAGGCTGCGGGACGTTTCCCGTTTTTCTGTTTTGCGGAGGCACAATGCGCACTTCCTTCTCCAAGCTGCCCCTGACCGGGGTCAAGGTGGTCGATTTCGGCCAGTACATTGCCGGTCCGGCGGTGGCGATGCTGCTTGGCGATCTTGGCGCCACCGTGGTGCACATCGACCCGCCGGAGGGGCCGCAGTGGCAAAGCCCCGCCAATGCGACGCTGATGCGCAACAAGTTGATCGTCAATCTTGACTTGAAGAGCGAGGACGGGCTGGCGCAAGCACGTGCACTGTGCGCAGAGGCCGACATCATCGTCGAAAATTTCCGCCCCGGAAAGCTTGCGAAGCTCGGCATCGACTTTACCGCCATGCGGCAGGAGCGGCCCGAACTGATCACGGTCTCGCTACCCGGCTTTGCCTCGAATGACGAGGAACGGCGTGAGCTGCGGGCCTTCGAAAGCGTGATTGCCGCAAGCTCGGGCGTTTTTACCGATATGGGGCTGAACCGTGTGCTGATGGGGCTGAGCCCTTCGTTCTCGCCGCTGCCGCTATCATCGGCCTATGCCTCGCAGATCGCCGCATCATCCACCGTTCTGGCGTTGCAATCGCGGCAGCTCACCGGGTTGGGGGACCAGATCGAGGTGCCGCTGGCCGCCGCGGTGATGGAAGGGCTTTGCTACAACTCGATCAAGATCTCCGACATGCCGGCGCGCTACCTGACCCAGCGTGAAATCGAGATCGAGCGGCGGCGGGTCGAGGGCCTGCCGATGAATGTCTCCTATGAGGACCTGCAGGAGCTGCTCGATCCGTTTTTCCGCAGCTACATGTGCAAGGACGGGCGCATGTTCTACGTCGTTTGCCCGAGCCACAAGAACCATGCCCGCCGCTGCCTGCAAGTGCTGGGCATTTACGAGGAGATGGTCGAAGAAGGCCTGACCGAGGAAGACGACACCTACAAGCCGCAGGCGGAGTGGTCATCGGATACCTCGCTCGGGGTTTACCCGATGCCCAAGGAGTGGGCCGACAAGATCGCCGCGCGGATGAAGGAGGTGTTCATGACCCGCACCTCGCATGAGTGGAAACGCATGTTCGGCCGGGCCGGCATTCCGGGTGCTGCGCAGCGCTGGCTGCAGGAATGGGTCAATGACGAATATGCCGAGATGTCCGGCCTGATGATCGATGTGGTTGATCCCGAACTGGGACCGATGACGCAGCCCGGTCCGGTGGTCTGGATGGAGGAGAGCGGTGAAGAGGCGCTGGAGCCTCAACCGCGCCGGTGGGTCGAGGTCGACGAGGCGCTGAAGCTCCTGCGCAAGATCCGCACCGACATCCCCGAGCCATCGCAAGAGACGGCAGGGGAAGGCTGGCTCTCCGGTGTGCGGGTGCTGGACCTGTGCAATGTCATTGCCGGTCCGCATTCGGCAAGTTACCTGGCGCGGTTTGGCGCCGAAGTCATCAAGCTCGATCCGGCAACGCCGCTCTATGACAGCTGGAACACGGTGGTTTACGGCATGAGCCAGGGACGCGGCAAGCGTTCGATCCTGGCCGACCTCAAGTCGGAGCATGGGCGCAAGGTGTTCGAGGACCTGGTCAAGACGGTCGACGTGATCGTCTGGAATGCGCCTGACAGCCAGATCAAGCGGATGGGACTGGACGCGGAAAGCCTGCGCAAGCTCAATCCGGACGCGCTGTTTTGCAAACTCGATTGCTTCAGCGGCGTTCGCCGTGGAACCCGGACCGACTATATCGGCTATGACGATCTGGTGCAGGCCACCACCGGTATCATGCTACGCTTTGGCGGGGCGATGGACCGGCCCGAGGAACACGCCCATGTCGGCACGATTGACGTGATGTGCGGCTTTGGCGGAGCGCTGGCGGTTGCCGCCGCACTTTACCAGAAATACCGTTTTGGTCGGATTGGACGTGGTCGGACCTCGCTCAGTTCGAACAGCGGTTTGCTGCAGGTGCCGTTCTGCTACGACTACGACGGACGCAGCCTGTATGACGAACCGTCCGGCCCCGAGGCCAATGGTTACGGCCCGCTCAGCCGTTTCTACAGCACGGCTTCGGGCATCTATATCCTGCTCAGCGCCTATGAAAGCGATCTGCCGCGCTTCCGCAATGCCGAGGGGCTCGAGGATCTGCCGGATATCGCCGAAGAGGAGCGCGCCGGCTTCCTCGCCAGTGCTTTCCAGTCACAGCCGGCGAGCGAATGGGTGGAACGGCTCCGCGCTGCGGATATCGGCTGTGCGATCTGTGACAATATCGACGCGTTGCGGGCGCAGAACACCCATGAGGCTGATGGCACGCCGGGCATGGAGAACGGCAGTTACTCGTTTTCGATCTACCGCGATCACCCCAGCGGCCACGAGGTGATCCAGCTCGATCCCTATGCGGTGCGGAGCCAGCGAGGCCGCATCTTCGCACTCTCGCCGACAGAGAAATTCGGCACCTCGACACGCGCCATCCTGCGGGAGCTTGGCTATGCCGAAAAGGCCATCGAGACCATGCTGAAAACCGGACAGATCAGCGAAAGCTGGAGCAGGGAGTACCTGCCAAGCTGAGCTCTGCAGCGGGGCGCCTGTCCACAAGAGGTCCGTGACGAAGGAGCGTGCAGCCACGCAATGGCATGAGGCAAAACCTCACGGCCAGGCAGCATAGCTGTCGTCGCCCTGGTTGCGCCGGTGCCGCAGGACATGGCGGTACTTGCCGGGGCTTTGTCCGGACTGCCGGGTGAAGAAGCGGTTGAAATAGGCCGGATCCACATAGCCGAGGCGAAATGCAATCTGGCTCACCGGCAGGCCGGTGTTGGCAAGCAGTTCGCAGGCATCGCGCATGATCTCGCGGTGAAGATAGCCTTGCGGCGATAGGCCGGTGGCCCGGCTCACCGCCACACGCAGCCGGTCTCTCCTGGTGCCCAGTTTGCTGGCGTAGTCTTCGACCGTCCAGTGCTGATGCTTGTGCGCGCCGGCAAGGATGAGGAAGCGTTCGGCCAGCCCTTCCGGCGACCGCTGGTGCGAGATCATGTTTGCCCCAAGCAGCCGCCACAGATGCAGCAGGGTCAGCCCGATATAGTGTTCCAGTGCTTCCACGCTGCCGGGCCCTGCCGTTTGCTTTTCCGCCGCGATCTCGTCCACAAGCCGGACAATCTGATCGTTTGAACCGAGCACCAGCGAGAGGCTCTGTTTGAGAATGATCCTCATCTGGTCGGCAAGAACGCTGGCCGGCAGCGCCCGGAAGAGGGTCTGCCGCGAGATCAGCATGATGCTGCCTCTGGAGCCGGCCTCGACCGTCAGGTCGAAAGCCTCGTCGTCGGGGATCCAGACCAGCCGCGGTGCTTCGAAGAGCTGCGTCTCCTCCAGGCCATCCGATACAGGCACCCTGGTGACCGCGCCGGCGAACATCAGCACCAGGCAAGCGGAGCCGGCCGGCACGCTGTAGCCGGCACGTGTCTGGGGACTCTTGATGGGCAACAGGGTCAGAAGCGATCGACCATCGCCAGTGAGCAAGCCGATATTCGTCATGGCTGGCATTATCCGGCAGACGCTTCAAAAAGCAATCAAAAGTACAATTCTTTATCTCAAAAGTGCATATTCTTGCGCGGGGCCCTGAACGATACTGAATTCAAGCCGTGAACGGGAGTCCGGCTGAAACAAGGCAATTTCGAGTTCAGGCATCCGCCTGTTCCGGGATGAGCCGGTAATATGGGAGGATTTTTCATGACCATTACCCGACGCAACACCCTTCGCGCGCTGACATCAGGCGTGGCGATGACCCTGCTATTGGGCGCAAACCTGGCCTACGCAGCCGATGAAACCGTCAAGATCGGCTATGCGGTGGCCAAGACCGGACCGAACGCAACCGGCGCCGGCATCACCACGATTCCGAACTATGAATTGTGGGTGAAGGACGTAAACGCAGCCGGCGGACTGACGATGCCCGACGGTTCACAGCGCAAGATCGAGGTCATCGAATATGATGACCGTTCGTCGAACGAAGACCTGGTCCGGGCCATCGAGCGGCTTGCCACCAAGGACGAAGTCGACCTGATCCTGCCGCCCTGGGGCACCGGTTCCAACCTCGCGATCGCACCGCTGATGGACCGTTTCGGCTATCCGCAGCTCGGCGTCACCGCCGTGACCGACAAGGCACCCGACTTTGCTGCCCGCTGGAAGCGTAGCTACTGGATGCTTGGTGGCGGGCATGACTATGCGGTAGGCCTCGCCGACGTCCTCAAGGCCGCGGTTGCAGACGGCAAGATCAACAACAAGATCGCCATGGTTTCGGTCGCCGACGGCTTCGGCATCGACCTCGTCAAGGGCGCTCGCCTGGCTTTCGAGGAAGCCGGCCTGGAAATCGCCTACGACAAGACCTACCCGCTGGGAACCTCGGATTTCGCCGCGCTGATGGCGGAAGCGCGAGACACCGGGGCTGACAGCTTCGTGGCCTTCTCCTACCCGCCGGACAGTTTCGGCATGACCAAGACCGCCCAGTCGATGGGGTATAATCCGAAGGTCTTTTATGTCGGTGTCGGCGGTGCCTTCCCGATTTATGGCAAGATTGCCGACGGGAAGCAGGAAGGCGTGATGTCGATCGGCGGCGTTGACGCTGCTTCTCCGGCGATCAAGGACTATTTTGCCCGGCACACCGACAGTGCCGGCGCTCCGCCCGACAGCTGGGCTTCGGCGATCACCTATGCATCGCTCGAGATGCTGGCACAGTCGATCGAGCGCGTCGGTCTCGACCACGCCAAGCTTGCGGAAGAGCTGTCCAACGGCACGTTCAGCACCATCATCGGTGACGTCAAGCTGGAAGACAACCAGTTGCGCGATCTCTGGTGGGTCGGGCAGTGGCAGAATGGTACCTTCGTGGCGGTGAACCCGTCCGACAAGGACGGCGCTGTTGCCCCCGTCATACCGAAGCCTGACTGGTAACAGGTCTCACCGGATGGGCAGCCGGAGCCGGCTGCCCTCCTTTTTCCGGCCCTGAAGCCGGCAACCAGAAGAATCGGAACACTGCAATGACGACGCTCGTGCTCGGCCTCGTGCTGGGCGGCACCTATGCGCTGCTGGCGCTCGGGCTGACGCTGCAATACGGCATCGCCCGGATCATGAACCTTGCCTATGGTGAAGTGACATTGCTGGCCGCCTTCGTGTTGGTCTTCCTGTTCCAGTCGGCCGGCCTGCCGCCATTGATCTCGATCCTGCTGATCGGTCCGTCAGGCTATCTCGCGGGCTGGCTGCTCTACACCGTGATGATGCGACCGCTGGTGCAACGAGCTCAGGGCAATGCCGGCAAGCTGGAAGTGGATTCCATACTGGCGACATTCGGGCTGCTGTTCGTGCTGCAAGGCATCATGCTGGTGCTGTTCGGCGCCAACTTCACCTCGATTTCCTATCTCGACCAGGGCATCGACGTGTTTGGCGTCTCGGTGGCGCTGAACCGGCTGATCGCCTTTGCCATCTGTCTTGTTGCGGGCCTTTCGCTGGTGGTGCTGCTTGCCCGCAGCCGCTGGGGTCTGATCCTGCGCGCGGTGGCGCTGACGCCCGGCTCGGCGCCGCTGGTCGGTATCGATGTCAACAAGGTCAGCCGGCAAGGCTTTGCTCTCGGCACTGCGCTGGCCTCTGTCGGCGGCGCCAGCGTCGCCATGTACCAGACATTTTCGGCCAATGACGGCGTCGTGTTCACCATGAAGGCGCTCATCATCGTGATCATGGGCGGGGTCGGCAACGTGGCCGGCGCGCTCGCTGCAGGCTTTGCACTGGGACTGGTTGAAACCTTTGTGGCCACCACCTTCGACCCCGGCCTGACACTGGCCGCGACCTTCACCATCTTTCTTGCCGTCCTGATATGGCGTCCGCAAGGCCTGTTCGGGAGGCGTCAATGATCCGTCTGGCAATCGCACTTGCAGCACTCGCGGCACTGGCCGTGGTGCCGATGTTCGTCTCCGAATACGAGCTCGGCCTGATGATCGGCATGGCCAGCTATGTGGCCCTGGCCTCGGCGTGGGCACTGTTTTCAGGCCACACCCGCTACATCTCGCTGGCCACCGTGGCGTTTTACGGAACCGGGGCCTACACTGTGGCGGTGCTCAACGAGACCCTGCCTTACCCGGTGGTGATCCTCTGCGCGGGCCTTATCGGGGCGGCGATGGCGCTGCTGGTCGGACTTTCGACACTGCGCCTCTCGGGCATCTATTTCGTGATCTTCACCTTCGGCCTGGCCGAACTGGTCCGCCAGCTGATCACCTGGTACGAAGTGACGGTTACCGGCACGCTGGGCCGCTATATCTTTCTCGATCTTACCGCACGCGACATCTACTGGCAGATGCTGGCGCTGGTGGCGATCGCCATCGGTCTCACCGCCTGGATCAACCGCTCGCGGCTGGGTCTGGCGCTCAGGGCGATCGGCGATGACGAGGTGGTGGCCGCGCATTCGGGCATTCACCTGGCGCGGACCAAACTGTTTGCCTTCACCATCTCGGCAACGCTGATCACGCTGGTCGGCGCGGTCGCGTCGCCAAGATGGGTCTATGTCGAGCCGCTGATCGTGTTCAATCCGACCGTCAGCTTCCTCACCGTCATCATGGCGCTCTTGGGCGGGGCCAACCGTCTGTGGGGACCGCTTGTCGGGGCCATTCCGCTGTTCCTGCTGTTTGAATGGCTGTCGGTGAATTTCCCCGACACCTATCCGATCTTCCTCGGGCTGATGTTCATTGCCGTCGTCTTCGTGCTGCCCAACGGCCTGCTCGCCGGCTTCGATGATCTGCGCGCAAGGTTTGGAAGGACAAGACCATGAGCCTTTTGCATGTTGACAAGGCGGCACGGAATTTTGGTGGTCTGAAAGCGGTCGACCAGGTTTCGTTTGAAATGGAAAGCGGGACCATCATGGGGCTGCTCGGCCCCAACGGGTCCGGCAAGACAACGCTTTTGAACCTGATCTCGGGTTTTCTCGCGCCCTCCTCGGGCAGGATCGTCTTCAATGGCCAGAACCTCGCCGGCGCCCGCGTCGACAAGATCGCCCGCGCCGGCATCGCCCGGACATTCCAGCTGGTGCGGATCCTGCCGTCGCTGACCCTGCTGGAAAATGTCATGCTTCCGGCGGTTTTCGGCCACCGGGCGCATTGGGGCAAGGAAGCCGACCGGGTGGCGCGTGAAGCGCTTGAGAAGACCGGTCTCGGCGACCGCGCCGGCGCCCATGCCGGGGATCTCAACTATATTGACCAGAAGCGGCTGGAACTGGCCCGGGCACTTGCCGCCGAGCCCGAACTGCTGCTGCTTGACGAGTGGCTGGCGGGTCTCAACCCGACCGAACTGCAGGAGGGCATCCGGCTGATCAGCTCGTTGTCGGGATCTGGAATCACCATCATCATGGTCGAACACATCATGGAAGCGGTGCGGGCGCTGTGTCCTCGCTGCGCGGTGATGAATGCCGGCAAGCTGATCGCCGATGGCGAGACATCGCAAGTGCTGTCCGACCCTTCCGTGATCGCGGCCTATCTGGGAGATGCCGAAGATGCTTGAGATCAAAGATATCAGCGTCGTCTACGGAAAGCATGTCGCCATCGACCAGATTTCGCTCGGCGTCAGCAAGGGCGAGATGGTGGCCATTCTCGGGGCCAATGGCGCAGGCAAGTCCTCGCTGCTCGGGGCCATCGGCGGGCGGATCAAGCCCTCCGGCGGCGAGGTGACCTACAACGGGCGCGACATTCTCGCACTCAAGCCGCACGAGGTGGTCGAGCACGGGATCGTCATCGTGCCGGAGGGACGCGGCATCTTCCCACAACTTACCGTGGCGGAAAACCTCAGGCTCGGTGCGCTGCCCGAACGCGCACACAAGGACAGGGCGAAGAACCTGGAGCTGGTTCACGCGCTGTTTCCGCGGCTTGCCGAACGCGGCAGCCAACTGGCCGGCACCATGTCGGGCGGAGAGCAGCAGATGGTGGCGATCGGGCGGGCGCTGATGTCGGCGCCGGATCTGCTGCTGCTTGACGAGCCTTCGCTCGGACTGGCGCCGATCGTTGCGCAGGAAGTCTTTGCGGCGCTCGCCAAGATCCGTGAGACCGGGCTGACAATCGTGATTGTCGAACAGAATGCCCGCGCCACACTTGCATTGGCCGATCGGGCCTACCTGATTGAAACAGGCTCCATTACCGGTTCCGGCACCGCTGCCGACCTGCGCAGCGACCCGGCCGTCATTCGCGCCTTCCTGGGCGGAACCCAACACTCCACAACGAGGAACAGCAGCATGGATAATCTCGGTCACTATATTGGCGGACAGTATGTCGCCGCTTCCAACAACGCGACGTTCGAGCGCAAGAATCCTGTTACCGGTGAAACCGTCACAGTTGCAGCCGCTGCAACGCTTGAAGACGCGGCAAAGGCCGTTGATGCGGCGGCCAAGGCATTTCCGGCGTGGTCGGAAACCGGCCCGGCCGAGCGGCGCAAGATCCTGCTTGCGGCTGCCGCCTCCCTGACCGATCGCGCGGACGATATCGTCAAGGCGATGGGCGAGGAAATCGGCGCGACCGAGGGCTGGGCCCGCTTCAACGTCATGCTGGCGTCGAACATGCTGATCGAGGCCGCCTCTCTGACCACGCAGATCAAGGGCGAAATCGTTCCCTCGAACCGGCCCGGCTCGATGGCAATGGCTGTGCGCCAGCCGGCAGGCGTGGTCCTGGCGATGGCGCCCTGGAATGCACCGGTCATCCTCGGTGTCCGCTCCGTGGCCACGCCCCTGGCCTGCGGCAACACCGTGGTGATGAAGACATCCGAGCTCTGCCCGCGGACACATGCACTGATCATCGAGGCGCTGGCCCAGGGCGGTCTGCCTGACGGGGTGCTCAACGCGATTTCGAATGCGCCGGAAGATGCACCGGCGCTGGTGGAGGAAATGATCGCAAATCCGGCAATCCGGCGGATCAACTTCACCGGATCGACCCGGGTCGGCAAGGTGATCGGCGAACTGGCAGGGCGCTATCTGAAGCCGGCATTGCTGGAACTCGGCGGCAAGGCGCCGATGATCGTGCTCGAAGACGCTGATGTCGATGCGGCAGTCGCCGCAGCCGGGTTCGGCGCCTACATGAACCAGGGCCAGATCTGCATGTCGACGGAACGCATCATCGTGGTCGGCTCGGTCGGCGACAAGTTCGTCGAGGCCTTTTCGAAGAAAGTGGCTGGGCTCACCGCCGGAGATCCACGCGAAGGTTCGTCGCCGCTTGGCTCGCTTGTCACCAGCAGTGCGGCCGAACGGATTCAGGAGCTCATCGAGGACGGCGTTGCCAAGGGCGCCAAACTGATTGCCGGCGGCGGCAATGGCACAATCCTGAACGCCGCGGCACTGGATCATGTGACCCCCGACATGCGGCTTTACACCGAGGAGAGTTTCGGACCGGTCGTCAGCATCATTCGTGCCGGCTCGGTCGATGAAGCCGTACGGATTGCCAATGACACCGAATTCGGGCTGTCTTCCGCCGTGTTCTCCAGGGACGTGATGCAGGCGATGGCCGTTGCCAAGCGGATCGAAAGCGGCATCTGCCACATCAATGGCCCAACGGTCCACGACGAGGCGCAGATGCCCTTCGGCGGCGTCAAGGCATCCGGCTATGGACGCTTTGGCGGAAACTGGGGCATTGCCGAATTCACAGAACTGAGGTGGATCACCATCCAGGACGGCACCCCGCATTATCCAATCTGAAGCATTCCCGGGGAAACACCCGGACCCCGAAGAAGCCACCGGCAAAACTGCCGGTGGTCCACTGGCACCCTTCGTTGAAAACGTGGGCGCCGGTTTGATTCCTGACTGAGGCCTATCGCGTGTGGCCGGAATTTGCGGCCTCGGACTTGGCCGCGCCGGGAAGCCGCTTTGCGCACCAGGAAGCTCCTCCAATGGTCGCGGAGGAGCGAGGCTGCGTGATGACGGGCTCGAACTGTGGCGGGCAGTTCCAGACAGGCTGGCCGCCGGCGACTCCCCTTGTTGCCGTATTGGACTGACGTCAGTCGCCGTTGATATAGGCCGTCAGGGTGGCCTCGGCGCCGTTTTGCCAGAGCGCTGTGAGGGCTGCGGCAAAGGCTTGGGCGAAGACCGGATTGCTGCCAAGATCGCCGTAGATGTCCGCCATCTCCAGCCATTTCTGCGGGGTGTCCCGGGCAAGTTTTGCCTGTGCGGTCAGCCGGTCCCAGTTGGGATCATTGGGCGGGATCATCTCGCCGCTGTCGGTTGTTCCGTAACAATAGCGGCACCAGAGTGCGGATTCGAGCGCCAGGCCATCGACTGGTTGGCCTGCCGCGAGCCGGGCTTCTATCGTTGGCAGGATGAATTTCGGTTGCCGGTTGGAGCCGTCGAAACACAGCCGCGGGATGGTGTCGCCGATCGCCGGGTTGGAAAACCGTTCGACGCATTTGCGGTAGTAGCTCTCGGTGCTGACGCCTTCGATGCTCGGTACCGTCGGCATGATTTCCTCATGCTGCAGCCTGTCGAGGAATCCCGTGACGAGCGGGTTTGTCATCGCGTCATGGACGAAATTGATCCCGAGCAGGCCGGCGGGATAGGCGATGGTTGCATGGCCGCCATTGAGGATGCGCAGTTTCATCAGTTCATAGGGCGCGACATCGGGGACGAATTGTACGCCGACCGTCTCCAGCGCGGGGCGCCCCATCGGGAAATTGTCTTCGAGCACCCATTGCCGGAACGGTTCGCAGACGACAGGGGCCGCATCCTCGATCCCGAATTTCTCGGCCACAATGGAGATCTCGCGCGGGCCGGTCGCAGGGGTGATGCAATCGACCATGCCGCAGGGAAAGGCAACATTGGCCTCGATCCAACGGGCCAGGTCGTCACTACGCAGTTTTGCCAGTCCGACCACGGCGTTGCGCGCGACATGGCCGTTCTCGGGAAGGTTGTCACACGACATCACGGTGAAGGGCGCGATGCCGGCGGCCCGCCGCGCCATCAGCGCCGCGATGATGATGCCGAACACGGTGGCCGGGCGGTCGGGATTTCCGGCATCAGCGATAATGTCGGGATGTGAAGCGTCGAAACCACCGGTTTTTGCATCGACGTAATACCCACCCTCGGTCACTGTCAGCGAGACGATGCGGATTTCAGGCCTTGCCATCGTCTCGATCAGCTGGCCTGCGTCGATGGCGCAGAAGTCGATCATCGATCCGCATATCATCGCGGAGAAACCCGCAGGATCCAGTTCGACAATTGTGGTGAGCCAGTCCTGTGGTTGAAGCCGCTGGCGCATGGCTTCGTCATAGGATTTCACGCCGGCGCCGATGATGGCCCAGTCGTGGTCACGGCCGGTTTCGAACAGACGGTGCAGATAGACCGCCTGGTGGGCGCGGTGGAAATTGCCGACACCGATGTGAACGATGCCGGGGGTTAGCCCGGCGCGGTCATAACCAGGCACATCGATGCCGGGGGGGAGCTGGTCGAGATTGGCGTTCGAGAGTTTCATCAGCTCATCCACTGCCCGCCGTCGACATTGTAGGTCTGCGACAGGATGTAGTCGGACTCGGACGAGGCCAGGAAGATGGCCATGCCGGTCAGGTCATCAGGGGTAGCAAAGCGGCCCGCGGGCACGCCTGCTGCGACTTCGGCTTTCTTCTCGCCGGGTTTCTTGTGCTCCAGTTTTGCGAACATGGCATCGACATGCTCCCAGTGCTCGCCATCGACCACGCCGGGGGCGATGGCATTGACGTTGATGCCGTGCTTGATCAGGTTCAGGCCCGCCGATTGGGTCATGGAAATGACGGCCGCCTTGGTCGAGCAATAGACCAGGACCAGGCTTTCGCCGCGGCGCCCTGCCTGGGACGCCATGTTGATGATCTTGCCGCCATGGCCCTGCCTGATCATCTGCCGGGCAGCGGCCTGCATCGTGAACAAGGTGCCGCTGACATTGACGGCATAGAGCTTCTCGTAGCTGGCGCGGGTGATGTCGACGGTCTCTGCCGCGTCGAAAAGAGCCGCGTTGTTGATCAGGATGTCGAGCTTGCCGGCTTTGTCTGCGACCGTGGCAATGGCTGCATCAATGCTGTCCTGCTGGCTGACGTCGATCTCAACGGCATAGGCAGCGTCGCCGATTTCCGCGGCCGTGGCCTGCGCGGCCTCGAGATTGATGTCGGCAATGGCAACGGTGGCGCCCTCGCGGGCATAGGCTTCAGCGAATGCCCGCCCGATGCCGCGGGCGGCCCCCGTGATCAGCGCTGATTTGCCAGCAAGGCGTTTCATTGAATCCGCAATCCCTGCGCATCAAAGCGGTGAAGATGTTCCAGCTGCGGTGTCAGATGGACAGTGTCGCCATGACGGACATCAATGTCGCCACCGGCCCGGATCGTGAGCGGGTCGCAGCCCGGTATGCCGTGGACATGGATGAAGGTGTCGGACCCGAGATGTTCGGCGATGCCGACCGTGCCCTGCCAGGCGCCTTCGGTCTTGGAAATGTCGATATGCTCGGGCCGAATGCCGATCGTGTGCGCACCATGCTTGGTGGCCTCGGGGCCTTCCATCAGGTTCATCTTGGGCGAGCCGATAAAGCCCGCGACGAACTTGTTTCGGGGTGTGCGGTAGAGCTCCAGCGGGCTGCCAACCTGCTCGATCACACCGGCCTGCAGCACCACGATCTTGTCGGCCATGGTCATGGCTTCAACCTGGTCGTGGGTCACATAGACCATGGTGGTGGCCAGCTTCTTGTGCAGTTCCGAGATTTCCATCCGCATGCCGACGCGCAGCGCGGCATCGAGGTTGGACAGCGGTTCGTCGAACAGGAAGGCTGATGGTTCGCGCACGATGGCGCGGCCGATGGCAACGCGCTGGCGCTGGCCGCCCGACAACTGCCCGGGCCGCCGGTCGAGATAGTCGGTCAGGTTCAGCGCTGCAGCGGCCTGCGCAATGCGCCGGTCCTGCTCTTCCTGCGGCATCTTAGCCATCTTCATCGGGAAAGCGATGTTCTTGCGCACCGTCATATGCGGGTAAAGCGCGTAGCTCTGGAACACCATGGCGAGGCCACGCTTGGCCGGCGGCAGACCGGTGGCGTCCTTGCCGTCGATCTCGATGGTGCCGGAGGTGGTGTCTTCCAGGCCGGCGATCAGGCGCAGCAGGGTGGACTTGCCGCATCCCGAGGGGCCGACAAAGACCACGAATTCGCCGTCGTTGATTTCCAGATCCAGTGGCGGAATGACCTCGACCTTGCCGAAGGTTTTCCTGACCTGTTTTAACTGTATGCGTCCCATGATTGGCTCCTCACTTCACAGCGCCGAAGGTCAAGCCCCGGACAAGTTGTTTCTGGCTGAACCAGCCCAGCACAAGGATCGGCGCGATGGCCATGGTCGAGGCCGCCGAGAGCTTGGCGTAGAACAGCCCTTCCGGACTGGAGTAGCTGGCAATGAATGCGGTCAGCGGCGCCGCCTTGGCGGCGGTGAGATTGAGCGTCCAGAAGGCTTCGTTCCAGGCGAGGATGAAGTTGAGCAGTAGCGTGGAGGCTATGCCGGGCACCGCCATCGGGGTGAGCACATAAAGGATCTCGTCCTTCAATGAGGCACCGTCCATCCTTGCGGCTTCGAGGATCTCGCCCGGGATCTCCTTGAAATAGGTGTAGAGCATCCAGACGATGATCGGCAGGTTGATCAGCATCAGCACGATCACCAGGCCGGCGCGGGTATCAAGAATGCCAAGCTGGATGAAGATCAGGTAGATCGGGTAGAGCACGCCGACCGCCGGAAGCATCTTGGTCGAGAGCATCCACAGAAGGATGTCCTTGGTGCGCTTCGAGGGGACAAAAGCCATCGACCAGGCTGCTGGCACCGCGATGATCAGACCGAGCACGGTCGAACCGCCGGCAATGATGATCGAGTTCCACAGAAACCGCATATAGTTCGAGCGTTCCTGCACGACGGCATAGTTTTCCAGCGTCCAGTCGAAGAACAGGAAGACCGGCGGATCGCTGATTGCCTGCGCCTCGGTCTTGAAGCTGGTCAGGATTGTCCAGAGAATCGGGAAGAAGATGAGCAGCCCGATGGTCCAGGCGATGAGCGTGTTGATAAGCTTGCGGTTGGTCGTGACTGTGCGTGCCATGTCCGTTCACCTCACTTGTCAAGGTTCTTGCCGACGATGCGCATCAGGAAGATGGCAACGATATTGGCAAGAATGATTGCGTAGACACCGCCGGCCGAACCGAGGCCGACATTCTGGCTTTCCAGCACACGCTGGAAGATCAGGTAGGTGAGCGTCCGGGTGCCGAAGGCGCCGCCTGTGGTGACGAAAATCTCGGCGAAGATCGACAGGAGAAAGATGGTCTGGATCAGGACCACGATGGTGATGGCGCGGCCCAGATGCGGCAGCGTCAGGAACCAGAAGCGCTTGTGAACCGGCGCGCCGTCCATCTCGGCTGCTTCCATCTGTTCGCTGTCGAGAGACTGCACGGCAGTGAGCAGGATCAGCGTTGCGAAGGGCAGCCATTGCCAGGACACGATCATGATGATCGATTGCAGCGAGGCTTGGCTCAACCATTCAACGGGCGTTGCACCGAAGAATTTCCACAAATGCGCGAACAGGCCGTTCACCGGGTCCATGAAGATGTTCTTCCAGACCAGAGCCGACACGGTGGGCATGACGAAGAAGGGCGCGATCACCAGGATGCGGACGATGCCCTGTCCCCACATTGGCTGATCAAGCAGTAGCGCCAGCATGATCCCGAAGACGATGGTGATCGCGAGAACACCACCGACGATGATCAGGGTGACCTGGATGCTTGGCCAGAACGAGCTGGAGCTTACGAAACGGATGTAGTTGTCAAGTCCGGCCCAGCCCTGGTCGCCGCCGCGCATGGGCAGGTAGACGCGGAATGAAAACCACAGCGTCATGATCAGGGGCACCAGCATCCAGCCAAGTAGCAGGATCACGGCGGGCGCCATCATCAGTCGGGCTGCGGAACGGGATTGCTGAGTGGCCATGACGTGTCTCCACAATGGGCAGCTACAGGCTGCCAGGAACAAATGTCATTTGGAAATAGGAAGTAAGCCGGAGGACGGCTGCTTAAACCGCCCTCCGGCCCGGGAGGATGCCTCAGTAACCTGCGGCTTCCATGGCGTCGGTGGTCAGCGCCTGGGCCTTTTCCAGGGCTTCTTCCACTGTCTGCTGACCGGCATAGACTGCCGAGAATTCCTGGCTGACTTCGGTCGCGATGCCGGCGAACTCCGGAATGGCCGCAAACTGGATGCCGACATAGGGCACCGGGTCGACGGTCGGGTTGTTCGGATCAGCCGAGAGGATCGAATCCAGGGTCATCTTGGCGAACGGCACCGACTGGTAGTTCGGGTTCTCGTACAGCGAGGTACGCGCACCCGGGGGCACGTTGGCCCAGCCTTCCTTTTCCGCCACCAGTTCGATGTAGCTGGTGCCGGTTGCCCATTCGATGAATTCCTTGGCAGCAGCTTCCTTCTCGGTGCCGGCAGGAATTGCCAGTGCCCAGGCCCACAGCCAGTTGGAGCGTTTGCCAAGGCCGTTGTCGGGAGCGAGCGCGAAGCCGACCTTGTCAGCCACGGTGGAATCGTTCGGATTGGTCACGAAAGAGGCCGCCACGGTGGCGTCGATCCACATGCCGCATTTGCCCTGCTGGAACAGCGACAGGTTTTCGTTGAAGCCATTGGTGGCGTATCCGGGAGGGCCCGCTTCGTTCATCAGGTCGACGTAGAAGTTGAGTGTGTCAGCCCATGGCTGGGTGTCGAACTGGGGCTTCCAGTTTTCGTCGAACCAGCGGGCGCCGAACGAGTTCGACATTGCGGTGATGAAAGCGCCGCCTTCACCCCAGCCGGCCTTGCCGCGCAGGCAGATGCCGTTGATCTCGTTGTCGCGATCGGTCATCGCGATTGCCGCTTCCTTGATGAAGTCCCAGGTCGGGGCTTCGGGCATGGTCAGCCCGGCCTTCTCCATCAGGTCGGTGCGGTACATGATCATCGACGATTCACCGTAGAACGGTGCGGCATAGAGCGTGCCGTCATAGGACAGGCCGTTTGCCATTGCCGGCAGAATGTCGTCGGCGTTGTACTCGTCCGACAGATCGTCGAGCGGCACCAGCCAGCCATTCTTGGCCCAGATCGGCGTCTCGTACATGCCGATGGTCATCAGGTCGAATGCGCCGCCCTTGGTCGAAATGTCGGTGGTGACGCGCTGACGCAGGACGTTTTCTTCCAGCGTGACCCACTCAACGGTGTGGCCGGTCTTTTCGGTAAAGTCTTCGGTCAGACCCTGCATGCGGATCATGTCGCCATTGTTGACGGTGGCGATGGTCAGTTCTTCCGACGTTGCAGCCGAAGACATCGACAAGGCAGCAATCAACCCGAGTGCGGTTGATGAAAATTTCCCAGAAAGTGTCATGTTGGCTCCTCCCATTCTTAACACGCGTAAAATATTAGATGGAACCAGGGGAAAGAGTCAATGGGAGCTTCAGGAAAACATCAAGCGGTTGCTCAAGCACGGCGTCAGAGCGTGAGATTTCAGGGAGTTAGGCGGAATCGCGCAGACGCAGTTCGGCGTCAAAAGTCAGCGACACGGCATCCTCGATGCGGTCTTCGCGTCGGATATGACGAAGCAATTGCCCGGTTGCGGCCTCGGCGATTGCCTGCGTGTTCTGCGTCACGGTGGTCAGGCTGGGGAAGACAAAAGCACTCAGCGGATAGTCATCATGCCCGGCGACCCGAAAGCGGGAAGGGTCCTTGCCCGCGGTTCCGAACAGGCTGTGCCGGTTTGCCGCCCGGATGACGCCGATCGCAAGCCGATCATTGGCGCAAAGTATTGTCTGGTCCACCAGGTTGCCATGGCTGAAATACGCATCCATCAGCCTGTAGGCATATTCCTCGAAGCCGAGAGTTTCCCCGTTGGTGGACCGGGGGATTACCATCGGCTCATGGCCGAGCTCATGCATGCGGCTGGTATAGGCCTGTTCTCGTTCCAGATTGTTGGAGTTGAGATTTGGCATTGCAAGAAACGCTGGAGGTTCTCCTGAGCGGCAGAGGTAGTCAACGATAAGCCCGATACTCTGTTGATTGTCGGTGCCGATGAAATCGACATCCTGGAAGTGGTCTTGCAGGCGCGAATCTACGAATACCATCGGGCGTTCCTGCTTGAGCCGCGACAGGGCGTCAATTGAACTTGCATCACCAATCGGCGCCATGATGACCCCGTCCGCGCCCATGGCGATCATGTTCCGGGCAGCTTGAGCTTCCAGCGCCGGGTCATTGTGCGAGTTCTGCGTGATCACCATGTAATCGGCGGCAAGCGCCGAGGTTTCGATTGCTTCAATCAGGCCGCTGAAAAACAGGTCGTTAAGGTGGGGGACGATGACGCCGATCAAGCCGCTGGATTTCCGGTTCATCTTGGTGGCGAAAAAATTCGGAACGTAATCAACCGTTTGCAGCGCGTTTTCAATTCGGGCGCGGGTTGAGGTTCGCACCGAAGTCGGATCCTGAAAAAAGCGTGACAGCGTAGGCCTTGAAACTCCTATTTCGGACGACAGTTTTTCCATAGTCCGTATTTTTGGTTTCTGCATTTGCGGACTCAGTACCAGTTCGAGGTGTGTTTTGCGGCTATTTTCTTCTCTTGAGGTACGTATTGTAAATTTTCTGGCGGAAAAATCCAGCTGAAATTTTGACATGCGTAAAAGTTTAGATTATATCGCGGCAACAAAAATTTGAGCAAGGTGACCGGTGATGTCAGCGACAACGATTATTTCAGTGGGTGAACTCCGCGTTGAGTTTGTGTCTCATGCCACAGGGTGCGCGTTGAGCGAGCTGGCGGCCTATTCAGGTCCCTATCCCGGCGGTGCCGTGGCTATCTCGCTGGATCAGGCTGCACGGATGGGCGCGCAGACAAAGATTTTCGGTGGCATCGGTGAGGATGGTTTCGGCTGCGCGCTGGTCGAGCGCCTGGCGGAAAGCGGGGTCGACACCAGTGGCCTCGCGCTTCACGGCGACAAAGCCACCGGCGTGGCCTTCGTGTCTGAATTCGACGACGCAAGCCGCAGTCGAATAGTCCATGTCAACAACACTGCGGCCGAGTGGGCGGGCAAGGTTGTGCCGGCGCTTCCTTCAACTGATTTGCTTCTGCATGTGTCCGGGGCATCGCTCGTCAATGCGCGGTTGCGGGCCTTGATCCTGACAGTGTGTGATGAAGTTCTGGCTCGGGGCGGACGGATCAGCTGCGATCTCGACGTCGGGCCAGAATTGATGGCGGCGCCAAAGGCCGTGGAGGCGCTTCACAAGGTCATGGCTTCAAGTTCAATACTTTTCTGCGGTTCCAGCGATCTGGCCTTGCTCTATCCCGGCAAGTCCGAGGAAGCTGCAGTTGCAGCGCTTCGCTCTTCCGGTGCTGATATTGTGGTCCGCAAATGTGGAGCAGATGGCGCAGTGGTTCTGCACGGTGATGCGCGCTACGACTTTGCCGGTCATGATGTCGAGAACGTCGATCCGTCGGGGGCGGGCGAGAGCTTTTGCGGAACCTTCCTGGCGATGTTCACTCAAGGACATTCGGTTGAGATGGCGGCGCGCTACGCCAATGCCGCAGGTGCGCTGGCTGTTGCCAAGCGTGGACCGATGGAAGGAAATTCTTCGCTGGAGGAACTCGACGCCTTGCTCTCAGGCCAGCAGATGGAGCGCATGCGGGCCTGACAATGTGGGCTCTCACACGCTGACGGCGCAGGCTGTTCAGATCGTGCCCAGGCAGGATGGTCGTTGGCATTGCCCCGATTCTAGCCAGCGGTTGTTCAAGGCGCTTGAGCTGATCCGCAATCGGCGCCTCGATGTTGATTGCGGACAGGATAACCGCTCGAACCGGTTCCGACGGACGCGGCACTTCTGTTTTTTTGCCGTTGTGGCTCGGGATCAGGATGTTGAGACTGTTGAAGCTCGAATGAGGAGTTCGGGTTCGAGGACTGTCTGGCTGGTCGTGGTTTCCTCATCGGCATCGGACAGCAGGTCGATGATCCGTTGGGCCGACAACATTCCAATCTGGTAGCAGTGCGGATCAACACTCGTGATCGGCGGGACGCAGATATCGGATATCTCGTAGGCGCCGAAGCCGGCGATCGCCATCTTGCCGGGCACGTCGATCCCCAGACGCTGGCATTCGGTCAGGGCGCCGAACCCGGCCAGATCCGAGACGCAGACGACGGCCTCGGTATCGGGCCATTTCTGCATCAGGCGTGAAAATGCATCGGCCCCTTCGCGCATGGAAATCGGGGGCGGGCCGGCTTCCGTCAGCCGGGTTGCGTCGAACCCCAGCTGTTCCATTGTCCGGGTGAAGCCGCGGCGACGATCGAAACCTCTGGTGTCGCGGCTGGTGTCGCCGCCGAGAAAGGCGATTTTCGTGCGTCCGGTAGAGACCAGGTGCCGGACGATCATGGCCGAGGCTTCCGCATTGGAGAAACCCACCACGGAATCGATCGGGTCACTGGGAATGTCCCAGGTTTCGATCACCGGGATGCCGGCGTTTTCAAGCATGGCGCGGCATTTTTCGGTGTGTTTGCCGCCGGTGACGACGATTGCCTCGGGACGGCGGGTCAGCAATTGGCGGACGAGCCGCTCTTCCTCTTCCAGATTGTAGCTGGTGTAGCCGAGCAGAACCTGCAGTCCCTTTTCCTGCAGACCTTCGGTGAGGCCGCGGATGGTGTCGGCAAAATTGGCATTGTTGACCGAAGGGATGGTCACGGCGACAAAGCCGGTTTTGCGCGACGACAGGCCCGATGCCATGCTGTCCATGACATAGCCGAGCCGTTCTGCGGCAGCCAGGATGGCCTTGCGGGTTTCGTCATTGACATAGGCGTCGGATTTGAAGGCGCGCGAGACTGTCATCGGAGAGACGCCGGCCTCGCGGGCGACATCGGCCATGGTCGGCGTTTTTCTGGATGATTTCATGCTTCTACGCCCCCCGGCGAAACGTCCGCGCAGGAGACGGAACCGGCATGGTTCGAAAGCTCCCCCGCATCGTCAAACGCCCCCTGTCTCCGACGGTGAATCGTAGCAACAAGAGTTATCGATAACAACAAGGCTTCGTTGCACCATGCCCGCTCCATCATCGTCCTAGACGGGGAATGAATTCGCCAGGGTGACATGATGGTGGATACGGCCATCGAAGCACTCGGCCACGATTTTGCCGGTGACCTCGCGGGATTGCGCCCGGGCGGGGCTTTGCAGCGCCTGGTCCATCGCCGCGCGGTCGGGGTAACTGATGGCGAGGATCAGCGGAAATTCCGGCGCGCCCTCGTCGCGTTCCTCGCCGAACATGACACGCACTTCCTGGGCGCCTGCGAACTGCTTCCACAGTGGCACCAGGCGATCCAGAACAGCTGAGCGGAAGGTCTCCGTCATGCCGGGTTTCACCGAGCCTTCAAACAGGGCGTAGCGGGTGATCATTTGAACTGTTCCTTATCAGGGCCTTTGAAATATTCCATCACGGCGGCCTGGTCTTCGCCGCCGATTCCGGCTGCTGTCAGCATGCGGTGAATTTCGGCGCAGAGTGCCGTCATCGGCATGGAGGTGTGGCTGGCCCGTGCGAGGTCGAGCGCGCCGTTGAGGTCCTTGACCATGTTGTCGATGCGGCCGGTGCGGCGGTAATCCTTGCTGACGAAGCGCGGCATGTATTCCTGCAAAATAGCACTGTCGGCACGCCCGCCCTTGAGCGCTTGCGGGATCTTTGCGGCGTCGACGCCTGCATCGAGCGCGAGCTGGGTGGCTTCGGCGACGGCGAGGAAGCCAAGCCCGCACAGCACCTGGTTGATCAGCTTGGTGGTCTGGCCGGCACCGCTTGGGCCCATATGGGTGTAATTGCTGGCCACATGGCGCAACACGGTGTGGGCCTGTTCGACATCCGCGGCCTCGCCGCCGGCCATCAAGGTCAGCTCGCCGATCAGCGCTTTCGGTGCCCCGCCCGACAAGGGGGAATCGACCCAGCGCAGGCCCTTTTCGCTGGCATCCTGGCTCAATTGCCGCGTGGCCACCGGATCGATCGACGACATGTCGATGATGATGGTGCCGGGTTTCGCGCCCTCGGCAACGCCGGCTTGCCCGAACACGGCTCGATGGACAATCTCGGGCGAATTGAGGCTGGTGATGACATAATCGGATTGGGCTGCGGCTTCAGCGGCGGAGCTTGCAGCGACCGCGCCCCTGGCCACCAGTTCCGCGACCTTTCCGGCGTCGAGGTCGAAAACGGCGAGCCGATTGCCCGTTTCCAGCAGGCGCGTTCCAATTGCGCCACCCATGGCGCCGGCTCCGATCAGGGCTACTTTCTCTGTCACGGTGTTTTTCCTTCCAGATGGCGGGTCGCCTGCGCGATGATGGCTTCAAGCGGCTGGTCTATATCGATGGATACCGAATCCTCGTCAGCTGCCAGCGGCTCAAGTGCGGCAAACTGGCTGTCGAGCAGGGCTGGCGGCATGAAGTGGTCCTTGCGGGCCTGCATGCGCCGGGCAATGATCTCGCGGGAGCCGCTGAGGTGGATGAACGAAACCATGGCGCCGGCATGGTGGCGGATCATGTCACGGTAGCCGCGTTTGAGCGCGGAACAGCCGATGATGAGCGGCGCCGGGCTGTTTGCGAATTCGCGACCTATCAGCTCGAGCCAGGGCCAGCGGTCTTCATCGGTCAGTGGAGTGCCCGCGGACATCTTGTCGACGTTGGCCTTCGGGTGCAGGGCGTCACCGTCAACGAAGCGGATGCCGGTGCTTTGCGCCAGGCCTTCGCCGACGCTGGTCTTGCCGCAGCCTGAAACGCCCATGATAATTGCGTAGCGGGTCATCTCAGAGCGATGCAGTGATGCCGCCGTCGACATAAAGCGTGTGGCCATTGACGAAGGAGCCGGCATCGGACGACAGGAAGATGCAGGCGCCGACGAGCTCTTCGACATTGCCCCAGCGGCCGGCGGGGGTGCGCTTTTCGAGCCAGGCGCTGAATTCCGGGTCTGCCACCAGGGCGGCATTGAGCGGGGTGTCGAAATACCCCGGCGCGATTGCGTTGCACTGAAGCCCATGCCTGGCCCAGTCGGTGGCCATGCCCTTGGTCAGATTGCCGACGGCGCCCTTGGTTGCGGTGTAGGGCGCGATCGAGGGCCGGGCCAGCGCGGTCTGCACCGAAGCGATGTTGATGATCTTGCCGCCTTTACGCTCGATCATGTGACGCGCCACGGCCTGGCCGACATTGAATACCGAGCTGATATTGGTGCGCAGAAGCGTCTCGAAGGCGTCGGCAGGGAAATCCTCCAGCGGCGCGCGATGCTGCATGCCGGCATTGTTGACGCAGATGTCGATGGCGCCCACGGATGCTTCGAACTCGTCCACGGCCGCACGGGCTGCGGCATGGTCGGTCACGTCAAAGGCAAGCTGATGAATGGTCGCGCCGGTATCGGCCAGCCGCGTGGCCGCATCCGCCAGCTTGGCCTTGTCGCGGCCGTTCAGCACCAGGTTTGCGCCGGCTTTGGCAAGGCCTGCGGCAAGCGCGTAGCCGATCCCCTGCGAAGATCCGGTAATGAGCGCCGTGCGCCCGCTCAGGTCAAACAGGCTGAGATCTGCCATCAGAAGTTCCTCGGTAAATTGGTGTCGACATTGCTGTATCAGGTCTATATGTTATCGATAACACAGTCAAGATTGTTTACGGAGTTTGTAATGCCTGCTTCCACTCCCGCCGTCGAGATATTGCAGATTGGCCCCTATCCCGAATGGGACCAGCAGCCACTCGACGCGGCCTTTACCATGCACCGATATTTCGAAGCCGACGACAAAAAAGGGTTTCTTGCCGCGGTCGGTTCAAACGTGCGTGGCATCGCCACGCGGGGCGAACTGGGCGCTGACCGGGCCCTGATCGAAGCATTGCCGAAGCTGGAAGTGATCAGTGTCTATGGTGTTGGCTATGATGCTGTTGATCTGGCTGCCTGCCGTGAGCGCGGTATCCGCGTGACCAACACGCCGGATGTTTTGACCAAGGATGTCGCCGATCTCGGGGTTGCCATGATGATGGTGCAGTCGCGCGGCATGATCGGCGCCGAAAAATGGGTCCGGGACGGATCCTGGGCTGCCAGGGGGCTGTACCCGTTGCAGAAACGGGTCTTCGGCAAGAAGGCCGGGGTTCTTGGGCTCGGTCGTATCGGTTTCGAGGTCGCCAAGCGGCTTGCGGGCTTCGACATGGATATCGCCTATAGCGACGTGGCTGCGAAAGACTACGCACCGGACTGGACCTTCATCGAGAGCCCGGTGGAACTCGCGCGGCATGCCGACTTCCTGTTCGTGACGCTGGCTGCGTCGGCCCAGACCCGGCACATCGTTGGCCGCGAGGTGATCGACGCTGTCGGACCCGAGGGCATGATCATCAACATCTCGCGGGCGGCGAATATCGACGAGGACGCGCTTCTCGATGCGCTGGAACAAGGTAGGCTGGGATCTGCCGCGCTTGATGTGTTCGAAGGGGAGCCAAAGCTCAATCCGCGGTTCCTGGCGCTCGACAATGTGCTGCTGCAGCCGCACCATGCCTCGGGAACCTTCGAGACCCGGAAGGCGATGGGTAAGCTGGTTCGAGACAATCTGATCGCGCACTTCTCCGGTGCCGATCTTCTGACCCCCGTTCTGTGAGGATGTGCCATGCGCGCGATTATCATTCATGAAGCCAAGGATCTGCGCCTGGAAGACTACCCGGTGGAAACACCGGGGCCGGGCGAGGTCGCCATCAAGCTTGCCAGCGGCGGCATTTGCGGCTCGGATCTGCACTACTACAACCACGGCGGATTTGGCGCAGTGCGGCTGAAACAGCCGATGGTTCTGGGGCATGAAGTCTCGGGCCATGTCACGGCATTGGGCGAGGGTGTCTCGAGCCTGGCTGTCGGTGACCTGGTCGCGGTTTCGCCGTCGCGTCCATGTGGTCACTGCAGCTATTGCGGACAGGGGTTGCGCAATCACTGCGAAAACATGCGGTTTTACGGATCGGCGATGCCTTTCCCGCATATCCAGGGTGCGTTCCGCGAGCAGCTGGTGGCGTTGGAAAGCCAGTGCGTCAAGGCCGATGGGCTGTCTGCCGGGCAGGCAGCGATGGCTGAACCGCTTTCCGTGTGCCTGCATGCAACGCGGCGCGCCGGCGACTTGCTGGGCAAACGGGTTCTGATCACAGGCTCCGGCCCCATCGGCACATTGTGCGTGCTCGCGGCGCGGGCGGCAGGGGCGGTGGAGATCGTCGTCACCGACTTGTCGGATGCGGCGTTGAGCTATGCCACCAAGGTCGGGGCCGACCGGGTCATCAACACCGGCATCGATCCCGAGGCGCTGAACGCCTATGCCGTGGGCAAGGGCAGCTTCGATGTTCTCTATGAATGCTCGGGGGCTGCGCCGGCGCTGGCGGGTGCAATCCCGGCGATGCGTCCGAGGTCGGTGATCATGCAGCTCGGTCTGGGCGGGGACATGACACTGCCCATACAGGCGATGACGGCCAAGGAAATTGATCTGCGCGGGTCCTTCCGGTTCCACGAGGAATTTGCCATGGCGGTCAGGCTGATGCAGGCGGGGCGGATCGATGTCGAACCGCTGATCTCGCACACGATGCCGATCGATGAGGCGGTGTCGGCTTTCGAACTGGCCGGCGACCGGTCGCAGGCGATGAAGGTTCAGCTCAGTTTTCAGTGAGCCGGCACGGCTGAACCGTCCGCCAAGCCTGTTCCCCCGTTGAATGCATTGCTGGGAAGAGCCTGGAACCAAACATCCCCCGGAAATGTAAAAAGCCCGATCTGCAACAGATCGGGCTTTTCTGTATGGCGGTTATCTGTTCCGCCCGTGTCTGATCGGATCAGTTGGCAGAAGCCGCCTCGATGGCCTTGATCAGGGTGTCGCCATTGTCGGCGATGAAAGCCTCCCAGACCGGCTTGACCTTTGCCTGGAATGCGGCGCCGTCGACGTCGCGGTTGACTTCCATGCCTTCAGCTTCAAGAGCTGCGATCATTTCGTCTTCCTTGGCAATCGAGAGTTCGCGCTGCATGTCGACTGCTTCCGATGCGACTTCGAGCACGATCTTCTGCTGCTCCTCTGTCAGGCCGTTGAACTTGTTGAGGTTCATGGCAACTGCCAGCGGCGAGTAGGAGTGGTTGGTCAGGCTGAGATACTTCTGAACTTCATAGAACTTGAAGGACAGGGTCACGCCTATCGGGTGATCCTGGCTGTCGACAACGCCGGTTTCCAGCGCGGTGTAGAGCTCGGCCACCGGGATCTGCTGCGGGTTGGCGCCGAGTGCGGCAAACATGTCGTTGAGTGCCTTCGAGTTGTTCACGCGCATCTGCAGACCTTCGACATCGGCCGGTGTCTTGATCGGGCCT
This sequence comes from Hoeflea sp., assembly GCF_002733955.1. GTDB lineage: Bacteria > Pseudomonadota > Alphaproteobacteria > Rhizobiales > Rhizobiaceae > Hoeflea. Next base: position 43,311 of record NZ_NVXQ01000029.1, on the reverse strand, counting down.
TTGTTGTTGGTCATGTTGCGGTAACCGTTCTCGGGGAAGCCAAGTCCCTTCAGGCCGTGCTCTTCAAACTGTGCGAGAACCGACTGGCCGACTTCGCCGTCGAGAACCTTGTAGGCGGTCTCGCGGGTCGGGAACATGAAGGGCAGGGTGAACGCAGCGGATTCAGGCATCAGGCCGGAGAAGTTGTTCAGGCCGACCATGGTGATGTCGATGATGCCGGAGCGGGTGCCGTCGATCATGGCGGCATCGTTGCCGAGCTGGCCCTGCGGGAAGATCTGCACCTTCACTTCGCCGCCGGTGCGTTCGGCAACCTGTTCCTGGAAGAAGGTTGCAAGATCCTGCTGCAGGTCGGTTTCAGGCGCCGCATGGGCAAATTTGAGCGTGGTTTCAGCCAGCGAGGCGGTGGTCGCCGTCAGGGCCATGACGGAGCCGATTAGGGCTGCTTTGAGTGTCTGTTTCATGTTTTTCCTCCAAGGTTATCCGATGAAAAACTTCATCGGCATGATGATGATGTCCGGGAACACAACGAAGAGAACCAGGAGCACCAGGTAAGCGAGAATGAACGGCCAGCTGCCGCGCACGGCGGCGGACATCGGCACGCGTCCAACGCCGCAGACGACGTTGAGAACGGTGCCGACCGGCGGGGTGATCAGGCCGATCGAGCAATTGATGACGAACATCAGTCCGAAATAGACCGGATCGATGCCTGCCAGCTTGATGACGGGCATCAGCAGCGGGACCAGGATCAGGATGGTTGGCGAAAGATCCATCACCATCCCGACGAGCAGAACGAGGATCATGATGGCGGCCATCAGCAGGCGCGGGTTTTCAACCAGCGGCCCAAGCAGCGTCGCGAGTTGCTGCGGCAATTGCGCAACCGTGATCAGCCAGGCGGCAACCATGGCGCAGCCGACGAGGAACATCACCATGGCGGTGGCGCGGCCTGCATTGACGAGAATCTCAAACAGCAGCTTGAGCGTCATCTCGCGGTAGATGAAAGTGGTCACGAACAGCGCATAGACTGCGGCCACGACCGCAGCTTCGGTCGGGGTGAAGATGCCGAAACGGATGCCGCCAATGATGATGATCGGCAGGAACAGCGCCCATATGCCATCGCGAAACGCGGCGATGCGCTCCTGCCTGTCTGCCTTGGGGAAGGCTTCCACATTCTCCGAGCGCATCAGGTAGCCCCAGACGAGCATCAGGGTTATGCCCATGATGAGCCCGGGAACGACGCCGCCCAGAAACAGGTTCTTGATCGAGATGTTGCCGGCAACGCCCACCAGAATGAGGGGCAGCGACGGCGGGATAACGGGAGCAATGATGCCACCGGCGGCGAGCAGGCCAACGGACCGGCCTTCCGGATAGCCTGCCTTGCGCATCATCGGGTAGAGGATCGAGACCAGCGCAGCGGCGTCGGCGACCGCCGAACCGGAAAGGCCGGCAAGCAGGATGGCGGTCAGGATAGCGACATAGCCAAGGCCGCCTTTCCGGTGTCCGAGCAGCGCCATGGCCATGCGGACAATCCGTTTGGAAAGCCCGCCGCGGGACATGACTTCACCGGCCACGAGAAAGAACGGGATCGCCAGCAGCGGAAAGCTGTCGACGCCGTTGATCAGCGCCTGGGCAAGAATGTCGGTGCTGAAAAGGTCCATCTGCAGCATGAGCGCGATGGCTGCCAGAAGCAGTGCGAACGCGACCGGCAATCCAAGCAGGATCGAGCCCAGCAGGACACCCAGAAACAAAGCCAAAGTCATTCGGGTTGAACCTCGTCCCTGGGGTCACGCAATGCATCAGGATTGATGATGCGCACCAGCGCAATCACCGTCATGGCCACGGAGGAGACAACGCCTGCCAGATAGAACAGCGCCGAGGGCAGGCCGGTTAGTTGTGAAATGTTGTTCCAGTTGGCATTCATCTGGTTGAACGCGCCCCAGAACAGCATCAGAACTGCAAACAGGATCACGGCATAGGACAGACGGCGAAGCAGCGGAACCGCACGCGGGAACAGGGCTTCGCTGAACTCGGCGACTGCAAGATGCTCATTGCGGCGCAGCACCACGGCAGCACCGAGCATGACCAGCCAGACGAGCCCGAGCCGGGACAATTCCACCGACGGCCGCAGTCCCGATTGAAACCCGTAGCGCAAGACGACATTGGTGAAGACCAGCGCGATCATGATCACGAGGGTCAGCGCCATTACAATGTCTACGAAACGCCATAGCGTGTTGAGAAATCTCACAGCTCTCCTCCGAGAGTGGTTTTCAAGTCCACATGTTATCGATAACAGAGGTATCGATAACATGTTGTGCTGTCAACGAAAGATTTTCCCAAGACTTTTGAAGTTACTGGCCTGATGAGGCTCCGGATGAGGCGTTGCCGTGCTCAGCTCTGAAAGAGGCGAGCCCCGGTCAACGTTCCGCCTGTGGCTGCGGCATTGGCCGGACACACGGCGTCTGGCGTGGCACTCGAGGGACTACCGGACGATGCCGTAGTGAGCGCTTTGGTGCTGGCGCCCCTGAGGCTGAAGAATTCCGCGCCGCGAGGACCGCTTCGAGCATGTCGAATGCACCGGCCGACTGATGCGATGGCAAGATCGGGTCGGGCGGTGCATTCGGTTGGTTCGATGTCACTGTTCGGCTCAGGGCGCCGTCAGAAACGCCTCAAGCGCTGAAAGTTCGGGCTGACGGATTTCGTGGCCGCCATCATGGATGCTGGTCTGCAGCGGACTGCTCTGTGCCTTGAAATAGCTCACGAGCCCCTCGGTCAGCGGAAACGGACAGATCGGATCGCGGCGTCCGGCGGTGATCAGGACCCGGCTGGCGGCAAGGCCGGGATTGGCATCGGGCGTCCACGGGATCAGCGGATGCAGCAGGGCAATGCGGTCAAACAGTTCCGGATGCTTGAAGGCGACGGAAGCGAGAATGTTGGCGCCGTTGGAATAGCCCAGCCCATAGATCGGGTGACCGGGGTTTGCCGCCTTGTGAGCTGCGATGAATTCGGCCATCTTTTCCGTCCGTTCGGCGAGGTCTTCCATGTCGTAGACGCCTTCGGCGGCGCGGCGGAAGAAGCGCAGCGCGCCGTTCTCGGACACGTCTCCGCGCGGCGAGACGAGGCCGGCGTCGGGAAGGATCTGGCCGACCAGTTCGGAGAACTGGTGTTCGTCGCCGCCGGTGCCGTGAAAGGCGAAAACCAGGGGCGCGCCCGCAGCAGGGGCTTTTGTCAGGGCATGGTACTGTGATGTTGTCATGATAGCCTCCGGCGGCGGGAGCGCACCCCCGCCTTCAAGATTCAGTCGGTGATCGGCTCGAGCAGCTGTTCGATCTGCTGACGGTGCTGCTCATAGCGGGTCGGCAGCTTCAGGCTCTCGCCAAGATGGGCGATGTCTTCGTCACGGTCAAAACCCGGCTCGTTGGTGGCGACCTCGAACAGCACGCCGCCCGGCGTGCGGAAATAGATCGCCCAGAAATAGTCGCGGTCGATCACCGGCGTAACCTGGTAACCGGTGTCCATCAGCGCTTTTCGAACCTCGAGCTGGGCTGCGCGGTCTTCCACCGCAAAGGCGATGTGGTGCACCGAGCCCGCGCCCTGGCGGGCGTCGCTTGCGCCGGGGACAGCCTCGACATCGATGACATCGGCGCCATTGCCGCCGGGGATCGCAAAGCGGGTGTGGTTGCCCTGATTGTCAACCTGTTCATAGCCCATGAAGCGGAGCAGTTCGCCGGTGGCTGCTGCATCCTTGACCCTGAGGCTGGCGCCGCGAAAGCCCTGAATGGCCTCAGATGACGAAATCTCGCCGTGCTGCCAGCCGGTGCGGCTGTCGCCGTCGGTTTCGATCAGCGAGAAGCTGTCACGATCGGGGCCGTCGAAACGAAGCCGTCTTTCGCCAAAGATCTCGCTCTCGCCCAGGCCCGTAACGCCCTGAGCCACCAGCCGGTCTTTCCAGAAATTCATGGTGCCCCGGGGCACGGAGAAATAGGTATCACCGACTTCACCGGCTCCCTGACGCCCCTGCGCGATGTTGGGGAAGGGGAAATAGGTCATCACCGATCCCGGCGTGCCGAACTCGTCGCCGTAATAGAGATGGTAGACATCGGGGGCGTCGAAGTTGACGGTCTTCTTGACCCGGCGCAGGCCAAGTTTCTTGGTGAAGAAATCGCTGTTCTGCTGCGCATGGCCGGCCATCGAGGTGACGTGATGCAGGCCCTTGATTTGCGTGATCATGATGGGAGTCCTTTCCATAGCGGAGCTGGTGTCCAGTCTTGATCCCAAGATGGGGCATAATGGGGCTGAGTTGAATGGCAATAATATTGACAAGATTGTTTCACTTTGCGTAATAATTGCTGATGCACGAGTTCTCCCAGATCAGAGCCTTTCTCGCGGTTGCCGAGCTGCACAGCTTTGTCGCCGCCGCGCGGCTCTTGTCGATGACGGCGCCTTCGGTCACGCGTGCGGTGAGTGCTCTGGAAGAAAGGCTCGGAGTGCAGTTGCTGCTCAGGACCACCCGGCAGGTATCGCTGACCTCGGCCGGGGCGATCTATGCGGCGCGTGTCAAACCCTTGCTGGCCGAGTTCGAAAAAGCTGCGGAAGAGGTGCGCGAAGAGCAGGGGGAAGCGGCCGGGCTGCTGCGGATCAATGCGCCGATGTCGCTGGGGCTGCAGGTGCTGCCGGATGTGGCGTCGGGGTTTCGGGTGGAGCATCCCGACACGACGTTGTCCTTCAGCCTGACAGACCGGTTTGTCGATGTGGTTTCCGACAAGATCGATCTGGCCATCCGGATCTCGCAGGCGCCGAAGGACAAGTCGACGATCTGGCGCAAGATCTGCCGGGTGCGGCGCGTGCTGGTCGCTTCGCCGGGCTACCTGGCGGCCTTTGGCAGCATCACCAAGCCGGAAGACCTGCACGACCACGCTTGCCTTGCCTATGACGAGGAAGCTGTCAGCGAAACCTGGGAACTCTCCAATGCAGGCCGGACCCACAAGGTCAGGGCCGGGCAGGCGCTGGCCGGCAACAATGGGGATCTGCTGGCGCGGCTGGCCGAGAACGGCGAAGGCGTGGCGCTGCTGCCGCTGTTCATTGTCGAGCCGGCACTCTCCGGAAAGCGCTTGCAGAAGGTCTTGCCCGAATGGGAGCCGACGCCGCTGTGGTTGACGCTATATTATCCGCCCTATGAGAAATTGCCGCTGCGGGTGAAGAAATTCTCGGATTTCTTCGAGAACTACGTCACCCGTATCCGTGCGCTCTGAACCGGACCGTTGATCGGCCGGGAGCGGGCAAAGGGTCCGCCGTTCCCGCGCAAGGGCAGCGGAGCGGCGGTGTTGGCAAAACCGGTGTCAGGAACCAGACTTGTATTTCTTCGCATGCGCCCGCATGGCGCCGGCAAACAGTGTGACGTCGATGCCAACGCCGAGAAAGTTCGCGCCTGCCTCGCGGCAATCGGCAATATATTGCGGGTCCATGGATAGAACGCCCGCGATCTTCCCCGCAGCGCGGGTTCGCTTGAGCGCATCGAGCACGGCGTTTTTGACTTCCGGTTCGGCCGGCTTGCCGATATGGCCCATGTCGGCGGCCAGATCGGAGGGGCCGATAAACACGCCATCGATTCCGTCGATCTCGAGAATTCCGTCCAGAGCTTCGAGCCCAGCCCGGCTTTCCACCTGGGCCAGCACGCAAATCTGGTCGTCGGCGGTGGTCAGATAATCCGGTATGGCAGCGAATTTCGAGGCCCGGGCAAGGGCGGAGCCGACACCACGGAAGCCAAGTGGCGGATAGCGGGTGGCGCGGTAGATCTGCTCGGCTTGCGCGGCACTTTCAACCATCGGGATCAGCAGCGTCTGCGCGCCGATATCCAGCGCCTGCTTGATCCTGGCCGGGTTGTCATCGGGCAGGCGAAGCACCGTTGACGATCCGCCGGCTTCGAGCACGGCCAGTTGCGCGGCCATCGAACGGATATCATTGGGCGCATGCTCGCCGTCGACCAGCAGCCAGTCGAAACCTGCTGTTGCAGAAATCTCCGCCAGATAAGGCTCGGCCATGCCAAGCCAGCAGCCGATCAGGGCTTCACCGGCCTGAAGCCGGCGCTTGAGAATGTTTTCGGGAGCTGGCATGGGAATTCCTTAGCTGAATGAGACAGAAACCGACCCGAAATCGCCGAAATCGGCGTCGAAGGTCGAGCCTGATGGCGCTTCGATGGGGCGGATGAAGGAGCCGGACAGGACGATGTCGCCGGCTGACAGGCCGTCGCCGTATCGGGCAAGACGGTGGACCAGCCACAGGATGCCGGTCACCGGATCATTGAGAACGCCGGCACCAAGGCCTGTTTCCTCCACGACATTGTCGCGCTTGACGATGGCGCCGACCCAACGCAGATCAAACGCATCGACGGCATGACGCTCCTCGCCCAGGACAATGCCGGCATTGGCGGCGTTGTCGGAGATGGTGTCGGTGATGATCCGCGCCTTCCCGGTTTCGGGATCGGCCCGGAGAATGCGAGTATCGAGAATTTCGAGTGACGGGGCGACGTGGGCAGTGGCTGCCAGCACATCGTCGCGGGTGACATGTTCGCCCGCGAGATCGGACTTCATGACAAAGGCAATCTCGGCTTCGACGCGGGGCTGGATGAAGCGGGCGGCGGGGATTGCCACGCCGTTGGCAAAGAGCATGTCTTCCAAAAGCACGCCGCTGTCGGGCGTGGTGATGTTGAGCGCCTGCTGCATGGCGCGGCTGGTGAGGCCGATCTTCCAGCCGATGACGCCGAGGCCCGCGGCGCGCTTCCGGGCGACCAGGGCAGATTGGACTGCATAGGCGTCATCGAGCGTCATGCCCGGATAGGCAAGGCTCAGGAGGCCGCATTGTGTGCCGGTCCTTTCGGCTTCAAACAGGCGATTTGCTGCCTCTGTGATCTGATCCGGGGTCATTCGTCCACCACCCCGTTGCGCAAGGTGCCGATGCCGTCGGCTTCAACCTCGATCGTGTCGCCAGGGACGAGCCAGAGGGGCGGGTCGAAGCGCGCGCCGGCGCCGGTCGGCGTACCGGTGACGATGATGTCGCCGGGAACCAGCGTGGTAAAGGTCGAGATATAGGCGATCTGCCGGGCCACGGGGAACAGCATGCGGCCGGTGCGGTCATCCTGGCGGGACTCGCCGTTGACGCGGGTCTGCAGATGCACGTCGACGATCTGGCCGGGATCGCTGAACGGCACCAGCCAGGGGCCCATGGCGCCCGAGCCATCCCAGTTCTTGCCCTGGGTGACATTGAATTTTGCATGCCGCACCCAGTCGCGCAGGGTGCCCTCGTTGCACAGCGTCAGGCCGGCAATGTGGGACAGGGCTTCGGCTTCGGGAATCCTGCGTCCGCCCTTGCCGATGACGATGGCGATCTCGCCTTCATAGTCGAGCTGCGGGGTTTCAGGCGGGCGGGTCAGCGGCGTCTCGTGACCGACAAAAGAGCGCGGGAAACGGATAAACAGGCTCATATTGGGCGGCGCTTCCTGGCCGTCCTTGTATTCGGCATTGCGATCAGGAAAGTTCACGCCGACACAGATGATCTTTTCAGGATCAGGCACGGGGATGTCCCAGCGGAACGAGCCTTCGGCATGGGTGACCGGCTTGCCGGCAGCGGCCTCGAGCACGGTTTGCATAGCCCCCGCCTCGATCACGTTGCGCAGGGTCTTCCATTGCGGAAACTCCGGCGATAGCGCGATCATGCCGCCGTCGGTGACAACACCCCAGAACTGCTGGTCGTCAGCGGTGAATGTGGCCAGTTTCATAGGCTTCTCCTATCGGGCTCCAGGTCCATCCGAACGGCTCCTCACGAGCGTGTCACGCCGGTCGGACGGATGGGAATGTCGTCTTACGGTGCGATGATCGGCTGCGACTTGAGATCGCTTTCCACCAGATCGGTCCCTTCGAATTCAGACCCCAGTTCAAACCAGCTTCGTGGTGCGGGCGCGCCCCAGAGCGTCTGGCGCTGGGGATCCTGGAGGTCCCACTTGATCGGCTCGTGGTCCGGGTCAATGGTCTGGTAGTCCGAGCAGTAGATTTCGGTGCGGTGGCCGTCCTGATCGCGGATGTAGAGGAAGAAGGCGTTGGAAATGCCGTGGCGGCCGGGGCCGCGTTCGATGTTGCCGACATAGCCTGTGGTCGACATCAGATCGAGCAGGTCGATGATGTTGAGCGGTGTCGGCACCCAGAAGGCGGTGTGGTGCAGCCGCGGGCCGGTGCCGTTGGTAAAGGCGATGTCGTGAACGCCGCCCTTGCGGTGCATCCAGGCTGCCCAGCTGCGACCGGTCTCTGCATCTTCGGTGTATTCGCTGACGCGGAACCCGATGTCTCCGTAGAACTTGATGCTCTCGTCGACATTGGGCGAGAACAGGTTGAAATGGTCGATGCGGAGCGGTTTGACACCGCGGTAGAGCTTGTACTTCTGATGCACGGGCTCAAGCCGGTCCATCTTGGCGTAGAACTCAAGCGGGACACCGAAGGGATCACGGGTGCTCAGCACCCGGCCCATGAAGGGGCGCTCGGTCCAGGAGGTGGGGAGATCGCGGGATTTGAACCAGCTTTCCGCCTTGTCGAGGTCTTCCTCGCTCCAGACCTTGAAGCCGAGCACGCCGACCGATGGTTGGGCGGCCTTTTTCAGGATCATGCAGTGGTGGCCGCGTTCTTCCATGGCCCTCAGGTAGATCGTCTCGGAATCCTCATGGGTGACCTGAAGGCCCAGCGTGTCGACGTAGTATGCGCGCGACCAGTCGAGATCGGTGACGCGCAGCTCGGTGTGGCTGAGCCGGACGATGTTGAAGGGCGGGGTCAGGTTGGGTGCGGGAATGGCCATGATTTCTCCTCCTCAGGCGCCCAGACGGGCGATCTTGTGCTGGCCCAGGGCAAAGGCCACGTTCTTCTGTTCCATGTAGAATTCGAACGACCATTGCCCGCCGTCGCGGCCAATGCCGCTGGATTTCACGCCACCGAAGGGCGTGGGAAGGTGGCGGACGTTTTCGGAGTTCACCCAGATCATGCCTGCTTCCAGCGCATCGGAGAACCGCAGCGCGCGGGTGACATCATTGGTCCAGATGTAGCCGGTGAGGCCGTACTGGACGTCATTGGCAATCTCCAGCGCTTCGGCTTCGTCCTTGAAGCGGATGGAGGTCAGGAAGGGACCGAAGACTTCTTCCTGGGCGATGCGCATGGTGGTGTTGGCGCCGGTGAAAAGGGTTGGCTGGATGAACCAGCCGGTATCGCCGATCCGCTCGCCGCCGGCCGCCAGCTTGGCGCCGTCGGTCTTTCCGATGCCGACATATTCGGTGACCTTGTCGAAATGCACCTTGTGGATCAGCGGGCCGATTTCCGTGGCCGGATCGAGGGGATGGCCAACCTTGATGTTGTTGACGCGTTCGGTGAGCCTGGCCTCGAACTCGTCGGCAATGCTTTCCTGCACCAGCAGGCGGCTGGAGGAGGTGCAGCGTTCGCCATTGAGCGAATAGATCATGAAGATCGCCGCATCGAGCGCGCGATCAAGGTCGGCGTCATCGAAGACGATGACCGGGTTCTTGCCGCCGAGTTCGAAATGCACGCGCTTGAGCGTGTCGGCACCCTGTTTCATGATCATCGAGCCGGTGCGGCTTTCGCCGACAAAGGCGATGGCCTTGATGTCGGGATGCTCGGTGAGCGCCTTGCCGGCGTCTTCGCCAAAACCGTTGACCAGGTTCCAGACGCCGGCGGGAAGACCGGCCTCATGGGCGATTTCTGCCAGGATGCGGGCGGTCAGCGGGCTGAATTCGGCGGGCTTGTGCACCACGGTGCAGCCGGCGGCCAGCGCAGGGGCGATCTTCCAGGTGGACAGCATGAAAGGCGTGTTCCACGGCGTAATCACCCCGACCGGTCCGATCGGACTGCGGCTGGAAACATTGAGATGGGTGTTGGTCGGCAGCGACTGGCCATCGCGGGCGCTCGGCGCCAGGTCGGCGTAGTAGCGGAAGTTCTCGGCGCCACGCAGTGCCGCCTTCGACATGAAGCGATAGGCCTGGCCGGTGTCCCAGCATTCGCACAGGGCGATTTCCTCCGCGCGCTCGACAATCAGATCGGCGATCTTGTTGAGGATTTTCTTGCGGGCGTCACCGCTCATTGCGGCCCAGGCAGGGAAGGCGGCCTTGGCGGCCCTGGCCGCGGCGTCGATATCTGCCGCGGTTCCTCTGGCGACGGTGCAGATCAGGCTTTCATCGACCGGAGAGCGCGTCTCGAAGGTTTCGTCCGGGGCGATGTCCTTTCCGTCAATCAGGTTGGAGATGCCTTTGTCTTTAAAGCGGGCCAGATGGCTGTCGAGCTTTGCCAGATGGGTGGAAAGATCGCTCATGTGTGTTCTCCCGGAAGATATTTGCGGATCGAACTGGCCTTGGGGCTGAGTTCGGGGTCGATGTCGCGCATCTCGAGCGACAGCATGAAAGAAGAAGTGGCCATGACATCGGCGCAGAATGCTTCCGCCGCGGCGAAGATATGCTGGGTGGCCTGCTTCTTGGCTTCGTCGGGACGTCCGGCGCGCAGGCGGATGGAGATATCCAGAAAGGCATGATCGGGATTGCCGTCGGCTATCAGCCAGTGGTCGCAGGCCGTGGCCCGGATGCGGATGCCTGCCAGCGGAAAGACACCGGTTTCCATCGCAGCGTCGCGGATGACAGTCAGCAGCTCTGCAATGTTGAGCCGTTGCTCCAGATTGGCTGAATAGTCGATATGGAAATGCGGCATGCTCCAATCCTCCCGAATGGTTGCTTTGTTAAGTAATATTAGTTGCTATGTCAACCATTATGTTGCAAGGTCCTTTCGTCTTATCGTGGAGCCCTTCAATCAGCATGGACAAGCCAGACCCCAGTTCGGTCCCCGTCTCGAGCAATTTTGGCGCAACCTCCCGTTCCCTGCCGATCGCGCTGTTGCGCGCGCGCGAACGCATCATGGTTCCGATTCGGGAGATGTTGCAGCAAAGCGGGATTTCGGAGCAGCAATGGCGCATTCTGCGGGTGCTGGACGAGGCGGACGGAATGGAGCAGACGGCGATTGCCCATGCGGCATGTCTTCAGCTTCCCAGTCTGACGCGGATTCTCAAATCGATGGAAGCGGACGGGTTGGTGGCGCGCAAGACCGACGAGGCGGACCGGCGGCGAACCGTGGTCACTATCACGGCCGAGGGAAGGTCGCTGATTGCCCGGCACCGCGCCCGCAATGCCGAAATCTTTGCGACCATAGAAGCGGAGTTCGGACGGGAAAAACTCGATCTTCTGCTCGATCTGCTCGACGAGCTGCAGCAGACCCGGATCTAACGCCAGGATGTGGCCTGTGGGGTTATGCGGCTCCGGTCGACAGCCCGTCGAACAGGGATGTTTCCGCAAGCGCGGTGCGATAGGCATCCACGAGATGGGCGGCGTGTTCATCAATGAGCCTTTCCGCGTCCTCGATTTTTTTTCTCCGGCAGGCATCCAGCAACGCCAGATGCTCATTCATCGAGCGCTCCAGGGTCTCGTTCATGATGGTGAAGAGATGGGTTCGCAGCGCCATCAGCGGACCAATCGTGCGCTTGTAGGATGAGATGATGGAGTGGTTGCCGCCGCTTCGGATGACCGAGTTGTGAAAGTCGATGTCACCCTTGGTGTAATCGAGTGCGTTGCCGCGTTGGGAGGCCTCGGTCATCGTCTTGCAGGCGGCCGTCAGGCTCTTGATCAGACCCGCGTGATTGATCGCGATGGCCTTGCGCACCGCTGCCTTTTCCAGGATGCAGCGGTGCTCGCAAATTTCATCCACGGCCTTGAGGTCCGGGGTGAAGACAAACGAGCCGCGTTTGGGCGAGATCGTGACCAGCCCTTCCATCTGAAGCGCAGCAAGCGCGTCGCGCACCGGCGAGCGGCTGATGCCGAACATGTCGGCCAGGCGTTGTTCCGACAGCTTGCATCCCAAGGGCAATTCACCGGCGATGATGGCATCGCGGATCCGGTCGACAGTGACTTCCATCAGGGAGGTTGGCGGGGCGATTGGTCTCAGACTGCTGCTCATGAGAAAATCTAACATGCTACATGGTGCTTGACAATCTCATCTGCCATGTACCATGTTAGTTTGCGATCGACCAAATCTCGCCTGGAAAGGCGTGTCGTGCGGAGGAGTGCAGCGTGAGCCAGGCCGGACGCTTAGCGGAAAATTTCGCTGCGGATTTTGTCGACGCGCTGCGGCGCATCGCCGGCGCGCGCCACGTGTTTACCGAGCCTGCAGATATGGCCGGCTATCTCACCGACTGGACCAGCCAGTACTCCGCAGACGCGGTGGCCGTCGTCCGGCCTGCGGACGCGGAGCAGGTTTCGCAGATCGTCAAGCTGTGCGCTTCGGCCGGGATATCCATTGTTCCGCAGGGCGGAAACACCAGCCTTGCAGGCGGCGGGGTGCCTTCAAAGGGCGTGGCCTCGATCGTCTTGTCGTTGTCGCGCATGCAGGCCATTCGCCACTTCGATGAAGCAGGGCGGACCGTTGTGGCGGAGGCAGGCGTGGTTCTTGAAACGCTGCAATCCTATGTGGACGAGCGCGGTCTCCAGTTCCCGCTGACTTTTGGCGCCAAGGGCAGCTGCACACTGGGTGGGAACCTGGCAACCAATGCCGGCGGCTCCAACGTGGTCCGATACGGCAATACCCGCGAGCTGTGCCTCGGCCTCGAGGCGGTGCTGCCGGACGGCTCGATCTTCAACGGGCTGACTGGTTTGCGCAAGGACAATACAGGCTATGATCTCAAGGATCTGCTGATCGGGTCCGAGGGGACGCTCGGCGTCATAACCGCGGCCGTTTTCAAGCTTTATCCAAAACCGCTGACCCGGGTCACGGCGCTCTTGTCGATGGCTTCGGTGGATGCGGCCATCCGTGCTCTCAACCTGGTTCAGGACCGCACCGGTCACTCGATCGAGGCGTTCGAATACATTCCGCAGCCGGTGCTGAGTGCGGTCGAAAAGGCCTTTCCAGTGCTTAAGTCGCCGTTGCAGGGGCCGGTTGAAACCGGAGTGCTGATGGAAGTCGGCTCGAGCCGCCTGTCGGACGCCAAAACAGATGATGACGGATCCAATCAGCTCGCCACCGAACTGTTGGCGATCTTCGAAGAGCTGATGGAATCGGGCGATATTCGCGACGCGGTGATTGCGCAGTCCGAGCAGCAGCGCGCGGATCTGTGGCGCATGCGGGAGCTGGTGCTGGAATCGATCATGGCCTATGGGGCGGCCTATCATTTCGACATCTCGCTGCCGCTGGCCAATGTTTCCTGGTTCCTGAGGGAGATGGATCTCACGGCAGCCGAGCTGGGGTTTGAAACCCTGACCATCGGTCACCTGGGCGATGGAAATCTCCATTATGCGCTGGTCTCAGCGGACCGAGAGGCATGGCAAGACTTGCCGCTCGGCGAGGCCAAGGCCAAGGCCTTCGAACTGCTCAAACAGCTCAACGGCTCCTTCAGCGCCGAACACGGAATCGGGCAAAGCAAGCTCGATGTCATGCGCGTGCTGAAAGAGCCCGCGCAACTTGACGCGATGCGCGCCATCAAGCGTGCGCTTGATCCGGACAACATCATGAATCCCGGCCGGCTCGTTCCGGCGGCAGAGTGAAAAGCCGGGTGGGCATGAAACCAAAAAAGGGAGGTTGACCATGAAAGACAGCAATTCTCGTCTAGCCAGACTGTCCGTGAAACGGCAGTTGCAGACGCTCTCCGCCATGGCCCTGGCTGCAGGTTTCGTGACGATGGCCGGCACGTCGCAGGTTTCGGCGCAGGCGTTGTTTGATGGCTGTCCGTCGGGGCAGATCCTGGAACGCTTCGAGGAGTTTGGGCGCAGCGGCAAGATGCCACCGGATCTGGGCAAATGGCTCAATGATGCGGAAGCGCAGAAGGTCGAGCCCTGGAAACCATTCGACAATGTAACCTTTGTCGGTGTGTGCTGGGTCTCATCCTGGTTGATCGAAACCAGTGAAGGCCATGTTCTCATCGATACGCTCTATGGCCCGTTCATCGGCCAGCTGATCGAAAACCTCAAATCCACCGGCGTCGATTTCGCTGACATCAAATACGTGCTGATGACGCATGGGCATTTCGACCATGTCGGTGGCGCAGCCGCGCTGAAGCCGCTTCTGCCCAACGCCAAGTTCGTCATGACGCAGGGCGGCTGGGACGAGGCCATCGAATCGGCCGAAAAGTCGGAAGGCCGGCGCGCGTGGAAAATGATCGAGCAGGATATGGTGGTCGAGGATGGAGACACCATCGAGCTTGGCGACAACAGTTTCAAGGTGATCGAAACGCCGGGCCACACCTGGGGGACCGCGTCCTACAGCTATGACGTCAAGGACCAAGACGAAACCTATCGCGCCATCACCATCGGTGGCCTTGGCCTCAACGCAATCGACGGCCCGCCACAGGTCGAAGCCTATATCGAAAGCGTCGACCGGGTCCGGACCCTGGTCGAGAGTGGTGACGAGGCTGTCGAGGTTCATCTGACCACGCATGGGTTTTCCAACAATCTGGACGAGAACCGGCAGCAGCACCTGACGCGGAAGCTCGGCGAGCCAAATGTTTTCGTCGATCCCCAGGCGCTTCTCAGCCAGGTCGAGACACTGCGCGCAGGCGCTGTCGAGCGGCTGGAGATCGAGAAGAAAAAATAGGCGTCTGCTCGGGTGCCGGCAGCAGGTTGCAAGCATGCACGACAGCAATAATTGTTCATTGACATAACAATTATTGCTGTGCACAGTTTGTCGGAAGAGGAATGGGACTGAATGGAGGGACGCAGGCTGCCGGTTTCGGAGCCACAGGCCCGCGGCGTTCAGGCTCTGGTCCCTGGGGAATGACACCATCACGGTTGACCGGCTTTGATCGGGAAGACGCCTTCCGCCAGTCGAGGTGGTGGTTCCGCATTCAGGGCGAAGCAGATCAGAGCGGGGAATTGACCCCGTTTCTTATGAGCGGATCTCCGGATCCAAAGGAGGAGTAACGAAATGAGCAAATTCAACGTTTCACGCCGTCATGTGCTGGGCGGAATGGCAGCCGTTCTGGCGACCCCGGCTTTCATCAGGAATGCCAAGGCAGCCGAAGTCACGCTGCGCCTGCACCATTTCCTGCCCCCGGTTGCGCCGATGCATTCGAAGTTCTTTGTGCCGTGGGCGCAGGAAATCATGGACGCATCCAACGGCGCCATCGAAGTTCAGATCTTCCCGGCCATGCAGTTGGGCGGCAAGCCGCCGCAGCTGGCTGACCAGGTCAAGAACGGTATCGTGGACATCGCCTGGGCGCTGCCGACCTACACGCCTGGCCGCTACCCGGTTGCCGAAACCATGGGCCTGCCATTCATGGTGACCAATGCCGAAAAGACCTCGGTTGCGCTTCACACGCTGATGGATGAATTCGGTGGCGATGAATATGCAGGCATGAAGAACCTCGCCTACTGGAGCCATGACGGCGGCAAGCTGCACATGCGCGACAAGGCGATCCGCACCGCGGCCGATCTTGAGGGCATGAAGATCCGCAGCCCCAACTCGGCAATGGGCGAATTGCTGGAATCGATGGGTGCAGAGCCGGTCTTCTTCCCGGTCACCGAAATGGTTGTCGGTTTGAGCAACGGCGTCATTGACGGCTGCTGCCTGCCTTACGAAGTGGTGCCGCCGTTCAAGCTGCAGGAACTGACCAAGTTCTCCTGCGAGGCGGCTCCCGGTGCGCGCGGTCTTTACGCCAACACCAACACGTTGTTGATGAACCAGGCGTCTTACGAAGGTCTGTCGGACGATCTGCGCGGCGTCATCGACGCCAACAGCGGCATTGCCCTGTCGCAGCGCATCGGCCAGACCTTCGATCAGTTCGAAGCGGTTGGCCGCGGTATTGTCGAGAAGAGCGGCAACGAGATTGTCGAAATCGCAACCGACGAGATCGCCAAATGGCAGGAAGCATCCAAGCCGGTCTATGCCAATTGGCAGAAGACGCTGGATGACGCAGGCCACGATGGCGCTGCCATCATCGCCCGCGCCAACGAACTGCTGGACAGTTAAGCATGTCCCGTTGGTCCAGTCTCTGGCCGGCGCAGCAGGGGGGATATTCCCCCCTGCACACTTGGCTGCTTCGCCTGGCGACGCTTTCGGGCGCGCTGGGCGGCGCCGTCATTCTGACTGTTGCGCTGATTGTCACGGTGTCGGTCATCATGCGTAATGTCGGGCTGCGCGGCGTCACCGGTGATTTTGAGCTGGTGCAGATGTCGTGTGTGTATGCCGCGGGGCTGTTTCTGCCGCTGTGCCAGCTGAACAAGGGCCATGTCATGGTCGACCTGTTCACCAACTGGCTGCCTGAAAAGATTGTCGTGCGGATCGACCAGTTCTGGACGCTTGTTTTCGCCATCGCCTGGGCCTGCCTGTTTTTCTTTATGTTTCGCGGCATGGAAGAGATCCGGGCCTATGACGACCGGTCGATGCTTTTGAAAATCCCGATGTGGTGGGGGTTCATCCCGTCCATTGTCGGGGCGGGCCTGTCGAGCTTCATCGCCCTGGCTCAAACATTTATCTGGCGTGACGAACTCGCCGGACCGACTGGACACTGAGCATGGATCCCACATTTCTTTCCGTCATCATGGTTGTGGTTCTGCTCGGCGCGATCCTGCTGCGGGCGCCGATCGGACTGGCCATGGGCCTCGTCGGTGCTGCCGGCTATGCCATGCTTTCCAGCACCGCAGGGCTTCAGGCCTATATCGCCTCGGCCTGGCCGGACCGCTTCCTGTCTTATGAGCTGGCGATCGTGCCGCTGTTCATCCTGATGGGCAATCTTGCCACCCGCACCGGCATTTCCGCGGCGCTGTTTTCCGCGTCCAATGCATGGATCGGGCATTTCCGCGGCGGGCTCGCTATGGCCTCGGTGGCAGGCTGCGCCATGTTCGGCGCCATCTCGGGCTCTTCGATCGCAACCGCCTCGACAATGGCGCGCGTGGCACTGCCCGAAATGCGCAAGCACAAATATTCAGACGCGCTGGCGTCCGGATGCCTGGCTGCGGGTGGTACGCTCGGCATTCTCATTCCACCCTCGATCGTGCTGATCATCTATGCGCTGCTGACGGAGCAGAACATCGTCAAGTTGTTTCTGGCCGCGACGCTGCCCGGTCTGCTGGCCATCGTCGGCTTCATGATCACCATCGCCATCTATGTCCGCATTTTTCCCGAGGAAGGCCCGTCACAGCAGCCGGCCAGCCTGAAAACCAGAATCAAGAGCCTGGGCCAGGTCTGGCACATCATCGGCATTTTCGTCGTCGTGCTCGGCGGCATCTATGGCGGTTTCTTCACACCGGCAGAGGGGGCTTCGGTCGGGGTCATCCTGACCGCGCTTGCGGGGCTTCTGGCCCGGGAGCTGACGCTTGAGGCGGTGATCACCAGCCTGATCGACACGGCGGCAGCCAGCGCGATGATCTTCGTCATCATCTTCGGCGCCGACCTGTTCAACGTCGCCATGGCCCTGTCGCGAATGCCGACGGCGCTGGCCGACTGGTTCATCGCCGCTGACGTTGCGCCGATGGTGGTGCTGCTGTGTATCGTTGTTTTCTACCTGGTGATGGGCTGTGTCATGGACAGCCTGTCGATGATCCTGCTTACCGTGCCGGTTTTCTTCCCAACCGTGATGAGCCTTGATTTCGGGCTGATGCCGGAACAGCAGGCGATCTGGTTCGGCATCCTGACGCTGGTGGTTGTCGAGGTCGGCATGATCACGCCGCCGGTCGGCATGAACCTGTTCATCATTTCAGCCATCGCCAAGGACATTCCGACGCGGGCCATCTTCAGGGGAACCATCCCCTTCATTTTCTCGGAACTCACGCGGATCGTGCTTCTGATCTCGTTTCCGTGGCTCAGCTACTGGCTGGTCTCCGTGTGGAATTGAGGTTCCGGAGGGCAAGGCTTTAGGACACTCGTGGATTTGCCGCGTGCAAGGGAGGAAAACCGATGACCTATTCACTCATCATTGACGGCAAGGCGGTTGCAACGCCCAGGACGTTTGACGTGATCAACCCGGCGACCGGCGAGGTTCTGTCAGCCTGCCCGCAGGGATCGGTTGCCGATCTGGACAGTGCGGTGGCTGCTGCCAGACGCGCTTTCCCGGCCTGGGCGGCGACGCCGGATAGCGAGCGTCAGGACGCGCTGGGCAAGATTGCCGATCTCATCGAGGCGCATCAGGAAGAGCTGGCCGCGCTGATCACCGCCGAGCAGGGCAAGCCGCAGGCAGGCCCCGGTGCGCCGTTCGAGGTTGGCGGCTGCGTGGCCTGGACAAGGGTGACGCAAGGATTGTCGACTGGACCTGAGGTTCTTATCGACAGTGACGAGGAGCGGGTCGAGCTGATCCGCGAGCCTGTCGGTGTCGTGGCTTCGATCACACCCTGGAACTGGCCACTGATGATTGCCGTCTGGCACGTGATGCCGGCGCTCAGGGCGGGCTGCACGGTGGTGATGAAGCCGTCACCCTACACACCGCTCAGTACCCTGAAGCTGGTTCAGCTGATCAACGAGGCGGGCATTCTGCCGGCCGGGGTCCTCAACGTGGTGACCGGCGACGCCGAGGTTGGCGACCGCATCTCCAGCCATCCCGATATCGACAAGATCGCCTTCACCGGCTCGATCGCCACCGGCCGGCGGATCATGGAGCGTGCGGGATCTACGCTGAAGCGCCTGACGCTGGAGCTTGGCGGCAATGATGCCGGTATCGTGCTCCCGGGAACGGACATGAGCAAACGGATGGAAGACCTGTTCTGGGGTTCGTTCATCAATGCCGGCCAGACCTGCTCGTGCCTGAAGCGGCTTTACGTGCATGAAGACGACTACGACGCCGTCTGCGAGGGGCTTGCGAATTTCGTGGCCGGCATCAAGGTCGGCAACGGCGCCGAGCCGGACACGCTGATCGGGCCGCTGTCGAACAAGATGCAGTTCGACAAGATTGTCGAGCTGGTCGAGGATGCCCGCGCCAAGGGTGCGCGCATCCTTACCGGTGGCGAGACGCCGAACGGCAACGGCTATATCTATCCGCTGACCATCATTGCGGATGCCACCGATGAGATGCGGGTTGTTGCCGAAGAGCAGTTCGGCCCGATCCTGCCGGTGATCCGCTACAGCAATCTCGATGACGCAATCGCCAAGGCCAATGCGCTGGAAGTCGGGCTCGGGGCTTCGGCCTGGGGCAACGACCCGGAAGAGGCCGCAAAGGTGGCGCGCAAGATGGTTGCCGGCACCCGCTGGGTGAACCGCCACGGGGTACTCAACCCGACAGTTCCGATGGGTGGCGTCAAGCAATCGGGCATCGGGGTCGAATTCGGCGAGGAAGGCTTGCGCGAATACACCACCGTCCAGATACTCAGCATGGCAAAGTAGGATATTTCAATGACCCGCATGACCACCGGCGAAGTAATGGCCAAGTCGCTCATTGCCAATGGCGTGGATACCGTCTTCGGCATTCCCGGCGCGCATATGTATGATTTCAACGATGCGATTGCGCGCGAGGCCGAGAGCATCCGTTTCATCCATACACGGCATGAGCAGGGTGCTGGCTACATGGCCTATGGCTATGCGAAATCCACCGGACGGGTGGGCGCCTATACCGTGGTGCCGGGGCCGGGGCTTCTGAACTCGGGTGCTGCGCTCTGCACAGCCTATGGCGCCAATGCGCCGGTGATGTGCCTGACCGGCAACATCATGTCGCACCTGATCGGTCAGGGCAGGGGCCAGTTGCACGAATTGCCGGATCACCTGGGCACGCTGAAGGGGCTGACCAAATGGGCCGAGCGGATCAATCATCCGACTGATGCCGGCACTGTGATGAATGAGGGCTTCAAGCAGATGCTGTCGGGCCGGCAGCGGCCTGTCGGCATTGAAGCGCCGTGGGATGTGTTCGGCATGGCGGCAGACGTCGACATGCCGCAAGCCGCGCAACCGGTTGCCGCGCCGCGTCCTGATCCCGAGGCTGTCGAAAAGGCTGCGGCGTTGATCCGCGAAGCCAAGAACCCGATGATCATGCTCGGGTCAGGCGCCATTGGCGCGGAAGCCGAAGTTGCCGAACTGGCCCGCCTGCTGCAGGCGCCGGTGACCGCGCACCGGTCGGGCAAGGGTGTTCTGCCGGATGATGATCCGCTTGCATTGTTGCCGCCTGCGGCCTGGCACTACTGGCAGACCTGCGACCTGCTGATCGGCATCGGCTCGCGGCTGGAGCTGCAGTATTTCCGCTGGCGCTGGATGCCCGAAGAGCTGAAGGTCGTGCGCGTCGATATTGATCCGACGGAGATGGTGCGATTGAAACCCGATGTCGGGATGGTGACGGATTCGGCGGCCGGCGTCCGTGCGTTGATTGACGAACTCAAGGGCTTGCCCGCGCGGTCCTCGCGTGAAGCCGAGTTTGAAAAGCTCAAGGCGGACGCCGTTGAGGCCTTGAGCAGCGTTCAGCCGCAGGAAGGCTATCTGCGGGTGATCCGTGATGTGCTGCCGCGCGACGGGTTTTTTGTCGAAGAGGTGTCCCAGGTAGGGTTTACCGCGCGGATGTGCTTTCCGGTCTATGCGGCACGGCAGTATGTTACCTGCGGCTACCAAGACAATCTCGGCTTCGGCTTCAACACCGCGCTCGGTGTGAAGGTCGCCAATCCCGACAAGGCGGTTGTGTCAGTTTCCGGCGACGGCGGCTTCATGTTCGGGGTGCAGGAGCTGGCGACAGCCAAGCAGTTCAACATTGCCGTCGTGGCCATCGTCTTCAACAATCAGGCTTACGGCAATGTGCGCCGCGACCAGCAGACGGTTTACGGCAATCGCCTGATTGGCGCCGATCTGGAAAATCCGGATTTTGTCGCCCTGGCCAGGTCCTTTGGCGTGATGGCGATGAAAGTGGACAGCCCGGAAGATCTCCGCGGCAAACTCACCGAAGCGCTGGAAGCCAATGAACCCGTGGTGATCGAAGTCAGCATCCCGCGCGGGTCGGACACGTCGCCCTGGCCCTTCATTCATCCGACACCGCTAAAATAGGGTCTGACCCGCGAAACTTGGCCGCCAGTCCCGGCTATGCTGAAGGCTGGCGGTATCCAGTTTCATGAAGGGTGAGTTGCGACACAATTGTTCATTGACAGAACAATTGCAAATGTCCACTATTTCTGGCGAGGAGAAGCATCATGAATCTGAACGGAACCATCGCGCTTGTCACCGGGGCGGGCAGCGGGCTTGGCGAGGCAACGGCCCGCCGTCTGGCGCAGGCCGGTGCGCGTGTCGCCGTGCTTGACCTGTCGCTTGAGGCCGCCAGCCACGTGGCCGGTGATATCGACGGGGTGGCACTTGCTGCCGATGTGTCCAACACCGCAGAGGTGGAAGCGGCCTTCGAGCAGGCGACCGAGGCCCTTGGCGGGGCGCCGCGGGTGGTGGTTTCCTGCGCGGGCATAGGCACCGCATCGCGCATTTTGCCGCGCGACGGCTCGCTGACCACAGAGATTTTCGACAAGACAATCCGGGTCAACCTGATAGGCACCTATGCCGTGATGAACGTCGCCGCCCGTGCGATGGCAGCTGCCGAGCCTATGGACGATGACGGTGCGCGCGGCGTGATCGTCAACACCGCATCGGTGGCATTCGAGGACGGGCAGATCGGGCAGGTGGCCTATTCCGCGTCCAAGGGCGGCGTGGTGTCGATGACCCTGCCTGCGGCACGGGAGCTGGCGCGATTCGGAATCCGGGTGGTTGCGATCGCACCGGGCCTGTTTGAAACAGGTATGAGCGCCGGCCTCCCCGATGACATTCGCGGACAGATCCTCATGAATGTGCCGTTTCCAAGCCGAATGGGCTTGCCCGCAGAATATGCGCAGCTGGTACAGCAGATTGTTGAAAACACGATGCTGAACGGCTGTACCATCCGGCTGGACGGCGCCGCCCGCATGCCGGCCAAATAGCAATTCAGGAATCTCAATGACCAGCTCCAGTGACATCCTCCTGGTGACGACCGACGGACCGGTTGCCACCCTGACCATGAACCGCCCGACCAAGCGCAACGCCATGTGCGATGAGCTGCTCGAAGCGCTCGAGGCGTTTTTCACAAAACCGCCTGAGGGTGTCCGCGCGGTTATCCTGACTGGCACCGCCGGGCATTACTGCTCCGGCCTTGATCTGTCAGAGCATGTGTCGCGTGATGCGGAAGGCACGATGCGGCATTCGCGCAACTGGCACCGGGTGATGGACATCATCCAGTTTTCCGGGCTTCCGGTGGTTTCAGCCATGTTCGGCGCCGTTATCGGCGGCGGGCTGGAGCTTGCCACGTCGACCCATGTACGGATTGCCGAGCCTTCAACCATCTTCCAGCTGCCGGAAGGCATGCGCGGCATCTTTGTCGGCGGCGGCGCCACGGTTCGCGTCGGCCGCATCATCGGCTCCGACCGGATGTGCGAAATGATGCTGACCGGGCGGAAATACAATGCCGAGGAAGGCCTGGCGCTGGGGCTCACGCATTATTCCGTCGGCGAAGGCGAGGCGATGGCGCTGGCGCAGAAGCTGGCCAGCAAGATCGCCAACAATGCCAGCCTGTCCAACTACATGATGATCCAGGCGATCAGCCGAATCTCGGACATGTCGAAGTCGGATGGGCTGTTTGCCGAAAGCATGTGCGCGGCGGTGTCGCAGACCAGCGAAGACGCCGAAGAAGGCCTGCGGTCCTTCCTCGAGAAGCGCCGTCCGGTGTTCCGCTAAGGACAACGGGCTGCATGTGATCACAACAACCGATGTCTCACCCATGGAAGGGTGGGAATGAGGTGGCAAGGGGCAGGAGCAGAAATGAAAAAGCGCGCAGCCGATACAGCCGGAAAACCTGAATCCCTGGCGCAGACCCGGCTTCGCCAGTTTGCCGGCTACGAGATGAAGATGGCGTATCTTCTGATCCAGGAGGACATGACGCGGATCCTGAAGCCCACGGGGCTAAGGATCGTGACCTTTTCGGCACTGGGGATCGTGGTGGAAAACCCGGACATTTCGCAGACCCAGCTGTCGCATGCGCTGCAGATCGAACGCTCCGGTGTCGTGGTCATAGTCGACGAGCTCGAAAACGCTGATCTGATTTCGCGCAACAAGGTGGAAGGCGACCGGCGCTCCTATGCGCTGCGGGCGACGCTAAAGGGCCGCAACCTGTGGAGCCGCACCGAAAAGCTGGTTCACGAGCATGAAGACGGGATCCTGTCCGGCCTGACGCCAGCGGAGCGCGAGACGCTCAAGGCCCTTTTGGGGCGCATCATCGAAGACAATCGCAAGAGCTGACTGATTGCCCGGGAGGCATGTCATGAGAGACAACACAACGGGGCTGACACTGGTCCCCCATGCCGTCAAGATGGAACGGCGAACCGACGATCTGGTGATGACGAGCCGGACGCCTTGCGATCCGGTGGTATCAAACACCGGTGTCTGGCTCGACAAATGGGCCAAGGATGCGCCGTCGCGGATCTTTCTAGCTGAAAGATCGGGAGCCGGATGGCGTGAAATGGGCTATGCGGAGGTCCGTGATGCGGTCCATGCCATTGCCGCAAGCCTGGCCGCGCGGGGAATGGATGCCTCGACCCCGATCGTGATCATGTCCGGCAACAGTGTGGACCATGCGCTGCTGTCGCTCGGAGCGCAATATGCCGGTGTCCCCACCGTGCCGCTGGCCGAGCAGTATTCGCTGATCCCCGAAGCGCACGAGCGGCTGGTCTATGTGCTCAACAAGATCAAGCCGACCATGGCGTTTGTCGATGATGCGGGGCGCTATGGCGCAGCCATTTCACGGCCGGAACTGGACGGTGTCGAGATCGTTGCAAGCCGGACCGATGGTGCGCCTGTCGGGGTCACGTCGTTCGATGATCTCCTGCGTGGGAACGCAGGCGTTGACCTGGCAAGCGTTCACGCCAAGGTCGGGCCTGACACGCTGGCGAAGATCCTGTTTACCTCGGGTTCGTCATCCGATCCGAAGGGTGTTCTGACAACGCATCACATGATGTGCGCCAACCAGGCGCAAATGGCCAGCGTACTGCCTTTCCTGAAGGAGCGTCCGCCCCGGATCATGGACTGGCTGCCATGGAACCACGTGTTTGGCGGCTCGCACAATACGCTGATGATGCTGGCGCATGGCGGCAGCTTGTACATCGACAACGGCAAGCCGACCAGTTCGGCGTTCCCGCAGACCGTCGCGAACATCATCGAAAAGCCCGGCACGCTGTCCTTCAACGTGCCGGTGGGCTTTGGCATGCTGGTGCAGGAGATGGAAACCAACCTCGAACTCCGGAAAGCCTATTTCAGCGAACTGGACATGCTGTTTTACGCAGGCGCGTCGCTGCCGCAGGACGTCTGGACGCGGCTGGAAGAAATGGCAATCGAGGTGCGTGGCAGGCTGCCGCTGATGATCTCGAGTTGGGGCATGACGGAAACCGCGCCAGCCACCATCATGGTGCATGAGCCGATTGGCCGTTCGGGCGTGATCGGCGTGCCGCTGCCGGGAACCGAGCTGAAACTGATCCCCGACGACGAGATGCGCTGCGAGTTGCGGGTCAAGGGCCCCAACATCATGTCGGGCTATTGGGGCGACAAGGAAAAATCCGCGGCAGCTTTCGATGAGGAACGCTTTCTGATCACCGGCGATGCGGTGCGGTTCGTCAATCCGGACGATCCGGAACGCGGCCTGTCGTTTGACGGCCGGGTCTCGGAAGACTTCAAGCTCTTGACCGGCACCTGGGTGCAGGCCGGCAAGCTGCGGCTGGACGCGCTGGACAGCCTTCGCGGCCTGGTTCAGGATGTTGTTGTCTGCGGCCATGATCGTGGCGAGATCGGCCTGTTCATTTTTCCGAAACCCGACCAGGTCCACGGCGACAACAGCTCCGATGGCGCGGTCATCGATCCGGAGCTTCAGGCGGCAATCGAATCCCGGCTGCGCGCCATGGCGAAAGCCTCATCCGGATCGGCCAAGCGCATTGCCCGCGCCATCATTCTTGCCGATCCGCCAAGCCTGAAAGACTCCGAGGTGACCGACAAGGGGTCGCTCAATGTGCGCAAGATCATCACCCGCCGTGCCGATCTTCTCGAACGGCTGTATGACAATGAAGACCCGGCTCTGATCCGGGTGTGAGGTAACAATGGTAGATTTTTCCAAAGTCCGTGCAATCGACTTCCACACCCACGCGGAGGAATCCTGCGGCTGCCACGCCGATGACGGCTATGATGAACTGCAGTCGACAATGGCGAAATATTTCGGTGCGCCCTGGCAGCACCCGCCGACCATTCCCGAAACGGCAGCGCATTACCGCGAGATGAACATCGCGGCGGTGATCTTCCCGGTCGATGCGGAGCGTGAGACCGGCTACCGCCGTTACAACAATTACGAAGTCGCGGAGGCCTGCGCCAAGGAAAGCGATATCCTTATCCCGTTTGCCTCGATCGACCCGCACAAGGGCAAGCTCGGCGCCCGCGAGGCGCTTGATCTGGTCAAGAACCATGGCATCCAGGGCTTCAAGTTCCACCCGACCATGCAGGGGTTCTACCCCAATGACCGGATGGCCTATGATCTGTACGAGGCGATTGCCGAAACCGGCAAGCCGGCGCTGTTTCACACCGGCCAGACCGGTGTCGGATCGGGCATGAAGGGCGGCAACGGCATGCGGCTGAAATATTCGAACCCGATGTATATGGATGATCTGGCGGTCGATTTCCCGGACATGCCGATCATCCTGGCGCACCCTTCGTTCCCGTGGCAAGAAGAGGCGCTGTCGGTCGCCACCCACAAGCCCAATGTTTATATCGACCTTTCCGGCTGGTCGCCGAAATATTTCCCGCCGATCCTTGTGCGTTATGCCAACACGCTTCTGAAGAAGAAGATGCTGTTTGGCTCGGACTGGCCGATGATCGCGCCGGAGAAATGGCTGAATGCGTTCGACAAGGCCGAATTCAAGGATGAGGTGCGGCCGCTGATCCTGAAGCAGAACGCCATGCGCCTGCTGGGTGTGTCCGACGAGACCTAGGGCCTTCCAGCCTGCCCTCCTTCCATCGAAGGCGGGGCCGCCGAGCCCAGCTTGCTCTACAGATGGGCGCTGCCGAAAGGCGGCGCCCATTTGCGTTTAACCCCTGACCGTTAGCCAATTCCCAGGCGGTCAGCTCCACATCAAGGGCGAGGTGAAAGATCAGCGAAGCCTTAAATGCAAGGCGCAACCCAGAATCTGTTGACATAATGGCATATTGACATACCATTAGTTTCGACAAGGTCTGGAGCGGGTATGAAAACGTCTAAGTCAGGTCAGGTGGACAAAGTCGAAGCAGGCGGTGAGCGGTCTCCCGTACGGCTTGATCCGAATGCCCGGGTTCCGCTCTATCACCAGATCTTCCTGATCCTGCGCAATCGCATCTTCGGCGGTGAGGTTCAGTCCGGTGAGCTGGTGCCCGGCGAGCAGGAACTGGCCCTCGAATTCAATGTCTCGCGCATCACCGCCAAGCGGGCGCTCAACGAACTTGCGGACGCAGGTCTTGTGGTGCGCGAACGGGGCCGGGGCACGCGGGTGATCCACCGGCCCAAGGCGCCGGCGGTGACCTCGTCGATTGACGGATGGCTGGAAAACATCTCGCTGATGGGCATTGCGACCGAAGCCCGAGTGCTGGATCTCGACTATGTTCCCGCCAATGAAGACATCGCCCATGCGCTCGAGATCGAGCCGGGAACTGAGGTTCAGCACGCCGTGCGTGTGCGTAGCCTTGATGGCGAGCCGATGTCCTATCTGGTGACCTATGTGCCTGCCGATATCGGCAGGCAGTTCGGCCGCGAGGACCTTGATGCCAAGCCGTTGCTGCTGCTGCTGGAGCTGGCGGGGGTCAAGGTGGCCTCGGCGCGCCAGACCATATCCGCTTCACTTGCCGATTCAGACGTGGCCAGCGCCCTGTCGGTTCATGCCGGCACACCACTGATCGAGGTCCGCCGCGTCGTACGCGACAGCTCCGGCCGGCCGGTCGAATACATCCGGGTTCTTTATCGTCCCGACATCTATCGCTTCGAAATGTCCATGAATCGCGTTCGCGAAAGAGAAGGCATGCGATGGGCGACAGAAACTGCGTCATCGGTCCCGGCCGGCGGTGCTGAAACAAACATAACCGGGGAACACTGAATCGACCGTGGGTCGACCAAACAGGAGGTGAATGATGGCTGATACGAAGACAACGAAGACCAATTCCTCAGCAATTGGCCGCCGCGAATTTCTCGCGACGGGAGCCGCGGCACTTGCCGTTGGTGTGACTGGATTTCCCGCGGTGCTGCGGGCGCAGGCGGCGCCGGTGAAGATCGGCCTGATCCATCCGGTTTCGGGCTTCATCGCGTTTTCCGGTTCGCAGTGCCGCGCCGGTGCGGAAATGGCGATTGCGGATATCAATGCTGCAGGCGGCATCAAGTCGATGGGCGGCGCCATGATCGAGGCGATGCTCGCCGATAGCCAGGGCAAGCCGGATATCGGTGCTGCCGAGGTGACCAAGATGACCGAGGCCGGCGTGCACGGCCTCGTTGCCGGCTATTCCTCGGCGATTTCGCTTGCGACATCGCAGGAAGCGGCCAAGACGAATACCCCGCATGTGGTCGATGTCGGCGTGTCCGACTCGATCGTCAGCCGCGGTCTGGCCAACACCTTCCGCTTCGGCCCCGGCTACGGCAAGGTTGCGGAGATGGCGGTGAGCAATCTCGACACCATCAACAAGGCGGCCGGATCGCCGGCCAAGACCGCGATGATCGTGCATGAGGAATCGCTCTTTGGTACGGGCACTGCGGAGCTTCTGTCCAAGCAGCTTCCGGGAATCGGCATCGAAGTGGTGGACGTGATCAAGCACGCCAACCCGACCCGCGATTTCACCAACATCGCGCTGCAGATCAAGTCGAAGAAGCCCGACCTGATCATTCCGGCCAACTACTACAATGAATATGTGCTTCTGGCCCGCACCCTGCGGCAGCAGAAGATCGAAGCCAAGGGCATCTACTCGGTGCTTGGCGGGGCTGCGTCGAACCTTCAGTTCGTGGGTGAGTTCCCGGAAGCGGCTGAGCTGATCATGGACTGCAATCACTGGTATGATCCGAAGTCGGACGTTGCGCTTGAACGCCGCAAGGCTGCGGAAGCCGCTGGCCTGGTCTACACCTACGAAGTGTTCCTGGCCTACAACGCGGTGGCCTTCCTTGCCGACGCGATCGAGCGCGCGGGGTCGACGGATCCTGATGCCATCAATGCAGCGCTGGCATCCTCGACATGGGCCAATCATGGTATGCCCTATGGTCCGACCAAGATGGTCAATGGCCAGAATGAGGGAGCACAGCCGGTCAACACGCAGGTTCAGAAGGGCGAGATCGAAGTGATCTATCCCGAAGAGTTTGCGTCTGCCGAAACCGTCTTCCCGATGACGATGTAAATCGTCTCAACGATGCCGACGGGCCGGACGTCATGCGTCCGGCCCGGATTTCCCCTATCCGGATCGCGGGCCAGCATGCCAGACAGCGCAATCATCATTCCATCGGTTCTCAACGGGCTGACTACTGGCGGGCTTTATGCCCTGGTGGCGCTCGGTCTGACCCTGATCTACGGCGTTCTGCACATCATCAATTTCGCCCATGGGGCGCTGCTGATGCTCGGGCTCTACGCGGTTTATTTCCTCAATGTGCAGTTCGGGATCGATCCCTATCTGGCCTTGCTGATCGTGCCTCCGGCGATGTTCGCCTTGGGCTACGCCTTGCAGCGGGGCATCATCGGCCGCGCCAGTCATGGCCGGGATGAAAACATCCTGTTGGTCACGCTCGGGCTTTCCATCATCATTGAAAACCTGTCACTCTATTTCTTCCGTTCCGACACCCGGACCGTCGACACGCCTTATTCCTTTGATGTGGTCGAGATCTTCGGCGCCTTTCTGCCCTATCCGAAGGTGGTGGCTTTTGTCGGCGCTCTGGTGACCGCAGCGCTTCTCTGGCTGCTGATGAGCCACACTGATCTGGGTCGGGCCATCCGTGCGCTGGCCAAGGAGCGCAAGGGCGCGCAACTGGTGGGCATCAACGCCGATCACGTGTTTGCCATGAGCTTCGGCCTCGGTGTCGCCTGTCTCGGCGTCGCCGCCTGTCTGCTGCTGCCGAGCTATTACGTCAATCCGCAGGTCGGCGGCGGTTTCGTGCTGATCGCCTTCACCATCGTGGTGCTCGGGGGCATGGGATCCTTCGTCGGTGCGCTGATCGGCGGGTTGATCATCGGCGTCGTCGAAGCGCTGGGCGGTTTGTTTCTGGGCGAAAGCCTGGGCCAGATCGGCATCTTCCTGATCTTTATCCTGGTGCTGATTTTCCGGCCCAACGGCCTGTTCGGAGCAAAGGCATGAACCAAGCCAACAAATTGCTGATGCTCATCGTCGTCTTCGGCCTGATCGCGCTCGCGCCGATGCTGATCACGCAGGAATCACTGCTCAACATCGTCATCATGACGCTCTATGCCGCGCTGCTGGGCCAGGCCTGGAATATCCTCGGCGGCTATGGCGGGCAGGTCTCGTTCGGCCATGCGGCCTATTTTGGCACCGGGGCCTATGCGGTGGCGGTGCTGCAGGTGCAGTTCGGCATCAACCCCTGGCTCGGCCTTGTTGTTGGCGGGTTCGCCGCTGCGGCCGTCGGTGCATTCATCGGGTTCTGCACCTTCCGCTACGGACTGCGCGGATCCTATTTTGCGCTGGTGACGCTGGCTTTCGCCGAAGTGCTGCGGATTCTCTCGAACTCGGTGGACTTTACCGGCGCCGGCGTCGGACTGCTGATCCCGCTCGAGCGCAGTGCGGCCAATTTCCAGTTTGCAAGCAAGGAGGGTTTCTTTTGGGTGATCTGGGCGATGACGTTTGCCGCCTTCCTGACGGTCTGGAAGATCGGCAATTCCCGCTTCGGGGCACAGCTGATGGCAGTGCGCGACAACGAGGATGCGGCGCGGGCGCTGGGTGTTGATGCGTTTCGGGTGAAGATGGGCGCAATCATGTTGTCGGGGTTCTTTGCCGGTCTCGCCGGGGTCTTCTATGCGCAGTATTTCCTCTATCTCGATCCGCATATTGCCTATGGCGCGGCGATTTCGGTCGAAAGCCTGCTGGTGCCGATTATCGGCGGCATGGGCACGCTGTTCGGGCCGCTGCTCGGGGCAGCCTTCCTGCATGGATTGTCGGAGCTGTCGCGTGCGGTGATTGGCGATGCGCCGGGGATCAGCCTTGTGCTCTACGGCGTGCTTCTCGTTGTCATGGTGCTGTTCGTGCCACGCGGCCTTGCTGGTCTGGCGTCGCATCTGCGCAGCGGAAAGCCGGCCGAATCCCGGGTTGAAGAGGGCAAGGGCCATGCTTGAGATCAATGCGCTTTGCAAAAGCTTTGGCGGCGTGCAGGCGTCCCAATCGGTGACGATGACGGTGCCGCAAGGCGGGATCACCTCGCTGATCGGCCCGAACGGCGCCGGCAAGACCACGCTGTTTGCGCTGATCACCGGGTTTCACACGCCCGATTCCGGTTCCGTGCGGTTTCTGGGGCAGGACATCACCTGCCTGCCGCCGGAGGCGATCGCCACACGGGGCATGATCCGGACCTTCCAGACTGTGCAGCCATTCGCGGGGCAGACGGTAAGGGAAAACATCGCCGTGGGCGCGCATCTGAAAATCCGCGGCCGCACCGAGGCGCTTGCCAAGGCCGAAGACGTGGCCCGACAGGTTGGCCTCGGCGACCGGCTGGACATGGATGCGGGTTCGCTGACGGTGGCCGGGCGCAAGCGTCTCGAAGTGGCACGGGCGTTGGCGACCGACCCGAAGATGATCCTGTTTGACGAGGTTCTGGCCGGGCTCAACCCGTCCGAAATTCGCGATGTGATCCCGGTCATCAACACGATCCGCGATGCGGGGGTCACCATCCTGCTGATCGAACACGTGATGCAGGCGGTGATGAGCCTGTCGGATTACACCTGGGTGTTGAACCAGGGGGCGATCATCGCGGAGGGGCCGCCGCGCGAGGTTGTCTCCGATCCGCATGTCATTGAAGCCTATTTGGGCAAGGGCATGGCCGAACGCATCGCCAAGCGGGAGGCAGCCAGTGCTTGAGGTCAGCAATCTGCGCGCCGGCTACGGTGCAGTCGAGGTCCTGCGCGGCATAGACCTGTCGATCAGCAAGGGCGAGATCGTCACGCTGCTGGGGTCCAACGGCGTCGGCAAGACGACGTTTTCGGCGGTGGTGTCCGGGCTGATGCAGCCCTGGAGCGGATCGATCACATTCGAGGGCAAGTCGGTTTCGGGTCTTAGCCCGCAGGCGATTGTCGACGAGGGCCTGATCCAGGTCCCCGAAGGCCGGCACGTGTTCCCCAACATGACGGTGCGGGAAAATCTCGAACTCGGCAGCTACCGGCGCGGCAAGCCGAACCGGACGCGCAACATCGAGCATGTGGCCGAAATCTTTCCGCGCCTGCGCGAACGGTTCTCGCAAAACGCCGGTACGCTTTCGGGTGGCGAGCAGCAGATGCTGGCCATTGGCCGCGGCATGATGGCCGAGCCGCAACTGCTCATTCTTGACGAGCCGTCGATTGGCCTGTCTCCCCTGCTGGTCGAAGAAATGTTTTCGCTGATCAAGCAGCTCAACACCGACGGGCTGACAATCCTGCTGGTCGAACAGAACGTGCTGCAGTCGATGGAAATCGCAGACCGTGCCTTCGTCATGGAAAACGGCGAGATCAAGCTGTCGGGGATCCCGGCCGACCTGATGGATGATCCGGAACTGCAGCGCTCTTATCTGGGACTGGCGTGATGGCATCGACGCTTGCGCAAAAGATCATTGCCCGTGCTGCCGGAGTGGAAACTGTCCGTCCCGGCGATGTGGTCACCGCCCGGGTGGATCTTGCGATGATCCACGATTCGGGCGGGCCGCGACGGGTGGAGCCGATCCTCAAGGAACTCGGCGTTGGTCTGTTCGACGCCTCCAAGGTTGTTCTGATTTCGGATCATTTCGTGCCGGGTGATACCGATGAGGGCGCGCGCATCCTCGAGCTGACGCGCCAATGGGCCAAAGAACGCAAGGTCGCCTTTCATAACGGCGAAGGCATCTGCCATGTGGTGCTTCCGGAGCGCGGGCACCTGAAACCCGGGATGCTCGTCGTCGGCGGCGACAGTCATTCACCAACCGGCGGTGCGTTCGGGGCCTACATGTTCGGCATCGGCGCCACCGAGATGGCGGGCGTTCTGGCCACCGGTGAGATCTGGCTCAAGGTGCCCGGCACCATCCTGATCGAATGCAAGGGCCAGCTGTCGCCGGGTGTTCTGGCCAAGGACATCATGCTGGCGCTGTGCGGACGCCTCGGCATGGATGGCGGGCAGTACCAGGCGGTGGAATATACCGGCGAGGCCATTGCGGCGCTGTCGATGCAGGAGCGGATGACGCTTTCGAACATGGCGGCCGAACTCGGCGGCCAGGCCGGACTGATTGCGCCTGATGCAACGACCGCGGCCTATCTGGAAAGCGTTGGCGGGTCGGCAGGTGACTGGCACGGGCTGGTGACCGATCCCGGCGCCGAGCTTGCTGCGCACCACGTCTTTGACGCCTCCGCGCTGGAGCCGCAGGTGGCCGCACCGCACTCGCCGGCGAACGCGATGCCGGTGACCGAGGCACCGGAAACCCGTTTCGAGGTGGCCTACATCGGTGCCTGCACCGGCGCCAAATATGAGGATCTCAAGGGCGCTGCTGCGATCCTGCGCGGCCGCAAGCTGGCTCCCGGTGTTGCGCTCAAGGTTGCCCCGGCTTCGATGCGTGACCAGCAGCGGGCCGCGGATGAAGGCATCATGACTGTTTTCGAGGATGCCGGCGCGCAGATTCTCCCCAATGCCTGCGGCATCTGTGCCGGATACGGCGCGGACCGTTTGGGTGAGGATGTGACCTGCATTTCCTCGACGGCGCGCAATTTCCAGGGGCGGATGGGCGCAGCGTCCTCCAAGGTCTGGCTGGCTTCGCCGCTGACCGTGGCGGCATCAGCGATTACCGGGCGCATTGCCGATCCGCGTGAATTCCTGGCTGACGCGGAGGGCGCGGCATGAGCGGACGGATCTTCCTCCTCGGCGACAATATCGACACGGACCAGCTCGCACCGGGCCAATACATGAGGGGTGGTCTCGACATGCTTGCGGCTCATT
This sequence comes from Hoeflea sp., assembly GCF_002733955.1. Classification (GTDB taxonomy): domain Bacteria; phylum Pseudomonadota; class Alphaproteobacteria; order Rhizobiales; family Rhizobiaceae; genus Hoeflea. The sequence continues at coordinate 10,153 of NZ_NVXQ01000029.1, read as the reverse complement.
GTCTTGAGTCGGCGCGGCCGGATTTCGCCGGATCGGTGAAGCCCGGCGACGTGATCGTGGCGGGCAAGAATTTTGGCGTGGGCTCGTCGCGGGAGCAGGCGGCGGAAGCGCTGAAACATCTCGGGCTTGCCGGTGTCGTGGCCAGGTCCTTTGCCGGGATTTTCTACCGAAACGCGCTCAATCTCGGCCTGCCGGTGCTGGTCGCGGATAATCTCGACGGAATTGCCGATGGTGACGCGGTGGCGCTCGATCCGGTGAAGGGAGAACTGCGGTTGACCGACAAGAACCAAACTGTCCGGCTCGAGCCGTTGCCGGACAATCTCAAGCCGATGCTCGCCGATGGCGGGCTGGTGCCGCATTTGAAAAAGCGTTTCGCGGCGGAACGCGAAAAGGAGGCAGGCGCATGAGCCTGAAACAACGGCTGGGCCAGGCAGAGATCCTGCTTGCACCCGGTGTCTATGATGCCCTGACCGGCCTGATTGCCGAGCAGTCCGGCGCCGAGGCGGTCTATCTGTCGGGCGCGTCCATCGCCTATACGCGGTTCGGCCGGCCCGATATCGGACTGGTCTCGATGAGCGAGGTGGCTGATACCATCGCGGCGCTGCGTGACCGGATTGCGTTGCCGATCATCGTCGATGCCGACAACGGCTTCGGCAATGCGCTCAATGTGCAGCGGACGGTGCGGGTGTTCGAGCGCATGGGCGCCAATGCGCTACAGCTTGAAGACCAGACCATGCCGAAGCGCTGCGGCCATCTGGACGGAAAATCGCTGATCTCCAAGGGCGAGATGGCGGGCAAGATCCGCGCTGCCTGCGACGCGCGGCACTCGGAGGAAACTCTGGTGATCGGGCGCACGGACGCGATTGCGGTCGAAGGCTTCGATGCGGCGATGGAGCGGGCCGAGGCCTATGTCGAGGCCGGCGCCGACATGCTGTTCATCGAAGCGCCGCAGTCGATGGACGAGATCCATCTTATTGTGAAGCGTTTTGGCGGCCGCGTGCCGCTGATGGCCAACATGGTCGAGGGCGGCAAGACGCCGATCATCAATGCTGCCGGTTTACAGGAGCTTGGGTTCAGCTTCGTCATCTTCCCAGGCGGTATCGTGCGCGCCATCGCCGCAACCGCGCGGGACTATTATGCGAACCTCCTGTCGTCGGGTTCCAACGAAGCTTTCCGCAACCGCATGTTCGATTTTGCCGGGCTCAATGGCGTCATCGGCACGGCCGACCTGCTTGCCAGCGGCAAGCGCTACGATGGAGACACTCAGGAATGACGATTGATCCGGTCACACTGGCCATCCTCAAAGGCCGGCTGGAACAGATTGCCGACGAGATGGACGCAACGCTGTTCCGCTCCGCGTTCAATCCGATCATTGCCGAGGCGCATGATGCCTCGCACGGGATCTATGACGCCAAGACCGGCGACACGCTGGTGCAAGGCAAGTCCGGCCTGCCGATTTTCGTCGGGGTGATGGCGTTTGCGGTCAAGGCGGTGATCGACAAGGCGGCGAAACAAGGCGGTGTCCACGAAGGCGATGTCTGGATTTTCAACGATCCCTATGACGGCGGGACGCATCTGTCCGACTTCCGACTGGTGAAGCCGGTGTTCCGCGATGGCGAGGTGTTCTGTTACCTGGCGTCCGTCGGTCACTGGCACGATGTTGGCGGCAATGTGCCGGGCAACTACAATCCTGCCGCGACCGAATGCTTCCAGGAAGGCATGCTGATCCCGCCGGTCAAGCTTTATGACCGTGGCGAGTTCCGCCAGGACATTGTCGACATCCTGTCCTCGAACTCGCGGCTGCCGCTGTCGCTCTACGGCGACCTCAACGGCCAGATCAATGCGCTGCAGCTTGGCGAAAAGCGCATGAATGCGCTGCTCGATGAATATGGCGACGGCAAGGTTGCCGCCTGCATGGGCGAGCTGACGGCGCGTGCGGCGCAGATGATGCGGGCGCAGATCGCGAACCTGACCTCGGGCACGGTCTCGGCGGAAGATTTTCTCGACAATGACGGCATCAATGACGAGCCGTTGAAGATCGCGCTCGACCTGATCATCGACGGTGACAGCATGGTGATGGATTTCTCGCGCTCTTCGCCGGCCTGCGCCGGTCCGGTAAATATCTCGCGGGCGACGACGATTGCCGCCTGTTACGTGGCGCTCAAGCACATCTTCGGCGACGTACCGGCCAATGCCGGGGTGCTCGAACCGGTCGACTTCCGCATTGATGAGGATTCGCTACTGTCTGTTCGTGCGCCAAAACCTGTCGGCGGTTACACCGAGACGATCCTGCGGCTGATCGATGTGGTGTTTCAGGCGGTGGCGCAGATTGCGCCCGAACCGGCCATGGCCTGCGCCTATGGCACCATCAATGCGCTGTCGCTGGCAGGACACCGTGCCAATGGCCAGCGCTGGGTGATGTTCTCGTTCTTCGGCGGCGGTCACGGCGCACAGGGCGCCGGCGACGGTCTCAACCACGGCAATGCGCCGATTTCGACCGCCACGATTCCACCGCTGGAAATTTTGGAAGCGGCCTATCCGGTGCGGTTCACGCAATGGGCACTGCGGCCCGATTCCGGCGGGGCAGGCGAATTCCGTGGCGGCCTCGGCGCGGTCTACGAGATCGAGCTTCTGGAGAAACAGGCGGATGTGTTCCTGTTCGGCGAGCGGGGGCGGTTTGCGCCGCCCGGCGTGGTTGGCGGCGGGGCAGGTGCCTTGAACACATTCCACTATGAGCAGGCGGACGGCGAGCATGTGCCGCCGATGGCCTCGAAAATCGTCGGGGTCCACATTGACCGTGGCCAGAAGCTGCGGCTGGAAACACCCGGGGGTGGCGGCTATGGCCGCGCCCTTGAGCGTAACCCTGAAAGTGTCGCCCGTGATTTGCGGCTGGGTTACATCACGGCTGAGTACACCGAGGCCGACTACGGCGTCGTCATCGGTCCGGATGGGACCGTTGATGAGGCCGCCACACGAGATCTGCGCGCCCGGGAGGCAGCCCAATGACACGACCAGCTTACGTCATCGGCGTCGACGTCGGCGGCACCTTTACCGATGTCTTCATTCTCGATGAAACCAGCGGAAAGGTTTCCACCGCCAAGGTGCCGTCCACCCGCGGCGACCAGTCGAAAGGCTTTGTCGAAGGCATTGGCAGCAGGGTAGAAAACTTTGCCGATATCTCCACCGTGGTGCACGGCACGACCGTCGGCACCAATGCGCTGCTCGAGCGCAAGGGGGCGCGCACCGGCATCATCACCACGGAGGGGTTTCGCGACGTGCTGGAAATGCGCCGCCGCGACCGGCCGACGACCTGGGGCCTGAAGGGATCCTTCACCCCGGTGGTGGAACGGCCCGATCGTGTCGAAGTCAGCGAACGGGTGCTGGCCGACGGCACCGTGCTTGACGGAGTGGACGTGGCTGAAGTCAAGGCGCAGGCGACTGCGCTTGCCGAGAGTGGCTGCGAAGCGGTCTGCGTGTTCTTCATCAATGGCTACGCCAACAACGAGAACGAGAAACGCGCCGTCGAGGCGGTGCGCTCGGTCTGGCCCAATGCCTATGTCACGGCGGCTACGGAAATCCTGCCGGAGATCCGCGAGTTTGAGCGGCTGTCGACGGCGACGCTGAACGCCTATCTGCAGCCGGTGGTATCGTCCTATCTCGACAAGCTGGAAAAGGGGCTCGAGGCCAAGGGCTTTGGCGGCGACATCCTGATCGTTCAGTCGAATGGCGGGGTGATGTCGATCGACATGGCCAAACGCTATCCGGTCAGAACCGCGCTCTCGGGGCCGGCTGCCGGCGTCATTGCCGCGACGGCAATCGCCAAGGCTGCCGGCTTTGACAACATCATCACCTGCGACATGGGCGGCACCTCGTTCGACGTGTCTCTGGTTGCCAACAATGAAGCAGCCCTTGCGGCGCAGACGGCGATCGATTTCGGCATGGTGGTGCGCACGCCGATGATCGAGATCACCACGATCGGCGCTGGCGGCGGATCCATCGCCTCGCTCGACACGGGCGGGCTGCTGCAGGTCGGTCCGGAATCGGCCGGTTCCGATCCGGGACCTGTCTGCTACGGGCTCGGCAACGACCGGCCGACGGTGACTGACGCCAATGTGGTGCTCGGCCGGATCAATCCCGACCGGCCGATCGGCGGCAAACTGGCTCGGCTCGATGTCGAGGCGTCGCGGCGGGCGATCGACACGCATCTGGCGACGCCGCTCGGGCTGTCGATCGAGCATGCGGCGGAAGCAATCCTGCAGCTCGCTAATGCCAAGATGGCCGGCGCTATCCGGCTGGTGTCGATCGAGAAGGGCCATGATCCGGCGAAGTTCTCGGCGACGCCGTTCGGCGGCGGTGGTGCCTTGCACACAGGCGCGTTGATCAAGGAAGTCGGTCTTGCCTCGGCACTGGTTCCGCGGTTTCCCGGCGTCACATCGGCGCTCGGCTGCGTCGTAGCCGACATGCGCCACGACCGGGTGCAGACGGTCAACCGGCTGCTCGATCAGGTTGATGCTGGAGAGCTCGGCGCCGAGATGATCCGCGTTGGTGACGAGACCGAAGCGCTGCTGGAAAATGCCGGCGTCGCCTTTGCCCGTGTTGACCGGGTGATTGAGCTCGACATGCTCTATCTTGGCCAGACCCACACGGTGAATGTGGCGATCGACATTCCTGAATCCGGGCTGACGACACGGGGCATCCGCGATGCGTTCGAAACTGCCTACCGGGAAACCTATGGCCGGTTGCTCGATGGTATCCCGATGCGGGTTATGAACTACCGGATTGCGGTTATCGGCCGCCGCCCCAAGCTCGACATGGCGGTCTTCGCCCCGGTCGACGGCAAGCCGGCGGATGCCTGCCGGATCGGGACACGCCAGGTCTTCGCTGACGGTAAATGGCATGAGGCAGGCGTCTATGAACGCTTGCAGCTGGCCGTGGGTGCTTCGATTGCCGGGCCGGCGCTGCTTGAGCAGGCCGACACCACGATCTTCGTCGATCCCGGACTTGTTGCCGTGGTCGATGATTTCGGCAATCTCGTGATCACCCCGGGAGCGTAGATGATGACGGCTCTGTCTTTCGATCCCACACGCACAGGCCTGCTGATCGTCGATCTGCAAAACGATTTTCTGCATCCCGACGGCGCCTATGCACGCGGCAACCAGAAAAGTTCAGCGATTGCCGCGCTGCCCGAACGGGTGTTGCCGGTGGCCAATGCACTGAGGCAGAAAGGCGGCTGGATCCTCTCGACGCAATTCACGCTGGTGCCGGGGAAGGGCGGCGAGCCATTCATCTCGCCGCATCTCAAGCAGATACGTCCGTTCCTGGCCAAGGGTGATTTTGCCCCTGGCAGCTGGGGCCATGCGCTGGTGGATGAATTGCAGCCCGCCGATCTGTCGGTGGAGAAAGTGGCCTATTCGGCCTTCTACATGACGCGGCTTGAATGGGTGCTGCGCAAGGCCGGGATCGAGACGCTGATGGTCTGCGGCATCGTCACCAATGGCGGCGTTGCCTCGACCGTGCGCGACGCGCATGTGCGGGATTTTTCGACATTCGTGCTCAGCGACGGTTGTGCCGCGTTCTCGGCCGAGACCCATGAGCGCGCCATCGGTGATCTGTCGACGGTGGCGAAAACCCTGACCTGCAGCGAGGCGGCAGCCATGATCGCCGGTGCCTGAGATGAACGGCGGCCGGATCTCGCACAGTTTGCCAGACCACATTGATGCCGAGGCTGATGTCGTTGTGATCGGTGCGGGCGCTTGCGGACTGGTCGCGGCGCTGCGGGCCAGGGCCGCCGGGGCCGAGGTGATGGTTCTTGAACGCGATGTCTCGCCTTCCGGCTCCACCTCGATGTCGTCGGGCTTCGTGCCGGCGCCTGCGACCCGGTTTCAGCGCGCCATTGGCGTTGAAGATGACACGCCAGAGCGGTTCGAGGCCGACATCATGGCCAAATCCAAGGGCAAGTCGGTGGCTTCGCTGACGCAGCTCGCCGCGCAAGCAATCGGCCCGGCACTGGAATGGCTGGCTGATATGCACGGGCTCGAGTGGATCGTGCTGGATGATTTCCTCTATCCCGGCCATTCCCGGCACCGGATGCACGCGGTGCCCGAAAAGACCGGTGCGGCGCTGGAAGCGCGGTTACTCGCTGCGGTCGAGGCGGCGGAAATCCCGGTTGTCACCGAAGCGCATGTCACCGCCCTCTATGCAGACGCCGAAGACAGGATCACGGCTGTCGAAATCACCCGGCCGGATGGGGCACGGGAAGTGCTCGGCTGCAAGGCGCTGGTGCTGGCCTGCAATGGTTTTGGCGGAAATGCCGCGCTGGTGCGTGAGCACATTCCCGAGATTGCCGAGGGTCTCTATTACGGCCATCAGGGCAATACTGGCGATGCGCTTATCTGGGGCGAGACGCTGGGCGCGCGCATCGATCATCTTTCGGGCTACCAGGGTCACGGCTCGCTGGCGCATCCGCATGGCATCCTGATTTCCTGGGCGCTGATGATGGAAGGCGGCATCCAGGTCAATGCGGACGGGGTGCGTTTTTCCAACGAGCATGGCGGCTACTCCGAGCAGGCCGTCAATGTGCTGGCGCAACCCGGTGGAATCGCCTGGAACATTTACGATGCGCGGCTGCATGCCTTTGCCCAGGGCTTTCCGGACTACCAGGAGGCGATGGCGGCTGGTGCTATCCGTGAAGCCGCAGATGTGGGCGAACTGGCCTGGGTGACCGGACTGCCCGAGACGGCACTGTCAGTAACGCTGACAGAGGTGGCGCGTTTTCAATCCGGTAAGGCCGACGATCCGTTTGGCCGGAATTTCACCGGTAAGCCGGCTCTGCTGGCGCCGTTTCACGCGGTGAAGGTGACCGGGGCCCTGTTTCACACCCAGGGCGGCCTGAAGATCGATGATCAGGCCCGGGTGGTGCGGGATGACGGCACGCCATTTGCCAATCTGTTTGCCGGGGGTGGCGCGGCCTGCGGTGTGTCGGGCCCGGATGTGTCGGGCTATCTTTCCGGCAATGGCTTGCTGACGGCCATCGGTTTCGGCTTTGTCGCCGGACACGCTGCCGGGACATCAGTGGTATCAGGGTAAAAGCTGCACCAATCTGACCCGACATCTGGCGGGATCTGATCGTTCGATGTGCCGGTGCGAGCGCCGGCGGGATCAAGCCCGCCGGCATTTCCTGGTCAATCAAGCCGAGACGGCAATCTTCATTCCGGGAGGCTGTGGGATTTCAACAGATCCCAGGCGACAGCATAGCCGTCGAAATCGCTTATGCCCTGGCCGGGACCCCAAGCGGTGTCGTATCCGGGCACGGCGTGGCCGCCATCCTCGAAGAACATCAGCGTTACATCACCGCCGTCGCGGCAATCCTGGTAGTCGCGCTGTTGGACATCATCGGCAATGTCGGTGATCTTTGGCTCGAGCGAGCAGCCATTGTGCTCCACCCAGCGGGCCAGAGCGGCTTCACCGCTGTAGCTCCAGGATGTGCCGGGCTTCGGAGCGGCGGCGACGCGCTTGCTGCCGTCGCTCGGATTGAGGAAGGGGGTTTCTCCCAGTTCGCTGTCGTACCAGACATTGGTCGGGTCCCAGTGCCCATGAAGCGCCATGACCGGCACCGGACGGGAGGGTGTGCAGGCCTGCGCATTGGGCAGGCCCAGCCCCGTGTCGGAAGGTTTTGAAAAGCGGATGCCGCCGATGGGGGCAATGGCGGCAATCCGGTCAGCCATGTCGCAGGCCATGCGCGACGCCATGCGGGCTCCACCGGAAAAACCCATGACATAGATGCGCTTGGGGTCGATGCAGGCAATCTCTGATGCCTTGTCGATGACCTGGCTCAGGAATTCGACCTCATTGCGGGCATCCTCCGCAGGATAATTGCCCTCACCGAAGGTCGGGACGCCCGGTACATTCCATGTCCAGCCGCCAAAAATCGGTCCGACGTCCCCGGTCGGCGTGACGAGCACGAACCCGTTCTCGTCCGCCACATGACGGCTGTCCTCAAGGCTGCGCAGGCCGGAGCCGCCACTTGGGTGCAGGTTGAGGACGAGCGGAACCCGTTTTCCAGCCGCAGTTTCCGGGATATGGCCGAGAACGGTGGAGACGCCGACTTCAAAGGCTATCAGCCCGGTAGCGGGCGAAACCGGGCATTCCTGCGCCTGGGCCTCGGTTACCGCTGAACCTGTCATGGCAAGCGCCAGGGTTGCGAGAAAGGCGGATAGGGGTCGTGAACAGCATTTTTTCATTATTTTGTCCCTCAAGAGATTTGCTTCTGTGACTGATAATGTCACTACCTATCAGGATAGTATGAGAATAATTGTTATGACAAGTGAGATGATCGCCTTCACATTGGTTTTGGCAATGCGGCGCTCTCCCCAAATGCTGTCAGCAGGAGGACTGCAAGTGGTGCGGGTCCGCGGCCTTGAAATTGGAGGATCGGTGAGCTCGCAGCGGGAGAAGACAGGAGCAGAGGATCGGTGTTCAGGCTGAAGCGCGCTTAAGAAAACTGGCGCGAAACCGCTCATTGAGACAGGCGACTGCCTTGCCCGGTTCGAGCCGCCCGCGCAAGGCATCGGTGACGATCACGGAACCTTCTTCCTGGAACTGCATGTAGCCGTCATGGCGTGGGCGCAGCCATGCGGTCTCGTGGGTCAGCCTCGTGTTGTAATAGGCGTTTCCCACGGGGGTGTTGACGCAGGGGTCGCTCCAGGCGAGCGCATTGCCCGGTTGGCCATTGGATCGTGCGTAGAGGCCGGACTGACATTCTGCGCCGGCCAGCCACAGAGCGAACTCGGTGCAGAGATCCGGATGTGCCGTTTTCGACGAGATCGCGATGCCGGTGCCGCCGAGTGCAGAGCCCAGGGGGCCGTTGCATCCCAGAACCGGCATATCGGTGAAGCTGATGCGGTTGGCGCGGTAGCCCTCATCGGCATAGCCCTTGTAGAGATAGACCAGTGGCGAAAGATGGTAGCGATCGGTCCCGGACAGTTCATCGAGAACGGCGATCGGGTCCATCGTGTAGAAGGCATCATCCATGTGTTGCGACACGGCGCGAAGCTGCTCGAAGACATGCAGGCCGGTCGGGATATCGATGAGGTCGCCATAACTTGTCGCGCAAGGGCGGCCGAGATTGGCGGCAAGGGTGTAGAAATTCATCAGCACATGCGGCGGCCTCAGCGCCCAGATCACGTGTCCGTCGCGGGCCTTGCGGATCACGTCGCTCCAGCCCTCCACCCGTGGCGAGAGATCGGCGCGGTGGGCCTGGACCTGGGTTGCGGCATCGATCGGCAAGGCCCATTGCCGGCCATGAAGGAAATAGCTCTGGAAGCTCCTGCCGACGGACTGGTTGGCGAGCGCGGCCAGCGCATCCTCGCTGGCGTGGGTTTCGAAGGGAAGCAGGCAGCCCTGATCGGCAACGGCGCCGACATGGGGGTGGTCGATCACCATCAGGTCATAGCTGGCTGCCAGTTCGTCGACGGGCGTCGTCTCGAACCCCTGCAGCGAACGTTTGTCCCAGCTGATGCTGATCCCGGGGTGGCGTGACGCAAATTCCTTTGCCGCCGCGACGACCGGATCATACCCGCGCGGGTCCGACCAGGTCATCCCCTTCAACTCAATCCTGTGTGTCATTGATCCCTCCCGGACGAAGACCCAAGCATAATTCCGTATATTCATTTGTAAATTATATTTTTATATATGCCACCCGCTATCCGCACTGGAGATGCGGGGAATCTGCCACGACTCCGGGTCTGGCTGGCTGTCGGCCCGGCAGATGGCTCTGCCTGTTGCCGTTGCGTCGGGGGAGTGCGTCCGGATTCGACCTCATCGAACCCTTTTGCAAAGAAACCAAGCCCTGGCTGATTTGGCAGGGGTGGCGCGGCCGCGGACTGTCTGCCTGCAGCTCCGGCGTTAAGTCGGGCCCTTGATCAGCGAAAATCGGTGCTTATATCAGTGGATGCAGGGGTTTTCCGGGCTTTCGAAATAGGGGCTCGCGGAATTTTCCTTTTTGGTCAAAGAAAATGACAGATTTGCGAAAAAGGCTGTTGACTCTTCGTGAGGGTGGCCCCTATAAACCGCTCACACAACGAGGGCGGCGCGCCGCTGGCGCCAAGAAGTTCGCCCTTGTGTTATCCAAAGAGAGCCGCGCAAGCGACACTCG